>CAZCYQ010000023.1:0-48793 GCA_964503085.1 uncultured Rhodothermaceae bacterium | reverse complement strand
TCTGTGGTCCAGTAAGATGAGTACGAAACTGCCCCGATTAATCAGAGTTTCCTATAATAAATTCCAGGTTCCTGGCAGCAATCCTGGCGCGAGTTTTAATTGGATTAATACCCGCTTTGGGCCAGCGTCGATATATGCTCCATTAGTATGTTCCAGCATTTTGAAGCGACCGAAGACGTTTCGGAATTCGGAATTTGTCGGGGGAGAGATTTGCATGCCAGATGACATGGTCTACGGATATTTCTCGCGAAGTTCGGCCACTAAGAGTTCCTTTATTGTTCGACAACCCCCTCGGCTAGGGGAATATGGGCTATACATTTTCGTCGTCCAAGTTCGGAAAACAGATGCGAGCCATGTTTACTGCACAACCGACTGGAACTGTGCGTCAATATTCAGTACGACTGTTGTCACCCCCTTTTTCTTTTGCTGTCCATAGTCTAAACGGGCTGGATCCCCTTAGTCCGACAGTCTGTATTTCAATTGGTGTCTGCCAGTTTTCGTAGCAGACACACATCCAGAAGTACAGGACCACGCTGGTCACAAAAATCATTTACCTAATTTCGCCATGTCTTGCACTACGAAATATTGAATTTTGGAGAGGATTAAAAGAGCTGTTGAAATATTTTAAGTGTTGTCGGGCACAATAAACAGGTCTTCAATGATGACACAGCGACCACGAATGCAGACAGCGCAAGAATCAGGCAGGGCCCATGAGTTGCTGGACGACAGGCTTGGCCCTTATCAATTGATTAGGCGTAAAAGGGAGAAGGCGATTGTCGGCCTCTATTGAACCGAACTGACTATTTACGGAGTGAATTATGAAGAATGCAGCACATGATCTCAACGTTGCATTAATAAGTGAGATTTTCAGTTCTGAGCGCGATCTGGTTGCATATCTCGAGCGTGCACGTGATCTGGGAGCGGAATTGGCGGTTCTGCCAGAGCTACCATTCAATTTGTGGTCCCCAGCCACGAAGGCTGCGAGTGCAGAAGACGCGGAAGAGCCTGGAGGCTGGCGTGAAAATATGCAACGGGCTGCTGCAAAGAAAGCAAGTATAGCAGTGCTGGGGGGCGTGATTCGCTCGGCCAGCAACGGTTGTAGGACCAATGTGGCGTTACTCTCGGATGCACATGGTTGCATAACAGGGTCGTCTGCAAAACATGTCCTGCCGGATGAGGAAGGGTTTTGGGAATGTGATCACTACCAGCCGTCTATGGATCCCCCACGTATAATCGAATTCAAGGGGATTAAGCTGGGCATTCAGATATGCTCGGATGCTAATCGCCCGACCGCAGGGCAGCTTCTCGCTGCACAAGGCGTGCAGGTAATTTTGGCACCTCGTGCGACCAGCCCCTCTTCATGGAAACGATGGCGGCTGGCATACCAGGCGATGGCCTTGACCTGTTCGGTATGGGTCGTATCAGTCGGGCGCCCCCGTCCAGAGTTTGGAGTGGATATCGGGGGGCCGTCACTGGTAGTTAACCCCATGGGCGAAGTTGTTTTGGAAACGACGGATCGTATTGCTGTTACAACACTGGAGTTGCGCGCCGTAGAGGATGCCCGGAGGTCATATCCCGGCTACCTTGCATGGGCCGCAAAAATGTATGCGGCCGGATGGGCCGAAGTTCATGAGAATCACATTAAGCAGACAGTTACATGAAAACCCGGCTTGTATTACTCGCGTTCGTTCTTATCCTCTTACCCCAAACGCTCTTCGCGCAGAGGGCTGAGATTATCAGCTCACTGGATGCCCGGGCAGACGAGTACTTTCAGGTAGCGCATAAGATTTGGGAGTGGGCCGAAGTAGGATACCAGGAGGAGAAAAGCAGTGCACTTCTGAAAGATGTACTTGTACAGGAGGGATTCGCTATTGAGTCAGGGGTAGTAGGTATTCCCACGGCTTTTGTAGCTGAGTACGGCAATGGAGCCCCGGTGATTGGCATACTTGCTGAGTTTGATGCCTTACCGGGTCTATCACAGAAAGCAATTCCAGTTCGAGAGGCACGCACGAAAGATGGGGCGGGGCATGCGTGTGGTCATCATTTGTTCGGTGCGGCCTCGGTAGCGGCTGCTGTAGCTGTGAAGGACTGGTTGGTCGCGAGCGGTCAGAGCGGTACGGTCAGACTCTATGGTACACCCGCCGAAGAAGGAGGGGCCGGTAAAGTGTATATGGTTCGTGAGGGGTTATTCAATGATGCGGACGCCGTGCTCCATTGGCATCCGGCAGACAGGAACGATGCCAGCCCGGCAACGACACTGGCAAATCGTTCAGCAAAATTCCGGTTTTATGGACACTCTACTCATGCAGCTGGCGCTCCCGAACGGGGCCGGAGCGCTCTGGACGGAGTGGAGGCCATGAATATGATGGTCAATATGCTTCGTGAGCACGTACCCCAGGAAACACGTATCCACTATGTCATCACGCGCGGGGGACTGGCACCGAATGTTGTCCCGGACTATGCGGAGGTCTACTACTATGTACGGCATCCTCTTGCTCAGACATTGGAAGAAATTTTTCCGCGTGTTATCAAAGCAGCCGAAGGGGCTGCCTTAGGGACCGGCACAACTATGGACTTCGAGATCATTCACGGCCTACACAGCGTGTTGCCCAATAATGCCTTGTCTCAGGCGATTCTGTCCAATATGGAGTCTCTGGGGGGCGTCAAGTATGACGCAGAGGAGCAGCGTTTTGCCGAAGAGATTCGAAAAACGCTGGATGCGACGTCCATTCCCTTGGGGTCAGAATCCACGGTTCAGCCGTTCCTGCCCAAGATCACCAAAGGCTCCACGGACGTTGGAGATGTGAGTTATATGGCACCAACTGCGGGCTTTACAACGGCCACCTGGGTTCCCGGAACAGCAGCTCACAGTTGGCAGGCTGTGGCCGCAGGAGGGATGAGTATTGGGAAGAAGGGACTTACTCTCGCTGCAAAAACCTTAGCCCTGACCACGCTGGATCTACTGCTGGATGACGGACTTTTACTAACGGCACGAAGGGAGTTTGAAGAGCGAAGAGGTCCGGATTTTGAATATCAGCCGCTACTTGGTGATCGAGATCCACCCTTGGACTACCGGAAATAGTCTCAGGTCGGATGACCTGACATGATAGGCAGACGGCGCAGGATTAGTCACATCCTATGTTGTGGCGTTTTTACCGAAAAATGCTTCCAAGGCGCGTTCTGAGTTTGAAGGTCCATAACGCGTCCCGAACCAGGCAGCCAGGAGAGATGCAAGTAATCCCCAGATAAACGGGTCAAGTTCAAGAGGGCGAACAGGTGTGGCATTGCCAAAGGTCACGAATCCGATGAGGTACAGGAGCACATAAACTGCTATCCCAACAACCATTGACATGAGGGCGCCTGACTTATTGAAGCGGGGCCAGTACAGCCCGAGCGCTACAGGTGTCAGGAACGCAACTGCAAGCCCCCCTCCGGTAAATACGATTACGTACTGTAGAAATTGCGGTGGGTAAAGCGCTCCAATTGTAGCCAGTAGTCCAACAAGCATCGTAGTGCCATAACTGAGACGCTTCAGTAAACGTTCGGTAGCCTCGGGGCGGATGGATTGCTGGTAAACGTCACGGACTATGCTGGACGTGATCATCAGCATGAAACTGTCTACTGTACTCATCGCGGCGGCAAATGGGGCAGCAATCAGGATCCCGGCCATCCATGGAATCCCGGCTCCGTCCGAGAGCAGATAGGCCATTACGGGCATAATCCTGTCGGGGGTATGGTCCAGTCCGGGCGCAAGCAGGCGAGCGCAGCAAAAGATGATGATCAGCGGAAAGTAGATCAGCGAGAAATAAACCGCTAGAGAAGCGACGGCACGACGCAGTGTACGGGTGCCGGTAAAGGCCATAAGGCGTATCATGTTGCCGGGCTGTCCCGTACCGGCAAGTGCCCAAAAAGCAAAGAAAGAAACGGCCACTCCGAGTGGCAGGAAGCCGTTAGGATCCGAGGGGCTGGGGCCAGGTGGACGCATATAGGTCCCCGCTGTATTGTCTCCCCGGGCGTAGGGGGTCAGTTGACCGACGCGAGGTTGCGCGGGTAGGAGTGGGAGTTCAGTCTGCGTTATGCGTGCAATTTCCCGCGGTGTGACGATCTGTGTAATTTTTATGGATGCGGACTCGGTATCGCCCGTGGGAATGAGCACTGCTTCGTTCGTGCGGAATAATCGTCCTTCGTTCATAAACCAGGTGTCCATGTCAATCCTGATGCCTTCCGGTGGCGCCGGTGAGTCAACTACAAAGGATGCTGTTCCCAGGCGAGGGGGTTGCATAGAGCTCATTTCCAGAGAGGCGTTGCGGAGACCGCCCACCTGTACCAGCGTAAAAACCAGCATCAGGAGCACACCAAGGAGCATTACAAAGCCCTGCAGAACATCGGTCCAGACGACAGCTCTGAATCCTCCAAAAGTGGTGTAAGCCACAACCAGGACGGCAAACAGGAGCAGGCCGAGTACATACTCGGGGCCTGTGCCGGTGGGTATTAAATTCGGCAGATCATTTTGAAGCCAGACGGCTGCTTCCTGGTAGAGGGGGGACTCCCCCAGTAATTGTTGCATGATCAGCGCTGCAAGTGTAAACTGAGGCACAAGGAATACACAGAGCAGAACGGCAAGCAGTACCGTACTCATGAGCGCTAGGGCGCGACTTTCAAAACGCGCGCGAAGGATGTCCGGTATCGTGATTGCTCCAGTTCGACGGGAGACAATGCTCAGACGCTTGCCCAGCAAGCCCATGCCGCAAAGGGGAAAGATCATGTAGCTGGCTATCCAGAGTGCCAGCGACCAGCCGTGAGCGTAGATGAGTGACGGAAATCCCGCAAAAGAACCCGCAGAGGCACTGGTTGCTCCAAAAGTCAGTGCGAGCGCGATGACGCCCAGTCCGCGGCTCCCAAGAAAATATTCGCTAATGAACGCCCGTTTCTTGAAGGCATAGTTCGAGAGCACCGCCAGACCAAGAACAATGGCGGTATAGCAAAGAAAGGCAATTAGCGAGGCGTTGGCATCGCTGCTCATTGCTCCTCATCCTTCATGTGAAACAGGGCGAACCAGAGACTGTAGATTGTAGCAATGAGCCAGGGGAGACCTATACCGAAAACCACCCATGCAGGCATACCCCATAGCAGTGCAACACTGCCGGGTCTGTATGCAAAGATGGCGCAGTAACCAATTGTCCAGGCTAGGCAGACGGCCCAGGCTATCAGAATATGCAGGGCTTCCCGGCGTGCGCGTCGAAAAGCTGAGGGCATTATCGTCGGATTTCCAGAATGAGCTCGGTTTCTACAGCACTGCCCAACGGCAACTGGGCTACACCAACAGCAGAGCGTGCACCGATTCCCGCTTCTCCAAAGACCTCTTTCAGAAGCTCAGACGCTCCGTTAATCACCAAGTGTTGATCTGTAAAGCCAGGTTCAGAGTTGACGAAGCCAGTCAGTCGGAGAACTCTGATAATACGGTCCAGTGATCCCAGCGCTTGGCATGCCATGCGCAGGTTGTTAGCCCCGCAGAGCGCTGCTGCCCGCTGTGCAGTGATAAGGTCCAGGTCGGATGGGACCTTGCCTGCAAACTGGAGGTTGCCCCGTGCTACTGGCACTGCGCCGGAGACATAAGCGATGGTGTCCATCACCGTAACCGGTTTATACAGGCCACCGGGAGCAGGCACATCATCAAGCGGGTAGCCCAGCGATTCCAGACGTTCGATACGATTATGCATAGATTTTAGGTAGGCAATTGCCAAAGAATTTAAGCCAGTTACCGTAAAAAATACTGTTTATGTCGGCAGGAGAGTAGCCGCGTTCGTGAAGAAATGACTTAACTAGGTGTAGATCAGAATAGCGGTCCAGTCCAGTGGGTGTCTGATCAAAGCCAAATCCGCCATCCAGATCGCTGCCGATGGCAACATGCTTGGTATTGCCGGCGAGTTCGCAGATATGGTCCATATGATCCACAGCGGCGCTCATATTTACGACGGCGCGACTGGTCTCGCCATGTACCCAGCCGGGATGCAGCATCCATGCATCAAACGCAATGCCGATAACAGCATCTCGGGCAATCAAGTCACGAATCTGCCCGTCAGAGAGCTGTCGCTGTCCGGGCACTAATGCCCGGCAGTTATGGTGGCTGGCCAGAATAGGTCCGCTATAGTGTTTCATAACATCAGCCATCCCCTGGTCACTCAGATGGGTTACATCTAATGCAATATTCAAAGACTCAAATTCGCGGAGCAGGGCAAATCCCCGCGAGGTCAATCCACCGGTTGTTCCGGTACCGCAAGCGTATTGTCCTGCCCCGTAATGTGTTAGGCCTGCCGCACGGACGCCCATTTTGTACCAGCGGTGCACATCATCAGGATCCAGGATGGGATCACATCCCTCGAAGCTGATAATGAGTCCCAGTGTTTCTGGATTGCTCCAGTGCGCATTCAAATCGTCAACAGTACGGAGGATACGTGTTCGCTGTGCTCGCTCGAGCCACTCATAATATGCAAACTGTCCGTGCGCATGTGCATGTGCGATAGAGGGATGCGCATAATCCAGATCGCGTCTGAGCGTTGTGAATGGAGGAGAGGGGCCGCTGCGCGCCAGCAGCGTAGCTACACAAATGCGCAAATTCGCATACGCAAGTTCATCCAGTGAAACGGTGCAGTTTCCGCGAAACGGGGCATCGTTATACTGTGAATCCACCGCACACAGGTCATCCAGGGAGAGCGTCAGGTTCCGGTTAAAAGAAAGCGCATTCCAAGCCAGGTCCAAATGCGCATCAAAGAGTGGAGTTACGGGCTCAGCCATCTCCGACATAGAATCCCGCACGTCGGAGTAATGCCAGCGGAGGCCGGAAGGACACCTCCTCGGTGTAACCACTTCCGAAATACCCGAAGCCGTTGTCCACGTTCGAGAACACCCCAGGCTCTACGAGAAAGTCTTCGTCGAATGCACCTACAGGTGAGACCCAATTGGCATCTCCTACGTGGACGGTAATAATCATTTCCCGCAGATCAATAATGTCCGGCGTTACGTCGTTATCCGCGTCGAACAACCTATAGATGTCCAGATAATCTTCTCGAAGATCAATATTGAGCAGAAAACCTCCTGGTTCCGGCTCGGCACGGCCGGCATAATTGAATACAATGGGTTTAAAGATAGGATCGGTTCCATTGGCTTCAAATCCAACTAGAATGTACTCGACATCAACACGTGGGAGAGTCGGGGGTGCTCCTCTAATGAGCAGTGGCATCAAAGCCTCCCTAGGTCTCAGTGTATCCGGTTCAAGCAGAATCAGTTCGGAGGGCGGAGGTACAGTAGTGATCGCTTCCGTTTTTGCGCCATCGGATCGCTCAACAACTAGGTGATAGGTTTCTTCCGCCTCTGCTTCAAATGCGGACCAGTAAACATGACGGTAATCTCCGTCCTCCAGTTGTATCACGGAGTCACGCCATACCTGTATTTCTCCGGTCTGCATATGTATGGTTCTCACCATCGCATCAATGGGTTCTGGACGGATCAGGGAAATATTGTTTTTTATTTCGAAGACGCGAACAGCGTGAGTATCGGCTTTCGGGTTGATAATGCCGAAGACGGAAAAAGGGTGTTCAATTTCCAGACGTGTTTCTACGGTTTCGGAGCACGCGGAAAAGAGGAGCAGTACAGCCGTTGCCAGAACCAGACGTTTGTGCATATCAGTCAAAGTCAATTTTCAAACCGGCAACGGGTACAATGGGTAACTGATAGTTACGTTCGGTAGTGAATAAATCCAGCGCAAACAGGTTACGCCTGTTATAGGCGTTAATCACCCCGACCTGTGCTGTCAGGATGAATTTATCAAGGACAAACTCCCGTTCAAGTGATACGTCCAGTCTATGGTATGTTGGGAGTAATCCCTGAAAGGGCTGACCGTAGATCACGCGCTGATCATCAGGTACCGTAAAGAGGTCCTGAATGCCGTCGAGCAGGACAAACCCGTCGAATCCGTACACATGGTTAAAGGGGCGTCCACTGCCGAAATTCCACCGTACACTGACATCAACGCCGGATATACTTGTGGTTGCGACGATGTTTAGTTGATGCCTGCGGTCATGAGGTGGACGAAAGTCGAGGTTTTCACTTCCAAACCACAGTTCGGCAGAGGGCTGTTTAGAAGTGTAGCGTACGCTCGAGAGGCCATAGTTGATATATCCATACATTCTTGGCTGCCGAACTTCGGCCCGTAGTTCAATTCCCATAGCCCGGCCATCGGCCCGTTGCAGGCGAGATGTGAAGCGGGGATAGGCAGTCCACTCGGCAATAAAGAGATCACTGAGCTGTTTGTAGTAGGTTTCTGCGGATAATTCGAGCCATGGATAGGGGCTCACTCGGTAACCGGTCAGTGCATGAATTGAGCGGGAGAGTTTTTCTGTTGGAGCACTGCGCCAAGAAGTAAAGATATTGGTTGCATCCCTGCGGTCATTGAGCCCGAAAATTTCCTGATGATACCAGCCGGCTCCCAGGCTCACTTCGTGTTCCCCGCGTTGCCAGATAGCCCGAGCACGTGCTTCAAAATTATTGCGGTTTTCCTGTCCAGGGAACACCTCTGCAATTCCTGTGACGCGGGCTCTCAGTTCGGAGGTGATGTAGAAATCCGGTTCAAGGTAGATGCCGGCCTTGTGACGCCGGCTCACGCCAACCTCGAGATCCTGGAAAAGCCCACCCAAGTGGGCGGTAACCTGTGGTGCACGCCAGTACAATCCCCATTTCCACTGTGTTCGCTGATAAAAGCTGTTCATGTGGACAGCATACTGGAATCCTGAAATTCTCGACCAGCGCACCGGATCATTGGCGGGTCCCTGATTGGTTTTGAGGTAGGAATAAGAAAGCTGGATTTCGGCTACAAAGGGCAGTGCTCGTGGAAGAACGACATAGCGCAAACCAACTGCCGCGTTACGCCAACCCACTTCTTCAAGAATCCTGTCATCTGACTCCAGGCCAATGCTCCCTCGGTCATTCGTATAAATGGCACTGATTGAGAGCTGGCTGTTGGAGCTGATTTGTCCGTGCACCTTGAGGAAGGCATCCCCGAACGTGTACGGCGTTTCTTGGGTGATATAGTGCTGAGCAATTTGTTTGACAACAGATTGGCGAGCAGAGGCCATAAAGGAAAGTCTGTTGTAGATCAAGGGGCCCTCAATCTGAGCTGAGCTCACGAAGGGGGCGATTGAGGCAGCCCCGGTATAGTTGCGTTTATCTCCGTTACGGGATTTAATGTCAATGACTGAAGAAATGCGGCCGGTAAAGGGGGCGCCGTATCCGGCTGTGTGAACATCCGCCTGGTGAATAATATCAGAGGAAAAAGCTGAATAGAACCCCAGAATATGATAGGGCTGGTAGACGTACATGCCGTCTATCAGTGTCATATTGTGCGATGGTTCGCCTCCTCGGATATAGTATTGGCCGCCGCGGTCACCGAGTGTGACTACGCCCGGGAGTGTAGTCAGGAAACTTGCCAAATCTCCGGATACATCTGGCGTTGGCAGCAGATCCATATCTTTTGGACTCACAGTTTGCAGCCCGGCGGTTACCCGGGCAGCCCCGGTTTCAGACTCGGCCACGACAATCGCCTCTTCCATCATTTGAGGGGAGGCTTGCAGGGCTATATTGAGATTCAGTCGCTGTCCAGTCCGGAAGACCAGGGTATCTGACCAGGCCGTGTACCCGATAAATGAAAAACGCAGCACATACGTACCTGCCGGGATGCGTGTAAGGTTGTAGATCCCATCACCGTCGGTCACACCACCTCTCAGCCCCCCAGTGTCACTCTCCAGAACGACATTCACACCCACGAGGGCCTCTCGATCATCGGCATCGGTCACGAACCCCCGGATGCTTGCAGTCTGTCCAATGGCTGTACCGGTCCATGCGGATAGTGTGAGCAGGAGCAATACGCGTCGAATATTCACTGTTTAAGAGCCGGGAGGGTAGCTAGCTAAGGTTGTGTTTCTGTAGGGGAAGATAGTGGACAGAACATTAGGTTGAGTACTACTGCAAACATAAAAAGATTGTTGTACTTTGACGGGGCAATCATAACCACTGAAATGTTACAATCACGACGAGCATTTTTGGGAGCAATGGGGGGCGCGCTGGGATTAGCTGGTTACCATAAGGTAAGCGGTGGCGCACAATCTGATGTGAAGGCCCAGATAGCAGTTCAGTTGTACTCGGTACGCGATCACATCCAATCTGAGCATGATGCTGTCGAGGTGTTCGGCAGATTGTCTGCAATGGGGTACCGCAATGTAGAGACCGGATTCTGGCCCGAGAACCTGAGCGTTTCACGCGCAGCTCAGCTGCTCCGTGAGGCGGGACTAGAGGTCGTTGCTGCACATGCGGAGTTGCCTGTGGGGGATGACCGGGAGGCTATGTTGAGGATTGCTGAGGCCTACGATTGCACCCGTATGGTTTGGCATGGTTGGCCTATGGATGAGCGTTACCGCTCCAATGAGGGAGTGGATGAACTGACTGAACTGTATAACGAATGCCACGAGTTCGCAAGCCAGAATGGCCTCACGCTGTATCTGCACAACCATTGGTGGGAATGTGAACAATTGCCGGACGGATCCCTGCCATATTATCGACTCCTGGAAGGATTGAACGCGGACATTCTCTTCGAAATAGACACTTGGTGGGCATTCGTTGCAGGACTCAATCCAGCGGCTGTACTGAAGGATTTTGGACCTCGTGCACCGCTCTTGCACATCAAGGATGGTGCGGTTATTAATACCGAGGGCCCCATGGTAGCGATAGGCACAGGGCTTCAAGATTTTCCTGCGATCCTGTCTGCGGCTGCCGCAGATTACTGGATTGTTGAGTTTGACAGTTGCGAGACTGATATGTTTGAGGCACTTGCAAGCAGCTACAAGTATCTCTCGGAGCTCAAAATTTGACTGCAGTCGTATTCAGGCAGGGCTTAACTGTCAACGACACGGATGATGCCGCGCATGGTGTTGGCGTGGCCGGGGAACGTGCACACGAAAACGTACTCGCCGGGCATATCCGGGACACTAAATACAATCGTATCTGAAACTCCCGGTTCAAGTAGCTTGGTATGGGCTAGGACGGCTTCGGAGTCAGGTACATATTGCATCTCATGGCCTTTTAATCCCAGTCGCATTGCGGCCAACGCGACCTCATCTGCCGCGGCGCTTTCGACGACCACAAGGTTGTGTAACATATCGTCGTCGTTATTGAAGGTAAGCGTGATGTCGCTACCTGCAGGTACTGTGAACTCATTTGTGCTGAATTGCAGATTCGGCAACGTTCCCACGGACAGTGCCACAGCGGACTTGTTTTCAGAAGCCAGTGCATTAAGATCTACGGATTGAGCATTATTTTCGCCATCGGCGTCGGTCAGGAGTGATGCGCCATCGGGCGTTCTGTTCACAGTATAAAACGCGGTAGGGTGCAGCAATGGGTGCCCATCTTTTGAGCGTAAGCCTGGAGCAGTTATCGAATGGATGTATCCTTCACGAAGGCCATCAAGCACCAAACGGACCTCCCGGCCATTCTCAGATACGACAGCGTTATTGACCGTATGTGACGCGATGTTGATAGGTTCGCTGCCGTAGGTGGAATGGTATTTATAGGTAAAGCTCTCTACGGAATAGCTGGTCGCGTTGCCTGCCGAAACTTCATCCACGGCTTGGGTCAGTGTAATCAAGAATCCGTCTGGCATGATGTGGATCTCATGCATCTCAAACGGAATTTTGCCGGTCCATACAAGTCGCTGCAATGCATACGGTCTACCGCCTGTGGCACCCCAGCCTCGACTAGTCTGACCAACCATCATTCCACCTTCTGGATCCCAGGCCATACGCAGTACTCCAGAAGCAAAGCCTTCCCGAAAATCTATTGCCGCCCCCTGGTACACGCCTTGCACTTTTTCCAGATAAACTCGCGCAATCTTGCTATGCCCCTGATCGCCTACAAACAACTGTCCTTCAAAAGGTCCAAATCTGCCGCCTGTAGTATCGGGGAGGATATCCGATGTGGATATGCCCAATATCGTGTGCGGGAACCAGACGGCCGGTGGTTTAAGGGCGTCAATTTCTTTGGCAATTTCGAAGAGGGGCTTGCCGGTATCGGGTATATCCTCTGGTTTCAAGGACAACGGAGAGTCAGGTTCGCCCGTCCAGCGCAGTCCGGCAGGGTTGCCCACAAAGTCTCCGGTTTCCACATGTGTGATGTATCCGGAACCAACCCAATCTCCCTGATTCTCTGCATAAAACAGCTCCCCCTCCACGTTCATGCCCATACCGGCTGGCGAACGCATACCGGTTGCAATGGGCGTCATTTGACCATCCTCGTCAATAGACAGCATCCAGCCGCGCCACTTGGAAAGACTGGCGCCGTATCCGATCCATCCTAAATTCAGCGCCACCACCATAGATCCGTCTTTTTGTATGAGCGGGCCGTACGAGTACTCATGATAGTTGCCTTCCAACGGCCAGGCATACACGGTATTGTAGTGGTCTGCGGTGGCGTCTCCGTTGGTATCCACGAGGTGGGTTAATTCACCGCGTTGTGCAGTATAGAAACCACCATTGTGCCAGGCTAATCCAAGGGCTTCATGAAGACCGTATGCAAAACGCTGAAAATGGGGTGGTGAGGATCCGGCCATGACGGGATCATCAATCAGCCATACTTCACCCCGTCGTGTAGCAACTCCAAGTCTGCCGTCCGGAGTAAAGGACATGCCCCCGACTTCAAGTATGACATCCTGTGGGATGGGGACCGTATCTATGCGGTAATAGTCTGATTCCTGCGGTACCTGTGCCAGCCCATGCATAGCGACAGTCAGGGACAGGATAACTCCGCAGAAGCAATTTGCTATTATTGTCAAGGATTTCATAGGTAGATTACCAAACTATGAGATATTTAGCCGTTGCTTGATCAGCATCCTGATTCAGGGGGATCATAAGCGTCTGACTATTTTCGGTTGGCTGGATCACTGCGTCTGCTGCCTCCTCGATATACCAAGTGAATCCATCAATGGCATAACGATCATCACCGAGTGCGTAAATCTGGTCACTTACGGCTGCACGTACCCAAACGGATGCGTCTGTGGTGCCACTTAGGGTGATCGTGCGTGACAACCCAGTCCCGTCACTGTGGGGATGAATGTGATCTTCCAGATCCGCTCCTCCAATTGAATAGGTGAATATGGGATGAGGATTCAGTCGATAGCCCATGAATTGGGGTACCTCATTTGTGCTTATGCTGTACCCTGACGCTCCCGAGAAGATTAACGTACTCCCGAGAGGGGTAACGGTCTGGTCGTGCCCTCGGTTATGCCACATTGATGCGGCATCCAGAAAAGGTCCACGCCATGCGTACAGCAGTGCACCGTCGGCCAGATCAAGGCTGTAGTGCAGATTACCGGGGTTGCCGACGCTGACTGCATGGGTTCGTTTAGCTCCTTGGTGAACTACAAATCCGCGCAGAATCAAGGGAGCATTGCCGGCTGTTACCGGAATGCGCGCCACAGGCGCAGGCCTTTGGGTGGGATGGAGCAGGGTCTGCACTGGTATGGTTGGTCCCTCTATGCTCAGTGTGACCGATGGAGGTCCCCAACCGACGGCTTTATGGTAGCTGAAAACAAAAGGATGAACCCCTTGGTCCAGTTGTGTATCTGCATACACGGTAGTCTGATTATGCGCGTGTTTAAGGATGTTTTGCCCCGATATTTGCAGCAGTGCCCCCCCAATCGGCCGACCGCTCCAGTGAGGATCTCCGGTAATCCAGCCTAGTGCGGCTCCAAATCTGTATGTGCCACTTCGGGGGATGCGGAGCTCACCCTCATAGCGAACAGCAACGGGGCTCGTGGACGTAACGGTGTGCTCCTGAAGTGCATTTGCAGTCCCCGTAAGTGTTGGTGTTCCCGAGCCGTTCCACGTCACTTCTTCCAACGGTTCGTCATGATATTCATGGTAGGTTACGTTGGCGACAGTCACCGCATCACTCCCGAAAGTGCGGTAGCTGAAATTCCGAAACGCGACAGGTCCATGATCTCCCTGGATCATGAGTGGGCCAGTTGGAGCTTCATCTTCAAAGCCGGCAGCACGCGTGGGACCCGAAACAGTTACGTTCTCCTGAATAACGCTGCCATTGAGTTTAACCTGAGCGAAACGGGCATTCCGCGTTTTGCGACCGTTCGCATCGTATTCAGGTGCTTCAAACAGAATATGCAGTTTTTGCCAAAGGCCTGGTGCACGACTGGCATTCAGGCGTGGAGGACGCCCCTCAAATCCTTGCTGTCTGGATTCATCCCAGCGCTGGTAGATTCCGCCAACATCCCCAAAGGTTACTTGAGGGTGCTTCCAACTGTCTAACAGTTGAACCTCATAACGGCCCTGAAGGTAGATGCCGGAATTGGATCCCCGGGGCATCATAAACTCAAGCTCAAGCTCTATATCTCCGTGTGACCAGTTGGTATAAAGATTGGTGCGTGCTCCTTCTGAAGGTTGATTAACTAGGATACCCGTTCCTGGTGAAATGACTAGATCATGCCGGATATGTCGATCAGCCTGTACGGTCCCAGCCAGTTTCCAGTTTTCTCCCGGTTTATCAAAAGCGGCCAGTGACTCCAGCGACATAGGCTGCAGCGGTAGGCGTGGCTGTGCATTTGCAGCAAAGCTGACCATAAACAGCGTGGCGAGGATGAGGGAGGTGCGCATTAAAGAGGGTGTGGATAGTTTTTGTGAAAATTCCCAAGCAAGTCTTCTGTCAGATAAACTGGCGGTGTCACTTTACCCCAAAATCGGTACACGAGAGCGTTCGCCGTCTTTTGGCCATATCCCGACGAACTACAGGGCTCAGATAATGAAAGGTGAAGGACTCTGTTTTGGCGCTATTTTTTCGATGCAAAGTGACGGTAGAGGAACCAGGTAACCGCAAAGGCAATAAGAAAGATGAACGCCGGAACCCCGATGCCCCAAAGAAAACTGAAATCAGCCTGTTGCAAAACTCCCATTAGTCCTCACGCGGATGGTGTTTGCGCCAGGCGCGGTACGCCAGTATCAGTCCAAGAAAGGAGGCTGCGTACGCGATCGTCATGCCAATGACTGTTGCTAATGCCTGATTCATGATGTATTCTCGTTTGGTGCTTGCCAGCGAACCTTGGCTTCCAACTCCTGCAGGTAGTCCTGTTGTTTGGTTTCATACTCGTTGGAGATGGCCTTGAGCTTCGGATCGATCACAAGGTGTAACAGAACGGTCAGCACGATACCGATAGCCAACATGATGTACCCAGATACCTGTAGCAGTATTGACAGTGCGGCACCGAGGGTAACGAGCACATAGCATGCGGGGGACAGGACGATGGCGATCCAGTCTTCTTTTGTCCATTCGTCGGCTTCGTTAGCCGACCAGTTTCGACGAATCATGGCGTTTTTGGGTAAGTGTCTGCTGGACGACTGGCCTGGTCTGCACCAGGGACCGCCTCACCATTAGACATGATTAGACCACGTCGTTCTGCTTCGCGCCGAACAGGTCCCCACCAACCGATAGGACGTGACATTACGTAGTAATGAACAAGGTGATCCATGGGTTCAGACTTTGTGAGTAGTGTGACCGGGAAGTACACCATCGCGCCCAGGATCATGAGTATCCAGAACTGTTGATAATCCAACAGATGGGGAATCAGGTTCAGCTCCGGTAGTATCCACACAACGAGCCAGCTGAATCCCAGATTGGCAATCCAGGAGGACAGGTATCCCCAGGCGTTGAAGCGCCACCACACAACCTGCAGGATATTGGGTAGCCAGATACCCGCAGCCATGATCCAGAGTGCAAAGATGAGCCACGAGGTGATGTCTTCCATAATGAGGCCGTAGAAGAAGGACCCCAGAAGCAATATTCCAGTGGATATCCGGCCCACTTGTACCAGCCGCCATTCGCTTGCCTTGGGATTAACGTAGTGCTGGTAAAGGTCACGCGTAGCGTACAGAGCGCCGAGGTTGAGGTGAGACGAAATCGTTGACAGGTGAATTGCAAGGATGGCTGCAAAGAAGAAGCCCAGCATACCCGCAGGCAGATAGTCGAATCCGAGCCGGAACCAGCCCATTTCGTACTCACTCTGGTCCGTGATGGCCGGGAAGAGGACGAAGAATGCCAGAATGGCGACGGCCCAGACAGAGTTGCGGACGAGGCCAATAATGGTCCCCCACCAGATGCTGTAGCTGGCATCACGCACAGTTTTTGCGGATTGGATGCGTTGGGCCTCCACATACCAGTCTATGGTCGTCCCCATCCCGAAGCCGCCTAAAAAGGCGATCATCATCATGGTGATGAACCAGGCGATCGGGAATTCTCCAGACCACCAACCTGTAAAAGCAAACGGGTTAATGCGGTCAAGTTCTCCGAGCACAGCCAGTTTATCCAGGATTCCCGTTGGTCCGCCAGCGATATGGATACCCCATACTGAGACGATAATAATGACCAGAAAAGCGATCACGCCCTGTTGGAAATCGGCCATTACGACCCCCCAGTATCCGGCTGCCAGTACATAGATGGCACACACTAGGGAAAAAACTATCAGTCCGATCCACGTTGGCCACGCAAACAGGTACTCACATACACGTCCCATGGCAATACCAACCCAGCCCAGCACAAACATATTCATAAAGAACTGCCATCCAGCCATCCAGCCGCGTAGCAACTCGCTGCCGAGGCCGGTGAAGCGCACGACATTCCATTCGGCCTGTGTATAGGCTAATGAGCGTCGGAATATCCGCGTAGATACAAAAGCGCTGATGGCTGCCCAGCCGCAGAAGAAGGTATACCAGATGCCGGCCATCCCGTTTTTGTAGATCACACCCGTGATCCACATGGGGGTATCGGTAGCCGTGTGCGTGGCATATACGCTACTAGCGGGCAGCCACCAAGGCAATCCTCGCCCGGCCAGAAAAAAATCAGATTCCGAACGTTTGCCCAGTCGGTAGAACAGGATGCCGCTCCCGAGCATCAGCAGGAGAAAGAGGCCAACCCAAAACCAGTCCAGGAACGTAAATGTCGCCATGGAGAATTATTTGACTCAAGTTGCGCCTTATTATAGGGCTTGGAACGTTAACTTTTGCGGGAGGGCCAGTTGCGAAGGAGTTGCCAACAGAGCCATAAGGCTCGTGGAACATGGAAGCAGCCTTTGTAAGGGCCGCCTTTGAAACGATGAGTTACGCGCCCCTCCCGGTCGCAGTAGCCATACCATTCGCCATGCTCTGGATCTACAAAATGGCGGAAAGTGTACGCATCCACTTTTCGAAAGGCGGCAAGATCTTCAGGAGCTGATGTAAGTGCATAATTGAGCAGGTGTGCGTAAAGAGCTTCGCAATGGGGCCACCAAAGCTTCATGGACCACTCCAACTGGACGGGACTGAATCCCTCTGCATCTATAAAGTAGTAGAGTCCGCCATGCTCCTCGTCCCATCCGAAATCCTGGGCATTCCGAATCATGTTTCGAGACAGTTCAATCATATCGGGGTGTCCGGCTCTCAGGGCTGTCTGCTGCAGGAACCAGCCGGCCTCAATCGCATGTCCGGGGTTCATCAGGCGTCCATTGGGTCCGTCCAGACGGCCGCCATCAGGGGCTACCGATTCGAAGACACGGTTGCCGTGGACATGCAACTGAATACGCTTAAAACAATCATTTATTTCGGATGAGCAGTCGGCATCAATCATGATCTCCTCAAGGAGGTTCAGCAGCATCATTGGCACAGCAAGCATTTGGGAAGGTGCTGATCCTGCCAAGGTAGGACGTCCAACCTTCGACCAGTCATAAGCCCAGGTCCAGATACGTTCGACCATGAGTCTGGCCTCTTCTACCTGTGCAGGATGATCCATTGCGCGGCCATGCTCGGACAGTGCCAGTGCATAAAAGCACTCTGTAAATATTTTGCGCTGTTGGTAAATGGGTCGGCCATCACATGCAAGCGCGAAATACACGCGTCCGTCTGGGCGCAGGGCATGATTTCTGAGAAAATCCATGCCGCTTGTGGCCAAAGAGCGCCAGGACTTGCGTTGTTCAACGAGTCGATACAACTTGCTGAACATCCAGACCTGCCGTGCCACCAGCCAGATATGTTTGGTAGTGTCATATACCGTACCGTCACGGTCTAAATTGTTAAAGTAGCCTCCGTGGGTCGGATCCGGGGAGTGCATTTCCCAGAACGGAAGAACACGTTCAAATAGCTCGTGCTCGTATCGGGCCTGCAATTGTACGCGTTCGTACTCAGTCATAATAAAGATGGGAAGCCATCACTTTAGGATGCCTAATTGGACTAGTATTTTCCTAATTTAGACCATTCATCCGTTCAATCGATATTTATTGGGGTCAACCATGACTGATAGACGTAAATTTTTACAAACCGCTGCAGCTGCCGCCACGGGGCTTTCGCTTGCACCTGTGGCTGTTTCCAAGCCCAGGGCACGCCGTCCGAATCCAATAGGTGTATCTACCTATTCGTTCTGGCGGTTCAATGGTCCGAAGGAGAACTATCCTATTGAAGATTGCATTGATCAGGCCGCGGAGATGGGGTTTGATGGCATAGAATTGCTTCATGTGCAGATGGCCTCTGAGGAGCCGGGATACTTACAGAGCCTAAAGCGCAGAGCCTTCGTTAACGGTCTGGATTTGATGGGATTCTCTACACATCAGGGATTTGTATCCCCGGAAGCCCGGGTGCGACAGCACAATATTAATGAGACCATTCGACAGATTGAGCTCTGCTACGAACTTGGAATACCGACCATGCGGCTCAATACCGGGAGGTGGGGAACGTCGGAGTCCTTTACTGCGCTAATGGATAATCGTGGAATTGAGCCACCATTGGAAGGTTACACAGATGAGGAGGCGTTCGGGTGGGTCATTGGTTCTATTGAACGATTGATCCCCAAGGCGGAGCAGTGTGGTGTACTTCTTGGGCTGGAAAACCATTGGGGGCTAGGACGTACGCCGGAGGGTGTGCTCAGAATCGTCGAGGCGATTGATTCGCCCTGGTTGAAGGTCACACTTGATACGGGCAATTTCCTGGAAGATCCATACGATAAGCTGGAAATGCTGGCGCCCCATACCGTTTTGATGCAAGCCAAGACCTACTATGGTGGAGGGACCTGGTACACGCTGGACCTGGATTATCCGCGTATCGCAGAAATCATGCGCCGGTACAACTATGCCGGGTACATTTCACTGGAGTTTGAAGGGAAGGAGAGTGAGCAGACCGCGATCCCGAAGAGTCTTGAGCTCTTACGCAGTGCATTCAGCTAAAGCTGCATGCGTGCACTACAGTACACAAGTCCGTCCGAAGCTCGGTTAGTGGAGGTACCGGATCCAGACTGTCCAGAGGGAGGTCTGTTGCTGCAGGTTGAAGTAAGCGGTATATGCGGCAGTGATATTCATTTTTGGCAGGATCGGGTTGGCGGATATCCTGCCTCTCCGGGGCATTCCGGACACGAATGTGTGGGTGTGGTACTGGAGGGTGCCGGATTGACGCCGGGTACGCGTGTATTGGCCTTGGCACCTGAGTATGACGGTTTTGCGGAGCTGCTACCTGCTTCGCCAGAGTCTGTTATTCTGATTCCCAATGGTTTGAGCCCCGAAAGGGCGGTATTGGGACAGCAGTTGGGAACGGTGATTTATTGCTGCCGCAAACTGCCCAATGTGTTGGATGCAACGGTTGTTGTTGTTGGTCAGGGGCCGGCGGGGCTGTTATTCTCCATGCTGCTGAATCAAATGGGGGCGCGTACAGTCATTGGTGTTGACGTGCAGGAATGCAGGCTCCAGATGGCTGCGAAAGTTGGTGCGTCTAAGGTCATCCATGCAAAGAAGGAAGAGGTGGCATCTGTGGTACAAGCGCGTACAAAGGGGATGATGGCGGATCTCGTGGTGGAAGCAGTAGGAACCGCAGAAACAATCAATTTGTGTACTCGCCTGGTTCGCAAACACGGCCGCATTGCATTGTTCGGCGTACCTAAGACAGACGTTCTACCGCTGGACATTGAAGCTCTGTTGCGCAAAAATGTACATGTACATACCAGTGTGCTGGCGCAACGCGAACCGGGGCTACGGTCTTTTCGTCTGGCGCTGGATATGATTGCTACTGGCCGGTTGGATCCATGGCCACTCGTGACGCACCGGTTGCCGTTCGGTCAGATCGTTGAAGGTCTGACATTAGCATCAACGCCGGATAGTGGTGCGGTCAAGGTGCTTCTGGACTACTAGATCTATGTCAGGATCTCGTATCGGGAGAGCATTCCGGGCATATCTGTTACCGGGCATCGTTTTTCAGTCGGTTCTCATCGGGGGTGCGTACGCAACCGGCCGAGAAATCGTAGAGTATGGGGCGCAATATGGAGCTGCCGGTGTATGGTGCATTGCCGCTTTGGGGTTGGGGTTTTCGGTAATGGCGGCACTTACATTCGAGTTTGCCCGACGCCACCGCACGTATGATTACCGCAGCTTCATGCAGTCATTGGTAGGCCCACTTTGGCCCCTGTTTGATGTCATTTATGCGGTAATGGTTTTGGTCACCGTTGCGGTTGTCATTGCCGCTTCGGTTCGTGTTGCCGAGTCGGTACTGGGCCTGCCGGAAGCACTGTCCATTGCAGTTGTAATCGTTTTGGTCGTAGTTCTGGAAGTGGGAGGGCGGCGCCAGATTGAGCGTTTCAAGACACTGGGTTCGGTGGTGCTGTATGTCTCTTTTGCGGTATTTGCGGGGGTAGTATTGGCAGGTACATGGGACAATGTTCTGCAGGTGTTTCAGACTGCCCGAGAGATAGAGGTTCCCCAGATCGGAGTGCCTGCGCTACTTTTTGTTGGGGTTTTGTATGTCGGCTACAACCTTGGGGCTATGCCGGCCACCTTGTTTGTACTGGACGATCAGCACCGATTCCGGCACACGTTGTTAGCTGGCATCGTGACCGGCATAATGGCCACCGTTCCCTTCGTTTTGACCTATCTGGCACTAATGGGGCATTACACCACAGGCGATGTGCTATTGGCAGAGGTTCCTTGGCTGGAGATGCTGCCCGGCAATCTGACCGCGGTGTACGCAATTGTAATTCTGTGGACGCTCGTTGAAACGTCCACGGGTATGCTGCACGCTGTAATTCAGCGGGTGGACGTACACCTGCACAGCACTGGTCGGCGGCGCCTGTCTAGTGTGCATACGGGGTTACTGACAGCGGCCATACTGATAGCTGCCGTGGCGTGCTCCCGCTTTGGCATTATCACACTGGTGTCCCGCGGGTACGGGACATTAGCGTACGGATTTTTGCTGCTATTTGCAGCCCCGCTGCTCGTTCGTCTTTTCACGCGCCGCCTGTAGTAGAGTCTCCTCGGACAGGCATTGGGAAAGGATGCAGACCCCTAGAGCAGGTCTACACTTTGGGCCTGAAACCCTTTGTTGCCACGGGTTACGTCAAACTCTACCCGTTGTCCTTCATCAAGTGATTTATATCCCTCCTTGTTGACTTCTGAGTAGTGCACAAATACATCTTTATCACCGTTGTCACGCTGAATAAAGCCATACCCCTTTTCAGCACTGAACCACTTTACGGTGCCTTGTTCACGATCTTGCATTAATGATGGTGTCTTGCGACGTTTAAGAATTTTGGTTGAACGGTGTCAGTTTCTATCGGTTCTAGCTCGATCCAGAAGTTGAAATTCGTTCTGGATCTACCCAGAAACAGGACCTTATACGTAGGTTTTTCAAATGGGGTGCACTTTGAGAGCAATTAATTTGTAGATTTTGCAAATTATTTTAACACGCGATGATTGAACTTTTACGTCCCCGGAGTTACGATGTGTGCATTATTGGCTCCGGTGCCGGAGGCGGGATGGCGGCCAAAGTGCTAGCTGATGCGGGGGCCAAGGTTGTGATGCTGGAGGCGGGGCATCCCTGGTATGCTGAGTCACATAGTGCGATGTTCAGGTGGAATTATGACTCTCCGAGGCGTGGTAGAGCAATTCCAACCAAGCAGTTTGGGGAATTTGATGGTACGACGGGCGGATGGAGCATAGCAGGTGAGCCCTACACGCACGCCCCGGGTACTGAGTGGGATTGGTTCAGGGCACGTTGTCTAGGTGGGCGCACAAATCATTGGGGCAGGATCTCGTTACGTTTCGGGCCGGATGACTTTAGGCGGCGCAGCATTGATGGTCTGGGGGATGACTGGCCAATTGGCTATGAGGATATAAGTCCATACTACGACAAGGTCGAGGATTTCGTGGGGGTTTTCGGTTCTATGGAGGGTATGCGCAATGAGCCGGATGGGCATTTCTTGCCTCCACCGGAACCGCGCTGCTACGAGAAGCTTCTGCAGAAAGCCTGTAGGGGGATGAATATCCCGGTGATACCTTCCAGACTCTCCATACTTACTCGTCCTCACAATGGGCGCCCGGCATGTCATTATTGTGGGCAGTGCGGACGCGGTTGTTCGACGAACTCGAATTTTTCTTCTCCTTCAGTATTGATCCGCCCCGCTGAGCAAACGAATAACCTTACCGTCATCACACATGCGATGGCCCGTGAGATCCTGACGGACGAGAACGGGTTGGCCACCGGCGTGTCATACATCAATAAGGAAGATGGTCAGGAATATCAGGTACGGGCAAGTATCGTGGTGGTTGCTGCAAGTGCCTGTGAGTCGGCCAGGCTGTTGCTTAATTCACGCAGTACCCGCCATCCAAATGGACTTGCGAATTCCTCCGATTGCGTTGGACGGTACGTGACCGATTCTACGGGTACTTCCGTGATGGGAATTGTGCCTGCGTTGTTCAACAATCTTCCTCACAATGAAGATGGGGTAGGTGGCATGCATGTCTATGTGCCGTGGTGGCTGGAGGACGAAAAGCTTGAATTCGCGAGGGGATATCACATTGAGCCCTGGGGAGGAAGGCAAATGCCGGCGTATGGGTTTTTGGGGGAAATACAGCGAATGAATCACAGGAACGCCGATGGAACGCCACGTCCACAGGGTGGTGGAGGTTACGGAGTCCAGCTCAAAGAAGACTACAGGCGGCTGTACGGTGCGGTAATAGGGCTCAGTGGTCGTGGAGAAATGATTGCACGGCGTGATAATCGCTGTACGATTGATCCACATCAGGTTGATCAGTACGGCATACCTGTTCTGCAGTTTGATGTGACGTGGAGCGATCAGGAATATGCGCAGGTAAAGCATATGCAGGAGACCATGCGCAGTATCATCTACGCTATGGGCGGTGAACCGACGAATTCCATGCCCTAAAGGGAGGAGGGTTATGGAATTCTGCCTCCAGGTCGGATTATTCATGAAGGGGGGACGACACGCATGGGCCATGATCCCCGTACCAGTGTGCTAAACAAGTGGTGTCAGGCACACGATGCCAAGAATGTTTTTGTCGCGGATGGCGGACCGCTTGTTTCGCAAGCCCACAAGAACATCACCTGGACCATATTGGCCCTGTCTTGGCGCACCAGTGAGTACATTATTCAAGAACGCAAGCGAGGAAATCTTTGATGGATCGACGTCAATCCATAAAACTGATGGCATCCGCGTCCATTTTGTCGGGGATCCCTGTTGCCAGCGCTCCGGTTGAGGGTATAGCTCTTCAGGAAACTGAAAAAGATGCGGAGGCTACTTTTTTCAATGAGCACGAGATAGCTACGATCACGGTACTGGCGGACATGATTATTCCTGCGGATGATCGTAGTGGAAGTGCCTCGGAAGCTGGAGTGGTTGAGTTCATTGATTTCAATGTGGGTGATCAGGAAGAACTCCAGGTACCCATTCGGGGTGGTCTGGCTTGGCTGGATGCTTATTGTCGCAAGCAACATGGAACCCCGTTCGTGGAGGCAGACCGGGAACAGCGCGAGCAGATACTTGACATGATTGCCTGGCCGTCCAAGGCCGCCCCGGAATTAAGTGCGGGTGTAGCCTTTTTCAACCGATTCAGGGACTTGGTAGCGTCTGGTTTCTGGTCAAGCAGGATGGGGGTTGAAGATCTGCAGTACTCTGGAAATGTTTATGTTCAAGAGTGGACAGGTTGTCCGCCGGAGGTACTGGAGCGCTTGGATATCGTTGAGTAAGGTGAGGTGATTAGGTAGTCGCGGTGTCGGAGTCTAGATTCGTCTTACCCGTCCCGGTCAAGGCATGGCTCCGGCGGCAACTGGCAATCAGGGGTGTTTTGTGGTGAAAGCGGACATGGTCCTGCGGTGCGGTAGCCAATGTTGCGTAGAATAATCTCCGTTGGTACCCAATGGGTTGAGACCGTGTAGCCACCTCCAAAGAAACCATAGCCATTCTCCACGTTCGAGAATGTGCCAGGCTCGATCAAAAGATTAGGGTCAAATGAGTCATTGGGGGGAGCCCATTGTTCATCTGCTGCCAGGAATTGAAAGTAGATGCGGCGCAATGCAATATGGTCCGGGGAGAGGCAACTCAGTTCAAATTCTTCTTGAACAATAGCGAAATCGTCACGCAAATTAAGCTCGTAGAGCCAACCATTGTCGGTAGGTTCTTCTTTTCCCGAGTACGAGACCTTTACGGGCAGACGGACCGCAGGTGGAGTGGTTGATCCAGGTGGCCAAGGATTCGCAGGTGGTAGGGTGATCGCATCGTATATAACAGACGCATTTACCAACTTTGGCGGCTTGCCGTGAATCTGGATAGGAACGATGACACGATTACGCTCATCGGTAAGTTCTACTTTAACAGGTGGGGGGATCGTCACTTCGGCACTTGATTCAGCACCATCAGAACGTCGCACACTTAGCCGGTAACGTTCTTCGTATTGGGCTCGGAACGCTGCCTCAAACACGTGGCCTACACTGCTGTCACTGTACGTGATCTCGCGGTCAGTCCATGTACGTGCTTCCCCTGTTGTCAGGTTGGTTGAGGTTACCGCAGCATCAATTGGGCCGCCACGATCAATGCCCAGACGTTCCTCAATCGAAAATACACGGACCCGCTGCGTATCGGCGTGCGCATCCAGGTAACCCCAGATTGTGAAGGGTCTGTCTTCGCCGATTATCGGATCAATGGTTTGATCGCAACTGGTCAGGAACGATACAGCAAGCAGCAGCGCAGCAGTACGGAGTAAGTGAATCCTACGCATTAAAACTCAAACTTTATGCCCGCAGTCGGGATGATTGGCAACTGGTTATTACGCTCAGCCGTGAAGATGTCCAGCGAGAAAAGATTGCTTTTGTTGTAGACATTGATCACGCCGGCCTGTATGGTGATGAACGAGTCGTCACGGTATTGAAAAACGCGATCAACTGAAAGGTCCAGGCGATGATAACTTGGCAAAATGCCCTCATACGGTCGGTCGTAAATTACACGGGCCATACCTGGTTCGGTAGATACATCTACAGGACCATCCAGGAGCACAAAACCATCAAAGCCTCGGATCTGACTGTAGGGTAGGCCACTCCCGAAATTCCAGCGTGCGCTCATATCAAATTTCCTCCATGTAAAGCTTGCAAGCACATTTACCTGATGCCTGCGATCGTGCGGGGGTCGATATCTGACCTCGTCAGAGCCGAACCAGACAGGCAATGATTCCTGCATAGCATTGTATTCTACCGAAGAGAGGCCGTAGTTGACAAAGCCATAGAAACTGGTTCCTCGAAGCTCCATCCTTAGATCCAGCCCCATTGCGCGCCCAGATGCCTCCTGCAGGCGTGTTGTGAACCGGGGGAATGCAGTCCATTCTGATACAAATAAACTGGAGAATTTCTTGTAGAAAAGTTCGGCGGACACGTTCATTCCCGGACGCAGGGAGGTGCTGTATCCGAACAAAGCATGGATCGAGTTGGGAAGACTTCCTGTCGGTGAGCCGGTCCATGCCGTGAAAACATTGGTCGCATCCCTGCGGTCGTTCAGGCCGACCATTTCCTGACGGTAAAGTCCTCCGGCCAAGCTTAACTGGTGTCCGCCTAATTCATACAGCACACGTGCACGCGGTTCAAAGTGAAATCCCTGGTCACCAAGGAATTCCGCAATAAGCCCAAAACGTCCCTTAAGGCTGGGGGTAAAGGTGATCTCCGGTTCAAAGTATGCTCCTGTCGAGAGGATCCGGTCACTTGTAAAGTCCAGATTCTGAAACAGTCCATCTAGGCGGGCGTCCAGCCTCGGCGCTCTCAAATAAAATCCCCAGTCCACGTTCGTGCGGCGACCATAATTGGTCAGGTTCACCGTCAGGTTGAACCCCTCAATGTCGCTGGAGCGTACTGGTTCATCGCGAGGCCCTCGCTCCATATTTAAGATTGATACGGAAAAGAGCACCTCTCCAAGCATTGGCAGGCTTGGCGGGGCTACTAGCCAACGTGCTCCATAAGCGGTGTTGTTCCAGCGGATTTCATCGCTCTCCTCATTGACGGTGTCCAAAGTTCCACGATCGTAGGTATGTATGGCACTGATTGAGGCCTGATGGCTATCACTGATGATCCAGTGAACCTTTCCAAAGAAATCTCCAAATGTATAGGGGACCGGTTGGCTGATGTAACTGGAGGCAACGCGTTCAATCGTTGAGGCGCGCCCTGAAAACAAATACGACATACGTCCCCGTTTGACCGGCCCTTCCAGTATTCCCATACTGACGAAAGGCGCCAAAGAGAATGTTCTGCGTGATTCCTGAAGGTTTCCATTCCGCGTATGCACATCAATGACGGAGGACATGCGACCAGAATATTTACTGCTGAATGCTCCGGCATGAATGTCGGCATTACGCAGTATGTCGGACGAGAAAGCTGAGTAGAAGCCGAGTATATGAAAGGGTTGATAGATATACATCCCGTCCAGAAGCGAAAGATTATGAGAGGGTTCCCCACCACGGATAAAGACCTGCCCTCCACGATCCCCAATGGAAACCACCCCAGGCATGGCGGAGAGGTATGAGACCAAGTCCCCCGAAACATCTGGGGTAGGAACAAGATCAACGTCCGCCGGTCGGATGGTCTGTACTCCGGCTGCGACCATAGCTCCTCCATCGCGTTCCGCCTCAACAACAAGCGCTTCCATTTCAATCCCGGGATTTAGCGCAATCGTGAGTCTAGCCGTCTGATCTTCAGCGAGATCAAGTGTATCGGTGAACGTCTCGTAGCCGATGAAGGAGGCCCGCAGGAACCAACGTCCCGGCTGCAGACGAACAACAATGAAGAAACCATCATCGTCAGCTATATCCCCGCGCAGATTTCCGGTAGCATCGCGCAATGCAACGTTAACACCTTGGAGCGCCTGTCCATCTGATGCATCGGTCACGAACCCGCGGACGGTCGCGGTTTGTGCTTCTGTCTTCGGAACGGAGAAGAGGCATAGCGCCAGACTCAATAACACACAACACTTCGACACAGTATTCATAGAGATACACGATGCTCAGGACGTCCACAAGTTAGAAAATTCCAATTTCATGCGAGCTACATGAAACCGAGTTCCAGTCTGGCCTCATCGCTCATCATGTCAATGGTGAAAGGGGGGTCGAAAGTTAGCTCGACACGAGCGTCGGTAACTCCTTCGGTAAGCATCACCACAGATTCCACCTGACTGGGTAGACTGTCTGCGACCGGACAGTTGGGGGTTGTCAATGTCATTGTTATGAATGCACGGTCGTCCTCATCTAGTCGGACCTTGTAGATGAGCCCCAGATCGTACACGTTGACTGGAATTTCCGGGTCGTAGACCTGCCGGATGGATGCGATGACCTCGTCGGCCAGTCCGGCAGTTTTGGCATTATCAATAACTTCGCAGTTCATGTTGTTTCGGCCAGCAATGCTTCTTTCTGAATACGCTCAAGCATGTGATTCAATCCATTTTTTCGGCGGGCAGTTATAAGACTTGGCAGGCCCACATCATGAATAAGCGCCATCAGATCTGTCTCGAGAATGCTCCGAGGCGGTTGGCCGTTCGTTAGACGGATCAGTAGCGCAATCATTCCACGCGTAATCAATGCGTCACTGTCCGCCTCAAAATATATACGGCCATTACGTACTGTACTGTGTAGCCAGACCATTGCCAGACATCCATGAATCCGGTTAGCTTCGGTTTTGAGCGAGGCCTTCATTGACGGCAGATCTTCGCCGAGTTCAATCAAATACTCTCTTCGTCCGTCAGCATCGTCGAACAGCTCCATGTCTTCAAGTATGGCTGATTTACGACTTTGGATAGTCTCCTCATTAGACGGTTCATCATTCTCGCAGGAAGGGGCCTCGGAGGTCGTCGGCCCTGTGCGGGTAAGAGGCCCAGCGACAATTTCCTTGAGTCGGGTCACAAGCCTGTCTATGTCTTGCCTAGTATTGTAAGCTCCGAGAGAGGCTCTGACGGTGCCTGGAATTCCCAGGTGCTTCATCAAAGGCATTGTGCAGTGATGGCCTGTGCGCACGGCGATGCCTGCTTGGTCCAAAGCGTACCCCACATCGTAGGGATGCTTGCCCTCCAAAAGGAAACTAAGTACACCGACCTTTTCTGGACTCGTACCGACAATCCTCAGGCCGGGCACCGTACTGACCTGTAGGTGGGCGTATTGCAGGAGCGTTTTTTCTCTTATTCGAAGAGATTCAATGCCAATGCTGTCAATGTAGTCAATTGCTGCCGCCATGCCAAGGACACCGGCAATGTTGGGAGTACCTGCCTCAAATTTGTGAGGGATATCTGCCCAGGTCGAAGATGTGCGATGCACTTCTTCAATCATGTCTCCACCGCCGTGCCAGGGAGACAGTTCTTCCAGGATTGTTTCTCTGCCATACAGGAAGCCAATTCCTGTTGGACCATAGGCCTTATGGCTGCTTGCACAATAAAAGTCACAGTTCAATGCCTCCATGTTCAGCGGCAGATGAGGGAGCCCCTGTGCACCGTCAAGAAGAACCGTGATGCCCCTTCTATGGGCCTCTTCAATGACCTGCTCCACAGGGTTAAGGGTTCCGAGGCTGTTTGAAACGTGTCCCAGCGTGACAAGGCGCGTGCGGTCATTCATCTGGTCTACAAATGCATCCAGGTCCAGCGTTCCGTCGGGTAGCACATTTGACACACGCAATCGTGCTCCGCTTTTCTGTGCAAGCAATTGCCAGGGCACCAGATTGGAATGATGCTCCATGACCGTGGTCAGGATTTCATCTCCCCGCCGGATGTACTTGTCCCCAAGGACGGATGCAACAAGATTAATCGCCTCGGTAGTACCACGTGTGAAGACAATAGAACGCTCACTTGGTGATCCAACAAATTTTGCCAGGCGTTGTCGGGAGGTCTCGTAACGTTCGGTGGCGCGCTGACTCAAATAGTGTACACCACGGTGCACGTTGCTGTGTTCATTGGTGTAGTAGTTCGCCAAACAGTCAATTACACATTGTGGTTTGAGCGAAGAAGCTGCGCTGTCCAAATAAACCAATGGATGCCCATACACTTCCTGCCGAAGAGTCGGAAAATCTGCCCGAATACGGGTGTCACTTATCGCAGTAAGGTCTGACATTGCGCGGAGCGCCCGCGTCAACGCAGCATGCGCTCCACATGGTCGTAGAGCACACCATGCAAGGCAGCAATGGGCGCTTTTTCGATGATTTCGCCGGCGAATGAGGTCAGCATGAGGCGGCGGGCTTCCTTTTCCCGAATTCCACGTGAGCGGAGGTAAAATAACCCGTCTTTATCCAACTGACCAGTAGTCGCTCCATGCGAGCATTTAACATCGTCGGCATAAATTTCCAGTGCCGGTTTTGAATACATTCGTGCTGTATCAGAAAGCACAATGCTTCGGTTTGTCTGGTAAGCGTTCGTCAATTGCGCATCCTCACGGACGAGAACTTTGCCGTTAAAAACTCCGATCGCACGATCATCCAGAATGCCCTTGTAATATTCTGAGCTGAAACAGTTGGGCTTGGCGTGATCAACGAGCGTGTTGTTGTCCACATGGGAGCGTCCACGTGCCACAAAAAGTCCATTAAGCAGACTTTCGCAGTTTTCCGCATCGGGCAATATCGACAGATTGTTGCGTACCAATTCTCCTCCAAATGTATACACACCGCTGTGGAATTTGCTGTTGGCATCCTGATAAACACTCAGGTTGGTAACACGGCTCATTTGTGGTATTCCCACTTGCAGGTCCAGGTAGTCAACATTGGCACTACTTCCGACACGAATCTCAGTTACTGCGTTGATCAATAAAGAGACCGGATCCGCGAATTCGGTCGAATGGAGAATCTGCACTGAGGCCCCGTCGGCTACATGAATCAGCGTTCTTGGCTGGAGAAGCGTTGGCTGATCATTCGAAACCACATGAATAATATGCACCGGCTTATCAAGTGTAACCCCAGGTGCAATGGTCACGACAGCTCCGTCTTTTACAAAGGCAGTGTTCAGTGCTGTAAAAGGCTCCTGAGCATAATCAGCATAACTACCTAGGTGCGTCTGAACAATATCATGCTCAGCTACAGCGGAAAGACTCTCAATTGAGACCCCCAACGGGAGTTCGTCAAGAGTTGATTGTTCTGGTGCAAAGCAGCCATTAACGAGCACCACAACATATGCGTCCAACGCTTCAATACCCTTGGCGGTGGCCTTTCTCGTGCCAGCTACCTGGTAGGGGCGGTTGATTACCGGTGTCACATTAGTGTACTTCCAGGACTCATTCTTCCGTCCAGGAAAGCCGGTTTGCACAAAGCGATCGATCGCCTTCCTTGATAGGTTCGAAAGTGCATCTGTGGTGCCATTCAAGGACTGGGCCCGTTCATAGGCTGCCAGAAAACGGTCTTCCGCACGTTTGTCCATCAGTTTAGGCATACTCTCTTTGGCAGTCATGCTGCTATTTCATCGTAAACCCAATCATATCCGTGCTTTTCAAGCTCGAGCGCAAGTTCTTTGCCCCCGGACCTGACAATACGTCCGTCCACCATCACATGGACGAAGTCAGGCACGATATAATTGAGCAGGCGTTGGTAGTGGGTAATAACCACGAACGCACGCGTTGGCATGCGCAATTGGTTAACGCCGCGTGCGACGCTGCGCAGCGCGTCAATATCAAGCCCGGAATCGGTTTCATCCAGAACTGCCAAGGTAGGCTCAAGCATAGCCAGTTGGAAGATTTCATTTCGCTTTTTCTCCCCGCCCGAGAATCCCTGGTTTACCGAGCGTTGTTTCAGGCGTGGATCCAGTCCAATCAAGGCGGCTCTTTCCCGGGCCAGACGCAAAAGTCCGGCGGCCCCGAGGGGGGCTTGTCCACGGTGTTCGCGGATCGTGTTGACGGCCTGTTTGAGAAAATTCATCATACTCACGCCTGGCAGTTCTACCGGATATTGGAAAGCGAGAAAAACTCCCTCGCGTGAGCGCTCGTCTACGTCCATATCCAGGAGATCCTCTCCCCGATAGTGAACGGAGCCGCCGTCAATTTCATAATCATCTCGTCCTGCGAGCACAGCAGCCAAGGTGCTTTTTCCTGATCCGTTTGGACCCATAATGGCGTGAATTTCGCCAGCGTTCACTGAAAGATCAACGCCCTTCAGTATGGGCATATCTTCAACGGAGGCCCGTAGCCCCCGAATGTCTAAAATTGGTGTCATTCCTCGTGATATGAGAAGTATGATCCGCGATTAGTACTTATCCGACGGATCCCTCTAGTTCAATGGCAAGGAGTTTACGCGCCTCTACGGCAAACTCCATGGGTAATTTGGTTAGAATCTCCTGACAGAATCCACTCACCAGAAGTTTAATCGCGTCCTGTTCACTGATTCCCCGTTGCTGGCAGTAGAACATCTGATCTTCCCCCACCTTGCTGGTGGTTGCCTCATGTTCTACCTGGGCGGTCGGATTGTGAATCTCCAGATAGGGGAACGTATGTGCGCCGCACCGGTCCCCCAGAAGCATGGAATCACATTGCGCAAAATTGCGAGCGTTCTCAGCTCCCTTGTTGATCCGTACCAATCCACGGTAGCTGTTATTTGAGCGACCAGCAGAAATCCCTTTGGATATGATAGTGCTGGACGTATTTCGGCCCAAATGGAGCATCTTGGTTCCGGTGTCTGCCTGCTGCTGCCCTTTGGTGAAGGCCACTGAATAGAATTCTCCGGTTGAATAATCTCCTTTCAGGATTACGCTGGGGTACTTCCAGGTGATTGCGGATCCTGTTTCAAGTTGCGTCCATGAGATCTTGGATCCAGATCCTTCGCAGATCCCCCGCTTAGTCACAAAATTAAACACTCCGCCCTTTCCTTCATTGTCACCGGGATACCAATTCTGGATAGTTGAATACTTAACCTCGGCATCTTTATGTGCGATAATCTCAACTACGGCAGCGTGGAGTTGATTTTCGTCCCGGCGCGGCGCGGTACAGCCCTCAAGGTAGGATACGTATGAGCCCTCATCAGCAACAATCAGCGTACGTTCAAACTGTCCAGTGCCCGCCTGATTAATCCGAAAATAGGTAGACAACTCCATCGGGCAGCGAACACCGGGAGGGATGTAACAGAATGATCCGTCACTGAATACGGCAGCGTTAAGTGCGGCGTAAAAATTATCAGTGTACGGCACAACACTGCCCATATACTTGCGCACCAGATCACCGTGGTTCTCTATGGCTTCGGTGAAGGAGCAAAAAATGATTCCGAGCTTGGCAAGTTCTTCCTTGAAGGTCGTTGCGACAGAGACGCTATCAACCACAGCATCCACAGCTACACCAGCCAGTACTTTCTGCTCTTCGAGAGGAATACCCAGTGCTTCAAACGTTTGAAGAAGCTCGGGATCAACCTCATCCAAGCTTTCGTAGCGCGGTTTACTTCCGGGGGCCGAATAGTAGCTGATCTCCTGGAAATCAATCTCAGGATACTTCAGGTGGGCCCAGCGCGGATACTTATCCTGGTCGGAGGCAAGTTTTTCCCAGTGCCTGAACGCACGCAGTCTATTTTCTAGCATCCAGTCAGGATCTTGCTTTTTCGATGAGATCAATCGGATCACATCCTCGCTCAATCCTTTCGGGATTGTGTCAGAGGCAATAGCTGTCGACCAGCCATGCTCGTAGTCGCTTTCGGCTACTTCGTGCAGGTATTGAGTATCAGTGTTCATATTGGGTACAAGACAAATTTCGTAACACCCCGAAAGGGTGTACTGATCCGTCGACGAGCGACACGGAATAAACCTTCACCGGTGTTCTTCGTTCCTGTGTTTGGCTGGCGGGATGACAATTCAACTTCGGATTACACATGGTTCTGAGTATCACAGATCGGGCACGTTCACAGCTTCAAAGGGTAGCTGTGCAGGAAAGTATCAACCTGGATAAGGCATATCTACGTTTAGCGGTTGTTCAGGGTGGCTGTTCAGGGCTCACATATGACTTAGGTTGGGACACCGAAGTTAAGCATGGTGATGCACAACTTGATGTGGGTGGCTTGTCAGTCGTCATAGATGGTCGCAGCAGGCTTTATCTGGATGGTACGGAATTGGATTTCACCGATGGACTGGAGGGCAAGGGGTTTCATTTTTCTAATCCGCAGGCGTCAAGGACTTGTGCTTGCGGAGAATCGTTTGGACTATAAACCCCTTTCGGTATGCGGGTCAAACGTCGCTGTTGATTCTGCGTCGGTTGGCACGTAATGGAATTTCGGGCGCTAGGCAGGGTGTAATCAGACGGATCCATCGCATTATTACCGTATGCGTTCGTCCTCCAGGGTCAGATCCTTTCTTTTGGGGTGCTTTGCTTGGCACTACAGCCTCTGCGGTATTCTACTCTTGGGTCTAGTTTCTTTGGTAGCGGCACGGCAAACGATTACGGTCAGCGGGAACGTGCGTGACGCCGAAACTATCGAATCCCTGCATTAGGCGAACATCTTCGTTGAGAATAGTGCCTGGGATTTGCCCGAACAGGGCTCGCGTGAACTGACTGCACCGCAAACAATACTAAGGTCGGTTTGGGTGTATTCAGTGCCTTTAACAGCCGCAGTCTTGACTTTAAGGTCGTGGTGGGCGAGTAGCCAGCGTGCTCGCCTCATTGCCGTCCGGCATTGCGCCGTCACATGTACTCCGATGCTGATTGCACATGTGAGGCAGGGTATTGCATCATTGGTACAATTTTTGCCAGAAAATTGACATAGCCGCCCATGACTGCAGTCGGCTGCGGATAGGGATTTCCTGTCGGGACTGTTTGCTGTCATTCCATACTTTTTGGCTATGACCAAACAATCTTCGGCAACTCAAATGCGATGATCCGTATGCGACCTGTAACCCCGCTCCTCCACCCGTTGCTCATTTTCATTGTGGCACTTTCTGCCCAAGTTGCGGCGGCGCAGGAGGGTGTCGGGCGATACATCACTGACGACGATATTCCACCGATTTCGGCTATTGAAGGCTATATTCCCCTTGGTCCTGATTCTGCAATCGTGGCCGACAATACCGGAGCGCTGTTCCTGCTGGTTTCTGATCGTAAGGTCCGAATGATAGGCCAACAGGCAGAGGGGCCGTGCGCACACACGGACGTGACCTCGTTTGCCGTCGCCGGTGACACCGTCTTTGTACTTGATCGGCGGCTCGGAAGGATTACGGGCTACGAGATCAGTAGTGGCACCTGTTTGATGGAAGTCAGGAATCCAGAATTGAACAGGTTTCGCAGACTCGGACGAGTAGGGGGCTGGTTTTACCTGGTGGATACCGATTATTCGGCTACGACACCAGAGGGCGAATCCCTGTTGTATCGCATGAGTACATCCAGTAGTCTTGAGTCCCTTGCACTCACGAAATCATCAATAGCGGCTAACTTGATGCCAATGCCCTTGCTATTCGGGCGCTCGTTGGTCTACATCAAGGATGCCGACGGCATACTTTTTTTAGTCTTGCCCCAGACACACAGGATATGGAAGTACAACACCCGGAACGCGGCCGTCTCCTTTATTGAACTGGAACATGACTCACCCGATTTTGGGCCGGTAAAGGATTTTTCCCAGGCATCGGAGGTCCTTTCGGAAATAGAGATGGAACGGGATTTGTTCCTGCTGGCTGATCAAATTGCTGTTTTTTCGACAGAGGCGGAGGGGGCTAGGTTGAGCCTGTACTCGTACGAGGGCGATCTGATGGCACGTGGTCCGGTTTCCGAAACTCCCATGTTCTCCAGTGGAAACAAACTGTACGCGCTGGTATCCACTGAGTCCGAATCGCAGCCGTACGAGATCCGTGTAGTCGAGCCGCCTCCGGCGCGGTGAGTCTGGTCAAGGTCCTTGTCACATTGGCTGGGATGGACTGCGTCGCCAATATTATGACTGAACGTTTTTTTCGGCGCGCTTGGTGGACGAGAGTATTTCTACTCGCCGGCAGGTAGGTACTCGGCCGGAATCGGCAAGCCGGGCCATTCCGGTTGCCAGAAAATGGTCATTATCCACCAGCGATCGCCTTTGTATAGCAACTGGAAGCTGTTGATGCCCCGGGTAAAGGGCTCCGTACCCTCCTCAAGCGAACGGAACGACTCATACGTACTGAATGCATGGACTAAATTGCCGTAGCGCTGGGCTGACCGGTCGATCTCCAACTCGTAGAACGCGTTCTGGACGAATGCCTCGCTGGTCCGCTCCATGAACTCCTTCGGCGTCCAGGAAATGTATGATGTAGCGCCTGTAGAATCGCGCACAATCGGGATCAGCCGTGTATCGGGTAGAAAAAGCGAGTGAAATCGCTCCCAATCGATCTCCCGGCCAGCTGGACCGGAAATCACATCATATACGGCGGTCAAGATGGCATCCACGGAACTCACATCGTCAGGATTGGCTTCCTGTGCGTGTGAAGCAGACTGCCAGGATAGCAGTAAAGCCGTGATCAGTATAAGTTTTCGCATTAGATAAACAAGTTTAGGATCTTATAGATATCGTAGTATGACAGGTTCCTCGCTGGGCTTAATTCTCCAGTACCTAACCAACATTACTTGCCAAGATATTTGTACCACGGAATTTAAAGACTGCCGGTCGAGAGACTATACTCCAGTGACCTTGAACAGCGAGAAAGTTGCGCATCCAGCATGTCGTGCGACGTCCACAGATCAATATTGATCTCCAAAGTTTGCGCTAGAAGATGCTATGTTCAAGCCATCCTATGCCGATACCCAGCACTGCAGATGTGCTAATTTGAGGATTTCCGTAAGGACCGTCATCTTTATTGGCCCATGCTGTACATGATTGTCAGGTGTCAAGAGAGGGAGGTTGGAGAACGCAACTGCGTAGGCTGAAATATTGCTAGACGGATAGTAGCTTCTTATCTTCATAGATCGTATGCGGGTTACAACAGTCAAGTTCATGAACATTCGCCATATCCTCTGCGTCTCGTCGCTATTGCTCCTCGTGACAGTGCCAAGCGCCTCCGTTTTGGCACAGCCCGCCGAACCGGGACCTGTGCAAGACGGCTATCCCAAGAATTGGGGCATTGACATTTTGCACTATGCCTTCGCATTGCAGCTCAGTGACACTTCCGACGTTATCATGGGGCAGGCAACCGTAGAAGCACGATATCTGGCGCCGGGACAGTCCACTCTGCGGCTTGATCTGATCAATCAGTCAGAATCTCTGGGAGGTAACGGCATGACCGTCAAGCGCGTGCATATGAACGGCGGAGATCTGATTTTCCGACATGCAGATGATCAGATAGTTATCGAACTTGGGCGAGAAGTGGCGGCGCAAGAGCGTATTGAGATCACGGTTGAATATTATGGTGTTCCGGCTACGGGCCTCAAAATCGGACTGACTAAGCACGGTGACCGGTCCTTCTTTAGTGACAATTGGTCCTCACGTGCTAAAAACTGGCTCCCTACCGTTGATCACCCTTACGATAAGGCTACTAACGAATTCATCATCACTGCTCCAAATCATTATCAAGTCATCTCGAACGGCCTGCTAAAAGAGGAGACCGACTTGGTGAATGGGATGCGTCTGACTCACTGGAAAAACAGCGTACCGATCGCAACCTGGCTTTATGTACTTGGAGTTGCAGAGTTTGCGGTTCAGTACGTGGATGTTTTCGACGGCAAATCTATTCAGACCTGGGTGTACAAACAGGATCGGGATGCCGGATTCTACGATTTTGCAGTCCCGACCAAACAGGCGCTGGCTTATTTCACCGACTTGGTGGGTCCATTCTCTTACGAAAAGCTCGCTAACATCCAATCAAATTCCGTAGGGGGTGGAATGGAAGCGGCGTCGGCCATCTTCTACGGCGATCGCTCGGTGACCGGCACCCGGGACAAGCGCTGGCAGCATGTGATCGTGCATGAGGTTGCCCACCAGTGGTTCGGCAATGCAGTCACCGAATATGAATGGAATGATCTCTGGTTAAGTGAAGGTTTTGCCACCTACTATACATTGCTTTTTCGGGCGTATGCGTACGGGAGGGATGATTTTGTAGAGGGACTAAAGAATTCCCGTGATCGTGTCTTTGCATACTATGAAGACGACTATGATTTCCGAATTATTCGCGAGCACCTGCCTGATCTGAACGATGTTTCCGGGAGTATGATTTATCAAAAAGCGGCCTGGGTGTTGCATATGCTTCGGGCGCTGGTAGGCGAGGAAGCCTATAACCAAGGTGTCCGGACCTATTATGCCGCCTACAAGGACAGTAATGCCTCGACAGGCGATTTTCGCCGTCATATTGAAGAGGCTTCCGGCATGAAGCTAGGATGGTTCTTTGACCAGTGGTTGTATCAGGGCGGTGTCGTGTATCTGGACGGTTACTGGCAGTATGATGAGGAATCAAACGAACTTGTGGTCTCTCTGCAGCAGACCCAGCCCACCTACACTTTTCGTATTGCTCCTGCTTTTGATATTGTCTATGACGACGGTTCCAAAGAGCGCCTAACACTTGAGCTTGAAGGCAACCCACCCGTGGAACACAGAAGTCCCGTGGCAAAGTCTGTGATGCAAGTGGTCCCGGATCCCGATACGGAATTACTCGCTCGATGGACATTCGTCCAGAGATAACGAGACCGACTTTTAGCAGGTAAACTGGCGTTTCCCGTTACCAGGATTGCTTGTTCGGCTTCCAGGTAAAGGGATCAGTTGCGAACCCAGCGAATCCGATCCCCTTCAACGATTCCTCTTGTGTCAGTAAATCCGCCGGGGACTTCCAACACGAACTGCGCCGGTTGTCCGCCAACAATTGGCTCATCAGAATAGGGTTTCGCGCGCTTAGCAATGTCCACGACCACTGAATCAGCAGAAATAAAGAGCAGGTCTAGGGATAACGGTGTATTGCCCATCCAGAATTGGCGAGGCTCCTGCGTGTCAAACACGAACAGCATACCTGATTCAGGCGGGAACGATGTTCGCTGCATCATACCCCGCTCACGAAGCGAATCTGTATCGGCGATCTCAATTTCCAGAGAGAGCATCGGTTCGCCCGCACGAAGAAGATCAAGCGTCCCGTCAACCCTGAATGGAATTTCCGGTGTTGAAAGGGTAGGGGTAGTCTCAGATGAATTCTGGCAGGAGGCCGTCAAGAGAACTAGCAGCACCAGGAAAATAGAATATTTCATTCTGAGTCACTCGGTTTTTTTCCAGCGAATGCGTGTAGAAGTGTCAATCCCAAACCGGTCACTGAATCCCCCTCGCACTTCTACCACATATTGCGCAAGGTCAGTGGACCGAATGTGTTCTTGGGAGAGTGGTGTGGTACGTTTGGCAATATTCACAATTCCAGAGTCTGCTCCCACGAACATGATGTCAAGTGGAAGGGGCGTGTTCGCCATCCAAAAACTCAATGAATCTGGAGTAGGGAAAATGAACAGCATCCCTTCGCTGAGTGTGAGTTGACGTCTGTGCATCAGACCTCTTGCCCGAGCGGCATCGTCTTCTGCGAACTCAACCTCGATGGTGCGGATCAACCGCCCGTCAGTGTCCAGAAAATCAAGTTCCCCCCTTGCAAGTTCCTCCGGTTCGCTCGAGCACCCCTGCAACATAATTACAGCAATTGCAGTGATGAAGATTCGTTTCATTTATTCGGGTAGAGGGTTGCCAGTCAGGTGTTTCAACCGAATCATTGCTGACCGGTTCAGTCTGGCCATAATTGGGCAGTTAGATTGTCGCATACATGCAATCCCTGTGTAGTCAAGCGCATGTGTGTGCCCTGCAGAACGATGAATCCCTGGGCTTTCATTTGTAACAAGGCCTCTTTTTTATGTGCAAGAATATCAAGGCTATATGTGTTTTTTAAATCATCCAGATCAAGTCCCTCAGATGTACGGAGTGCCAGCATTATTCGCTCTCGGGCCAGGTCGTGCATTGCGAGCGTCTCTTGGGTAACAGTGGGTGATTCGGCAATTGTCACGGCCTCCAGGTATTTGCGCAAGCTGCGGACATTCTGCCACCTTAGAGCTTTGTCATTCTGCCACCAGAATGAATGGGCGCTTGGACCGACTCCCAGATAGTTTGTATGTTGCCAGTAGCGCGTATTATGCTTCGCACGGTGTCCCGGGAGGGCAAAGTTGGAGATCTCGTAGTGCTCATATCCCATAGATGTGAGGATATCCATGGCCTGTTGAAATTGATCTGCTGCGTTTTCGTCTGAAACCGGTTTGACAAATCCATTCGCCACCTGTTTGTGCAAAGGCGTCTGGGGCTCAATGGTCAGGTTGTAGGTGGAGATGTGCGGGACCTGTGTTTCTATGGCGCGGTACAGATTGTCTCGCCAGATCTTTGCTGATGCGCCCGGAATACCAAAAATCAAATCAAGTGACCAGCTGCTCAACTCAGCTGACTGAATCAGCTTACATGCTAGGAGTGCCTGATCTGAGTTGTGGCACCGGTTCATAAAGTTTAAGTCGGCATTCCTGAAAGACTGAACTCCGAGGCTGATTCGGGTTATACCGGCGTGTATGAGTTCTTCAAGAACCGGAGCATTTATGTCTTCCGGATTGGCTTCCAGCGTAATTTCGTCAACTTGGGATGTATCAAAAGATGCACAGATCTGTGCTAAAACATCGCTGATCGCCTGGGAGGGCAGAAGTGAAGGTGTGCCTCCCCCAAAGTATATGGTCGACAGCAGCGTGTTGGGGAAAGTTCGTGCTATCTGGGCTATCTCGAGGCAAAGAGCTTCAATGAATTCAGTTTGCCTGCGCTGGGTCGTGACAAAATAGAAATCACAGTAAGAGCAGCGTTGGGCACAAAAGGGAATGTGCACATACAGGGACACGTCTTGCTGGATCGCAGTCATGTGTTTTTGAACCCGAATTAACCGGTACGATGCGCCACGCCCCTAGGGCAATTCCCGGTATTGCTTGTTGCAGTCGTGGGACGAAAAGGCGATGGAGCACCGAAAATCGGGGGATTATTCCCCGATGCTATTCTCCGCACTGGAAACAGGTTACAGAATAATGCCAACACGAACAGGAAGCTGCATATCCACCGCCGAACGTGCTACAACCAGTGCCGGCGTTATCTCCAGAAAAACCGAAGTGGCCTGAAGAGCGAATACCCAGCCTATACCGACCTCAACAATAGGGCCTGCCTCGTCGTCACTTGTATCACCGGCCAGTGGAAGATAAGCACCCAATCCGGCAATCAGGTACGGTGAGCGCACAGCAGCGGCGTTCATGGTGACTATAAGCGAAATACTCGGGCTGATATAATAGGCAGCACCGTCACGCCCTTGGAAGACGTAATTGACAAAGCTGGTCCCGGCGGAAATGGAAAGATCGGAGTTAATCGGAAAGGCGAGACGGGTATCAAGGCCAAGACCAAACGGATTTGTCCCTGTACTTCCCACTGCACCCATACCTAGTCCGACGCGGGGGCGAGGTATCTGGGAATATGAAACGGGGACGATCAACAGCAGGATGGTCAGGCAAACAAGAATTCTGGCGGAACCCAAACGCATGAAGTGTAGCTGATTAGTTGACACTGGTCAAACCCCGGGCTTCAGGCTTTGTTGCGAATGAACCAGTGTCATGTCCGCGGTGTACGAACGCGCGGCGGATCATATGCCTTGCTGAGATTCAACCCCATTGGTCATTTGATTCCAATATCTTTCTCCGAACTGCACTGCAGTATAACATTTAAGTTTAAGAGGTGAGTTTCAGCGAAACATCTCAGCAGCTAGATTACCGTACATACCTTAACCTATTTCCGATTTGAACGATGCCCCTGAATGTAGACGATGTACTTTATTTCGAGGACACATTAAGCGAAGAAGAGTGTCTGATTCAACAATTGGCCAGACGATATGCACAGGAAAAACTTGAACCGCGCGCGCTAGAAGGCAATCAGGATGAGGTTTTCCACACGGAAATTGCACGGGAGATGGGGGAGATCGGGCTGTTGGGAGCCTTCATTCCTGAAAAATTTGGCGGGGCCGAAGTCAGCTACACAGCCTATGGGCTGGTAGCTCGTGAGCTAGAGCGCGTTGATTCGGGATACCGTTCCTTCATGTCCGTACAGTCCTCGCTGGTTATGTTGCCGATCTGGAAGTTCGGCACAGATGAGCAACGAAATACATTTCTTCCGCGATTGGCAACGGGAGAGCTAATTGGGTGTTTTGGCCTAACCGAACCCAATCATGGTTCTGATCCGGGTTCCATGGAAACCACCGCGCTTCGGGTTTCTGGAGGTTGGAAACTGAACGGAGCGAAGATGTGGATCACAAATTCTCCAATTGCAGATTTAGCCGTAGTGTGGGCAAAAGCGAAGGAGTCGGTCGATGATCCGGGTGTGATTCGAGGATTCATAATTGAGCGGGGAAGCAAAGGTTTGACGACACCGAAGACCGGGCACAAGATGAGTCTCCGGGCGTCACTCACGGGCGAAATTGTACTGCATGATGTATTCGTTCCTGATTCAAGAATTTTTCCCGAGGTTCGCGGATTGCGTGGACCGTTTACCTGTCTTAATAGTGCCCGTTACGGAATCGTGTGGGGGGCATGTGGGGCCGCAGAAAACTGTTTTCAAAGGGCACGACAGTACGTTATGGAGCGACACCAGTTTGGTCACCCGCTCGGGGCCATGCAACTCGTGCAGACGAAACTGGCTAACATGATCACAAGCATTACACAGATGCAGCTTTTAGCCTGGCGTCTGGGGAAACTGATGGATACGGGGCGTGCCATACCCGAAATGGTATCTATGGCCAAACGTAATAATTGCAACACTGCACTGGAGATTGCAAGAACTGCCCGTGATATGCTGGGAGGAAATGGAATCAGCGGAGAGTTTCGGGTGATTCATCATATGGTCAACCTGGAGAGCGTCAATACATATGAGGGGACCTATGACATACATGGCTTGATACTCGGGCGCGCGATCACGGGGGTTCAGGCCTTTGTTCCGCGTGGGAATGACGTGTGATTGCAGCTAGTTTACTGATCTCCTTGGACACACAATGTTCGTAGAAAACCAGTCAGAGATCTCCAGAGCTTAGCTGTTCTCCCGGCGCAGCATGCTTCTCCAAGTTTCAAAAGCGAGCCACCAGTCCAGCTGTCCAATGTAGCTGGTATCACCACTAGCGAAGCTATTGGCCATAAGTTGTAGCTTCGCCTGATCGTATGCATCACAGTCTCGTACGGAGGTACTATGAAGAGTGTCCAACAGGAACTCACGTAAATGGTTAATAAAATCCCGCGGGCGTGGATCACGATAGGCCAATCCCATCTTCTTTTTTACCCGGGTATACGCCAGGGAACTAACCGTCCCCAGACCAAAAGGGTAACGCACGGTACCTTTTACTAGAGGTTGATGCGCCAGAGCGAAAGTATGCCGTTGAACGAGTTTTCGCAACAGACGCCCGTGCCAGCGGAGCCGGAGGGGAACCTGAAACAGTGCCCTGAGCACCGAGGGCTGTGCATACGGCATGTATGAAACACACACGTTATCCAGATAATTTTGCTCAAGCCCGAAGAAGTTTGGCAGCCGTGATCGAACGCTGAGTAGGTCTGCCTTATCGGCTGTGGTCATTGATGCGGGGAGGCGCTGCCAACAGTCATTGAACTGATCTTTGGCGCCGCCAGTCATGATTTTGTGCACATCCGGTGCAAAAAAATCAGCTTTTCCTGCAAGTGTAAGGGGCAAGGCTATCTGTGCTTTATCCAGACTTAGGGTGCGCCCGAACACGATTTGGTTCATGAGCTGTCGGCGTGCAATCTCACCGAAACCGCCATCCATAATGCCCAGGCCTGTTTTATGCAATTCTCCATAAGCAATGCGCTCTATAGTTGCGGAAGCGGGGGTGATCACCTGCGTTAGCGCGACCCGTTCACGCATCAGGTCAACACAACGTGCGATTTCCGGCAACTGAATCTGGAGGTATTTATGTTCAACATCCGTAATACGGGCCAGGTCAGTTGATATCTGTACATCAGGATGGTCGGGGGGACCCCAGACATGCGTATTACGGTATTTGCCGAGTGCCAACAATGCGCGCGAATCCAATCCCCCTGACAGCCCCAGACTCCAAGGTCTCGGTCCACTTACCTGGAGCGCTTTTTGAAGTGCATGTTTATATCCTTCTCCGCTATGATCAAGTTGTGTGGTCGTACAGCACCATGGTCGAAGGCTGACCTTCAAGCGCCCGTGCTCTACCACAGCGCATCCGCCAGGTCCGAGGCGGATGGCTTGTTTCACCAGACTGGTTGTATCCAGTGAGTTTGCCAGGAGCCACTGGGCACCAAACCTGGCGTAGTCTATCTCTAGCGGGCCTGCATACTGCGCAAGCCAGTCAAGTCGTGTACTGAAATACACTCCATCTGCATGTTCAAGAAGGTGAACAGTCCGTGTACCGGTGCTATCTGTGAGCAACTCTACTTTGCCGGGTTGCCAGCGCAGGACAACAAAGTGTCCGTCCAAGTCTGCCAGATCAGTTTCGGTTTGGGCCAGAAGGGCAGCCCAGTCCTTTTCCTGCACGATGCGATCATCACGAATTGCGACACCCGTAACGAAAAAAGTGCCGCCACCCGGAAGTTTTCCACCAAAGCAGGTCTCTGCAGGCCCTCCTGCCTGTGCGTGCAGATTCGATTCCCGAATGTTAAGCCGGGCCTGGTCATGCTGAATAGCCAGTTTTGCAGGATTTGACGCACCCGCAAAACCTGTCAGCCAGCCCATGATCTTATGCCATATTTTCCAAGTGTGCCTGGGCTGCTGATAAGCGTGCAATAGGAACACGGAAAGGTGAACAGGAAACGTAATCCAGGCCCAGGCGATAGCAGAACCCGACCGAGCTTGGCTCACCCCCGTGTTCGCCGCAGATGCCCACTTTCAAGGTTGAGTTGGTGCCCCTACCATGTTCGGTGGCCATCTGAACAAGTTGCCCGACCCCTTCCTGGTCAAGTGTCTGGAATGGATCGTCACGCAGGATTTTTTGCTCCACATAGCTGGGCAGGAATTTGCCGGCGTCATCCCGGCTATATCCAAAGCACATTTGGGTCAGATCATTGGTACCGAAGGAGAAGAAATCGGCCGTTTTGGCTATTTCTGCAGCAGTCAATGCGGCACGCGGAACCTCAATCATAGTGCCGATCAGGTATTCTACCCGGGTTCCAGTTTCCTCAAATACGGTTTCTGCGGTCTGCTGGATAAGTTCTTTCTGGTTGACAAACTCCTGCACGGTTCCGATCAGAGGCACCATTATTTCCGGCTTTGGATCAATGCCTTCCCCCTTGACTTCCACTGCGGCTTCTATGATGGCCCTTGCCTGCATAGAGGTGATCTCAGGGTACGTTATTCCGAGGCGACAGCCGCGGTGACCCAGCATAGGATTGAACTCATGCAACTCGGCAATTTTCGCTTCAACTTCAGCGAGTGATACGCCCATGAGCTGCGCCATTTCTGATTTTCCAGCCTGATCATGCGGGAGGAACTCGTGCAGCGGTGGATCCAGCAGTCGGATTGTGATTGGCATTCCCGGCATTGCACGGAAAATTCCGGCAAAATCTTCCCTCTGGAAGGGAAGCAGCTTGGCTAGCGCGGCCTCACGGTCCTCTTCTGACTTGGCCAGAATCATTTCTCTAACAGACAAAATGCGATTGCCCTCAAAGAACATGTGCTCCGTACGGCAAAGGCCGATACCCTCTGCTCCAAACGAAATTGCTTTTGCGGCATCCTCAGGCGTGTCGGCGTTGGTCCGCACACCCATGGGGCGGATCTCATCGGCCCATTCCATGAAGGTTGCAAAGTCCTCGCTCATCTGAGCGCTAACCAGTTCCTGTGCGCCATGAATGACCTCTCCCGACGAGCCATTGATGCTGATCCAGTCTCCTTCCTTCACTGTGGTTCCATTTGCAACGAAGGATTTTTCTGCATAGTTAATCACGACATCTCCACAGCCTGCAACACAGGGTTTGCCCCAGCCGCGTGCAACAACTGCCGCATGACTTGTCATGCCTCCCCGAGAAGTTAGTATACCCTGCGCCGCATCCATGCCGCCTACATCTTCTGGGCTTGTTTCGATGCGGACCAAGACAACTTTTTTGCCATCCTGTGCCCAGTCTTCGGCTTTTTCAGCACTGAATACCACCTGTCCCACTGCGGCTCCCGGAGAGGCCGGGAGTCCGGTTGCCATCACGTCATCAAGGTATGCGATTTCGTCCTTGAAACCAGGATGCAACAGTTGATCAAGATGTCTTGGCTCGACGAGATTTCTTACAGCATTTGCTTTGTCAGTGATCCCCTCCTTAACTAGGTCCACCGCAGTGCGCAGGGCTGCACGTCCGGTTCGCTTACCATCACGGGTTTGCAGGATATAAAGCGATCCGTCCTGGATCGTAAACTCTATATCCTGCATATTCTGGTAGTGTTTTTCGAGATTTGTGGTCATTCGGACCAAATCCTCATGTGGTTGAGGAAATTCTTCGGCCATCTCCGAAATTGGCTTAGGTGTGCGGATACCAGCCACTACATCCTCTCCCTGAGCATTGACGAGATACTCGCCATAGAGCTCTCTCTCTCCAGTGGCAGGATTGCGTGTAAAGCAAACACCGGTTCCACTGGTCTCACCCATATTACCATAAACCATAGCCTGCACATTGACGGCGGTGCCCAATAGGCCGGTGATTTTGTTAATCTGACGATATTTGCGGGCACGTGGAATGTCCCACGAGCTAAAAACTGCGTTTATGGAATGTTCGAGTTGTACTTGCGGGTCAGTTGGGAACGCGTGGCCGGCATGCATTTCATAAAGATCTTTGAATGACCGTACAAGACGTTTTAGATCATTTGCATTCAACTCCAAATCATCTGTAACCCCCTTGGCTTTCTTCATTGCGTCGATGGCGCCTTCAAAGTAGTGGTGATGTACGCCCATGACTACATCTCCAAACATGTCAATAAACCGACGGTACGCGTCGTAAGCAAAGCGCTCATTACCGCTTTCTCGCGCGAGTCCGGTAACAACCTCGTCGTTTAGTCCCAGGTTGAGTACGGTATCCATCATACCGGGCATTGATTGTGCAGCCCCGCTGCGGACAGAGACCAAGAGGGGTTTGTCAGGATCTCCATATTTGCGTCCTAATGCATTCTCGAGGTGGTGTATGCCTTCTTGTATCTGGGTACCCAGCCCTTCGGGCCAGGATTGATTGTCGCTGAAGTAGCGACAGGCTTCAGTTGTAATCGTGAAACCGGGGGGGACAGGCAGGCCAATGGCGCTCATCTCTGCCAGGTTGGCTCCCTTTCCGCCAAGTAAGGCTTTCATTTCTTTTGATCCTTCGGTGGCTCCGCTTCCGAAGAGATACACGTATTGGGTGGACATTCCAAGTGTAAGATTGTATGTTGATTAACGATTTGCGTACAGCAAAGTAATTTACTTCAAAACTTTGGATCTCCCGCAGCTGATTCAAGCGGATTCTTTCGTTGACTTAAGCAGGCTGATGAAAGCGAGCGGTAAAACCTCCCACACAGGCCAGTGCAATGGCTGGGTAGCTCTGCTTTTTACCTACAATAAACGATTGCCAAATAGGAGTCTTCATCAGATATTTAGCTTCCATTCCCAGCTGTTTATGACTGGTGAGACGTGACAGCTTGGGCGCAGTTCTTTGAAACAGATCGTTTGCTATCCCGTTTTCCCGTTCTTGGCGCCAGCGAGTTCCCACAGACGCACCATTCCGCTTTAGCCGACATCCGGCAAAGACATGCAGTTTTCGGGTCGAGTGTGGGACGACGGGTTAAGATGTGAGCTTCTTAGCGTTGACTATGGTGGCGGACCCTCGACTAGGTCGAAGAAGGTACCTAATTCCCCGTAGGCGATAACAGGCAATTACACGGAACGGGTGTGCAACAAGAAACGCAATACATTCCCGGTCAGGTTGGTCTTCCAAGTCCTGAGATCGTTTATGTAGCTGTGGAAGGCGTGCTCCCGACCACAATTCACTATGCCTGCGGCTTGGTGAACCAAAGATTGCGAGAATGCGTCCTTATCGTTGTGCGTCTTCTCCAACGAAACTTTTAATTGTCCCCAGAGAAAAAATTTCGTTGTCACTGAACAGCCAGATCTAGAGCCATTGTTTCTCGTGGGTGAAGGAAGAATACCAAATCGCTGAACAGTTCAGGTAGTGCTATGCCCACTTGGGAAACAAACCTGATTTATGCCGTTGTCGCGCGCACTGCTGTTCTTGTCTCTGTGATCTTTTCAGTTGTCCTTGTCAATACTGCCAAGGGGATGCTGTTGCAGGTCCAGACTGTAACGCTTACCGAAGCTTTTCGGATTGCTGACGAAGCTGCCGGGGATACGATGCTGTTTGGCGCGGTCACTCAGGTAAGTGTAGACTCCGAGGGGCAGGTTTATGTAGTAGAGTCCCCATTCAACGGAATTCATGTATTCTCTGCTATTGGCGATCATATCACATCCATTGGCAGATTAGGGGCAGGCCCTGGAGAATTCCAGAATGCACCACAAATTCATGTTGGTCCCAGCGATACGCTTTATGCTTTTGACTTTTGGCCGCGCCGTCTTTCCGTGTTCTCTCCAAAAAGCCACGAATTTGAGTACAGTCTTTCATTAGGCAGTTCGAATGAAGCCTGCCCACCAATTTCGCTACTGGGCGTACAGCAACAGGGGTTTGTTCTTCTATGCGGGCAAGGTGTGGGGTCACCGGCGGAAGCTCACATGACACGGTTCAATCGGGTATATGTGCAAAGCCGGGACCACCGGGTCCTGTCCGATTCGATTGCCGTGCTACCAGTCCGTGAGGAATTGGTACACACCACACATGATACGATGGTATTCCACTCACTCATATATGGCCGTTCACCGCATTTTGTGTATGCGCTTGGTGGTTCGCTATACTATGCGTGGAATGACGCTATACGTATTCGAGTCGTAGGTCTTGACGGCATCCTGCAAGATGAAGTCAGTATTTCGCATGAGCCCATTCAAGTAACACGTAAGGAGCGGGATGATGCATTGGCCTCTTACGGGTTCCCCGCCAGTAACGCCCCGCTCAACAATCTAGCGAGCGCGAGATTGCCCGCCACCAAACCGGCGTTTTCGTATTTCCTCGTTGATGATCTTGACAGGCTCTGGATTAGCCTGAGCATGCGTGAAGGTGCATCGGAGATTGAATGGTTGATTGTGGATTTACAGGGACAGGTCATCGCTTCAACCATGTTATCCAGTCAGATGCGACCTATAAGAATACGGGGAAACCGTGTCTATGGAAGGCTTATCGACTCCGACGACCTTGTTCACATGGTGGTTGTTTGGGATATGGCCATGCATTGAGGCGACATTGTCCGGGTGTGGTCAACTTCATTTGTGGGACAATGGACGGATCACATTGAGATTACCATACCATCAGTTGATCAAGATCCAAGATACTAAGGAAGGTCTGATCAACGCGATGTTATTTGCAAATCCAGTCCAGAATGGGTTT
>CAZCYQ010000022.1:0-48883 GCA_964503085.1 uncultured Rhodothermaceae bacterium | reverse complement strand
ATACCTTACCCCAGTTCACAATTAGAGTGTCCAGTGCGGTGAGGTTGCCAACCTCCGGTGGAATGAATCCCCCCAGGTCATAGTTATCTCCAATGTTGAGCACTTTGAGTTCCGTCAGTGTCCAGATCTCGGCTGGGATGTCTCCCTCGAATTCATTACTCCAAAGGGAGAGATATTTCAACTGGTTAAGCTTGCCGATCTCCGACGGAATCTCGCCATCTAGCCAATTGTCTCGCAGGGATAGATACCTGAGGTGAGTGAGCTTGACGATTTGACGAGGAAGCTTGCCAATGAGATCGTTTTCGTCTAATCTGAGTTCCGAAACACGACCTGCTTGCATGTCCACCGTGACGCCGTACCAGCTGTCCAAGGTTTGAGCGTCCGGAACCGTGTCCGTCGCATTGGACCAGTTGTCGTTGTTTTGCCACGAGCCTCCGCGCGTCGAATCATAGAGCGCCACCAAGACAAGCCAGTCGTCCTCTAATGAGTTCTGGGCCTGCGCCTGCCAAGGCGCGAGAGTAGAAAGCAATACTATGACAGGTATTAGGAGTGCCCGGTACCAAACCCCGGCATTAGAGCACCGCGCCGCCATGTTACCGAAGCTCCAGTTACTGATGGGACGGATGCAGCGTATACTAAACCCGCCTGAAGCCGCGCCGGCCGTTGGCCAGTACGTGAAACCCCCTTCCGGCATAAGGGTCAGCATATTCTCCGAGGAATCACAGGGTGCAATTGCGGATTCAATTTCTGGTTGTTGCATCTAAGCAGTGAAGCTGCAGGCAGTGCTGACCCTTATTCATAAGGTATCGTTTTTGGGATTCTACTGCAACTCTTATCTGGACTTCTCCCTAGCTCGAATTCCAATCCAAAATAACCGAGCGAGCGTAACCTGAGCATTCCGAACGATGCGAGCCACTGAATAAGATTGAAATGAGCCACGCCGACGAATGAGAATCGGACTTCTTTATGCTTATCTACCCAAGAATCCCCCAGTAGGGTGATTTTTCTGTGATCCTAAGAATCCCAATCTAAGTGCATCTTGAGATAATTCAAATGAGACCAATTTAGAATACCCTCGTGCTGGAGTCTACCAACAACTATCCCTGGAGCGATACCCTGCTCCTGTGCGAACTCCTCGACAACTCGTGCATTGAGCGGTGAGGCTTGAGAAATACGTTTCCACGACACCTCTGGAATCAGCATGTTGGATGCCCATTCGTTTGCCTCTGACTCCTGCTCCGTGCCGCCCCCATTATTCTCGTCTACAAATATTGCGTTCTTGCTATGAAGCAATATGTGTGCCGCCTCATGGAAGAAGCTGAACCAAAGATGATCAGCTGTTTAGTGTCTGGCAGTCAGTTGAATAACTGCTTTTCTCGGAGACAACCACCAGGCCGCACCGCTGAGAGCCATGTTGTTAAGCGGCTTTATCAGCGCAAACACAACGCCGGCCTCGTTACATAACTTTTGTGTCTGTTGCAAAGCATTGTCAAGTGGCTCATGGGTCAGACCACGGATGCGCCGAGTCGCCTTCTGGAATTGACTTTTGTTGTAGGGTGCACATTCTTGTTGGTAGGCTTCAATTTCACCGAGCTGGAGCCAAGTCGCAAGAGCCTCCTCGCTACTCGTGAACTTGGGTGCGTGCCTGTATGCGATATTGGTAAAGCTGAATTTAGTCGTCCAAGCATCTCTGGAAGCGACACAGAAAAATGTAAGTAGTTTTGAGACACGTTCAGCATCTGAATCTGGACGCGAGAAGCAACCACGTTTGACTAACTCACGAATCCGAAAGGTTCTTGCCCACAGAATTCAGTTGACCGGAGACCCCGTGCGGAAGATCCTAGGTGAACAAGAATTGACGATCAAATCCACCAAATCATGAAAGACAGCCTAACACTACACAAGTGCCCCGCATCAATCGGAATGGTGCCCCACATCGTCGGAATCAGTACCTCACATGGTAGGAATATGCAGAGGTAAAACGGCAACTGATCGGGCCTGCAACCAGGAGACCTATGATGAGGTCGAATAACGCTCGATGTCAATCTGCGAAGAATTTCGATGCGAAGGTAACCAGCAGGCATGCAACACTACTGGAACAGTTCAAATGCATCAGCTAAATCCATCGTGAACCGCTTATGACTGCCAAGTTTTAACTAAGTTTGATTCCACGCCTTCCCTGGCAGCGGGGATCTGATTTTGGCGATAAAAGCTTCCAGTTCTGTATCCGTATCAAAAAAATAATCAGGGTCAGATTTACGAAGTGCTTCTTTGTCTACAGCAGCCCATTCAGCTCCAATGGATATAATTCCCGCTCGTCGTGATGCTTCTGTATCAGATGGAAGATCGCCTATATGATAGGAGTGTTCGGGCTTTGCTCCCTCTCGTTGAATTGCAACTAGGAGGCATAAAGGATTGGGCTTGCGCCGACGGCAGTCATGCCACCCAAAGGTGGGCAATTTGAATCTCATTAGGTGGGCAATTTGAATCTCAGTATACACTCTGGGTAACAATTGCCAGCGAATGACCTAGATCTGATGCAGAATGTAGAAGCTGGTCTATGCCAGTGCAAGGATTTAATTTGATAACCAGTCGCTTGTATTCGCCCCACAGCCTCGATTATCTTAAGTGAGCAATAGGTTCGGTATCAACAAGAACCTGATCAAAGTCGAAATGCAGCAGTATTGCCACATTTCCTGATCTGCAGTCAAAAATCAAGTTCTAACTGCTGATTCGCATGATGCAATTCGGGATGGCCCCATTTCCAACTATAAATTAGCGGGAGTAGATCATTTGCGCTATCAATCCAGGCCGCACCTAGTCTATTCACAATGTCAAAATTTCCCTGCACTTGGGGGTGGCTTGAGTCATTTCCGAAGGGTTTTAAGCACAATATTTTTCTTTGTTGAGCTTGGGCAAATTTAGCCGTGTGATGCGTGCCTCCACGTTTTCCCGTTTGAATTACTATTACCATGTCCGAGAGGGCACTCTGGAGTCGGTCACGGGCAACAAACGACCATCTCGTGGCTTGTTTACCCGGAGGGTACTCGCTCAACAAGCAGCCACCCTCTTCAACGATTTTATCTGCCAAATCAGTGTGTTCCGGTGGATAAACCATATCCAGCCCATGAGCGAGTATGGCGATAGCAGTCCCACCTTGTTCTAAGCAACCGAAATGACCATGAAAATCACATCCGTGAGCAAGGCCGCTTACTACAGACACCTTGTTCTTGGCTGCTACGCATCCAAAATTATATGCTGCCTTGATTCCCATGCCTGTCGGTTTACGTGTCCCGACTATTGCGACAACTAGTGAATTGTTCTGGATAGCATCAATGGAGCCTTTTATGTAAACTACGGGCGGTCTGTCGTTATGTATTGTGTGTAGCCTCTTTGGATAGTCTTTGTCTGTAACCGCAACCGCATAAATGTCTGCCTTCTGGCATTCATCTATGATTTGGAGGGCTTGATCCCATGCGCGCTCAGCTTCCTGTAAAGGATGCCTAAATTTGGAATTCACATAATGTGTAAACTCCACAGGATCACAAGGAGCGTCGTTGGCCACCGCTAGAGTTTTTTTTGCTCCAACTCCAGGGAGGGACTGTAACGCAATTAGTGGAGTGACTTTCATTGATGCAAGGATTAGGCTTGATCCCAAATATTGGCTAACTCCTAATGAATATTTGTATTTGCTCGGGCAGGCCGATGCTCCTGGCGGACATGCCTACCCAGAGCGAAGCCGAAAATTTGTGTGCCAGGGCTAGTTTTGTGGATAGCTTTGGCTATTTCCGACATAGTTGCACCACGCGTAATAACGTCGTCCACAATTACAACATTTTTGCAACTCAGTCTTGAAGCACGATAATTTGCCTAGTTTAAAGCTTGATCTCGCGCTTGCACACCTCTCTCACGGTGAAGCGGTTCATGTTTGTGCTTTTGCGAACAATCAAAAACAAACTTTGTGCCAGCACCGCTGGCTACAGCATCCGCCAAAATGGAGTTTTTTGAATTCGCAATACTTGACGTTATTTGTGAGCCAAGTACAGGAATTATTATAGTGTCTTGAGGATCAATGTTTATACGCCGAAAGAGACTTGGAGCAGCAACGCGTAGCGTTGCTGCGGCGTTCTCTACGGCCTGTGGGTTACCTTTCTTAAATTCGTAATTTCGCACAGTCCAAAAATCGTCATTACTCCACCCAATTCTGTATCCAAGGCAAAAAACATCTTTCAAACGTTCCGAAGATTTAGAAATTTCTGGACATAGCCACCAATCTGTGGTAAGAACTAGTTCTTGAGCCATTATAGACGGATAATGCTCATCCATGCATTATCCATCGCTAACTTCTGTATCTCTGTTAGTTATGCCAGCAGGCGGGAACTTGAAACTGCGACTCAGGCCATCTGTGTGGGCATCATTGTCTTCGGCTTTTAATTCCCTCAATGTTCTGGTACGCTATAGAAATGCACCAATGTCCGTGATATCAAGAAATGAAATTGTTGACTGGGGCTGCCCATAGGTCTGTGTGCGGGAAGATAACAATTCATCTCTGATTCGCTCCATTTAGTATGAGAGCTTGTTCTATTATTTAATACCATTTGCGTATGCCAGCGTTAGACAAGTATTTCCCGATAGACTTAAGGACTTTGAGTCGTACCTCGTCATCCCCCCTAACAGTCTTATTCCCGGCCAAAGGGTGCCGGTTCCTGTAACAAATCCGTGGGTTAGATGTGATGGTTTCTGGTATTTCCCGGACGTGGGTCATGATTCCATCCTGAATCAGCTGCTGTATTCGTGGGGGCCCAGCCAGAGACACAATGGCAACGTCATCGTACGATGCAAGACGGTTCACGGAACACTCTCCGATAACTTTATGGGTTCAAAGTCGTATTTCGGGCCCTCGTCCAGAGGAGACTGATACACTATTTGTGTTATGTACATATAAATGGTCGCATTGCAGCGTTTTCCGCGGAATGATACCCCCGTAATGCCAGCCAAACGAACATGCTACAAACACGATAATCCAAGGGTGCGCAGGGTATTGCCCCCGGCTCCTGAGATAGCCTCTGACGTAGTTGCCAATAAATGCCGATATGTTGGCAGTCCATATCACAGGACTATTCGCGTTAATGGGATAAGGCCTGAGAACAGACTTGGTAAGATCCCGTGTCCCAAGGAGTTACAGGTTTGTCAGGACCTTGTTGAAGGGTGGCTTCGAAGTGCCATTCGTCAAGGGAATTTCGGCAAATTTGACCGGGGGTTCCCTCGTGTCGTATGGCGCGAGGAAGATGGCAAGTTATTTGAAGCAAGGCATTCTGGTCGTGGTTCATGTGAATACCATGGGTTTCCCCTTGGTCCTCATGATAAAATTATAGGAATGACGTAATGTTGTTGTTTGACTACAAGTGGGTTGATGCGCCACCGTATCCAGATCCTATTGCTCGTAATACGATGGCTCGCCTTACCATCAACGTAGGTGGCCAGGTGGCCACTTGGTTGCGAGCCGGGAATAAATACGTTGACCACATTGAGGTGCCTATGGCCCGTGTCGCTGAATGGATCGTTGTTAATTGGTGGCATCTGCACCATGAAGCGGATACGGGATACGGTTCGTCGCGTTTAGGTTTCTCATCGAGACATGACCTTTCCTACGCAGGTAACGGATTTGTATTTCCTCGAGTTGTTTTTCGCCCTGAGGGGGAACGTGTGGTGGTTTCAAATGAAAGGTGGTATGCCAAGCATGCGCACGCTGAGTTTCTGTTAGGAGGTGAACAAATGTTCGAAACCGTTGCCTTGCAGGAGGAATTGCATGGACTCGTAGAAGATGTCATCAACAGGTTGAGGGACAAAAACGTGAACGACGTACCTTGGATTGAGGAGTGGGATGTTATCAACAACAAACTCGATGATGATGAGATAGAATTCTGTCGAGCAACTGCCATGTTAGGACTTGACCCCTTTGACATTGAAACTGAACTGGCCGATCAAGTCACCACAGTTTGGAATGAAGTTGACCCGTCAATTCGTGAAGAGTTGATGCTGGCCTCGGACGAAACAAGCTTGGAACCGACTCATGAATGGCTCAAAGAATCCCTTGCGTCCGTAAACGAATCGCACAACACAGTATGGGAAGAAGTAAAGACAGCCGTTCGGAGTAGGTCATCACACTCGGAATATCCATGGGAAGCAGGAGAAAAAGATGCACGCACTGTTCTGCGTGAACTTGGTCGTGAACCGGGTCCCTTTTCCTTTGATGGCGAATATGCCATCCGTTACTTAGAAACGATGTCACCTTCATCCCGCATAGAAGGTTGTGTAGGAGAAGATACACCCTCGTGTGCTATCGTCTCAAAGCGGGATACAGGTAAGAAATTCCTTCTTGCACGAGCCTTGGGACATTACATTGCACGTATCGGGAATGGACCTGCCATATTAAGTAAATTGCGAACCCCGGAACAGTCTCGTGCAAGATCCTTTGCTGCTGAATTACTTGCACCAAGTGAGTGGCTCAGAAATAAAGTGGGTACACAGAATGACATTGAACAGGACCAGATTTATGACCTTGCTGAAGAGCTTGGTGTGTCCGAATTTACTGTCCAGGGGCAAATAGAAAACCACCAAATTGCAAGAATATCACCATACCCGCAGTGGTAGTTTCATTGATGAAGCCTTGCATTGGTGGCTTCGCGGAATTCTCTTCTACCTCTGCACGAGTGCGTTTGGTTTTCCGATCCTCAACACCGAGTGCAGTAGACTTGAAGACCATTACCGTCGCATAACCTCCAGAGAAAGCGATGTTTAATAGCCAAGAGGAACTGCTGCGTAGGATACGTCTTGGAGAGAATAGTTCGCTTGAACTCAAAGTTGTTAGGTTCAGGGGAGAAAAGGTTATTTGGCCTTCGCGTGACGAATTGGCCAACGAACTTGCCGCAATGGCGAATACGAACGACTGCGTAGTTGTACTGGGCGTGGACGACAAGACTCACGAGATCATCGGAATCCCGCGAAGACGTCTAGCGGCCGTCGAACGTTTTGTATATGAAACCTGCGATGACAGCATCAAACCACCTGTTATGTTTCAGTCATTCCGCATGGAACTCCCCGACAGCACAGGTACTTCAAGAATCGTCCTTAAGATCAAAGTTCCGCGTAGTCTCTTTGTTCACGAAGGCCCAGATGGCTACTTTCGTAGGCAAGGAAATTCAACTCGGAAAATGTCGCCGGAATACCTTATCCGCATGTTCCAGCAACGTAGTCAGGCCCGATTGTTCAGATTTGAAGAACAACCTGTTCCCCGGTCAAGCATGGACGATTTGCGCATGGAACTGTGGGAAAGATTTACCGCGCGTTCCAATGAACAAGCAGAGGTCGTTCTCTTGAAACGTTCGTTGTTAGCTAAAGAGGAGAGTGGGGTGTTGGTTGCCTCGGTAGCAGGCATATTGTTTTGCTGCGAACATACAGAGCGTTTTTTACCCAATGCGTTCATTGAGGCCGTGCGTTACCGAGGAACAAGGCAGGATTCCAACTATCAGATTGATGCGAAAAAGATTCGCGGACCACTTGATCGGCAGATAAATGATTTGATGACTTTTCTAAGAAAGAATCAGACTGTTGGAGCTTTCAAGCAACCTCATCGTGTCGAAAAGCCGCAATTCAGTGAAAGAGCCGTATTTGAAGCCGTCGTAAATGCGGTAGCTCATCGGGACTATTCAATCTCTGGATCGAAGATTCGATTCTTCATGTTTGATGATCGTCTAGAAATCTATTCACCAGGTGCTCTGCCCAATACGGTAACCGTTGAGAGCATACACCTTCGTCAAGCGACACGGAATGAGTTAATTACCAGTTTGCTTTCAGAAACACCGATGGCAGGGTCAATTGGGGGTATAGGGCGTGATTTCTACATGGAAAAACGGGGTGACGGAGTGCCAATCATAATAGATGAAAGCGAAAGGCTTTCTGGAAAAAAGCCGACTTATAAACTCATTGATGATTCTGAACTATTACTTACCATTTATTCTGCGGAAACGGGGTAAGTGTATATATTTCGACCATTTAAGCCCCTGATTACGAGCGAGGCGGGCCACCATTCAGGGCGAAGTGGGCCACCTAGTCGGAATATGCAATGTTAGGAGGATCCGGCTTGATGAGCAGGGGATGGAAACGGATCTACGGCGCAATGAATGGGAAACAATGAGGACTCCCAATCCTGAGGAAATCGCGCTACTCCTTGACTCTACACTCAAAACACTTGAATTGGATAGAGGCCCGGAAGGCGTATAACCTTTTAGTCAAATGCCATTAACGATAGCTGAGTCCGGGTATGTATGTGAGACACGCTAAGCTCATTTGAGATATTTTGCTTAGATTCTTGACTGACGGGCTGTGATAACGTTCTCCAAATACCAAGCACCCTAATGACCGAGGACACGATTACAAAACTCTACTACTCAATCGGGGAAGTAGCAAAACTGGTCGGGGTAGAGACGCATGTCTTGCGCTATTGGGAAAATGAATTTCCCCTGCTCAACCCCAGAAAGAATAATGCCGGCCGACGGACATACACGAGAAAGGATTTGGAGGTAGCGTATCGGATTTACGAACTTCTTCGCGTCAATAAATACACACTGGCCGGTGCTAGACAGATCTTGGAGAACGAAGACGATGCACGACCTGTTCAGCGTAGCATAAAACGGCAGGAACTGCTGGACTTGCGCTCATTCTTGGAGAACATCAGGCAGAAATTAGCGTAGTTGCTGATCCCGGGACGTAGCGCAGCCAGGTAGCGCACTTCAATGGGGTTGAAGGGGTCGCGAGTTCGAATCTCGCCGTCCCGACGGGATTGAGTAGTGCAGGCAAGTGGCTCTATGCTGATTGGCGTGTACGCTCAAAATTTTCCTTGTGGGCTTGTCCTGCTGGATGAGGACGTTAATGTCTGGGATGGATATCTGCTCGTCGCATCCCCTTCATGCAGTAAAGACCTAGGTTTGTCCACAACAAGCGTCATTCAAGAGTTCCAGCCAGCCGCTGCCCTTGTGTTGGCTGGACATCCTTCATTGAATGATTCAGTTTGGCAGAAAATGACAATATTCGTCTTGGGTTTTGGACAAGTTTTCTTATTTTGCTGTGTCCTTTGACTGTGTATAATGTGCCGGATCTATGGTTAACCAACCTAAACAAATAGCTGCGAGCCAACTTGAAGAGGCTAGGTGTCGATACGCAGGTGATCTACGAACCCTTAGGGAGCAGCAAGGAGTGTCGTTAGAGACCGTTTACGTTGAGACGCGCATCCCTAAATCAGTACTGCTAGACTACGAAACCAGCGGCCTGTATTATAACGAGAGCTTTCATGAGGTATATTTACGTAGCCTGACAAAGGCGTACGCTATAGCGGTGGGATTGGATGTTGACCGGATTTTGTTGGCACTCGAACGAGCAATGGACGGGAGTTACAATGGTGGGTTAATGTCTACTCACGAGCCTGAAGAGGAGGGAGCAGTTGAGCCAGAAAACGAGTCGCCAGCGCAGGATTCAGCCAGTACAAGTGAACCCAAGAGTGGAGCATCCTCTCCCAAATAGGATGGAATTACGGGGGGCGCGTTAGGAACTGACTTCGCTAATGCTTGGCGTACGCGTTCCGCAATTCTTGGTCTGGCGAGCCCAATACTTCCACCCAGGATCACGATTTCGGGATCAAGGATACAGACCAGTGCTACGATAGCCTGTGCTATATAATCAGTAGCTTTATTGACCAACGCTACTGCCTCAACATCTCCTGCATCAGCTGCCTGGAATACTTCACGTGCGCTCGTTGTGTTCGAGAAAGTGCCTTGAATTATTGCCCATTGGGCAGCTAAACCAACGCCGCCTGCAAGTTGCTCCAAACACCCACCCGGTTGCCAATCTTGGTCAAGATACTCAGGGGAGGGAATCATGCTGCCAATCTCCCCTGAGCAATAATTTGCCCCTCGCAGGATTTTGCCGTCAATGACTATGCCGGCAGCTACTCCCGTACTCAAGGTTACGTAGACAACTGGAGACATTTTGGTGGACACACCCAGTCGACTCTCCGCTATAGCAGCTGCATTAACGTCATTCTCCACAGCAGCAGGTGCTTGAAACCTTCTTTCAAGCTCGGCTACTAGGGGGACTTTAATCCAGTTATGCAGATTGGCTGCCTCAAGTACCACACCCGACTGTGTATCCGTCATGCCCGGCGCTACGCAGCCAACCGCACATAACGGCTCTTCTACTCCTAGCCTGTCACGAATTATGTCCTCAACTACATCAAGCACCGCCCCCGGTCCTTGCTGCGGGGTTGCAACCGACGCCTTGCGCCAAATTTCATGTGGCTTATCCTTCCGCGCCAGCGCACAGCGCGTCCGTGTTCCGCCAATGTCAATTCCTGCAATAAATGCCATTCATAGGCTACATATCTGCTTCCAAGTCGCGGATCCAGATATTGCGAAAGCGTGTAGGTTCGTTGTGATCCTGTAAGAAGAGTGGCAATGCGTCCTCGTGAACCCGGTATGGGGGGCGGGATCGATGCCCGCTAGGTCCAGTAAGGATCACGTTGTCCTGAACGAGTACGCCATTATGGAAAACAGTGACTCTTGCCGGTTTCTTCAGTGTACCATCCTCCTCGAAATGGGGCCTCCTAAAAACAATATCGTAGGACTGCCATTCCGATGGTGGACGGCTAGCATTCACAAGCGGGGGATACTGCCCGTACAACGAGGCTGCCTGTCCATCGGGATAGGTCTCATTTTCGAACGAATTAAGCACTTGCACCTCATAGGTGCTCATGAGATACACACCACTGTTGCCGCTATCCTGTCCTGTTCCACTATTGGGTGTAGCCCATTCAATATGAAGCTGCACATCGCCGAACGAACGTTTGGTTTGGATAATTCCGGTACCGGGGTTCACCTCCATGTAACCATCGCGTAAATGCCATTTAACGGCATCGCCGTTTGCATGCATCCAATCCTCAAAATGTGTTCCATCAAACAGCACAATTGCGTCTGAGGGTGGCGGCGTGGATGTCAATTCTCCAGGAGTGACAACGACCGGTTGAGGACGATCAGGATCGTGAACCTCCCACTCATCAAGGGATGGCACAGCGGGTGTCTGTGCCATGGTCTGAGAGGCAGTAAACAGCAAGGCTGCCGTAAGAAAAATCAAAAGCTTTTGCATCGGGAGTGGAATGATTATTGTTGGGGGAGTTCCTGTCTTAGAAAGCTAAGCAAATCGCGCAAATCATCAGGTTCAAGAGCCATGTTAAGGCCCGGTGGCATAAACGAACCGGGCATTGCAGTCAATTCCTTAACATCTTGTCGTGGAACGACGACTGTTTCAGTGAGGGATCTAATTGTAATTGCAGAGGAGGTTTCCGAAGCAATGATTCCTTCGATTATTGACCCGTTGGTGCGAGTCAATCGCCAGGATTCGTAACCGCTGGCAATACTCTGGCTTGGGTTCTGAAGTTCGGCTAAAAGGGCATGACGTGGCCAATGCTGTACGGTAGCCAAATTTGGTCCAAGAGCCCCTGTACCTACCTCGCCTGCCATATGACACTGCGCACACAGATTCTCAAACAGCACTTGTCCATGGTCAATGTCACCCGGACCATCAGGTATAGACAATGCGCCAGAAACAGCATCCCTTACTTTGAGGATTGCTCGAGCACGGCTTCGGACGGGTTCTGCTGTATCGCGCATCAAACGGACGCGTTGGTGCCAAGTGATTTCTTCAGATAGAATGACGCCCTCTTCTAAAGCATTCACCAATATATTTGCACGTTCTTGACTGGAAAATTGATCCAGTGCACGATTGCGGGAGCGTGGCCAAAGATTAGACCAGGATTGCAGCAAAAGCTGTACAGGCCCTGTACCTGGTTGGGCTCCCAAGGCTTCAACAGACGCGAGTTGGACTTCCACAGGATAGGAGGAGTCAAGTAGGCTCGCTAGGATTTCGATATTATTGGGAATAAGCGACAGAATACGCACTGCCCGCACTCGGGCATCCACCGTTTGGTTAACGTCAGTTGCTATAAGCTGAGCTTCTTTGAGGCTTTCTGACTCGGGGAGAATCACTGTTTCAAGTAACGCAACGGCAGCATTACCCAGTTCATCATTGGGTGACAAGGTTAATTCTACTATACGTTCGGACAGTTCCGATGAGATCGTAACTCTATCCTGGCGTTCCAGCAAGCCTTCTGCGGCCCCCGCCAGACGCGCACCAAGAGCAGGTCCCTCATTGGTAAGGGCGGGGACCAGCCCATTTGTTCTGGCGAGGATACGTGCCAGGCGTAGGACAAAGCTGTCAATGATATGCTCTGGTGCTGTGAGTTCGTACATTGCTGTCTGCATGAGATCATGGGCAGACACATCAAGTGCAAGGAGTGCGGCCGTCTGAAACCATTCGCTGTCAATATTCTGCTCAAGCAGTCTAAGTTTAGCACCATCCGAGCCAGGCAAGAACCCAAGGGTATTAAGTAGCTGATATCGAACTTGAACATCGGTGTCCTCGGTCAGGGTTAGCAGGTTCTGGCCAAGTTCAGGGTTCTCAGGCAGGGCCTGTTCTGTTAGCCGTATAGCATTCTCGCGCACCCTAGGGTGGGGATCATCCAATGCTGATGCAATCTGACTGGTTGTGAGTGCGCCGAGGCCATTCAACGTCCATAGCGCGTGAAGCCGCCCTAAGGCAGACGTGCTGGATGCGGCCATTATCGAGAGAGGGGCAACCGCCTCCTGACGATTCCGGCTCACCAATATGCGCTGTGCATTGCGACGCCACCAGATATTTTCAGAGGCCAGTTTAGCGACTAGTTCATCTACGGTAGCATCGGCGAGGTTAAGCCTCCCATGCCAGTTCAGTTCAGGGGTTTCCTCGGGTACAATACGATAGATACGTCCGCGATTCGTCCCTCGGTACAGGTCACCGGTGGCCGCCAGACTATCGTCCATCCACTCCGGGTGCTCAATGATCTCCCTGTAATAGTCAACAACATATACAGCTCCATCGGGACCAATAGCGAAATTAACTGGACGAAACCAACTGTCCGTAGATGCAAGAAATTCGCGTTTATCGATTACGCGTTCGCTCCTAAAAACCGGTCCATTTGGAAGCACCCGGTCAATATGTACAAGGTTGTGAACAGGCTCCGCAACTAGTGTAATGCTACTATCAAATGGCGCGGGCAACAAACCTCCAAGTTGCCAGGTCAATGCACATGCAGAAGTAAATACTCCACGATCAGTGAGTAACTGATGTACAGGATTGATGGTTATGGGATATACTTCAGAAGCATTCCCATAATCGGGTGTTCTGTGAATGGTTGTTTGGATTGGCAACTCAGGACGTCGCTCCAAATACTGCGCAGCAAGAGCCTCCACGGAGTGGTGCTGACTATTATTCACTAAAAAATGTCTTCCCCAAGCATCAAAGGTGTGCCCGAATTGTGAACGTCCAGCAAGAAGCTCAAGTTCGTAGGTGTCCGGCCGGAAACGAACGTTTCTGTCGGCAGCATTACGAGGCAGGCGGACTCCCTCAGGGTTGTCCGGGAAATATATCTGTTCTCCTCGATCACCGAAAGGATCCGCATATTTTTCGGTCCACCAGATCGTACTGTTATTAGCTACATAAATCCAATTGGTCAGTCCATAGATCGGGGAGTTTGCATTGTGCTGCGGATTTGAGAGAGCAAATCCAGTTAGGACTACGATATGGCTGTCTGCTCGCAAATCCCCATCAGTGTCTGGAAGATAGAATATGTCAGGTGGATCAGTTACCAGAACGCCATCCTTCCAGCGCATAATACCCGTCGGCAGCCTAAGTCCGTCAGCGAACAATGCGGCAGAATCAGGCCGACCATCCTGGTCTGTATCATGCAGGATTTTTATTCGCCCTGATCCACCAACATCCAGGGGATACCCGGGCATTTCGGCGACCCAGATTCTACCATACTCATCAATATCCATAGCGACAGGGTCTGCAATCAAGGGTTCTGCCGCAACAAGGTCTACACGCAGGCCATTGGGGACCTTTATGGTTTTCAGGGCTTCCTGGGGTTCAAAAGGAGGGCCGTCTGCAGGTATGGTACTGGACCACAACGGAAGGAAGATCAAGAACCAAAGTGCACGCACCCATTGGTATTGCCCACCCAGCAAGTATTGTGATGCATTCATGATTAACTCTGACGGCCTCTATGCACCGGTGTCATTGCCAGAAGCAACGGTCTTAAGAATCTGGAAGGCTACGGATATTTTCAAGATAACCAACTGATGTTAGTTTTAGCCGGATCTCGGCTTTATTACTTATCTTTGCCCGTTAAAGCAGGACTGGAATAAAATTAATTCCCCCAGATCCAAGACTGCAATGGCTATACGCAGAATCGACATGTTCAGAAGCCCTGGGGTATTAGATCTGAAGATACACCCCGCCGGCTAGATGAAGGATTCTCAATTTCTGAAGAACCTCCCCGAAGTAGACGCAGAGGATTTTCTATTCCGGGCATATGGTCGTGCTAGGAGGCAAGTAACAGTTCTAAAAGGGTTGATGATCTTCAATATTGTGTTCTTGGGTGCCGTTGCACTTTTTGAAGCTTGGATGTGGGCACCTCTGGGTGGTTTTTCATCTTTTGTTACAGGCAGGGGATTAGTTTATCTGTGCAATATTGCTGTTATGATATGGGTACTTCTACTGGTGTTTAAGTATCCTCATAGGATGTTAACTGCTCCTATGAGGAAATACCGTATTCCTGAGCATTTGCAACGTGCTTATGACGCATATTGTGAGATGTTAAAGTTTCCCCATATCCGGGCTGCGCGTTTTTCATTTGATGAAAAAGAGACGACAAGGGCCTAGTAGCCTGCATGTTTCCGATTCATTAATAAGCGGTAGGATAGGACCCTGCCAGCTATTCCAGTGCTCCATACATCGGGGAGTTACCCCACTGCTGCACAAAGTCAAGTCCTTATACAAACGCCTCCGGCAAACACTACCTACATGTGAGTGGATTGCGCGGGGAAAATAAGAAATGGGGGTATATGAGCAAAGATGTAGATGGACAATACCATGGTTAGGGATTTAATCTTGGGGCATCCCGTCCCCCGTTTAAGTGATTATGATTGCTGTGGAATATGCACCCAGCCTAAATCGTGTTAGTTCAGTGAGTAGCAGTTATTCCAATAGAGACTCTTGTGAAGTGATTTTAGTCTCAATATCCGAATAAGAGCATAGTCTACGCTATTCGTTGTTTGTCCTCCACTTCAGGGTCAAGATAATTTAGATGAGAAATGGATTTGTCAATATTGTCTGAAAGGTTGTCGCAACCCCCTAATACTTCATACTCCGGCCGTCGAAAACACCTCAATGATATTTCCATCTGGATCGTTACACCTGAAATACGATCTATCTGTATCTCCCCACAGCGACAGCGAGGTTACGATCTTGATGTCGCCATCCTTCACTCTGGAAAAGCAACTTTCTATATCTGTAACTTCGGTATAGACCAAGGTGTGGATATCTGAACCACCAAATCGCGATTTCGGATAAAAATAATCAGGAACAAGGACTAGTCCCTGCTCGAAGGTAACGATTTCGCTCGTTTTTTCCTTTATCTGCAGTCCGAGGATTTCCTTATAAAACCATTCCGCCTTATTCAGTTTTCGAGTCGGCAGCTTGATTCCGAAGTTCAAAGGACTTTTGGTCGGGGCGATACTTTTTGTGCTTACGGGTGGCTGTTTGTCCGCGAAAGAACCCCTTACGATCTTCGAAATTTCAACGCTTTGTCCATCGTCTATCGCGATTCTGTAAGAGAAGACTTTGAACCTGCCGTTTTTGCCAATAGTCTCATTGACTGAGACCAATTCGCCGAGCCTCCCGTCAGGTAGTCCGAGTGATTTACCAGGATTGACCTCCAAAAGGTCATCTTTGAACTTATTGAGTTGAGACCTGATTGCATGTCTCGGGATGTCAACTGTTCCCGTAATCAAGTCCTTCGCGGCAAGTGCCTTCGCCATCACTTTAAGGTATTCCAGGTCTTGCACATGGGCCATTATGGAAGACAACCATTCAATTCCGTTGATCGTTCCCAATAATCCCCCCGTCATCGAAGCGATAGTATCGGTGTCAGTACCGACCGCATATGCAGCTCTTGCGACACCGTTCATTGGTTCCGGTGCATATCGAGATGCTAAGTACACCGCTGCTGCAGCCGCAACAGTGCCGGCTCCGTTGATCTTTCGGTCGTAACAGTGGAGAGATCGAAGGACATCATAGTCAAGAGTTAATGATCCTCTGGAGATTCCCGCGCGACAAATGTTAAGATATGAAGTCAGTTCACTGACAACGTCCATCCAAAGACCTTGATAGTCCGGTATTTGTTTGTTCGCCACATGTTGCCATTCCGCGGGGATAGCGTTAGGCTCTGATGGGGCACCCCAATCATTTATATTGCATAGCAGATCATCAATTACCTCTCCAAATTGCAGCTGGTCTGTTCGTCGAATTGACCTCCAGAGTGCATATCCATAACATAATGCCCCCACTAAAGCTCGTGGATGACCATGCGTTGCAATTCCGTCCAGCACTATGTTCTGAGCAATGGGCGCAAATGTATCATTGTTGGCCTTGAATAGAACGTGAGGAAGGATTCGCATTGCCACACCGTTACCACCTGCATCGAAGTATCTCTTGACATTGTTCTTTTTTCTCTTTTCTGACCAAGGAGGGAAACCATCTGTCCAGGCATCGGCAGCTCTTTTCGTTGCCCCACCACCACCTCTTTCATAAAGGGTCCAGAATGGCAGTTCGATACGACAAAACCTATCCCACCATTGCTGTCCATGCAGCAGTGACCTGGTAATGCAAAGAATTAGCTGAGTATCGTCGCTATAAGTTCCTGCATCAACTGTTTCCTCACGTGGGTAGTAACGGCCTCCCAACCGACGTGTCCATTTTTGAAATTCAGAAAGCGGCCCGGTTGATTTATTGTTTTCGAAATACGGCCGACGAACACGTTCGAATGGCCATCCCAAAGCATCGCCGCAGGCGGCTCCAAGCATGGCTCCCACAGCACTATTCAATACGTTTCCCTCGTGCTTATTGGCCATGATCGCCTACACTATCAAAGATGGTTTCGGTTACGCGATTCCCCCCTTGAATGGTCTTAGCCAACAGTGTTGTCTGGTAGAAATCGGGAACTACGAGAAAATCCTTATTTATTGAAAGCCCTTGAAGAGATGCACGGAAGATCTCCAGCCTAGCCTGATATTCATCTGCAACTGCAATGGCTGTAATGTCATCAAGGCGGATCGGGCCGGGTATAAGCACCTCAGCCTGGACGTTCGTTGGCGCACACTGGAGGTGTCCTCTACGTCGATTGAATGAGATCCCTGGACCGGTTTCAGCAAACAGCGAGAGAAAAGATTCATATCCTTCACCAATGTGATCTCCCCCCGCTGTGGCTGCATTGGTGGGACAAAATTTGGTTCCCGGCATCCATAGAAAATGCGGTTTTATCATCAATACAACCCAGTCCTTGAACAGGCGGTCTTTTGTTCGAACTCTGGAAAAATAATAGACATTGGGAAACTCAAGGGAGCAACAAATCAAATCTTCACATCCGTCCCAGCGGTCTATATCTGTTGGATTGTGTGGTAAATCTTCAGCCTGAAGGCGTTGCGTTGAGAGGATACCTCCGCAATCGCCGAGTATGTGAGCAAGATTTCTGGACTGTGTAAAATGGCACAATCGCGTAATCCCGCGGCTCCGGCACTCCCTCTGAATACTAATCATGATGTAACCCTCTCATAGAGCGAGGCTTCCGTTGGGAGCAAAGGGGTCAACGTGCCGGTGTGCAGCAAGAGAAGCTCTGTTTTTGCACGGGTAACGGCCACATAAATCAATCGACCATCGCGAATAAGCGCATCCGCTTCGCCGTGAGACGATACATGTTCAGAATCGGGCAGGTTGTCCTTCTCAAGAAAGGGAAGGATTACAAGATCAAACTCGAGGCCTTTCGCAGAATGAAATGTTCCATAGTAAATTCTGGGCCCATCACTCCATGAACTCATGTTCCCGTCAAGCCTTTTCGCATTGCTTGGCAATTTTATGCTGATCAGCTTCTCTTGTTGACGATTCTTGAAAAGGATGGCAACGCTCTTCGTTGTCCCCGAGTCTTCGGCAACGCTAGCAGCAACTGTTAACTGTTTCTCCCTACTATCACACTCAACGAGTGTGGGTAACTGTCCGTCGGCACGCGGAAACGTCGGCTCGACAATGTCCGCGATCCCCACGAAATATGGCATTTTTGAGATTTCCAATCCCAGCCGGGCAATCTGTTTTGTGTTTCGGTAATTTTCCTTGAATTCCCATGTTTGAGGAACGGTAAGACCTGCAGAACGCCAAGACGTACGCTGGCCGTATATCTGTTGAGCGACATCTCCGAAGAACGTAAGAGACCCATCCTCCGGAATGGCAGATGCAAGTGATCGGATCATCTCGGGAGAAAAGTCTTGTCCTTCGTCGATGATGATGTGGCGATAATGTCGGGGGCGATCATCTTGGAGGAATTCTTGGTGAACGTGATATGCAATATCATCCCAATCGTACATCTTTCCATTCTGCGATCTAAGATCAAGATATTCATTGCGTATATCGAACATTGTTCCCCTGAGCTTTCGTGCGAGATTGGTGCCAACGCGACCGACTCGCGTAACAGCCTTATACTGCTCCTCGGTTTCTATGCCATGACTCAGAATCCATGTAATCTCGTCCTGAAAGAACTTGAGAGGTCTATCAAAAAACTTGGACTTCTTGGAGCGTTGCGCGACTTGGGAAACGGCCTCACGAATGAGCAAGCATCTTAAATCTGGATCACAAATCGAGTCGAAATCCATTTTCCCTACGGAGCTTAGGTAGCCTCTTGCGAACTTATGATAGTTCTCAATCTTAACATTCCGAAACTCTGGAGGCTGGAGATGCTCCAGGTAAGTGACAAGGGCCCGGTTATACGTGAGGAGGAGGGTTCGTCCAGAGTGAGGCATGCCCGGCGCAGAAAGATATGCGGCCCGATAAAGTGCCAGCGTTGTTTTCCCGCTTCCGGCAGTACCCAAAACAGCGGAGTGGCCTGTTACGGGCAAATAAAGGACCTCTCGCTGCTTTCTTATTGGTTTGGGTAGCGCATTAGGCATCATGCCACCCGATATTGTATTGATTAGTCTCGACCACTATGTCCGCGATATTCTTTTCCGAAGCTTGTTGTCTGTGGTACACTACCACTACGTTAATTCTTCCCATCAATCTCGAGGAATAGTCAATTGACATCCTCCTTGGGTGTTCGACGAGAATCCATTCATAGACCAGTTGGTTTGGGTAGTGCCCTATTTGATTGGGGATGCCACAATTTTAGTGCGGGTACAGGCGAATTTCGATACTCACCAATGTACAGACTTTTTTGTTTCATCGTATCGTTTTAGTGCCCGGACTAAGGCTTCTCAATGCCAGTCTTGCGGGATTGGGATCAGGGATCTTTGTTCAATGTCGGGGCATGTTGCGAGGAGCCTTCGTTGTCGCTGAACCGAGTTTGCAATCGAGTGACTCTCCGCATCGTATGGGCCAATCCGCAGTTGATGCTCTCAGCGATGTTCCTAGTTCTAAGTTGACCTCGTAGCGGCTTGGCGATCCCCAGTTTGTGGGGCGTGAGCGTTTCCTCCAGGCTCTCCTTTAAGCTGGCCGCTGCCTGCGGACATCGGGATTCTAGGGCTGTAATCAGTGCGATCAGCTTTTCTTCAGCCTAGGTATAGGTGCGGGCCGCATAGGCTGCTTCAAGTTTCTTCCTGATCTGTTCGGTAAAGTCCAATTCGGTGATCTTGGAGCTTACATTTTCCCGATTGTGTCACTGGCAGCCTTGGATCAATGCCCGATTTTCGAAGACCTTGCGAACCCCTTTACGCAATTCCTTGGATCCATCCAGCAGCACCCTATTGATGAGCGGGTGGCTGCGACCTAGGTGTTTCAGCCAGTCAGTATTAAGCGTGTTCTCAATACTGGGTTGCCAAGACGATCCTTTCAGTTGCTAAGATGCTCGTTGCCCATTGTATTCTTGACCACGCGCTGCTGTGTGAGAATTATACGCTGACTGACGGAACTTATGCCACTTATCTCTCTGCATTTATGCTTCCAACCGAGGCTTGCCCCTTGCCGGTCAGTTGATATTATTGGAACCGACTTCGGGGTGTTTCGGGCCGCGTGAAAGCGATCTTCAACTTGTCGACGAGCAACCGATCCACCATGTTGAGTTGACCGGATATCTTATTTTGTCCCAAGTCCGTGGACAACTCGGTCCTTGACATCGGTCCAGCCGCTAAGAGCCGGAGTACCCTCGACTCCTGTGACTCTGGCCGTAACTCTGGCTGTGACTCTGGCCGTAACTCTGGCTGTGACTCTGGCTGTGACTCTGGCCGAATCCAAATTACACGATATACCACATACGATAAAATGAAAGAAAAAAGTTTTCTCATTGCTTTACTGTCCTTGTTCTGTGTCACACTCCTAGCTGCCTGTACAGATACAGGGCCTGCACAGGAAAGGGGCAAAACAGACTTGATTACACTGGAGGAAATTCTTCGCTTGGGTGATGAGTCCGCTGGCGACACAATCCTTTTCGGGTCTATTTCTCAAATCGTGGTCAATGGGCGCGGTGACATCATTGTGGCAGAGAATAATCCCGTCTTGATCCACTCGCTTGGATCGGACGGTTCCTACCTAGGCTCAGTAGGAGGGCAGGGGCAAGGACCGGGGGAGTATCTATATTTTGCGGGCCCGGTCATCGGGTCAGCGGATTCCGTGTATCTGTGGGAATTGTTGACGAACCGGGTTCTTATCTATGATCCTGATGACTTTTCTTGGGTGCGCAGTATTGAAGTGGGGGATGACGGTGAGAAGCAAGTTAGTTCACTTATAGGCGTCATTGAAAATGGATTCATCGTGGGGAAGAGCCTGCCTCCTTTCTTGGAGTCCGACGACGGTTTATGGAGCATAAATGACGATTATCATTACGAATTGACAAAAGTCAACTCGAATGGGAACTTCGAAGCGGATCTTTTTGGCACGGTGGCAGCAGGTGAGATGATTTATAACATCCAAGAGAACCGTGGTTTGAATTTTATCTCTGTTCCATTTGCTAGATCACCAGCCTGGGCAGTCGGGCCTGATGATATACTTTACTACGGCTGGAGCGATGCGATCGAAATAACGCTCGTATCCGCTGACATGTCAACTCGCGAAGTAATCAGCTACGAGCATGATCCAGTACCCATTTCAGAGGCAGAAATGGAAGAAGAACGGCCGGAGGATGCATTGTTCCGGGAAATATTGGCTGCTCATGAGCCTCATGAGACCAAGCCAGCGTTTCAAACCTTTGTTGTAGATGAATCGGGCCGCGTGTGGATAAAACTTAGTACTCGAGAAGATGCGGTTCAGGCGGAATGGTTGATCCTGAACAGGGAATCTCAAGCAGTGGGTAGTGCTTCATTGCCCGTTGCCGTGAACCTTGAGGTGATTCGGGGCGGCTACGCCTATGGCAGGTACCAAGAGAGAGGCCAGGCACCGATGGTTGTGGTATACGAGATCCAAGAGTGACCTTCAGCGCCCATCGCGATGAAAACGTGACCTCTCTGGGGCTACTTGCGTGCATAACTCAACGGCCCCTTCGTACAGTTCGCTCCGTTTCGCGTAAGATGTCTGGTACTCGATAGTACTCCCTATTGGACGGCTAGAAGGATTCGTGGACGAAAACCCGCAGCTTAATCCTCGGTAACGCCCAAGTGCCCAAGCATATTGCCGACGAAGAAGGTTTAGAAGGGGTTACCCAGGGCGTCACATCAGCCGTTTCCAGCGACGCAATCCTCCCAGGGGTACGCGATCAATACTCCTGGAAAGAAGGTCAAGACACGATCAGGACTCAACCGCGAGGTCTATTAAGCGGCTGGGACAGTTGGATAAAGAATGGGTTATAAGTGTCGGTAGATCAAGGGTCGGTGGCATATACGAGCCAGAATGTTATGTCTGTGAGCGCACCCAGATTGACAATCGGGTGATATAAAACAAAAAACAAGTGGATGATCTATATTCGTCCGGGCCTGAGGCAGGCGGCCGCAGATTTACCGGCTACCAGGATTGAGGCAACTGCACGACGTGAAGCGTTGGGTTGAGCCACTTCGTTGATCCAGCCAATGAAACACAAGCTCTCGCATAACATGGGTGCCAGTTATATCATTCCTTTCTTAACTTGTGTGTCATTCTAGGTCGGTTACCCAGGAAGGCTATGCATCGCAAAAATGTACATGTGGCTCGCTCCCAGGAGGTGCAGGATGCGATTGTAGTCGGGTCTGGTATCAGTGGAGGGTTTGCTGCAAAAGAGCTTACTGAGGGTGGATTGAATGTTCTTCTGTTGGAGCGCGGGCGCGATCTTAAGCATGGGTCAGGGTATATTACCGAACACTTGGATATCTGGGAATTTCCCGCTCGCAACAGTAAGGGTTCGCGCAGACATCGTGAGCGGTACGCCATCCAGTCACGCACGTATGCATTTGGTGAGCATACCGAGCATTTTTTTATAGATGACAGCGAAAATCCTTATGTGGAAGCTGATCCATTTACCTGGATCAGGGCGGATGTAGTTGGAGGGCGGTCACTGCTGTGGGCGCGCCAGTGCTACCGCTGGAGTGCAATGGATTTTGAGGCAAATGGACGAGACGGTACGAGTATTGATTGGCCTATTGGGTATGAGGATATTGCGCCTTGGTATGATCATGTGGAGCGGTTTGCAGGCATTACTGGTCAGCCTGAAGGTCTTGCACAATGTCCCGATGGGGTTTTTCTACCCCCCATGGCGCTCAATTGGGGAGAAGAACGTGTGCGCGAGGCAATAGCTACGCACTTTGATGATAGATTACTGACGATAGGACGGGCCGCCGTTCTCACGCAGCCGCATAATGGGCGCGCTGCCTGCCACTATTGCGAATCTTGCTATAGGGGATGCTCGGCAGGTGCGTATTTTAGTAGCCAAAGCGCAACTCTGCCCGCCGCTTTTGCAACGGGCAGACTGACATTGCAACCGGAGAGTATTGTACATAGCGTGATATATGATGAAGAAAAAGGCAAGGCAACCGGCGTTCGTTATATAGACCGTACCACAGGAGCCGTGCGCGAGGCTTATGCCCGCGTCATCTTCCTTTGTGCTTCTGCATTGGGTACGACGCAGATCATGCTGAATTCCCAATCCTCACGGTTTCCCCAAGGCCTTGCCAACGACAGTGGGGTATTGGGGCACTACCTGATGGATCACCATATGGAGGTTGGTGCCCGAGGAGAGTTACCGGGAGGCGAAGACAGGTACTTCCAGGGTATCCGTCCCAACGGCATTTATATTCCTCGTTTTCGGAATCTGCCCGGAGCAGCGCAGCGCAGCGACTATCTCCGTGGTTTCGGATACCAGGGAGCGGCAACACGGAGTTCCTGGGATCGTCCGGTTTCGGGATTTGGAGCTTCACTCAAGTCAACCTTGAGACGACCGGGTCCCTGGGTAATGGGACTAGAAGGATTCGGAGAAGCACTGCCGAGGTACGACAATTATGTAACCCTGGATGAAACAGCCACGGATGCATGGGGCATCCCCGTTCTTCGTATACATTACAGATGGGGCGAGAACGTGCTCACCATGCGCGAAGACATGAAGCAGTCGGCGGCAGAAATGCTGGATGCCGCGGGGGCAACGAACATAGAGACGTATGATAACTATACGGGGGAGGGTCTGGGCGCTGAGCCTGGTCTAGCAATCCATGAAATGGGAACGGCCCGGATGGGCCGGGATCCAAAGACCAGTATATTGAATGCACATAACCAGTGCCATGCAATCCCGAATGTCTTTGTGACTGATGGGGCATGCATGACCTCTTCTGCATGCCAGAACCCGTCAATCACATATATGGCTCTGACTGCAAGGGCAGCAAATTATGCAATAGAGGAACTAAAGCGAATGAATCTTTGATGGATCGAAGGACTGCCATACAACGGATTGGTATACTGATGGGAGGGACGCTTTCAGCGTCCACGATCGCGGGGGTCTTGGGAGGGTGCACCAGTGGAACGACTGGGGATATGCCTTTCAAGGCTCGCGCCCTGACACGAGGACGCGATGAACTCGTTGCGACGCTTTCCGAGTTGATCATCCCCGAAACTGATACACCAGGTGCACGAGCAGCCGGTGTGCATGAGTTTATAGACAATATGCTTTCCGACTGGTATGACGAGTCCGAAGTTGACGAATTTCTGACGGGATTGACAGATGTAGAACGGCGTGCCCAGGAAAGGGGAGAGCGGTCGTTTACAGATTTGGATACGGGCATACAGGTTGAAATTCTGACACAAATGGAGGCGGAAGCAGAAGCATGGAGCGAAAATGGAGAAACAGAAATCCCACCGTTCTTTCGGACCATAAAATCCTTGACGCTCTTCGGTTATTACACCTCCGAATTAGGAGCCACACAGGAATTGCGTGTGAATCCCATGGGAGTCTACAAAGCGGATATTCCGTTCGATGAAATCGGCCGTGCATGGGCTTGAATCAGTATATTCCCTCCTGGTTATCCAACTAAGAAGCTTTCTTCAATGAATAGACGAACATTTATTAAATCCTCTGTTGCTGTTCCGGCGGCAGTTGGGGTACTCGCTGGCTGTGCGTCGGAGACTGAACCCGAGGCAGAGGCACCCGCAACACCTACTACTCGCTCGCTCGAACGGATTGGCGTACAGCTGTACACGGTAAGATATCTCTTGGAGAACGACTACGAAGGAACGCTCCGGGCAGTGGCTGATGCAGGTTATGATGAGGTAGAAACCGTATGGGATGCCGAACGGAATCCAGATGATATTCGTGCGCTTTTGGATGAATTAGGGCTTGCAGCCCCGTCAACGCATGTGCCAATTGAGGCGCTCAAGACGAACCTTCCGAGCGTTATAGACGCAGCGCAGCGCCTGGGTCACTCCTATATCGTTTGTCCCTGGCTCGCAGAGGATGAACGTTCGATGGCACATTATCGAGATCATGTGGCCTTATTCAATGAGGTAGGTGCGGCATGTCAGGAGGCAGGCATACAATTTGCCTATCATAATCATGAATTTGAGTTCGAGCCTGACGAAGACGGCGTGATCCCTTATGACTACATGCTTGACGAAGCGGACCCGGAGCTGGTCAAGATGGAACTTGATCTGTACTGGATCGCATATGCGAACCGCAGCATCAGCGAGTATTTTCAGCGTGATCCTGGACGGTATCCACTTTGTCATATCAAGGACATGGGTCCTGATCGCGGTATGGTGCCAGTTGGTGAAGGACAAATTGATTTTGCCGCGATCCTGGCAGAAAGTGAAACAGCCGGGCTGAGGCATTACTTCGTTGAGCATGATCATCCAGAAGATGCACTGGCTAGCATTCAGACAAGTATTACTCACTTAAGATCACTGACATTTTAGATGGGTTTGGGCAGAAGGCTTAGATATGGTATGGTCGGTGGAGGCCCGGGCGCCTTCATTGGTAATGTGCATCGGATGGCCGCTGCACTTGACGGAACAATGGAGTTGGTTGCGGGGGCATTCTCTGCCGATCCGGCACGCTCCAAGGAGCAGGGAAAAGAACTTGGACTCGATCCAGAGCGGTCATATGCGTCTTTTCCAGCAATGGCGGAGGCGGAGGCTGCGCGAGAAGACGGGATTGATTTTGTATCAATCGTCACGCCGAACCACATGCATTTTCCCGTAGCCAAGATATTCCTGGAAGCGGGTTTTCATGTAGTATGTGACAAGCCGATGACCAATACACTGGAAGATGCGGAGTCGCTCTGTCACCTTGCGCGCAAGCATGATCGTGTGTTTGCACTGACACACAACTATACCGGATATCCCATGGTGAAGCAGGCGCGTGCGATGGTTCAGGAAGGCAAGATTGGGGCGGTGCGCAAGATTGTTGTTGAATACCCGCAGGGATGGCTTGCCACTCCGCTAGAGCGTTCAGGACACAAGCAAGCCGATTGGCGGACCGATCCTAAGCGCGCCGGCGCTGGTGCCTTGGGAGATATAGGGTCCCACGCAGAAAATCTCGCCCGTTACATCACGGGACTTGAGCTGGAAGCCTTGTGCGCTGATGTGACGACCTTCGTTGAAGGGCGGATCATTGATGATGATGTTAATATGCTGGTACACTATAAGGGAGGGGCGCGAGGAGTACTGCATGCTTCTCAGGTGTCAATCGGGGAAGAGAACAATCTGAATATTCGGGTACATGGAGAAACAGGGTCGCTTCAGTGGTTTCAGGAGCATCCCAATTGGTTGTATTACCGGGAGCTCAGTGGGCCTGAACAAGTTTTCAAGCGCGGCAATGACTACTTAGCGGCAGCAGCACAGCACAGTTCGCGCCTTCCCAGTGGTCATCCAGAAGCATTTCTGGAAGCATTTGCAAATATTTATTTGAATGCCGGAAGGACGATTGCCGCCCAGATGTCTGGTCAATCCCCGGAACCCGAAGACCTGGATTTCCCAAGTGTGCAGGATGGCGCCAGAGGCGTGCATTTTATCCTAACGGCATTGAAGAGTGGAAGAGAGCGGGGGTGGGTTGATGCTACATATACGCCGCCTGCTTTAGATCAATAGATTTGCATTGTCATTTTGCTCACGGCATAGGCACGCTGATCTAGCAACATTAGCATTTTTTTTGCATCCATTCATCAAACGAAATCTATGGCACGACCTGTAACTTTATTTACCGGCCAATGGGCCGACTTAACGCTCGAAACACTCGCAAAAAAAGCAACCTCGTGGGGCTATGACGGATTGGAATTAGCCTGTTGGGGTGACCACTTTGACGTACAGCGGGCACTTACCGAACATGATTACTGTCAGGGACGGCATGATCTTCTGGCCCGGTATGGCCTGAAAGTGTATGCAATAAGCAATCATTTAGTGGGTCAGGCAATCTGTGACAATATTGATCAGCGGCACAAGGCCATTATTCCTGCGCATGTATGGGGTGATGGTGATGCATCTGGCGTTCAGGAGCGAGCAGCGGCAGAGATGAAGGATACCGCCAGAGCTGCTGAAAAATTGGGCGTCAACGTTGTCAATGGTTTTACCGGCAGCAGTATCTGGCCACTACTGTATTCGTTTCCGCCCAATGACCCCGGGATGATAGAAGCTGGATTCCAGGACTTTGCAGATCGCTGGAATCCGATATTGGATGTGTTTGACGAAGTTGGGGTTCGGTTTGGGCTAGAAGTGCATCCAACAGAGATTGCCTTTGATATTGCGAGCAGCGCGCGTGCGTTGGAGGCAATAGACCACAGAGAAGCTTTTGGGTTTAACTATGATCCAAGTCACCTAGGCTACCAGGGCGTAGACTATGTAGCCTTCATAGATCGCTTTGCGGATCGGATTTACCATACACATATGAAGGATGTGTGGTGGTCAGATAAGCTGACTGAAGCTGGTGTATTCGGTGGTCATACGGATTTTGGAACTCCTGGAAGATTCTGGGATTTTCGGTCTATAGGTCGTGGATGCATCAATTTTGAAGAGATCATTCGTGCCCTGAACAGGTCAAATTACAGCGGTCCACTCTCCATCGAATGGGAAGATATTGGTATGGATCGAGAGGCAGGTGCTTCGGAAGCCTGCGCGTTTGTCAAGAAAGTAGATTTCAAGCCGTCTGCCGCGGCATTTGATGCAGCGTTTGCGAATTAGTGTAGTTAGCATTTTGTTACTGGGCGCATGTTCGAAGTTTGGGATGGCTCAGGCAGTCTTGGAAATGGTCACGGATACCATTCCCGGGACAGAGGTGCGCTTTTCAATGGTTCGTGTGCCGGGTGGGACGTTTGTGATTGGCACTCCCGAGGCCGAAGAAGGACGGGATGATGATGAGGGTCCGCAACGTGAGGTCGCGATTTCATCATTCTACATGGGTGTACACGAAGTAACCTATGACGAATTTGTATTGTTCTCGAGTCGTGATCGCGACAGTCCGGCGAGCGCTCCGGACACTGACTTTGATCCAGATCTGGTGGCTCGCCCAAGCCCACCCTACGAAGATCCGGCGCACGGTATGGGGACCAATGGGTATCCAGCTGTCGGTATGACCCAGTGGAGTGCACTTCAGTATGCGCGGTGGCTTTCGGAAAAAACGGGAATATTCTACAGACTACCTACAGAGGCCGAATGGGAATATGCGTGTCGTGCGGGTACCTTATCCCAATATAGTTTTGGGGTGTCGTCGGATTCGTTGGACACCTATGCGTGGCACTATGGCAACAGCAATGAGACCTACCAACGCGTAGGTCAAAAGGTGGCAAACCCGTGGGGAATCTTCGATATGCATGGCAATGTAGCTGAGTGGACGCTGGATGAATACAGCACAACATTCTATGAAGAGCTGACAGATTCACTTGCAAATGATCCTTGGCAACTGCCAACCCGGTTACATCCTCGCACAGTGCGAGGTGGTGCGTACGATGACGACCCGGATGCACTACGCTGTGGAGCCCGTCTCCGTTCAGACCTGGATTGGAAGCGACGTGATCCCCAGATTCCCCGGTCTATGTGGTGGAACACTGATTCTCCCTTTGTAGGGTTTAGAATAGTTCGCCCGTTTGTCCAGCCTACGGCAGACGAGCAAATGGAATTCTGGATGAGCGCACTGGGAGGGTAATAGTGCCGTTCATTTAGTAAATTAGGGTTCGCATTAATCAAACCCCGAGTAATAATGGATAAACTCACAGGATCCTTTAATCGCCGCGACTTTGTCAAGAGCGGAGCAGCAGCCGTCGTAGGCAGCGCACTTGCCAGCCAGTTCCCGCTAAGAGCCAGCGCATTCTATGGCGTTGATGATACGATCAGGGTTGGCCTGATCGGCTCTGGTGGCCGCGGCACTGGTGCGGCGCTTCAGGCATTGAAAGCAGCCTCCAACACCAAATTAGTGGCGGTAGCAGATGCATTCAGTGATCGTATTGAGGAGAGCCTCAAGAACATGGCAGAGCCGGAAGAGGCAGACGAAGCTACCTTGGACGCAATCAGCCGCATTGATGTGCCTGCTGAGCGGCGGTTTGACGGTTTTGATGGATATAAGGAGGTGATTGCTCTTTCTGATGTAGTGATCCTGACGACACCTCCTGGTTTCCGGCCAATGCACTTTGAAGCTGCTGTCGATGCGGGAAAGCAGATATTCATGGAAAAGCCGGTCGCAACGGACGCTCCAGGCGTACGTCGCGTATTGGCCGCGGCAAAGAAAGCCAAGGAGAAAAAACTCAATGTTATTGTGGGGCTTCAGCGCCACTATCAAACCGTGTATCGCGAATGGGTCAAGCGCATTCACGAGGGTGCCATTGGGGATATCATTCTCGGTCGGGTATACTGGAATGGCGGAGGTGTCTGGGTTCGCGGCCGGAAAGAGTACGAGGAAAAGGCTGGTCGACCGCTAACCGAAATGGAGTATCAAATGCGTAATTGGTACTACTTTAATTGGCTCTGTGGCGACCACATTGTAGAACAGCACATCCATAATATCGATGTGGGCAATTGGGTGAAGCAAGGGCATCCAGTCAAGGCACAAGGGCAAGGTGGACGTCAGGTTCGTACAGGTGTGGATCATGGAGAAATATATGATCATCATTTTGTGGAGTTTGAATATGCGGACGGGAGTCGGGTATTGAGTCAGTGCAGGCATATTCCGGACTGCATGAACAGGGTTTCAGAAGGTTTTCATGGAACCTCAGGCACGGCTCCTTCACCGGGTGAACTTTACAGTGCTTCGGGTGAGGTCATTCTCAAACACAACAGCAAAGGCGATCCGAATCCTTATCAAGTAGAGCATGACGAGCTGTTTGCAGCTATCAATGCAGGGAATTTCAAGTATGCGGATGGAGAAAATGGTGCTGTTGCGACCATGAGTTCTATTCTGGGGCGAATGGCTACTTATTCGGGTAAAGTGATCACTTGGGATGAAGCGATGGCGAGTGAGTTGGATCTAATGCCGCAATCCTTTGCTTGGGATGCTGATCCCCCGGTCATGCCCGATGCGTATGGTCATTACCCGATCCCGATGCCAGGCGTAAGTAAGGTATTGTAAGTCGTGAGGCATGCAGTTGGCGCGTTGTCAACTCATCCATATAAATCCCTTTCATTCCGATGATTACGCGGATAGCCAATTACGAATGCGTTTAGGTGATCTGCAATGGCCAGTTTCGCTGGGCCGCCGAGATTGTCTTGACTCTGACGGCTGGCTCGCTGATTGTCGGTCGGATGTACAATGTCAATGTTGAAGCGCAACGTACCGAGTCTCAGGCTGCCGACTGGCAGACCTGGGGCGGTCAGGGGGGAAGGGCTGGCACTCAGCGGCGTACATCGGTGGCCATACTTTCGAGGCGATGGCGAAAACAGTGCCGATTTTGATCGTCTCATAACCACAACAGAGTAATCTTCATGACGACAAGTACTACCCGTCCTCCACTCGACACTATGGGCATCGTACTCTCGACTCTTTGCTTTCTGCACTGCCTAGCCGTGCCGTTCATTGCCACGGGTGTGCTGGCATGGGTAGCATCCGAAGCCATTCACATCGGCCTAACAATCGGCCTCGGGGGGATCGTCGTTTTCGTGGCATGGCCCAGCTACCAACAGCACTGCCGCGCTGTGGTGCCAGCCTTGCTGGCGGGTGGCCTCGCCTTGCTAATCGCCGCTGTCCTCGGCGAGGACGCGCTGGGCGAATACGCTGAGATAGGGTTGACGGCCCTCGGCTCGGTTGTTCTCGTGCTCGGCCACATCCTAAATCTGCGGTTTCGAAGGACATGCGTATGATGTTTTATCCCAGCAGTTCATTTCCGTCATCGTCGTAAATGGCTTTTTAGTGGAGGCCGGGTAGCACTGATCAACTGCATCATTGCCTGTGCCGATACACATGCGCTGAGGCTGGGCCTCATTGTTGATCTAAGCTCGCCAATAGGTTGCTGCACTGAGAATCTTTCGAATTATGAATTCCCTGGGGTAGAACATATGGAACATAGAAAAAGGTACTATGTTACATGAATTTATAAAGTACAGTACCTAACATGTATACCTTCCGTCGACAACATGTTAATCGCTTGATAGAGCTTATATCAAGTAGCTCTCATATGCGGGTTATTGCCATTATTGGTCCTCGCCAAGTTGGTAAAACCACCATTGCTCTCCAAGCCCGCCAGAAGTTGACTGAATTAGGGTTCACGTGCCGGTATGTTTCCTTTGACGATCCACGTTTGAATACGCCGGACTGGCCCAGAGATGCACATATCTTTGATACTACACAGATTGAAAAATTTGCAAATCCAAAGACTCTTGTAGATATATGGGAGAATGCCCGTGAGGCTTCGTTAGGATCACGCCGGGGGCATGTCTTGTTTTTGGATGAAGTTCAAATCATCCCACACTGGTCAAATTACGTCAAGGGGCTATGGGACAGGGACCGTCGAGAGGGTTATCCCCTCCATGTAGTAATCTTAGGATCAGCTGTCTGGCGGATGCTTGTTGGTCGTAGTGAAAGTCTAGCAGGTCGTTTCGATGAGCTTTCAGTCAAACACTGGTCACTTCCAGAGATGACAAAAGTATTCGGTCTGACGCCTGAGCAATTTATTTTTTACGGTGGCTATCCCGCCTCTTGGCCAGACGAATCCGAGAAATCACGGATTGATTATTGGCGCGAGTACATCACTAAGACAATCGTAGGCTCCGTGATTGGTCGAGACATTGTATCGCTTACACAGATAAAGAAACCTGCCTTGATGCGCCAGTTAATAGGTATCACGCCCAACTACTCTGGTCGGATCATGGCATACAACAAGCTCTTAGGCCTACTTCAAGACAAAGGCAATGCAACAACTGTTAAACATTACCTGGACTTGCTTTCTGATGCGGGTCTAATTGCCACACTATTCCGATATACCCCAACTCCATACCTAGGCATGACCTCGCGCCCCAAATTTAATGTTCTGAACACGGCGCTTATGACGGCACCTTCCGGTTATTCGTTCAAGGAGGCACAAGGTGACCGGCCCTTTTGGGGTCGCGTCGTGGAGAGCGCAGTGGGTGCCCATTTATGCAATACACGGAATACTGCAACCCGAATTTATTATTGGCGTGATAAAGATGGTGTGCATGAGGTTGATTTTGTCGTCTCACGCGGTCCTCATCTTCTTGGCGTGGAAGTCAAGAGCGGCAAGAAACAGGCACACCGTGGACTAGATGCATTTAAGGATCGCTTCCCGCACGCCAAAACAATGATAGTGGGTCCAAGCGGTTTTCCGTTCAACGAGTTTTTCTCGCTTACCACCGATGAATGGATTGAATATCTGTGAATTTGATTATGCAACCCATATCTCGTACTGTTAACCTGATTGAACCCCGAAACGATCGGCGTTTTGGGCAAGATGGACTATCCCTGCAAGACTTTGATTCTGATCGCGGTTACGTTCTTCTGGGAGAACCAGGAATGGGTAAGAGCACAGAGTTTGATTCTGCGACTCGTGGAATTGATGGCACACATCTTACTTCTGCCCGAAGATTTATCCGGTCCAATTTGGACAGTCACCCAGAATGGCGAAAGGGAACAATCTTCGTTGATGGCCTTGATGAGATGCGTGTTAGTAGAGGAGATCCAAGAGCAGTACTGGACAAAATTATCTTTGGTCTAGAAGCATTGGGAATCCCCAAATTTCGATTGTCCTGTCGCTCTGCCAACTGGTTGGGCTCCGGCGACCGGAAAGAGCTAGGTCCACTTTCAGGCTCTGAAGAAATCCCAGTACTCCAATTGAACCCGCTGAATGACGAAGGCATTCGGGAGATCGTCTCTCAACGGGGACGAGATGCAAATGCGTTCATTCAGCAAGCTCGTGAGCACGGCATGGATGCCTTACTTGGGAATCCTCAACTGCTTGACTTCCTGATAACGTCCATCAAAGCAGAAGGCTGGCCTGGTAGCCAATTAATAATGCTTGAAAACGCCTGCCGAGAGCTCGCCCGAGAACGAAATTATGAGCATCTTGATGCCCGTTCACCCGCTTCACTGCAATCCCGGGAAGCAATCTTAACTGCAGCCGGGAAGCTTTCTGCATATATGCTGATTGCAAATAAGACTGGTTGGGCAAGGGATTATACGGATGACCCTGAAATTCTATCGGTACTTGATTTGGAACACAATCAAGTTATGTGCCTCCAGGCAGCTCTGGACTCAAGGATCTTTAAAGGTTCTCTCCGCTCTAGAATTCCGGTCCATCGGCTTCTGGCCGAATTCCTCGGAGCCCGCTATTTGAGTAAAAAAATCCACGATGGTCTAAGTGTCCGGCGTGCTCTCTCCCTTCTCATGGAGCACAATGGCGTTCTCTTGCCTGATCTAAGAGGGCTTGCCGCATGGCTCGCTGCGTTGAATGGCCAAGCGAGAGCAATTCTGATTCAGGTAGACCCGAGTACCGTTGCCTTCAACGGAGACACCAGAGGCTTTAGCCCCATTGAGCGAAATAAATTACTCGCGAAACTGGAACAACATATTCATCTTAACTCCGACTGGCCTTCCGCTGCAGCTCTTAATGCCTTAACCGGAAATGAAGGCATACCAATCATCCATGATCTAACGAATTCGCCTGAACGCTCCCAAAACAGGCAAACGCTGGTTTATTTACTCCTTCGGGGATTCTCACAAATGCATTCCTACACGAGCGCATCAGATTGGAAACCCGATTACGATAGTTTGATGAACATCGTTCGCGATCAAAGTTGGCAACCAATTGTTCGTTGCGAAGCGCTTGCTGCCTTGAACAGGATACTTCACCACATCCCGCGGCGCGGTGCCATACTGAGGGGCTTACTAAAGGAATTACAAGAAAAACAGATATCGGACGAGACTCACGATCTCCTAGGTACACTACTATGTCTCATTTACCCTGACGAGTTACGTCCTGCGGAGATATGGGATTACCTTATAGCGGGACCAACTACTGATTATTGTAGCGGTTATCAAAACTTTTTTACAAGTCTCGTTGATCGATCAAATAAGAATCAGATCAAACAATTACTGGATTCTCTTTGTGATCGTGCTTCCGATACTATCCCAAAATTAGAAGATCAGAGACTTTCAGATATTGTGATCCAGCTTCTTGCAAGGGGTTTGGAATTGTTTGGAAATGAACTGTGTATCCCGGAGTTGTACCGATGGTTTAGACTTGTTGAATTCGACTACAGTTTGTCACAACTGATTCCAGTTCATACCTCACGACCGAGTTTTAGCCGACACGATGAAGCGAACAGCGCAATCCGTAATTGGCTGAATCAGCATGAGAGCGTCCAGTATAGCCTCATCGAACACGGTTTGCTAATTGGAGAAGCGAAGATCGGGAGTAAATCTCCCATTGAAACAATAGCGCTCAAATTCGTGGGCAGGAGTGCACCAGAAGGAATTCGCTCGTTGTTTCTTGAGCGCGCGGTACAACTTTGGGACTCAAATCAAGATGTGGCAAGAGAACTCGCATCATGGTCCATCTTGGAGCAAGAGGGCTGGGAGCCTCCCCTCTCTAATGAGGAAATTCTCTGTGCAGTATCCGATATACCTGGATTGATCCAGTGGAATGATCAACGTCTACAGGGCAAGGCCCAAGCAGAGCTGGAGATAAGTGAGATCAGGAAGAGACAGGAGGAAATCAGAGGTGGCTATCAAAAACAAAAGCAGGAAAAACTTGAAATTATTCGCCAACAACAAACCGAATTAGAAAAGGGGCAGTGTATGCCCGTAATTCTTGATGAGCTTGCCCATATTTATTTTGACAATCCCTGCACAGATGAAAATAATCCGCAGACTTGCCTACTGTCATACTGTGAAGGTGATGATGGACTCGTGCAAGCAACACTGGCAGGATTTCGTAGCCTGCTGGACCGGGAGGATCTCCCGGATCTAGATCAAATTACCCAACTCTACGAGAATGGCAAGAGATTATACTTTGCACTCCCTTTTCTTGCGGGGATAGAAGAGGTATATAAATCGAGAAATGATCTGAGCCATCTCTCTGAAACGGGAATTCGGCGTGCACTGGGATTTTATCTGATTACAGAATCACCTCGCCAGCAATATCTTTTTTTTATCAAGTATTCTGGAAATCATAGCAAATTTCCAGCATGGTATATGCAGGTTTTGTGGCTCAATCCAGAGGCCGTGGCTGATTCGCTGGTTTCAGTGCACAATGCAGATGTTCGCTCCCAAAAACCGCCGAATGCTCACATGTATGAGATGGCCTTTAACCCAGCCTACGCGCATGTGGCAAAGCTCGCTGCGCATCGAATGTTTACCGTATTTCCTTCCCGATGCAGTGTCCGTAAACTGGAATCTCTACGTGTTACCCTCTGGAGTGTGATTCGGAACAACGGGATGTCCACGAGAGCATTACGGGATATTGTCCTGAAACGGCTAAATCGCAAGCGGATGGACGTAGGTCAGCGAGCCCAATGGCTAGGTGCAGGATTGTTCGTGGACAGGGAGATCTATCTTTCAGAGCTGATCAACTTTCTCTCTACCGGAGAGGAAATTCGCGTGCACCATGTTATTGATTTTCTTGTTCCTCCTGATCGTGAGCCGCTTATTTCGCAAAACATCGATAAATGGAATCCTGACGAAATTAGGCAGCTTACCCAAGCTTTCGCGAAACGAATACATCCACTTATTTTTCGAGAAGATGCAGTTCTTGGTAGCGATGGATGGGGAGTCAGCCATAAATTCCGATCGCTTTTCGCACTCTGGATCAATGAGCTGAAAACACGTACTTGTGATGATGCAAGGAAGAACCTGGATATACTAGCATCTGACGCTAGTCTATCGGCATGGGAACAAGAGATTGTACTCGCGCAGAAAGAACAAGCTAGAAACCGTCGTGCGGCAAAGCACTCGGATCTAAGCCTGGAACAGATTCAGAAAACGCTTAACAGTGGCTCCCCGGCAAATGCTGCAGACCTTGTTGGCCTGACGCTTGATGCCCTCGAAAAGCTGGCAGACGATATACGTAATGGTCCGACTAGTGGCTGGCGTCAATACTGGGACTGGTACCAGAAGCCTCGTAGACCCTCAAGGCCAAAACCCGAAAACGACTGCCGAGACATATTACTTTCAGGCTTGGCAACAGTGCTTGAAAGGTATCAAGTTGATGCACAGCCGGAGGGTCACTACGCAGATGATCGAAGAGCAGATATCCGAATATCGTACGGCTCTAACCTAGCGGTCCCGATTGAAATCAAGAAAAATTCACACCCAAAACTGTGGCGCGGCATCACTGAGCAACTTGTACCAAAATACACACGAGATCCAAAGTCTGATGGTTACGGGATTTATTTGGTGTTCTGGTTTGGCGCAGAATATATGAAGGTTGTTTCACCAGATGGAGGCATCCCCCAAGAACCGACAGAACTAAAAGACTTACTTGAAAAGCAGCTTGATCCAGAAATCACTAAAAGAATCCATGTCGTCATCATTGACGTGGCTCAATCTGAAAGATTTAGTGAGAATGAATCATCGTAGAATTGAGGTTCTACCGCGAATGTTGTGGATAGAGGTCTATTTCTCCAATTTCTTAATCCCAGAGGAGGGATGAATAGAAGGGTGGCACCGAGACAATTGGATAAGCCGAAGAATCTAATGTGACCCCAACATGAGTTCCTCCAAATGGAATCAATCTTACATGTGGGGGCGCTAAGAAGGGAGCCGCATTTTTACTGCCAGGAAGAGTTTGTTGCATCAATCCCTGATTCTTGGAGTAGCATAAATTGAAAATTTAATGGGGTCACGGAGGCCTCAGAGAATACACTAGAGCCTACAATGGAAGGCGATAAGGTACAGTTAATTTGGAATCCAGAGACCGGTATCAAGGATTTTGCGGTTGATCTAAATGTGTTGGGTGCATCGGAGATTTCAGGTATTAGGGAGAGTTGGAAAGAACAGCGACGTCAATTGGAGGGAACTCCGCAGCTGTTAGAATTCACCGGAAGACTTGGTAGAGAGTGGGCAATAGAAACAGGGATCATTGAGAATCTCTACGACATTGATCGCCGAGTATCACAGACGCTGATTGAGCACGGATTTCAGGCAGAACTACTTGAACATGGTTCAACGAATAAACCTCGAGAATATGTGTTGCGATTACTGAGAGATCAGAGGAATACGCTTGATGGTATATTTGATTTTGTGAAGAGCGAACGAGAACTAACAACGTCGTACATAAAAGAACTTCATCAGGCGTTACTTCGGAGCCAAGAAACTACTGAGGGATTGGATGCACTTGGTCGACGCGTGGACGTTTCGCTCATCAAGGGTGATTGGAAAAAGCAGGAGAATTTTCCTGTTCGCAATGGAGTGAAGTATGCATATTGCCCACCTGAGCAGGTTGAGTCTGAAATGGATCGACTGATTGATTTTCATTCTTGTCATGTTCGTAATGGTGATCCAATTGAAATACAAGCTGCTTGGTTGCATCACCGATTTACCCAGATTCATCCGTTTCAGGATGGTAATGGTCGAGTAGCCCGAGCTTTATCCTCATTGGTTTTCTTGAAAGATGGACTCTTCCCTCTGGTTATTACCAGGGATGATAGAAAGAACTATATCCAAGCACTTGAAGCAGCCGATAATAGTGAGCTTGCTCCTTTGATTCATGTATTCGTCAAATCTCAGTCAAGACAATTCAAAAAGGCGAGTAAGATCAATGAAGAGGTCTTGGGTGAGGGGAGTGGCACAAGAGGTGCTTGAGGTCTTTATTCTCGAACTTTCACAGAACCTGTAGTGGTTGCTGCGAACCTTGCGAAATATCGGACAGCATAAGAACAGTGCTCAATATTGAGTGCATCAACAGCAGAATGGCGATGGGAGGCCTTGATCAGGGCATTGAAACGATCAAACAAGTAAAATCAGTACACTAGTAGGGACTAAAGATTCTCCCAAACTCCCACTAGAATTGGGGGCATCCCCTGCACGGATTCTGTCAATTAGCTTACAATCTCCTCCATTGGATCAAATTCTATGAGTTCCCTGTCAGTACGTGAAGAAACTGAGCTTCGCTCGGCATAGCCATGGTAGTGCGTACTGAGGCCATTGTATTAAAATCTATACCCTTCCGGGAAACCAGCCGGCTGGTAACGCTATATACCTTGAAGCTTGGAAAACTGACCACCGTTGCGCGCGGTGCCCAATCGAGAAAGAACCTGTTCGGCTCAACACTCCAGATGCTTTCGCATGTGCAGGCCGTGATCTATACGCGTCCAACCCGGTCCATTCAGCTTCTGACGAATTGCTCACACGTCACGGTCCATCCGGGTATATCCCGTGACCTGAAAAGATTGGCAATTGGACAGCGGATCTGCGAACTTGTTTTGGCACTTACGGAAGAAGGTGTAGATTCTCCCGAAAGCTTCCATTTATTTACTCGGACACTTGGAGCACTAGGTGATCCGGCTGCAGATGCAGTATTGGTACAGCTGTACTTCCAGCTCCATTTGACGGCGGCATTGGGTTTTGGACCTAGCTTTACCCGGGATGAAGTAGAGCGGATTGATGATTCCGGCGGATATCTGATGCTTGATACCGGCACGATTTCGCATAAGGTAGATACCAGTTCTCGGTCGTTGGCGGCCTCGAGGGGCGTGCTCCGGGCATTCGCCATTTTGTACAGGGCTGATTTTGATGTGATTATGCGCATGCAGCTTACGGACGAACAGCGGCGGGGGCTTTACACACTAGTTACCCGCTTTATGCGATACCATGTACAGGATGCTTATCCTGAGCGTGGGGAAGAGGTTTTAAGCCAAATATTGGGATTAGCGCCGAAGGCGCAGTAAGGTCGTCAGATGCATTGGTGCGTATCAAGTCCCCTGCTAATTTATATGTGCGATGCGTGCTGATGGTCAGTGTATTGGGATTGACGTAGGAGGGACATTCACAGATTTTGTTGTGTTGGACGCTTCCGGGTTGTCCGTGCATAAGGTACCTACGACACCAAGTGATCAAAGCCAAGCCATACTGCAAGGCTTAGCAGTGCTTTCAGTAGATCCAGAGGCGCCGGTTATGCACGGCACGACAACCGCGACCAATGCACTTCTGGAGCGGCGAGGAGCTCGGACTGCGCTAATAACCACACACGGCTTTGCAGATGTCTTGGCGATCGGCCGACAAAATCGCCCCCAGCTGTATGAGTTTTCCCAGGCAACACGCAATCATCTTGTGCCCCGAAAGCTTCGTTTGCAGGTTGATGAACGCATAGATAGCGAGGGTGGCATTCACAGGAAGCTGGAAAGATCCTCACTGATTGAAGTTCTGGAAGTACTCAAGCAGGAAAAGGTGGAGAGTGTGGCGGTAGTTCTGCTCTTTTCCTTCTTGAATGATGTACACGAACGCGGTATTGCGGCCGCATTGGCCGAGGAGTTCCCGGATTTACCTGTTTCGCTTAGTGTAGATCTCCTACCTGAGTACAGAGAGTACGAGCGCACAGCAACAACGGTCATTAATGCGTATGTGCGGCCTCTCGTTATGCGCTATTTGAGGTGTCTCAGGCGTGTACTCAGTGGTAGATCACTCAAGGTCATGCAATCCAGTGGTGGTACGCTGGATGCACAACAGGCATCTAAACAGGCATCCAGGTTGGTTCTGAGTGGGCCTGCAGGTGGAGTTGTAGGGGCATTTGCTTTGGCTCTACAGGCACTCAGCACTTCCAGTCCCCACATAATTACTTTTGATATGGGAGGCACCAGTACAGACGTAGCACTTTGTCCTGGCGGAATACCACAGACGACCGAAGGCACAATTTGCGATCTACCACTTCGACTGCCTTCCACACAGATCCATACGGTCGGTGCAGGTGGAGGTAGCCTGGCGTACGTTGATTCAGGAGGTATACTGCGTGTAGGTCCCCAAAGTGCAGGTGCAGTGCCCGGTCCGGTTTGTTACGGGCAGGGCGGCCAAACTCCCACTGTAACGGATGCCAATCTGGTACTTGGTCGTTTGATACCATCACAATTTCTCGGCGGAGACTCTGCGCGTCCATTAGATGTTCAGGCGGCATATAGAGCGATTGCACATCTTGGCCAGCCCCTTAAGCTTTCTCCTGAAGAGACTGCACTGGGTATTGTACGGGTTGCGAACGCGACTATGGAACGGGCACTAAGACGCGTATCCGTTGAATGTGGTTACGATCCACGATCGTATATCTTGGTTCCCTTCGGCGGGGCAGGGCCGTTGCACGCATGTGCAATTGCTGATTCCTTAGGTGTGAAAAAAATTCTGATTTCGCGTCATCCCGGTGTACTCAGTGCACTTGGTCTATTAATGGCAGATATCACTAGTGACATATCGCAAGCGTTACTGTGTACCGCAGAGGAGCTTTTTCGCAATCCTGAACGTCTCGAGAATTCAATCAATCAACTGAAGCCCGTAGTACTATCCCGTTTGGACTCAGATACAGGGGAGGTTCAGTTGGACTGCAGTCTTGATTTGCGGTACTCAGGGCAAAGTTATGAGCTCACGGTGCCTCTGAGTTTACCGGTTGCACCGGAAAACATTCGTATTTCGATAGAAGCGTTTCATTCGGCGCATCATATGCGTTATGGGTACAGCGCACCAGAACTTCCCGTAGAGTCTGTGGCCGTGCGACTACGGGCAACGGTGCCCCGGGAGAAAGTAATACCCACACCGGCAACAACAACTGCCTCTCCCTTCGATATAGCCCAAGCACCAAAAACGCCCGTGTACTTTACAGCAGATGGGCCAATGTCGATTCCTGTCCTAAAACGTGATACACTGGTAGGAGGATGTACGTTTAGAGGCCCTGCACTGATTGTGCAGTATGATTCAACAGTAGTCATGCCTCCGGGCTGGGATGCCGAGGTTGATCACTGGCACAACCTACATCTTAAATGTGGCACAGATCATGGAAATTGATCCCATTCTTCTCGAAATCTATAGACACCGATTCATCGGCGTTGCCGAAGAAATGGGGGTTACGCTGCAGCGTACAGGATACTCTCCCAATATTAAGGAGCGTCTGGACTATTCCTGCGCGGTCTTTGATACGGAGGGCAATATGGTTGCCCAAGCAGCACATATCCCGGTTCATTTGGGAGCCATGCCCGCGAGTTGTGAGGTTGCACTAAGGACGTTCACACATTGGGAGCCGGGTGATGTGGTTATTCTGAATGATCCGTTTGATGGGGGGAATCATTTGCCCGACATAACGATGATCTCACCGGTTTTTGCTGGCGATGAACCCATTTTCTTTGTTGCAAGCCGTGCGCATCATGCAGATGTTGGCGGTATGAGCCCAGGTTCGCTCCCGTTGTCCACTGAGCTCTTCCAAGAAGGAATAATTATTCCACCTACCAAGCTATACGAAGCGGGTAAGTTGAATGAGGGTTTGTTGCGGATGATACTTGCCAATGTGCGGACCCCCACCGAGCGTCGGGGAGATTTGGCGGCGCAGCAGGCCGCACATGCAGTCGGAGAGCGGCGTTTGCAAGGGCTCGTAGAAGAGCATGGAGAACTCGAACTTTGCGCGTATGCTCGTCATTTGCAGGCGTACAGCGAACGGTTAGTACGTAGTGCAATTCAGACTTGGCCTGATGGGATTTATGTTTTTGAGGATGTGTTGGAACTACCGGATGACCAGGATGCCATTATCAGAGTGTCTGTTAAGATTGCAGGTAGTAATATCGTGTTTGATTTTGAGGGTACAGATCCGACATTGCATGCGCCGTTGAACACCGTACTTGCAGTTACAGCATCTGCATGCTATTATGTTGTGCTCTGCCTGGTTGAGGAAGACGTCCCGGCAAACGCTGGTTGTTTTGCCCCAGTCGATGTGAAAGCCCCTGAAGATTCACTGGTTAATGCGTCAAGGCCTGCAGCAGTTGCGGGAGGCAATGTGGAGACTTCACAGCGAATTACGGATGCGGTTCTTGGGGCTCTGGCACAGGCATTGCCAGAGCGTGTACCGGCCGCAGGGCAGGGGACCATGAATAATGTTACGATAGGGGGCAAACATACCGACGAAACCTCCTATGCGTACTACGAAACTCTTGGTGGAGGAATGGGAGCTGCACCTGACGCGGACGGTCTTAATGGCGTACATGTGCATATGAGCAATACACTCAACACACCGGTTGAGGCACTGGAAATGCAGTTCCCATTCCAGATCAGAGAATACGCACTAATTCAGGGAAGCGGGGGTTCTGGCCAATATAACGGGGGAGAGGGGCTTGTGCGGGAGTATGAGTTCCTGGAGCCCGCTACGGTAACCATGCTCAGTGCGCGTCGTCGGAATGCTCCGTGGGGCCTGTACGGCGGGGATCCGGGCCGCGAAGGCCAGAACACACTGATCAATGCAACCGGTAAAAAGACAAAATTGCCCGGTTTGTTTACCCGGAGATTAAAGGCAGGTGACCGGCTTCGTATCGAAACCCCTGGCGGAGGAGGTCATTCTTCAGCTAGAAACTCGCGCAGTACATAGTGAAGGATACCACCATTACGATAGTATTCAACTTCAACTGGTGTATCCAGACGTGAGCGCGTAGCGAAGCGGATCTCTTCTCCTCCTGGGCGTACAGCGATGACCTCAACGGTTCCTCCTGCCTTCTCCGGCGGAGCCAGGCTATAGGATTCGGTACCGCTTAGGCCAAGGGTATCGGCATTTTCGCCTTCCAAGAATTCCAGAGGCAGCACTCCCATCCCAATCAGGTTGGAGCGGTGGATACGTTCAAAGCTCTCGACGATCACGGCTCTAACTCCCAACAGAATGGTTCCCTTGGCAGCCCAGTCCCGACTTGATCCCATACCGTAGTCTTTACCGCCGAGGACGACCAAGGGTACCCCCGCTTCTTGGTAAATCATGGACGCATCGTAGATAGACATGACGTCATCGTTGTTGACGAAACAACGGGTTATTCCGCCTTCGGTGCCGGGTACCAGTTCGTTCTTGATGCGAATATTACCAAAGGTGCCACGCATCATGACCTCATGATTACCACGCCTGGATCCAAATGAGTTAAAGTTACGCAGGGTTACTCCATTGGAGTTAAGGTACACACCGGCAGGGGACTCTCTGGGGATAGCACCTGCTGGTGAGATGTGATCCGTTGTTGTTGAATCTCCCAGCTTAGCCAGTACGCGGGCGTTTTCAATGGGGGCCATTTCTGGGGCCTCACGTGTCAGGCCGACGAAAAATGGAGGTTCTTGGATGTAAGTGGATTCATTGCTCCATTCGTACAGAGACCCGCTGGGGATCTCAATAGCGTTCCATGTTTCGTTGGAGGTCTCTATGCCACCATATTCTTCAAGGAATAATTCAGGAGTTATGGAGGCTTCAATCGCTTCAGAAATTTCCTCGGTGGTTGGCCAGATATCCCGCAGATATACATCTTTGCCTGCGAGGTCTTTGCCGAGCGGTTCACGGGTAAGATCAATATCTACGGTACCTGCCAGTGCGTACGCAACTACGAGTGGGGGCGAAGCGAGATAATTTGCCTGCACAAGTGCGTGAATCCGGCCTTCAAAGTTACGGTTACCGCTTAGCACGCCTGCTACGACCAGATCGCCCTGACGTACTGCATTGCCCACGACCTCCGGCAATGGGCCGGAATTACCGATACAAGTAGTACAACCATAACCGACTAGGTCAAAACCTAGTTGCGCCAGATACGGCATCAGGTTAGCATTGTGAAGGTACTCGGTTACCACGCGTGATCCTGGCGCTAGACTGGTCTTGACATAAGGCGCTGTTTTCAGTCCGCGTTCAACAGCCTTTTTTGCAACGAGGCCCGCGCCGATCATCACGCTCGGGTTGCTGGTATTCGTACAACTCGTGATTGCTGCAATTGCAACATCTCCGTTGCGCAATGGATCTGGAAAGTCGGACATTGCGACTGTACGGTCCAAGTCGGATGCTTGGCGACCAAATCCCTGCGGTCCGGCGGGCGCAGCAAATGACTTGCGGAATGATTGGCCTAAGCTGGGAATTGGAATGCGGTCCTGTGGTCGTTTTGGTCCGGCAACGCTTGGAACCACGTCGCCCAGGTCCAATGTCAGAACATCTAGGTATTCCGGTTCGGGTGCACCAGGAGTAAGAAAGAGCCCTTGGTCCTTTGTGAATCTTTCAACCAATTCAATTAAACCATCGTCCCGTCCTGTGCGTCTCAAGTACCCGAGGGTGACCTCATCAACCGGGAAGAAACCCATCGTAGCACCGTACTCGGGGGACATGTTACTGATCGTAGCACGATCAGGCACAGAAAGTGCTTGAATACCTGGACCAAAAAATTCAACAAACCGTCCCACGACGCCATATGAACGAAGCATTTGTGTGACTGTGAGCACCATGTCGGTAGCTGTAGCGCCTTCGGGCAACTCACCCGTAAGCCGGAAACCAACCACTTCTGGCATGAGCATATAGATTGGTTGGCCAAGCATGACGGCCTCTGCTTCAATTCCGCCAACGCCCCAACCCACGACTCCCAGACCATTGATCATTGTCGTATGGGAATCTGTGCCTACCAGAGAATCCGGGAATGCCACGACTTGTCCGTTTTCCGTCCCAGTCCACACGCAACGGGCTACATACTCCAGGTTTACTTGATGACAGATCCCGCTCGCGGGAGGCACTACGTAGAAATTATCAAATGCCTGTTGCCCCCAGCGAAGAAACTCGTACCGCTCCCGGTTACGTCGAAACTCATGATCAGAGTTTAGCTGCAGTGCCTCTGGAATTCCATAGTAGTCTACCTGAACGCTGTGATCTATTATAAGGTGTACAGGCACGCGCGGATTAATTGCAGACGGATTACCGCCTGCACGTGCCATGGCACTGCGCATTGCAGCAAGGTCCACAACCGCCGGCACACCTGTGAAGTCTTGCAACAGTACGCGTGCCGGTGAGAAAGGTACTTCCGCACGTAAGGGAGCTTTGGGGTTATATTTCGCAAGTTGCTCAACATTCTCTGGAGTTACGGTAAACCCGTCACAACCTCGCAGTACGGCCTCCAGCATTACCCGAATGGAGTACGGGAGTCGGTCAAGTGAGTATCCTGACACATCAAGTGCGTCGAGACGATACATTAACGCAGGCCCTTGCGGGGTTTCGAAGGAAGTTTTCGTACCGAAATAATCTGTTTTTCTGGCTTGGACCGTCGTGCCCATAACTATATATCAATGGTGATCAATTGAGAGACCAAGTGAACGAATTTCGAGGTCCATTGTTTGGCACGGGCCCTGTCTGTGGCCTGGATTGCTCCGGAGCAGCAGGTCAGTTATGGTGCCTCTTACCCCGAGAGGATTTCCCAATTACACCAGTAAAAGCAAGGGCATCACAAAATATTCGTGTAATTAGGTGTCGTTTAGACAGAGTTCCCGTACATCTGGCGAGTTATCCGCCATTTACAAATATTCTATCAACATTATGTTACGCCTAAGTGTCGGCACAATGTGTAATACATTATGGTGTTGCACATCACGTCCTTAACATTCCGCTGACTGTTAGTTCTCCCGTATCATAGCTACAGTATTTGACGTTGCTACCAAAACCTCAACTAAAAATGGGGATCTCCGTGCCAGTCTGGAATCTGAATTATCCATGTGTGTTGATTGTGCAAATCACTTGAAGAAACCTGAGGACAGCATGTACTTTGATCTGGAATGCTCCGAGTGATCATGTTTCATCTTGAGTTAGTACGACCGAGCACCATCGTCAGAATTGGAATAGATTCTGGCTCTCCGAACCAGATATTCAGGGTTTAATGCTTTAACCGGTATACCAGTTTATCGATAATTCCATGGATCTCTGATCTGATGTTTATAAGAGAAAAAATTGTTCTGAAACTGTTGAATCAGCTACCCCAGCCAGTATTGAGGACCGTATTCGTCAAGCTTGTATTCCTTCTCCGACATGAAACTTCACTGAGGAATATGTCAAGCTTTTACGACTTTGTTCCGTACAAATATGGTCCGTTTTCTTTCACCCTATACCGCGAATTGGAGCGGCTGAAGAGCAATGGGTACGTTAGAGAAGTTGAGGGTAAATTGGCACCATTGCCATTTGTTGCTTCTGCGGAACCATTGGCCCCTTTGGGTAAAGCCGCTGTGCGCCATGTTGTTGGAAACTATGGAAACACTAGTAGACAGGCAATTTTGGAAGATGTTTACAGGCGGTATCCCTGGTTTGCACTCAAGAGCGAATTACCCCAGCGAAAATTTGCATCTATTGAACCTCCTTTGGAGGCACCGCCCGCTGTATACACATCGGGGTATGAGGGAATGTCTGTTGAGGCATTCTTCAACCGGTTACTAGAGCGGGGAATTCAAATGCTTATTGATGTAAGAGCCAATCCGGTTTCGCGTAAATACGGGTTCGCAGGCTCCCGTCTACGCCATTTTTGTGAGCTATTGGGACTCTCATATCGGCATGAGCCTAGCGTGGGGATTCCCCCAGGGGTAAGGTCCGAACTTGATGATTTGGCCTCGTACCGTCGTCTGTTCCGTCACTATGAAGAGTCTATTCTCCCTGCGCAACTCAATAAAATAGCCGAATTGGGTAGGACAATGTCTGTAATCCCGTCCGTTCTTGTATGCTTTGAAAAAGATGTTGAGCGATGTCACAGAGGATGTTTGGCACCTTACATTGCACACGAATCCGGCCTAAAAGAAATTCATTTATGATCAAATCAAGCTCCGAGCAACGACACCTTCGTGTTCTAATCACTGTGAAGACGTACCCTATCCCCTCTTCAACGTACGACGAGCTGGTCTGCACTGCTGGAGTGACTGAGACAGGCGACTTTGTACGCCTTTACCCGATTAATTTTCGAGATTTACCATTCGGTCAGCAGTACAAAAAATACCAGTGGATTGAGGTGGAAGCATCAAAACATACTGGGCATGACAACCGGAAGGAGAGTTATCGACCGGACAGCGAGTCAATCCAGATCGGAGATCTCATAAAATCAAATCCCGGTAACTGGCGCGATCGAAGTCGGTATGTATTGCAGAAAAAGGCAAGGTCTATGGAAGATCTCTGGGAACGCCGGATATCTGACCAGACATCTCTTGGAATCTTCAAGCCCAAGAATATTTCTGATCTGGTCATTCAGCCTGATAAGCCAGATTGGAAGGAAAAAGTTCTCGCTGACTTTAGGCAGTATAGAATATTTGAAAATCGCACGAACAGCCGCGAGCCACTACGGAAGGTACCCTTCAAATTCACGTATAGGTTCCATTGCAATGATGAAAATTGCAATGGACATAATATGAGGATTTTTGATTGGGAAGTCGGAGCCCTGTTTTGGAAAAGGGTTGATCAAGGGAGGTCCCACATGGATGCTGCAGATGATGTGAAACGGAAATTCTTTGAAGAACTTTGCAGCGTTGACAGGGATACTCATTTCTTCGTGGGAACGACTCGTGATCATCCTTATCCCAAGAGTTGGATTATCCTTGGACTCTATTACCCCAAAGTCGAACTCCCAAGCCTTTTTGATTAATTCATTTAGTCCCTCTATGGAATCCTTGATTGGCCAATGCGGTGATTAATGATTGTTTTCTCCTGATTGATCACCTTGGCATCCCCAGACTGTACCTCACGCCGGAAAAAAATCCTAGATGATCGTCCAACTGGAATTGTGATCTATTTACTCGGCTGCCGGAGTTCCTTTGGTGACGACGAATCAGTACTGATTCATCTCATCCATATCCACTGACCTCAATGAGATACGGCGATTTACCAACCACGAGCCGACGCGGGACTTTACTAAAATCGTTGAACTTCCCAGTCCATTGCGAATTATTCGACCACATCTTGGTGTTCCCAAAGATGAAAAGAATTTCCGTAATAACTAGTTGTTACTTATGGAAACGATTCCCATAATTATACATTCCTGCTGTAATGCCGAAATGTCTGCGGAGGTTTTCGTTATCAGAGGAGTCCGTTAGGTGTGGGTTAGGTTGTGGTGAGTGCCACTTGTGGCAGCAAGTGCTTCATTAACTCACGCAGTCCAGCTAGTCGCTTTGGTATCATGTCCACAACCGAGGGATCGCGCAAAGGTTGGGGAAGGTGCCTAATCTTCCTCACATCGGAAAGACATGTGCCCTTGTACAAGGACCCTAAAGTATCCAGGATCGTACACATGCGCTAGTTCCAGGGGCTATAGCTCAGTTGGTAGAGCGCCTGAATCGCACTCAGGAGGTCAGCGGTTCGACTCCGCTTAGCTCCACCTCGTCACTTTATCACGTTCACTTGGATACCGTCAGCTTGTTCTTCGGCAACTACCGGTGCAGGATGTTTGCTGTTTCCTTTTGTCAGGTATTCCGGGTCCGGTAGCCATCTCATACAGTCTGGGGGGGAGAGGCGGTAACCGAATGACCTTGAGTTCCAGAAAATCCCGTTTGTCAGGTGACATTTATAGGAATTCTACCCACGAGTAAGTCTTTTGCAAAGCTACCATAGTGATTAGGTTCTGCAGAGATCTGGGACATGAATTGGCGCAATTAATCCAGAGAGCGTGTGTGACGTTATACTTTCGTTGTCGCCTATTGAACGGGGACCAGTTGCCTTAAACGAGGCCCAGTTGCGGTGAATATTGACCCTGATCCATGCGAATTACACACGTCAATCTCATGGTTTCTCTATTCCAGAACACTTGGATCCCAATTTGCATTGGGTGATCCTGTTTATTGGACCATGCGCAAAAGGTGTGATTATTCCTATCAATTCGATCACCATTCTTATTTAATTCGATCACCATTCTT
>CAZCYQ010000021.1:0-49738 GCA_964503085.1 uncultured Rhodothermaceae bacterium | reverse complement strand
CCAAGCTGGTGGGAAATATCGTATATTGGGGAAACAAAAAAGGGGGGAAGTTCAGGCACAACCAATACACGGGAGCGTCGGTTTACTAATTCGTTGATCGCCTCCCACTGCCCTTCTCGAAACCGGGCATTTGGATCATTTAAACTGCGTTGCAGTAATCGCTCAGCCTTCCTCAATTCATGCTTTACTTACATCCAACACCTCCCTGACTCGATCCTGCCATCTCGTCAATTCCTGTATTTGAGCCTCATTCAAATTCCCCATGGGTTCCATGCTATCTCTCAATTCGTAGCTGAACACCTGGTCTAAGGTTACATGACGTCGCTCCCTAACCTCTAATTGCCGTGCTCGACAGTAATCTTCCCATCGCTTTTTTCCGGGTCCATCCAAGACCTCCTGGAAATTTCGTGCGATATACCTGAAAATCAACGGCTCAACACGCCGATCATTTGATCGGACTGTACGCCAATCAAAATTCGGTCCTTCTTGCAGAACCTGGTACATCAGAAGTTCATCCTCATCAGAAAAGAAGCCATCGTAAATCGCCTCATCTGGATCCAGCGGGCGGGAATACCGAAGTCTCTTCTCAGCTACCTCGTATTTGAGATACTGATGAAACGCATGCGGCCGTTCACGGGCAGCATACTCTTGAAGCAATTCATGGCGCGCTTGTATTTCGGCTTCACTCAACTGCATCCTTGCCAAAACATCGCTGACAGACAGTCCAGGCGAGAGCAAATCCGGAACATTTGACCACTCACACACAAACGGGGATTGATTACACTTGAACGACCGAATAGAGCGCCAAGCCATGCGCCTGTCCTCCGGCGTCCACTGTTCATATGGTTTCAGCAAAGGTTTGGGATCATTCGATAAATCAAAACCATAAGTATTGTTACGATTTTGATAATCCAGAGGACTCAGTAAGGTCGCACAATGTCGGCTCGTGTCAATTTTCCCGACTACATAAAGTACTGGCTCGATTGCGCACATTATTCCCCGCACAGTCTCCTTGAAACGTAAACCCAATGCATACTCCCATAGATCACGAGCCCGTTCGCGTACCTGTCTTGCTACAGCTACCATGGCATCCACATCTGCCACTGCATCGTGAAATGATCCAAGTAACCGGCTGTCCACATTTGCTGCTGACAGCGCCTCTAGCTTAAAGGATGGCTGCCCATTACTCTTTCGTGGCCAGTGTTCAAGTGCTTCCGGTCTCAGGAGAAATGCAGCCCGCATCAGCTCCAGTGTGTCCCAATACGTGTTTCCATCTTTCCACGTCCATGCATAAGGATCACGCAGATTACGATAGAATAGCATCCGGGTCATCTCATGATCGAAACTCATGCCGTTGTATGCCACACTACACGTACCTTTCTTGCTCAATTCAGCATGGATTAATCCGGCAAACTCGCTTTCCGGCACCCCCTCTCCGTGAGCTTGCATTGGCATTATCCCATGTACACTAACTGCCCCCGGTCCAATGGAACAGTCCAGACCTGGCTTACACTTGAGCTGAATTCGAGGCCCGATCTCTACCAGCTCCTCATCCGTCCTTACCCCACCAAACTGTACGATGCGATCTCGCCGCACATTCTTCCCCCAGGTTTCATAGTCATACCAGAAAAACTCCATTTAATTGATACTGATGTGCAATAATCGGCCGGTCAATATACCTTTAACTCAGATTCTTGAATATCAATCGTCTATGGCTCAATCCGAATATTCTGTCAATCCTTGACGCAGGAAATCTTCAAACCTATCGGCCGATACCACACCACTCAACTGTAACAGTGGCTGGTCCGGCCTACGTCCGTCCACGATCGCGTATGTCGGGAGTGCACGAGTCCCGGTCAGACTCTCCTGGAAGGTTTGAAATTCTCGCCCCTCTGGCCCGTCGGTGTAAAGTCGGCTCAATACAAAATCACTCGCCAACAGCTTACTTACCTCTCCACGCTCAAATACATTTACCTCCATCTCTCTGCAGTTCGTGCACGTGTAGCCTGAAAAGTCAATAAACAGTGGTTGATCACGAAAGGTCGCTTCCGAAAATGCACTAGGCAGGTCGTCTGTTATCCACTCATGCTGAACCCCAGCACCAAAAGAACCTACTACAAACTCATCCGGCCCTCGTGGTGGCAAATATGCATCCAGCCGCCCAAGCCTCCCTCCAAACAAGCCAGGCAACATATAAACTGCCAGCCCTAGAAATAGAATCCCAAACAACAGTCGCCCTGCACCAACACGAGCACTCGCACTGTCGGACGACAGCCGCAAATGTCCAATCAGATAGAGTCCTGCCAATGCGGCCAATACCACCCAAAATGCTATCGCCAGCGACCTGTCAATCAATCCGAGGCCCCAAACCAGATCGACATTGGAGAAAAACTTGATTGCAGCAGCTATTTCTACGAAACCGAAGATGATCGCAACCTCTCGCATCCAGCCCCCACTGCCTGGAAGTGCCTTTAGAGCTCTGGGAAAACATGCAAATGCCACGAATGGAAGCGCGAACGTTATACTGAATGTGCCCATCCCCAGTACTCCGTAAAACCAGCTCCCCGAGGCAATACTCGGAAGCAAAAGACCCACGAAGGGTACGGTGCATGTGAATGAAACGAGTGTGAGCGCCAGCCCCATGAAGAATACACCAATATAGTCCTGACGCTCCCTCCCTTTGCGATCAAACCAGTTCACGAGCGTAGACGGCAGTCTAATACTGAACAAACCCAATAACGACAACCCGAAAAGCAAAAAAGCCGTCGCTATAATGAGATTAACCCAGGGATTTGCTGCCACGATTTGAGTACCTGCGCTGCCAACCAGTACCGAAAGAGCTACGCCTAGGCCCGTGAAGGTTACCACAATAGCGACGCCATATAGCAAGGCCATCCGTATCGGCGTACCCTGAGCATGATGTGCGAAGTACGAGACCGTGAGCGGGATCATAGGATAGACACATGGCATCAACAGCGCTCCAAAACCTGCCCCGATAGCCAAAAGCAAAAACCCGAACAACCCGGAAGAGCCACTTGACACCATGTCGGACGCAGGTAAATCCTCAACGCTGAGCAAATCAACCGCTTCTGACAATTCTATTGGTGCAGCTGTCGCAATGGGTACGCTCCCCAACGGGGCTGATGCTTCGGCGAAAACTGCAGTAAACTCAAGGGAGTCCGGGGGCAGACAGATCAGGTTGTTGCAGATCATGAACTCGATACTGCCATGGATTTCTCCACCAGAAAAACCCGGACCTATCGTGTAGTCTGCCCAAACAAGTGCCCGCCCCTGGAAATAAGTAACAACCTTGTCGAAAAAGGGGTCAAACCCCGACAGCACTTCAACCTGATTCAATGAATCTGATGCAGTCAGTCCGCTAGGAAAGGATTCGAACTGCACTTTCAGTGCTCGGCTAGGCGGAGGAGAGTCCAGCGCGTACATTCGCCAAGCTCCTCCTTCTGGATCACTCGGAGGCAGCTTGCCTTCAACGACCACCCGTGCAAGTTCACCGTGATATTCCGCCCTGGTCAGCCACGATACTGTAGACTGAGCCACCAGATCACTGACGGCTATCAGTGACCACGCAAGCAGGATCAAGAACGAGGCGGCCTGTCTAGGAGAGGCTACCGGCCGGAACAACATGCACACTGAGTTGAGCATGTATTTCCGCATGTAACTTGACCGTCGCTTTATATTCACCAAGGACCTTGATGTCCTCATTAAGGGTAACGGTACGGCGATCAATTTTGAAGCCTTGCAGGGCCAATCCGAGGGCAACCTGCTGAGGCGTGATTGTACCAAAAATTCGGTTCTCCGCACCTACCTTTGCTTCAACCTTGACGACCACATTCTCCAACTGATTCCGAATCTCTTCTGCATTGTTGCGTTCTTGGGCGCGACGCCTAGCCTGCTGCCGCATCTGATCCTCCAGCGCTCTGACAACACCGGGAGTAGCCATCTGTGCCAGCCCCTGGGGAATAAGCCAGTTACGCCCATACCCGTTCTTCACACTCACGACATCTCCCTCATTACCAAGGTTCTTGACGTCGTTCAAGAGTATTACCTTCATTGGATATAATCTTTAAGGTCGTTCAATCTGTGCCTAGCGTACCGAATCGGCAACATATGGCATCAAAGCAAGGTGCCTTGCGCGCTTGATTGCACGAGCAATCGCCCGCTGTTTTTTTGCAGGAACATCCAAGACTCGCCTAGGCAGCATCTTGCCTTGCTCATTAACGAAGCGTCTCAGGTAGTCGGTGTCCTTGTAATCAATATATCTCCGAGGCGATCCAACTGTAGCGGCCTCGCCGTTCGTTTGATTTTCAGTCGCAACCTGCCTGCCTGCCCTGCGCGCATGGAAATGGGCCACCATGCTCTTATCCATCGCCAAAATCAATGAGCGCAGAACATTGTCGTCAATGGTAAGTGCTCGTTCAATGCGTGGAATCAACGTACCTGGGCCTTCGAAATAGAGGTTCACGTAGTAACCATTCTTTTTCTTGTCCACGGGATAGGCAAGCTTGCGTGCCCCCCATTCCTCAACTTCGCTGATTGAGCCTCCAGCGCTTTCGATGATCTCGTTCACCCGGACCACGACCTCGGCGGTCTGTTCACTCGTGAGCACCGAAGTTAGGATGTACGTCAGTTCGTACATCTTCCGATTCATTGTCATACTTATCCCTACGGAATGACTTGGTTATTGATTGGTCATGCCCCTGTGTCTCGCAGGAGCAGGGCAAGAACCGATTCAATACCTGATAGGCAAAAGGGTTCCCGTTAGGCATTTGCCATACGCTCCACATGATCTGTTGCCCGCAGAGCGTCAACCAGCTCATTGAGCTCGCCTTCAATCACTTTGCGCAACGGATGATTCTTATTGCTCCCTTCCAGGCGGTGATCCGTCACACGATCCTGTGGGAAATTGTAAGTCCGAATCTTGACGGATCGATCTCCAGATCCAACTGCCTTTCTCCGAACAGCATCCCGCTCCGCGTTAACCTCATTAAGCTTCTGCTCGTATAGACGTGAACGAAGAACACGCATTGCCTTGTCCTTATTCTTGTGTTGACTCTTCTCGTCCTGACACGTAACCACCAATCCGGTTGGAATGTGGGTAATCCGAACCGCAGAGTCGGTCGTGTTCACGCTCTGCCCACCTGGACCACTGGAGCGATAAACATCGATCTTCAGTTGATTAGGTTCAATCTTGACCTCGACATCTGTTGCTTCCGGCAATACAGCTACACTCGCCGCTGACGTGTGTACTCTCCCGCTGGACTCGGTTCGTGGCACCCTCTGAACGCGGTGAACCCCATTTTCATATTTGAGATTGCCAAAAACGTTTTTCCCGCTCACGCCGAACACGACCTCTTTGAACCCACCCAGAACACCCCCAGAGCTGTTCATTATTGAGATATTCCATCCTTTGCGGGCAGCATAGCGCTCGTATAGCCTAAACAGATCAGCGGCAAAAAGCGCAGCCTCGTCGCCACCCGTACCCGCTCGAATTTCCACAATCGCGTCCCGGGCGTCGGTAGGGTCCTTTGGGATGAGCGCCCGTTGCAGCGCCGCCTCCATTTTTGGGAGCTGAGATGTCAGCACATCCAATTCCTCACGCGCCAGTGCCACCAACTCAGCGTCCTCCTCCGAACGGATCAGCTTCTGCATCTCCTCTACCTCCGTGAGCGTGGTCTCGTACTTCTGGATTGCCTCCACTACCTCCGATAGCTCCCTGTGCTCAGGCCCCAGAGTAGCCATCTGCTGGGGATCTGCCGCCGTTTCGGGATCTGCAATAAGATCCGTGAGCGACTGGAAGCGCTCTTTTATTTCTTTTCGTTTTTCCAAATCAATCATCCAATTATTCGGCTGCTGATTTACCCACGAATCCCACACACTACGGAATGTGGGGCAGAATGACTTTTAGTGAAGCCCGTTGGTCCCCCCACCCACGCTTAAACTACGACCAATCGCTTCAGCAACATCCCGAACCTGTATGATCAACTCAGCGAACTGATCAAAATTAAGCGCACTCAACCCGGCACCGGATGCGTTAGCCGGATCATGATGCACATCTACCATGATCCCGTCAGCACCCACTGCGACCGCTGCACGAGCCAAGGGGATAATGTTGTTCCGCATGCCTGTACTCATGCACGGATCAACAAAAACAGGCAGATGGCTTTTCGCTTTAACAACGGATACCGCTGATAAATCCAATGTGTAGCGTGTTGCCGACTCGAATGTACGAATACCTCGCTCGCACAAAATGATCTGTGTATTCCCACACCTCATTATATACTCAGCCGACATAAGCCATTCCTCTACCGTGGCAGACAGTCCTCGCTCTAGCAGGATTGGTTTACTTGACGTTCCAAGCGCACGCAACAGCTCAAAATTCTGCATATTACGCGCTCCCACCTGCAGGATATCCGCATATTCCGACATCATATCCAAGCGGGTAACATCGGTAATCTCAATCGCAACCTTCAAATCGCCATCGTCGGCCGCCTGGCGGATTAATTCCAGTCTACCCTCTTCCACTCCATAAAACTCATAAAAGGATGTGCGCGGTTTGAGAATATTTCCACGGAAGAGTGATGCACCGTGGGAAGCAACATGTGCTGTCGTTGCCTTTATCTGTTCTTCGCTTTCTACACTGCAAGGTCCAACCATAACGGTGATTGAGCGTCCACCAATTTGCAACCCTCCTACATCAACGATCGTCGATGCATCACGCCCTGCGCGACTGGCCAGCTTGTAGGCTTCTGTCACGCGCTTTACATCTGCAACGCCCTTAAGCCCCCGAATAATGCGATGATCAAACCCCGGCTTGACTCCAATGGCTCCCAGAACGGTCTGGTTAACTCCACTAGAACGGTGAATATTAAATCCAAACGCGCTTAAGTTCGCTATGACCGCCTCGATCTCCTCTTGCGAGGCGTCGCGTTTCATAATAACAACCATAATCTCACCAGGATTGCATCTTGCGTTTTTTACTTCCGCACTTCCTGCGCGTTCAGCGATAACGCTCGAGCGTAAATCTTTCACCTAGATAATGCTTGCGTACCTCGGGATCGGAGGCCAATTGCTCTGCTGTTCCAGACTTCATTATTCTGCCGTCAAAAAGCAGATAAGCCCGATCAGTTATAGCCAGCGTTTCATGGACATTATGATCAGTAATCAGCACTCCTATACCCGAATCTGCCAACTGACGCACAATATTCTGTATATACTCGACCGTGATTGGATCAACCCCGGCAAACGGTTCATCCAATAAGAAAAAACTGGGTTCAAGCGCCATTGAGCGAGCAATCTCAGTTCGACGACGCTCCCCACCAGAGAGCGTATAGGCTTTTGCTGTTTTTACAGTATCCAGACCAAACTGGGTAATCAATCTATCTACACGTTCAGTACGTTCTGGCCTAGACAGTTTTTGAAACTCCAGTACCGCGTGAAGATTTTGCTCTACCGTGAGTTTCTGGAATACACTCGTCTCCTGTGCGAGGTAACCCAGGCCCAGACGTGCTCGCCTGTACATCGGCAGAGTTGTAATATCCCTGTCGCCCAGATAAATCTGTCCTCGGTTGGGACGCTCAAGACCCACAATCATATGAAACGATGTTGTCTTACCAGCGCCATTTGGACCTAGCAAACCGACAACCTCACCGCGCTGTACTTCGAGCGAAACACCATCGACGACCGTACGCCTCTTGAAGCGTTTGGTCAATCCTTCTGTTCGAAGTTTTAGCGATTCCATCGCAATGAGCTCAATAAAGGATTGCTCAGAAGCCGTTCGCGCATGGGTTTGAGGGTTGGCTCCCACCTCAAACCATCAAGCATGAGTGTGTCGGGCAAGGCAGATTCGGGGTATAGTGCGCCTTGCACATCCGTGCCGAACCCTATAGTACGGCTAGAATCTCCCTCAAATTGCATGGTAAGTTCATCTCCTGATACCTCCCACGCTCCATCAAACTCACCATCTTCACTGTAGCTGAAATAAATCGCTTCTGCATTCGGTCCAACCCTGAAAACGCGTACAGAATCATCGTGGAATGTACCAACAAGACCTTTTCCACGCACCTGATTGATCCGTTTCGTCAAGCTGTCTTCCTCAGCGACAAAAGCATTCTCACGAACGAACAAAGAGTCAATGGCTCCTTCTGTCATAACTACGCCAACCGTGTCGCCATTGAGCTGAATGTCATCCGTCCATATGAGCGGCTGGCCATAAAACCAGGCAGATTCACGTTGCCCATTTTCTGATCGATAGTAATCCATCGAGTCTGCACGGGCTGCGAAGGACGTTTTCCAGATACGAACATCACGCATCGCCTTTAGCCCGAATCCTTTCTTGCTCTCCTGTATACGAAACGCCCCTGCCCCGATTATGAGCGTATCCACTGAGAGTGAATCACGTTCAAAATGCACAAGTAGAGGATTGCCACGAACAATGCTTAGTGAGTCTTCGGCATTTCGTTCGACCCGTTCACCTGCGATCCAGGTTGAATCTTCTCCTGATACGGCCAAATACAATACTGAACCCCGAGCGAGCGATATTGCAAAATCTCTGTAGTGGGTGAGTGAATCAGAAGTAAGTTCTGCGTTCTCAGACTCCATTATGACATTACCGGTGAGGTCAGCGACCTTGTCCTCAATCTGATAGACTCCGGCTTCTCCTGTCAGAACGGAGATGGAGTCTTTCAGCAAGAGCCCCTGCGGGAACACTGCACGCCGCTCTTCAACGTAATGAGTACCCATGGGCGCCATCGCAACAACTTCTCCATCGGATAGCTGAACATTGCCTGTGGCATAGCCTATTTCCAGCTCTTCTTCATAGTGCAATGAATCTGTTCGTAATGTATCACCATTATCAACCAATACGACATCGCCCATAAAGGTAGTTGTGCGCCGAGTTACGTTTCTGATGGCCCGACTCGAGGTCACTTTTGTCCCTTCAAGGGTTACCCGCACATTCCCAACGACGTACTGCATAAATTCTCCCCCCTCCTGTTGACCTCTTAGCAGATCCCCTTCCACGACCACGGAATCCGTATCCGCGTGAACGAAAAAAACGCTTTCGTACCCGTAATGACTGCCTTTCGGCATTAGCAGCACAACCAGCAGCCACAGTGTAATGCACCTCATGAGTCAAGCACGACTTCAGCCCTAAACTCACCAATCTCGTAGGAAGACAAGTCCTCCGAGGCCTCAAGGCCCGTTCCCGAAACCACTTCATCAGGTGTAGTAATCTGAACGAATCGATCTGTGCGAAGCAACCGGTCAACCTCTTTCCATTCAATCCACTCGGACAGCAGCGTTCGATCATCGCTTGTTTGTACGACGACCTCCCCCTCAGCGACAAAGCGCGTTTCTGACTCGTAGTAAGATACACGTTGCGCTTCAACCATAGCCGAAAGTGCCCCAGAGGAGTCGTAAATTTCGACCTCAACCTTGTTTTCTATACCCTGCAGGAGCTGAAGGAAATTGTCTTCCTCTTCTACCCATTCTACGTAGTCGGCATCAATGATCAATCTGGTACGACTTGTGTCAGTGCCTGAATCTGCCTGTGAGATTACAGTTGTAACATTCCAGCTTTCCTGAGATGGACCTGGCGGAAGCTGTGCCGGAATCTTGGAAGAATCCTGGTATGTGCAGGAAACAGGAACCCACACCAGCAAAATGATCGCCCCGACAAAGGGCGAGGCCGGAAAAACCTTACTGAGCGGTAATGAGCAAATTTGTGCCGGCGACATCAAAGACCAGGGATAGCGTATGCGCCGAGGAGAGTATTGAGCGGGAAACGAGACTCGAACTCGCGACCTTCTGCATGGCAAGCAGATGCTCTACCAACTGAGCTATTCCCGCAATAAGAATCCAACCACGTAGTACTTCTGCAGACGTTCAGCTGTTCCGCCAATTATTCTGCACTCATCCCATTCGCGGGTGCAATAATCCCTTCTTGAAGAGCAATTCTGCATTGAGAATAGCGCCGCCTGCAGCTCCACGGATCGTATTGTGTGAGAGAACCACAAACTTGTGATCAAGAACCTCGCAGGGACGAATTCTGCCAATGCTGACTGTCATGCCACCCCCAATCTCTGAATGACGCCTCGGCTGCGGAAATCGCTCATCCTCAAAAACACGCAGAAATCTGTCAGGCTCGCTAGGTAATTCCAAGTCTCGGATCGGGCTTACAAAAGACTCGAATACTTCACGCACCTCATCCGAATTCGCACGCGACCCCAGTCTGACAGAAACACACTCCAGGTGTCCCTCGAGAACAGGAACTCGGTTGCACTGTGCGCTAATCGTAATGCGCTCGGTTTGAATCGCGCCATCAACCAGCCTACCTAAGAGCTTATTCGGCTCGTGAACAAGCTTATCCTCTTCTCCACCTATAAAAGGCACAACATTGGCGAGCGCATCCAATGACGGGACGCCCGGATGCCCTGCACCGGAAAGGGCCTGCATTGTCGTTACCTGAACCGCCTCCAGGCCGAACGCATCATGAAGAGGTTTGAGCGCGCACGTCAGGCCAACCGTGGAGCAGTTGGGGTTGGTGACAATGTATCCCCCTTGTCCCCAATCCTGGTTGTTTATCAATGCAATATGATCTGGATTAATTTCGGGGATCAGAAGGGGCACATCCTTATGCATCCTGAAGCTTTTCGCATTGGAAATCACCGGAAACCCTTCGCTCGCCAGTCTGGGCTCTGTATCATCAGCCAAGGAGGCGGGCAATCCCGAGAATACAAAGTCACATGATAGCTTGGTATTCAATGACACAACCTCCATCGAGGCGATGGCATCCGGTATAGGCGTACTCCCAATCCAGTTGACGGCCTCGCTGTATTGATTTCCAGCCGATCTGTCAGATGCAGCTAAGTCTGTGATTTCGAACCAGGGATGCCCCTCAAGCAGCTCAACAAATTTCTGCCCGACAGCACCCGTAGCTCCAATAATTCCCACTCTGAGCTTTGTCATTCGTAAGTCCTTACCAACGTGATACAGGCGGGCATGCTACGATCACTGATCACAATTGTGTCACCTGACAAGAGGTCGCGCACAATAACCTGTCATTCTGCTTTGTGCTGAATCCATGAATCCTTTCGGGCAGAGACGGTCAGAGTGCAGGAGATTCGATCACCAAGAGGTATTTGATTGGTATCAATTTGCTGTGAACGAGCGGAGTTGACTGGAATCAATGATTTGGACTGGTTTGAGTCCTTGGTTCCTTCCTTTGTTATGACCTCAAGGCGTGGACTGGTGTTGGAAGAGAAGGATACAGCCATTACGGGTGGGATACCCCAAGCGCCGCTATTCCCAAAACGCATTGTGCATATCAACCGCATGCACTGAGCACGCTCCTTTTTTCAGCAACCGAGTCGATTAACGGATCAATCTCACGCCGTCGCCACCGTAGGACTATCCGGTTTAACTCCTCCTGATCAATCAGAAAAGTATCATGACCGTGTGGCCCCTCCATAATCGCCAACTCTGCATGTGGTATGTATTCTACAAGTTCTTCCGACTCTTCCAACAAGTAGAGAACATCCGAGCGAACACCAACGGCTAGTGTAGGCTGACGAATAGTTGAAAGCACGGCTTCATAATTACCCCGCCCCTGCGACACATCATGTGTATCCATCAGGTACGTCAAGTAAACATAACAGGCTGGGTCAAACCGACTGACAATTTTATCGCCATGATGCTGGAGCCAGGTTTCAATCTCAAAGGCGTTTGATCCATTCTGGTTACGTCCAAACCTGCCCTCAAAAGATGCCAGCGATCTGTAGGATACCATGGCCATCATACGCGCAGCCGCCAAGCCATCTCTGGGAGGGTTGTGTGGCGCGTAACCGCCCCCTTCCCATTTGGGATCCGCATAGATAGCCTGTCGTTGCGCCTCGCTCCAACCGATGCACCATGAAGAGTGACGTCCACCTACCGCAATGGGTACGACTCCGCGCACGTAATCTGTTCCATAATATGCCCACTCAAGCGCCTGCATCCCTCCCATACTCCCGCCGATAGCAAACGCAATACTCCGAACGCCTAGTCTGTCCAACAACTTCTTATGAAGCGCAACCGAATCCCGCACCGTTGTCTGGGGCAGCGTATTTCCATAGCACTTACCAGTATCTGGATTGGTTGAAATCGGAGATAGAGTCCCATAAGGAGATCCAATCACGTTAGCACATATGACAAAGAACTTATCCGTATCAAGTGCCTTACCCGGGCCAATGCAACCCGACCACCATGAACGAGCATTCGGGGTGCTCGTCAGGGAATGCCCAACAATGATCACATTGTCTCGTGCCTCATTAAGCTCGCCCCAGCGTTCGTAACCCACCGGGACATCCCTTAATACGGTGCCACTGGACAACTCCAATTTTGGTATAGTCAATATTCTTGGCATCGAATTCACCGAGCCGCGCACCCGAAATATATTCAGGTGCGCAGCCCATCAAGAAAATGTTATGATAAAACCTCTGCACCAGCAGAACTCAGGGCATGAGAAAAATCAGACTTAATATCGTCAATATGCTCAATACCCACCGAGACACGAATCAGATCTTCGGTAACTCCTGCAGACACCTGCTCCTCGCGCGCTAATTGCTGGTGTGTCGTGGAAGCAGGATGAATCACGAGAGTTTTGGCGTCACCAACATTTGCCAGATGACTGGCCAACTTTGTGTTGTTAACAAACGCCTGACCAGCCTCCAGACCACCCTCGACGCCGAATGAAAGTACAGGACCAAAGCCGTTTCTCAGGTATTGCCGCGCATTCTCATGGTATGGATGGGTCTCAAGTCCAGGATAACTAACCCAGGAAACCTCTGGCCGTGCGAGTAACCAGTGTGCCAGCTCCAGAGCATTATCACAACTGCGCTGTACGCGAAGCGACAATGTTTCCAATCCCTGGAGCAACAGGAAGGAGCCAAACGGATTTTGGCACGGCCCCAGATCGCGCAGTCCCTCAACGCGGGCGCGGATTATGAAAGCAAGGTTTGCTCCCAGAACTCCACGAGGACCGAAAACATCCCAAAAGCTCAGGCCATGATAGGCCGGGGATGGCTCAGTGAAGCTTGGGAAGCGCCCGTTATCCCATGAGAATGTGCCGGCATCAATGATCACCCCGCCTATAGTATTACCATGCCCCCCAATCCATTTGGTGGCACTGGCAACTACAATATCGGCACCATGATCAATCGGACGGCATAGATAACCTGCCGCACCAAAGGTGTTATCAACGACTAGCGGAACACCATTGCTTTTGGCAACCCTGGCAATAGCTTCGAAATCAGGCACGTTGAAGCGGGGGTTTCCGATCGTTTCGAGGTAGATTGCCTTGGTCCGCTCGTCGATCAAAGCCTCGATGGACCGGGGCTTATCGCCATCTGCGAACCGAACACTGATTCCGAGTCTAGGCAGCGTGACCTTGAACTGGTTATAGGTCCCGCCATACAGATAACTGGATGAGACAATATTGTCGCCGGACTCTGCCAGCGTTGCAAGAGCAAGGAACTGGGCCGCCTGTCCACTGGAAGTAGCCAGAGCTGCCAGACCACCCTCAAGCGCTGCAATACGCTTTTCGAAAACATCATTCGTTGGATTCATGATCCGCGTGTAGATGTTTCCGAACTCTTTTAGTGCGAATAAATCTGCTCCGTGATCGGAGTCATTGAAGACGTACGAGGTCGTAGCATAAATCGGCACCGCACGAGAATTGGTAGTTGGATCCGGTTCCTGCCCCGCATGGACCTGCAGTGTATCAAAGTGAAGCGATTGACCGTTCTGTGACATGAGTTTAGCCTCTGCTTTTGTTAAGGATGATGAATGGCACAACATTGGCCGTCATCAAAAAGCTTTCTGGCTCTCCCACGAAAGATCCCTTCCCAGGTAGGATGGACGGAAGGGATTGGACCAGAGTCGATTACAAAATCGAATCATTCCTCCCGCTCATCTGTCCTCGCATAACTCGAGGCAGGAAGTGGCACCTTTCACGCAAGGCGTCCAAACCTTGCGGGGGTTGCCAGGGTTTCACAGGGCCTGAACCCTCCACCCTTCTTGATGAGCCGGCACGAATATCGTGTCAACTGGGACTATTATACGGCTTTATCTGGAAAAGTTCAACAATTTTGCCGTTTCTGGAAAAAATATCTTGATTCATCTCCGTGGCAGATCCCCCTCCCCTTTTGTCGGCAGCGCAATAAACCCCGATAGATATGCGTCCACATGCCGCGCGGCCTCCCGCCCCTCACTGATAGCCCACACTATCAGGGATTGCCCACGACGTGCATCTCCTGCCGCAAAAATACCAGGTACATTCGTCTGATAGTCACTTCCCGTCTTGAAATTACTCCTCTTATCCAGTCTTACCCCCAGCGTATTTGCCATACTTGCACCCTCGGGGCCGGTATAGCCAACAGCCAAAAGTACGAGATCGGCCGGCCAATGCCTTTTCGTATTCTGTAGCTCAACGACCTTACGCCCCTGAAGCTCTACATTGACTGTCTGTAGACTTTCTACATGGCCATTTTTACCCTTGAATGCCTTTGTCATAATACTCCAGTGACGGTCTGCCCCCTCCTCGTGCGAGGAACTGGTCCGTAAAACCATCGGATAATAGGGCCACGGCTGGTGCTCTGGCCGTTCACCCGGGGGCATAGGTAATAGTTCAAACTGAGTGATCGAACGTGCCCCTTGTCGATTGGCAGTACCAACACAGTCACTACCCGTATCTCCTCCTCCAATAACAATGACATCCTTGCCTTTCGCACTTATATGGTCGATGCCCTCGCGGATCAGGTCGTCTCCCGCGTTAAGTTTGTTTTGCTGACGCAGATAGTCAAATGCAAAATGAATGTCTTTCAGTTTACGTCCACGGACCGGCAAATCACGGGGCCGTGTCGCTCCTGTACATATGATAATTGCATCAAAGCTGCGCAGACGTGAACAGGTATATGTGTTACCTACATCCGCGTGTGTGATAAACTGTATACCATCCTTCCTCATTACATCAAGCCGACGATCAAGCACCCATTTTTCCAGCTTAAAATCCGGGATTCCATATCGCAGCAATCCGCCGATTCGATCATCCCGTTCCAGTACTGTCACACGATGTCCTGCACGATTGAGCTGATCCGCTGCCGCCAGTCCAGCTGGACCGGATCCTACCACAGCAACCTTTTTTCCTGTTCTTTTCACCGGCTGCTCCGGCTTAACCCACCCTGACCGAAATGCATATTCGATGATCTCATTCTCAATCTGCTCAATCGTAACGGGATCATCATTGATCCCCAGTACACAGGCCGACTCACAGGGAGCAGGACAGACTCGCCCAGTGAACTCGGGGAAATTGTTTGTTGCGTTTAACCGTTCATAGGCCATGCGCCAATCCCCCCGGTACGTGAGATCGTTCCAGTCCGGGATCACATTCCCCAAAGGACAACCTGTCTGGCAGAAAGGCGTCCCGCAATCCATACAACGGGCAGCCTGGCGACGCAGGCGCTCCTCACTGAATGGGGTATACACTTCACGCCAATCCGTCACGCGTTCTTCAACCGGACGCTGGTCGGGAAGCTCGCGCTGGTACTCAATAAACCCGGTAATCTTGGCCATGATATCACGCGGCAACAGCTAATTGGTCTGATTCGCTGGCCAGACGTCTTAGCGCGTTGCGATACTCAATAGGCATTACCTGGATAAACTCCGTCAATGCTTTTTTCCAGTTCTCCAGAATCCACTGTGCTGCCCGACTTCCGGTGTACTCAAAGTGGTTCTCAATCATGGCCCGCAACTCCGCAATATCCTTCGGATCTTCCACAGGCAGTAATTCAACTGACTCCATGTTGCAGCGTCCCCTCCTGAATTCACGTGTAGCATCGATCACATACGCAATCCCTCCACTCATTCCAGCAGCAAAATTCCGGCCGGTTTCTCCGAGAACGACGACACGCCCACCAGTCATGTACTCACAACCATGATCCCCTACAGCCTCAACCACCGCACGAACCCCACTGTTTCTCACACAAAAACGTTCACCAGCTCCTCCACGTATGTAAGCCTCCCCGCTCGTGGCACCGTAGAGCGCTACATTACCCACCGTGATATTCTTATGCGGTACATAGGTCGCTTCTGGTGGCGGCATAATGGTCAATTTAGCACCCGAGAGACCCTTTCCAAAGTAATCGTTCGCATCGCCCTGGATATTGAATGTAATGCCCTTACAGGCAAAGGCGGCAAAGCTTTGTCCAGCGGAGCCAATACAGTTGAAGGTCACCGTACCATCCGGCAAAGGTGCTTTACGATAACGTTGCGTGATCGCATTACTTAGCATAGTACCCACAGTCCGGTTGGTATTCCTGATCTGAATATCAGCAACTACCGGTTTTCGTTTCTCCAGAGTAGGCTTGGCCAAAGCGATCAGCGTGTGATCCAGTGCCCCTTCCAGTCCATGATCCTGTTGGGTGGCCGAGAAGAATTTAAGCTCCTCCGGTACCTCAGGGCGGACCAGGATCCGTGACAGGTCCAAGTGACGTGCTTTCCAGTGCTTGATGTTTCGTCGCGGTTTGAGCAGATCAACACGCCCGCACATCTCCGCGAGTGTACGGACTCCCAACCGTGCCATTATTTTTCGCAAATCTTCTGCCACAAAATGCAAATAGTTTACAACGTGCTCCGGTTGACCACGAAATTTTTTGCGCAGTTCGGGATCCTGTGTGGCAATTCCCACGGGACAGGTGTTCAGGTGACATTTGCGCATCATTATGCAGCCCAGCGCCACCAAAGGGGCGGTTGCAAAACCAAATTCATCTGCACCCAGGAGTGCTGCAACTGCAACATCTCTGCCGGTCTTCATCTGACCATCACACTCAACGATGATTCGTGAGCGCAACCCGTGGTTTACAAGTGTTTGATGCGTTTCTGAAAGCCCAAGCTCCCAGGGCAGCCCCGCGTGCATGATGGAGGTTTGCGGCGATGCACCTGTACCTCCATCCGTTCCGCTGATGAGCACGACATCCGCTTTCCCTTTGGTTACGCCCGCTGCAACTGTACCTACTCCCACTTCGGACACCAGCTTGACACTGATCCGTGCACGCGGATTCGCGTTCTTGAGATCATGGATCAACTGCGCCAAGTCCTCTATGGAGTAGATGTCATGATGCGGCGGTGGCGAAATCAGTCCCACATAAGGCGTGGAATGCCGGAGTTTTGCTATCCAGGGATATACCTTCTTGCCCGGTAGCTGACCACCTTCTCCCGGCTTGGCCCCCTGCGCCATCTTGATTTGAATCTCGTCAGCGCTTTCCAGGTATTCAATCGTCACTCCAAACCTGCCGGAAGCAACCTGCTTTATTCGACTTCGACGAGAATTGTCTTTTCCATACCGCTCTGGACCTTCCCCTCCTTCCCCAGTATTGCTCTTGCCATCGATGGAGTTCATTGCAATCGCCAGTGCTTCGTGCGTTTCGCCACTGATAGACCCATTGGACATGGCCCCCGTCTTGAAGGACTTAACGATCTCGGTCCATGGCATAACCTCATCTATATCCACCGGTTTGGCCTTCGCATAGTTGAAGGTTAACAGTCCCCTTAGGGTGTTTACCGCGCCTTTGTTAATCTCATCTGCAAACGCCTTATAAGACTTATGAGACTTCGCCCTTGCGGCTTCCTGCATATTGGCAATCGCCGTCGGACTGAATGCGTGACGTTCACCCCCCCGGCGCCACTGATACTGCCCCCCTACATCCAGCGGGTAAACTCCAGAGACTTTTTTTATTGGATACGCGCGCTCATGCCGCATAACCACCTCTCTGGTGATCTCTTTCAGTCCAATGCCCCCGATCCGTGACGAGGTACGGCAGAAGTATTCATCTATCACCTGCGAACTCAACCCAATGGCTTCAAAAATCTGTGCACCACGATAACTCTGCAGTGTCGAAATGCCCATTTTGGACATGACCTTCAGCAACCCGTGTCCAATAGCCTTGATGTAGTGCTCTTCCACATCTGCTACAGAATTTTCTCCAAGTTGGCCCCGTTGAGCCATCTGGCGAACACTGGATAACGCTACGTATGGACAGATGGCTTCTGCACCATATCCGATCAGCATTGCGAAGTGATGTACTTCACGCGGTTCTCCGCTGTCTACGATCAGACCACATCGGAGTCGCAACCCTTTTTCGATCAGATAATGGTGCACTGCTCCCGTAGCCAGCAACGCCGGCATAGGCAATTGATCTTTTCCGGCCTCGCGATCAGAGAGAACGATCAGACTACAGCCGTGACTGATGGACTGCGTGGCTTCCTCCTGGAGGCGCTCGAGCGCCATCGACAGTTCCCCCGGCTGAAAACACATATTAAGCGTGGCAACACCGGCAATCCCCGTTTCAATTGAAGACAGATCTGCTTCGGTAAGTATCGGCTGATTCAAGCGCAGCTTTTCACAATGCCAAGGTCCTTCAGTAAAGAGATTACCACTGGATCCCAGGTTCAGCGCAAGTGAAGTTACCATGGATTCACGGATCGCATCCAGGGGGGGATTCGTAACCTGCGCAAAAAGCTGTTTGAAATAATCGTAGAGCAGTCTCGGCCGATCGGACAGTACCGCAAGCGGTGTATCGTTCCCCATGGCGCCCAGGGGCTCTTTACCTTTTTCTCCCATGGGAGCCATAAGCAAACGTAGGTCCTCTAGCGTGTATCCGAACATTTGCTGTCTGGCGAGCAACGAACCTTCCATTGTCTTCGGTTCCGCGGGGGGAATCGAAGACAGCGTGCGTTGATGTTCATTCAACCACACACGGTAGGGCGCACGTGAACAGATGCGGGCTTTGATTTCTTCATCCTCAATCACACGCTTTTCCTCCAGATCAACGAGAAACATACGTCCTGGCTTGAGTCGGCCTTTCCGCAGTACGTTTGACTCGGGGATACCGCCAACGCCGGTTTCTGATGCTAAAACGACATAACCGTCTTTGGATATATTGTACCGGGAGGGACGCAATCCGTTACGATCTAGCAACGCTCCTGCATAGCGACCATCTGTGAATGGAATGGTTGCCGGTCCGTCCCATGGTTCCATCAGGTTGCTGTGGTACTGATAAAATGCCCGTTTTTCATCAGGCATAATCTCATTATGCTCCCATGCCTCGGGGATGAGCATCATCATTGAATGGGGGAGTGATCGGCCGGTATAGTAGAGCAGCTCCAAAACATTATCGAGTGCCATAGAGTCACTTCCCCCCTCACGAATGATTGGAACTAGTTTGCGTGTATCCTCACCAAAGCGTTCACTCCGGAACATAACTTCGGCGGCATGCATCTGATTGATGTTACCCCGGAGCGTATTGATCTCTCCATTGTGGCAAAGAAAACGGAAGGGTTGTGCCAGTGACCACTCTGGAAAGGTGTTCGTACTGAACCTGGAATGCACCATGGCCAACGCGCTCTTGAATCGCTTGGAGCTCAAATCTGGATAGTAAGCCGTGACCTGTTCCGGCATGAGCATACCCTTGTAGACAATGGTTTTTGCGGATAAGCTCGCGAAGTAGCATCCATGAAGTCTGCGCTCGAGAACACCCTGCTGAAATACCTTCCGAATAACATAGAGCTGTCGCTCAAATGCATCTAGTGCGATGTCCTTGTTCCGCTGCACAAAGCACTGCCATATTGCCGGTTCGGTTATTTTTGCACCTGGCCCTATAGAAGCTGAATCGGTTGGAACCCGGCGCCAGGCTATGAATCCCGCTCCCTCTGCCTTCAGGATATTCTCGACCAGTTGCTTACAGGTTTTTTCATGACGGGGAGGGATAAACACCATCCCCACCCCGTAGTCGCCCGGTGCTGGCAGCGAAGAAACTTCATACTCAAAGAATGCATGGGGTAATTGTACCAGGATTCCCGCACCGTCGCCTGTTGTTTCGTCACAGCCACATGCTCCCCTGTGATCCAGTTCCATGAGTATCTGGAGTCCATTTTTCACTACACCATGCGAAGGCGTTCCGTCTATGCGACAGTAGAGTCCAACTCCACACGCATCATGCTCAAATGCGGGATCATATAATCCTTGCTGTTTCATCATCTGTCCTAAACTCTGCTTCTGAATCAACTTCGCTATCCTTGCCTGTTGGAGTCCGAATCCGTCAAGGACAGTTCTCTCGAACCGAAGATGCCGAATGCGCCCCTGACCGGCGTCCTCTACCAAATCCCCACTCCTTTTTGGAATGCAGTAATATCGGGATTATAGATAAAATGTTTCTTATCTAAATTTATTATGTATAAAAAGCATATATGCCTTAATTAATTTGGTTTATTGCAATAATTTACTTATTATATTAGGCATGACCTAAACAGGGGTTCATCGAGTGCCGAAAATTCACGGATCTTTAGTCTATTGCCGATCCTGCCTGTATTATTGTGGCAAAATAGCGGCTCACTTAGTATTTTTTAGTCTATACGGAAAATTTGGCTCTTTTTGCAGGACTTCTTGTTATCTCTTCAACAAACTCATCCCTTCGCATGATGACCAAACATTTTTTTTCACGCACATTCATGATGCTGGTACTCTTGGCTTCAACGCCATTACTGACCAACGCCCAGTCAATTGGGTTCGGCGCAGATTTCTACAACCGCTATATATGGCGTGGGTATGACTTCGGGGATTCCTTCAGTGTCCAGCCCGGCCTCGCCTTCACTGCGGGAGACTTTGAACTTGGGACTTGGGGATCATATTCCATTAGTGCTGACGGCGCTGGGGCAAATGAGCATGACCTGTACGCCACGTACAGCTTTGGTCTGGGCAGCACTACCAGTCTGGCACTAACTGTCACAGACTACTATTTCCCGACCGACAGCGACTGGCTTAATTTTGACGGCGATGGTGAGGGGGCACACTGGATCGAATTAATGGGTGCGCTGACGCTCCCGGAATCCTTCCCTGTGACACTCTCAGCAGCCTTTATGGTCCATAATGACCCCGACAATTCCCTCTATCTCGAAGGGGCGCTCCCGTTCAGCATAGGCGACGTAGAGCTAGGCCTCACGCTTGGCCTCGTTGCGGGTATGAGTGAGTTTTATGGTGTAGAAAGCACTTCTCTGGTGAACATGGGGCTATCTGCCAGCAAGGATCTACAAATCACAGAACATTTTTCGCTGCCTCTGTCCGCCGCCTACGTCATGAATCCGACGACTGAAAAAACATATCTCGTTTTTGGATTTTCTCTCAGTCCTTGAGCTCCTGGAGAAAAACAGCAGTCTCCAGGTTCCACAAGGACCGGGTGGATGTTGGTGACTAATGGGCTGAAGGAAGCTCGGCTATTGGCAGCTGGCTACTAAACGGGACGCCCGTGAAGTGCGACGGACTTGATCATGTGGCGTGCGGCGGAACAGGGATCGGTAAAGTTGTCTTCAGTGCATAGACTTATAGTCTTTTCTCGAAGGGTTTCCGGGCCACCGCTATTGGTTCTCTCGCCTTCTGGATGATCTGATGATCACAAAGGACGACGAACGTTAGCCGAGGCTGCTGCCAGCTCAGCGCTTCCACCTCCTGATTCTGATAACCTCGAATACGAGTCTGTGCCCTAGTAACACCGTCTCCTGAATTCATAGTGACCGTTACCGGAAGAGCACACAGCGGTTGCCTGTCAAACGTCTGCAACCATGGCCTACCCTATTGTCGCAGACGTAACGCTAGACCGCATCACTCAAAATATTTATTAAGTGATTCCATGGCCGCAAACCGGATGGCTCGGAGGTGTTTGTTGATATGACAAACGTAAAAAGCCTGCCCAACTAACCAACGTCTGCGGAGGCGAATTTATCACGAAAAATTTATCCACAGCTTCACCGGTCACCGCGGCGGCTACCCGGCTTGGGTCGTAATATTCATAAATTAAAACGAAATTTATCAGGACTCTATACCGTATAAAGCACAGGCTTTGTGTATAGGGAGGCTAATTGATATTACTATACCAATGGTAGATAAATCTATTTTCCCGGAATCAAAAACAGTGACGCCGTTGCGACAGCATTTGTCTCGCCGGGAAATATTCGATAGATACCGCCGAACAAAAGGTGCCGCTGAGCGGACCCACTGGCAAATCATCTATCTGAAGCACGAAGGCAAGACTGTCAATGATATCATTAACATAACCGGGTACAGTGAAGAATGGATCAGAGACATCGTTCTACGCTACAATAAGGAAGGCCCGAATGCATTTATCAGAGACGAAAGCCTTCCACCCGAAATAAAAGCCGAATACCTGCGTAAGTCCAATGAGCTGGATACTGCACGTCAGGCACAGCAGGAGATGCTCGCTGCAAGAATTCCTGTTCATCCCGAGTTGGAGATTGATGCATTCCTGAAAACAGCTACCGAAGTTAGTGGTGACTATTACGACTTTTCTCTTTGCGAAGAGGGCAAACTTACCATCGCAGTCGGAGATGCAACCGGCCACGGTACCACTGCCGGGATGATGGTCATTGCAACTAAAGCGCTATTCAAAGTCCTGGCTACCGAATCAAATCTGCGGAATCTCGTTCGGCGCATGTCAGAAACTCTTAAGAGTCTAAACCTGCGTAACACGTATATGCACCTCACCCTCGCCCGCTATTTCAAGGGCGTACTGCAGCTTATCGTAGCAGGGATGCCTCCCGTTCTGGTATACCGTGCAGCAACACAAGAAATTGAGGAGATCGTCTTGAAAGGCATGCCTCTGGGAAGCTTTACAGAATTTCCGTACGAAGAATTTGCTATATCCCTTGAACCCGGGGATACGGCACTGTTCATGAGTGACGGATTGCTTGAACTCTTGAGTCCCTGCGGTGACATGCTTCAATTGGATCGAGTAAGGCGAATCTTTGCCGAAGCAGGCAATCGCTCCCCTAGTGAAGTTATTGCCCATCTCCGAAAGGCCGGGCTCGCTTGGAGGGCAGAAAGAGCACTCAATGATGATGTTACCCTGTTGGTACTCAAGCGGCGGCTGAATCAGCGAACGGAAAACCCAGCCGCTACTGCGACAGAGTCGGAAACCTCGTAGTAGAAGGAAGCCTCATAACCTGCTCCTACATACCCGAAACCATTCTCCACATTGGAGAATGTGCCTGGTTCAATCAGCACATCAGACGAGAATACATTACCTGGAGGTATCCAATCTGCACTGGAAACAAGCACGATCTGCTCAATTGCTCTGAGCCTTGCATCACTGGTAGACCCATTAGCACGGAAGATCTCACGGAATACGTCGCGAACATCTATATAAACTAGGACTGTGGCAATCTGTCCGCCCTCAGTACGTACCTGATCGTTCGGATACTCAAAGGTAAATACCCCTCTGTTGGTGTGATAGCGAACACGAATGTTGTTCAATCTGGGGGCATTCTGCCACAGAATCGGCAGATGTACAAAACCGGGTTTGATGACAGGATTCACAAGCTCTGGGATTGACTCGGGAGGCATTTGCACCTCAACCGCAGACATCGCACCATCAGAACGCATTAACTCAAGCCGATGATGCTCGTCAAAGTCCGGGCGAAAACGTGCCCAGAATACATGTCCGAAATTATGCTCGCCAAATTGAATAACTGAGTCCCTCCATGTATAAACTTCCCCCGAGTGCATATTTCTGGATATGACCCTTGCATCAAGCCGATTTGGTCGTACAACATCAATCGTCTGGTCGATCGCATATACCCGCACAGCCTGTGTATCCGAACGCACACTTAAGTGCCCATACACGGTATATGCACGTTCAGTGCCCAGTACAACATCTACGCTCTCGTCACAGGCACCAAGTACCAGGACCGATACAAGAAGCCAGACTCGGATCATGGCAAATCAACCTTTATCCCGACAGATGGAATGAGCGGTAGCTGGTCAGACCGCTCAAGTGTAAAGACATCTAGGTAGAATACATTGGCGCGGTCGTACACATTGATCACACTCGCCTGAAGCGTGACCCGTGAGAATCCTATCTGGAACGCGCGATTCACAGATGCATCCAGCCGATGATAGGCCGGCAACACACCATTGAAGGGACGCTCATAGATCACACGCCGCTCACCCGCCTCGGTAAACACATTAACGGAACCATCCATGAGCAGAAATCCGTCAAACCCAAAGGCTCGATTAAACGGACGCCCCGACCCAAACTGCCATCGAAGCGAAACATCAAATCCATATATACTGGTCGAAAACATCGCATTTATCTGATGCCGCCGGTCATGTGCAGGACGGAATTTGTAGATGACTTCGTTAAACCAATGGACCAGCTCAGATTGCATGGCTTCATACTCCGTGGAAGCCAAGCCGTAATTGATATACGCATAATAAGGAGCACGCGAATATTCAAATCGCAGATCTAGACCCAGTACACGCCCGTCAGCCTGCTGGAGCTTGGTGGTCAGACGCGGACGAGCAGTCCATTCTGCGATATACAGATTACGCATGCGTTTGTAATACACATCCGTCACAATGGTCATCCCCTCAGCAAGCGCCCTCCTGTAGCCCATTATAATGTGCAGTGCACGCGGAATGTCCCCTACCGGTACGGCAGTCCATGCCGTAAACACGCTGGCCGCATCTCTTCGATCATTGATGCCAACGAGTTCCTGATGGTATAGGCCCGCTGCAGCGCTGAGTTCATTGTTGCCCAAGACAGTTTTTGCACGCAGCCGAGGTTCAAACAGCAAGCGGCTTTTACTGGGAAAATGATGAATCCTTAAACCAGGTGAAATAGATGTTCCAGAGCTAAGCTTAAATTCGGGGGCAGCGTATATGCCTGCTTCAGTTACGTACTCGGTTTTAAGGTCAAGATTTTGATACAACCCGCCCAGTTCACTCTTGAGTGTCAACGAACGTGCAAACAGCCCCCAATGCAGATCACCTCTAGGAGAGTAATGGGTAACATTAGCCTCCATGTTAATCCGACTGGTGCTTGAGGTCCTGATCAGATCTTCGCTTGGACCCAATTGCATGGTATGACCCGACCATGACATCAGGAACTCTGCCAAAATCGGCAGATTGCCCGGCAAGAACAGATAGCGTCCACCCACAGCATCATTCCACCACCGAACTTCATCTGGAGCACCAATACCTCTCGTTCCCCCGACACGTCCTCGATCATAAGTTTTGATCCCACTGACTGAAACACGACCATGCCGGTTGGGCCTTCCGTGAATCTTGGCAAACAGATCATGGAAAAGCAATGGGATATCCTGCCCAATCACGTTCGCAGCAGCATCTTCAACAACTGACTGCCGCGCAGAAGCAATCATCGTGAACCGCCCTCCTGGCACAATTGGCCCTTCCACGTGGGTACCCACAAGAAATGGGGAAACCGAACCAGAGGCCGCAAATCGGCTACTGTTTCCATTGCGACTCCATGCATCCACTACACTGGAAATCCTTCCTCCAAACTGCGGACCGAACCCGCCTGCATGTAAGTCAACACTCCGCAACACCTCTGTTGGGAATGCCGTGTAGTAGCTGAGAATATGAAAAGGCTGGTAGATCAGCATCCCGTCAAGCAGCACTAGATTCTGTGTTGGCTCGCCGCCCCGTACATAAAACTGTCCTCCCTGATCCCCCACAAGTACAACACCGGGTAATGTAGCCAGATAGGCCGACAGATCAGCTGTAATCTCCGGCATCGGAACGCGCTCAATCGCGGCAGGAGTAATGCGCTCGATACCTGCGCTCAACAAAGTCGTACTTCCGCCTGCATTGTCGACTATTGTAAGCTGCTGCAACTGAAACTCATCCTCTTCCAATGCAATATCCAGCTGATATATTTCCTGGCCCGGCCCAATATCTAAAGAGTCGACATAGGTGACGAACCCTACATATGAGGTCCGCAGAACATATTGTCCCGGTGTCAGGCGTGGCAAAAGATAGAATCCGTCACTGTCCGTTGCGGCACCAAACGAGATTTCCCCCTCTCCATACAGGACCACATTAACGCCCTCCAAGGGCTCGCCGCTGATGCCTTCTGTAACAAATCCGCGCAAAACCTGCGAAACCGCAGGCAGCGCCGAACATATCGCAAAAACCAATAAAATGAAGATTCGGCGCATAGCTATGTCAGACGTAGCCTATAAATTGTTACCATCTTGGACCTTCAGCGTTCAATAGAGGTACCCTCTACCAACAAACTACATTCACCGTGGCTACAATAATCGACGGAAAGGCCATCGCAGCCGAAGTACGCAGTGAAGTGCGAGAAGATGTTGCAACATGGACATCCGACGGGCACGCTCCCCCCTATCTCGCGGTGATACTGGTTGGTAACAACCCTGCGTCAGCTTCGTACGTGCGGGGAAAAATCAAGGCGAGCCAGGATGCTGGGATTGCAGGCGACACGTTAAAATTTGATGCCAGCATATCCGAAAAGGCCCTACTCTCTGTCATTCAGGACTTAAATGACAGTCCTCATGTGAGCGGAATACTGGTGCAACTACCACTGCCCGATCATCTTGATTCGTCACGAATCATTGCTGCTCTAAACCCGGATAAAGATGTAGACGGCCTGCATACCGTAAATGCCGGTCGGCTGGTTACCGATTCTCACGGCTTTGTGCCGTGTACACCGGCCGGAATTGTAGAACTGCTGCGCCGCTCGAGCATTCCCACGGAAGGACAGCATGCCGTGATTCTTGGGCGATCACACTTAGTCGGACGCCCGCTGGCAAGCCTGCTCCTGCGCAAACAAAACAACGCAACGGTGACCGTTTGCCACAGCAGAACAAAAAATCTTCCCGAAATTTGCCGAACGGCCGACATCCTGGTGGCTGCAATTGGCCGTACCCATTTTGTGTCCGCCGATATGATCAAGTCAGGGGCAGCAATTATAGACGTGGGAATCAACAGGGTTGAAGACCCAACACGTAAAAGAGGATATTATCTTACTGGTGATGTGGACTACAACGCCGCTAAAGAACTGGCAGGCTACATTACCCCAGTTCCGGGTGGTGTAGGACCCATGACTATCGCTATGCTCTTAAAAAACACTATGACCGCAGCAAAATTGCTTGGCTGATGCAAGTTGCTCCTGCAAACATACAACCCCAGGACACCACGCAGGTAGCCGATACGACGCTGAGCACAAGCGATTCCTTACAGGTAGCCAGTGTACCGGATACGACAAGTTTTACCCAGGACCTCGTGGATGTAGGAATACTCGTTGCCGAAGGTCAATTCTCGGACGCCTGGGATCGTATGACGTTGTCATTAGCGACCTCCTTTGTGGATCTCTGGCCCAAAATTGTTGCAGCATTCCTGGTACTGGCTGTCCTTTATTGGGGCTATCGTGCCCTATTTAGCTTGCTGCACCGAATTCTCCACAAAAGTAATATTGTCCAGCCCGGTCTGGAATCGCTGCTAATGCAGGGGTTCCGGCTCCTGTCTCTGATTCTAATTGGCTTAACCGTCCTGCAGACACTGGGAATCAATCCCGCTGCAATGATAACCGGCATTGGTGTGGCAGGTATCGCCTTTGGCTTTGCAGCTCGGGACACCGTTGAAAATATCCTCTCAGGAGTAAATATCCTGACCGATAAAGCCTTCCGGATTGGTGATACCCTGATTGTAAACGACATCTATTGTGTGGTTGAACAAATAACCTTACGCACAACTCGCCTTCGAACACCAAAGAACGAAGTCCTGGTGGTACCAAACCAACAGATGGCTAACGAGCGAATACTCAACCACACGATTGCAGGTGCGCTGCGGATTGAGATCCCTTTCTCAATCGCTTACAAGGAGCATCCTCAACAAGCCCGTAAAGTAGTCCTTGCGCTCACAGAGGACGATCCTCGACTCATGGAGGATCCAACTCCGAGTGTCGTGGTGACTGCCCTGAATGACAGTAGTGTAGATCTGGCCCTTTGGGTTTATGTTGCTAATCCGAAGGAGGAGCGCCAGATCATTTATTACTACACCGAAGCTATTAGAGAGGGGCTGCGTCAGGCCGATATCGAAATTCCGTTCCCGCACCTCCAGATCATTCAGGAGAATTAATGTGGCTACAGCACCTGGATTGTGCTGTACACGGCTATACCGGCAACGACCAATATGCTCACCCAGAGCCAAACGTCATAAAACTTTGAGGGGCGTAGCTCAGGTGGGGTCCGCCAGCAACGGAAGTGTATCACCGCAGCCACCACAATAACAAGTATCCCCGTCCCGGCGACTCCCCCAATGATCACCATTAGTGTGGGGAGCTTTACCAAAAGGAATAACGTTGCCCACAATACTGGAACAATCCAGGCTACAAGTGCAATCGCCCGATGGCGCTGAGCCGGGTTCAAGTAGTCAAGCCAGCCCACCTGTGAAAATGCATCTGAAAATAATCGCGTCCATAGCGCCAGTGCACCAAACAGCGTTGAAAACAACACGACAAAAGCCCCGACTAAGAACATCGCCCCTGCCCAGGAACCCAGACTCTGCGTGTACATCTGGGAAAGCGTTGTCACCAGTTCCATGCCCTCGGGCAGGAGTCCCTGTTGGTGGAGAATAGCCACTCCAAGTATATAGAATGCCGCAGTCATGAGCGTGTACACTACCATAGATAAGAGCGCATCCATCGTCATTACACGCACCCAGCCATTCGCCCTCTCAGCCCATGCTCTAGAGTCCTGTTTGGGTCCGGTCCAAGCTGCGTACCCTTTTTCAAGAAGCCAGTAGTTGTAGCCCATAATTTCGTCACCACCCACACCAGTGATCCCAAATGCTCCTATGACAATCAATACCAGTTCAGGGGGGAGCTCAAACAGGAACCCACTTGCCAGATCGATCGCATTAAACCTGTAATCCGTGAATTGCACGGCAACCACGGACGCCAGTGTAAGAAGCGTAAAAAGGCCGATCATGATCACAGAAATACTCTCGATGGGTTTGTAATGTCCCCTGTAAATGATCAGCGAGACTACGAATGCTGTCCCGTAGCACCACACCCATAAAGGGACCCCGGGCAACACAAGGTGCAGCACCAATGCTGTTCCTCCCACGATGCCCCCAACCTGCAATAGCTTGACGACCATAAGCAGCATCCACGTCCAGATTGACCAATGAGCGCGCCCAATGCGAGGGCCTGGCAAACGACTAAGTGCTTTCATTGTCGTTTCCCCGTAGAAGATCGTGTGGCGCCCGAACTCGAGTTGCACAGCAACCTTCACGAGGCAACTCACGAGAATTACCCAAAGCGTTACCCACCCAGCTTCGGCCCCCAATCGTGTAGTTGCAATAAGTTCGCCGCTACCCACTATTGAAGCAGACAGAATGAACCCCGGACCCAAAAAGCGCAACCGCGTACGGAAGCTCCTTGGAGGAGTTTTAATTGTCTGTTCAGATCGTACGTATGGATCCGGCATGAATAAACAGGTTATGCAACGATGTACTGTCTCACATAATCAGATTGCAACTTGGCAAGTTACTGATTTAGACATCTATATTCCCATCCCTAGGAGCGATTTTGCCCCAAATATGCGACATAGTCCAATCCAGTAATCATGGATACCGCGCATCTTATAGATTCCAGCTATCCGAACTCAGATTTCATCATCGCCGGCAAGAACATGCCTCCCCATTATGTATTCCGTTTCGTAACTTCAAGGCGTTCGAAAAACTGTATAGCCGGCTTTACCTTCCCTCACCAGAAATATTAGTCCCGTGTATCGCAATATTCTCTTCCTGACCGTTTTTGCCCTTCTTCTGGGCTGCAATCGCCCCACTTCCCCGAATGTAGTGATCATCATGGCGGACGATATGGGATATGGTGATCTTGGCAGCTATAATGAAGATTCCCGTATTCCCACGCCGCATATGGATTCGATTGCCTCGCAAGGAATGCGCTTCACAAATGCACATTCGCCTTCTGCGGTTTGTACACCTACGCGATATGCATTGCTGATGGGACGCTATGCGTGGAGGCTACCGTCGCTGACCTCCGGTGTGACAGATGGCTATTCCCCGCTGATTGCTGATACAAGCAGAACGACAATAGCCGACATAATGACCGATGCCGGATACCATACGGCCGCTATTGGTAAATGGCATCTGGGTCTTGGAAGCGTCTCGCCTACCAATTATGACGAACCGCTCGTGCCCGGTCCGCGCTCATTGGGATTTGATTATTTCTTCGGTATTCCCGCTTCGCTTGACATGGCACCTTATGTCTGGGTTGAGAATGAACAGGTCACCGCGTACCCTTCAGAGCATGCCGAAAACCCTATCGGCTGTTGTACCGGCGCCTTCTGGCGGTCGGGAGCCATCGCAACCGATTTTGACCATACGGATGTTTTGCCCGAGATTGCTCGACGAGCATCCGAATATATTCGCGCACAAGCTGCAACAGACGCCCCATTCTTCCTGTACGTCCCGTTGGCTGCACCACATACGCCATGGTTACCCACAGAAGACTTCATTGGTACAAGTGAGGCAGGTGAGTATGGTGACTTTGTAGTGATGGTGGATGACGCCATTGGACAAATCGCCGCTGCCCTAAACGAAAGCAACCAAACAGAAAACACACTCCTGCTCGTTACAAGTGATAATGGTGCCTACTGGCCACCGGGCTTCATTGAACGCTTTCAGCATCGGGCCAACTCCAACTGGCGGGGAATGAAGGCAGATATCCACGAAGGTGGCCATCGTGTCCCATTGATTGCGCAATGGCCTGGCATGGTAGCGGCAGGCTCCGTAACCGATCAACTCACGGTACAAACTGACTTTTTTTCTACAATGGCGGATATCGTCGGTACCGAAATTCGCGGGGAGGACAGCTTTAGCCTGCTGCCCGTCTTTGTGGGCGGTAACGGGACTCGCAAGGAAGCGGTTCACCAATCAGTTCACGGCATGCTTGCTCTCAGACGCGGCCCCTGGAAACTAATTGATGGACAAGGATCCGGTGGCTTTACCAGATATGATACCCTCGCTGGTGACCCTCCTCGTCAATTGTATAACCTGGATGATGATCCAGAGGAGACAATAAACCAATACGAGGACCAGCCAGAGATTGCTTCAGCACTGATGGCTGCACTGGATTCGCTACGCTCGCAGTGAATCGACGATTCGTTTGCAACGATAAGTTTCGCGCACACCTCCCCCGTACTGAAAATACACGAAATTTTAGGGGGTGTCTGGATTTGGAATTCGCCGACACCGTGCGGGAATGCATTTTTCCAGCCAAGCGAACCACTAATTCCGGGGGAAGTGGGCCGGTACATGTTGCGGAGAGTCCTCCACACACACCATATCAAACACCAACAACATCCTCCTGAACCGTTTGGGCACACCCCATTGTCTTGCTCCAAACGAGGAAACAACTTTTGTTAACAGGAGACATAAATGCCGCGCCTGTTCTTGGTACGGAATTTTATGTTGCGTGGGCTGTAGGTGTGATCATAAAGTTGTATACTAAATTTTGTATACTAAATTGCCGTATCACTCTCATCATTGTTGCGAACCTAAATCGCGTAGCCGTGGGTGGTTATCGTAAGCCAGCTTGCTCGCTGCCACTCCTAGGGCTGGCTCTGGCGCTCATTACGGCCGGATCGGCACAATCCCAGGAGGTATTCCCGACACCGGAAGCCCCGCTGATGATTCGGGCAGCACGGGTGCAGAGCACGATACATATTGATGGTAATCTGAGTGAGACGGACTGGCAACGGGCGGCACCTGCTCGAGGCTTCCGCCAGGTCGAGCCACAGCAGGGAAACCCGGCTACATTCGACACGGAGGTCCGCATTCTCTACGATGATAGGAACCTCTATGTCGGTGCAATCTGTTACGATTCCGCCGGTACACCCGGAGTCCGCGTGCGCGACCTCCGCCGCGACTTCGACTACTTTCAGAACGATCTTTTCGGTATCAGCCTTGATCCATTCCGCGACGGGCGAAGCGCGATCGTCTTTCAGGCGAATCCCGCCGGAGGGCAGCGTGACATCCAAGTCATCGATGGCAACATCTACAACCGGGACTGGGACGCCGTCTGGGATGTTCGTACGATGGTGACGGATCAGGGCTGGGTCGTGGAAATGGTCATTCCTTGGTACACATTGCGGTACCCAGAGGCTGCGGCAGCGACGCAATGGGGCATTAATTTCGTGCGCAACATCCGTCGACACAATGAGATCACGGGCTGGTCGCTCTGGCCACGTGCCTACTCGCCCTACCGGATGGACTACGCAGGCGTGCTGGAAGGCATCGAGCCACCTCCGCCTTCGACTAACCTGCGCGTACAGCCCTATCTGGTCATGCGCGACGACCGCACCGGTACCCGAGACGATCTTTTCGACGGCGTTAAGCCCGAGGTCGGCGGTGACTTGAAGTGGGCGGTGACTCCCAGCACCGTCCTTGACCTGACCGTCAATACAGACTTTGCCCAGGTTGACGCCGACCGGCAGGTTGTCAACCTCACCCGGTTTTCAGTATTCTTCCCAGAAAAGCGCGCTTTCTTTCTCGAAAACGCGAACCTATTCCAAACAGGATCAACCGAGACAGCCCTCCCCTTTTTCAGCCGTCGTATCGGGCTGGACAACGCTGGACAACCCGTTCCTATTGACGCAGGAGTGCGGTTAATCTCACGGACAGCACGCCGCAGTTTTGGCGGGATGGTAGTCCGTCAGCGGAGAAATGACCAGACACCAACCAGCCATGTGGCCGTTGGGCGATTCATCCGGAACATTGGCAGCACCAATCGTATCGGCGCACTCGCGACGGTGCGCCATGACGAAGGCTTTGCGGGAATGCCTTCGGTGCTCAATGCCGTGGGAGCAGTGGACGGACAGTTTCGCTTTACACGGACCCTGACGCTTCGATGGATGGGCTCGGCTTCGTGGACGCAGCACATGAGCGGCGAGGGCTTCTCGACGTATGCTTGGCTCAGCAATTATTCCAACTGGGGTTACCTTGGATTTTTGCACGCCATTATTTCAGAGAACTACAATCCCGGCGTCGGTTTTGTCTCACGTCGTGACTTGATCCTGACAAGCCCGGCAGGCATCATCGATCTGCGCCCTAGATGGAAGCCAGACTTTGTGCGCCGATTCCAGCCGGGGTTTATCTCTTACATCTATCATCGCCTCTCCGACGGGCAGTTTCAGGAGGCCTGGCTGAGCGTGACGCCGCTGAATGTGGAGTTTCAGAACGGCGCTGAGATCTCGATTCAAATCCAGCCGAACTGGCAGGAATTAGACGCCGGAGATGTTGCCTTCTTTCGACCCCTCGGCGTTAAACTTGCGCCTGGCAGATATCATTACCTGCGCCACAACGCCGAGGTGCAGTCTGACCTATCACGCAAGTATTCGGGGTCAATTGAACTAACCGTAGGCGATTTTTTCGACGGAACGCTGACAAACCTAGTACTCTCCGTTCGGTTGGCTCCGTCACCGCGCATGGCCCTGAGTGCGGCGTACGAATACAACCGCGCGGCAGGCCTTGGCATCAATGAAGAGGAGAAAGTTTCGCATCTGTTCGGGCCGGAGCTTCGTCTGGCGCTCAATCCCCGATTACAATTCAACGCATTCTACCAATACAACACAGTTGCTGAGCAGGCGAACTGGAATGTGCGATTCAGCTACGAATTTCGCCCGCTGTCGTACCTCTACCTCGTCTTCAACGACAACCGCTACTTCGTCAACACGTCCACTCGGCGTAGTGAGCCGGAACACTTCGCCACGCAACAGCAGGCGATTATCAAGCTGACCTATTTAAGGCAGTTATGATTCTACTCTTATCCCTTCAATTGCAATGCAACCCATCAGTTTGACCCTCTTCGCCGGTCCGATGGTGCCTACAATGCACTGCCTCCGAGAGAAGAGGATCACGCTCCAAAGTCACGGGGATTCAGGTAAGTGACAAAAAAATACCTCATTGTCACTTCCGCAGACATTTTGGTCAGTAATACTGATGTAGAGCAGAGGTACAGCAAGCTGTCAGATCACGTTACGTGTAGACTCTGGACAAACTCGTGACCAAAAAACATTCATCTGCCAATGAGCTGCTAGGTAGGTGCAGAGATACACCACGGGAATGGAGTACCGGGAGTTATTCTATCGGCTAGTGCAACGATGCACTCCATTCGAGAAGACTATGAGATGTGATCTTTGTGGAAGCGCTTCTTGCAAAATTCCTATATTGGGAGATTCGTAAGAAACCCACCACAGCGGTATCAAAACTCAACGAGTGCGTAATCCCAATCCTCAGATGTAAGAAAGTTTGGAACTTCCACTTTAATCACGATATGAGTCATAAATCCGGGGGCTGTCAAGTATATCAATCAGAGATGGAAACCAATAAACGCCCCAGATACCTCTCTGCTTGGGAGTGTTGCAAAGTACTAGCCTGCTTAATTCTTACTATCTCTTTGCTGCCATCATGTGCGACTGAAAACATAGGAGGAACTGAGGATCCTATATCTAATGGATTCGAACTCACCGAACTGTTTCGACTTGGTGAGGAATCCAGGGGAGACACGATTCTCTTCGGTAGCATTGGAGAACTCGTAGCTGTTGACGGATCTGGCCGGATATTCATAGGAGAACAACAAGATCCCATAGTCTATGTTCTTAGTACAGATGGAGATCTACTCAAAAAGATTGGCCGAGAAGGCAGCGGTCCCGGTGACTTCCAAAGACTGGGATCTATTCATATAGGTTCAGCCGATACGCTCTATATCCATGATTGGAGCTTGGGGTATTTGTCGGTATATGAACCGGAGAGGCTGGAACTGGCCTATAGTATTGCAGTCTCCTATGATGACTCGCTTGGTAAGTCCTACTCTTTGGTCGGCACTCTTGATACGGGTTATCTTTTTACGTACGGTCGGCCCATACGAGCCGGTGAGCCTTCACAGGGACGACGTATGCATGTTATGCTAGTCAATTGGGCGAGGGAAATCATACACCCTCCTATACATTCTATTCTGGCTGCGGATTGGTTGAGTGATGCGGACGATGAAGGACGGATATACGCAATCAGAATGCCTTTCCCCGTCGGGCGTGAGACTATTCTGCGTATGGGGCCAAATCGGAACCTGTTTGCGGGTTGGACGGAATCTATTGACATCGAGGTCATTTCACCGGATGGAATCGAGCACAATACAGTTACACACTCCCTTGCATCTGTTCCTCTGACTCGCCAAGAAATAAAACTCTTTGCCGAGGGAATATCTGGAAGATCAGATTGGGTTTATGACAAGATTCTTACGGCCGATCTGCCCGCGACTAAACCCGCATTTGAGACGTTCGTCGTTGACGATCTCGAACGCATCTGGATAAAAACTGCTTCACCGTCAATAGCCGATACCGCACGCTGGCTCATCCTTGATCAAAAAAGTCAATTAAAGGGCGAAATTCGACTTCCCAAACACACAAACTTGCGTGTTATTCGACATGGGCGGGCTTATGCGATAGATGACGAAGAGGAGAATCTTATGGTTGTGTACCAAATTCGGGAACAATAATCAGTGAATTTTACGGTGTCAAGATATGTACCATTATGTCGGGCGTGCACAAACACTAACTCAAATTCGCAAGTACCACAGACACACTTTGCGTCGCCCATCGGAAGTTCGGGCTAGCGAATCGGACCGCAGTGAGTGGGACTCAACACGACTAAACTCCTATTGTTGAGCGCCACCAAGATCAGAAGTTCAGCGCCACAATAGAAGAACTCAATACTAATTACTCTCCCTCCTCACGTGATCCGCTATGAATCGCTGGCACATCAACAAACCGATTAGTAGAATTCCAGCTCAACACCACTCCTTACCCTGCATCGTATCGACCTGATTGATACTTTACCGCACATTAATTGCCCCCTTCCCTACGATAATGTCAGCAGCTGGTGCTGTGAGGTCAACTCAATATCCAACCCCGAACGGACCTGATCCAGAAAATCCTCACCATACTTAACCAGATAATAGAGTGCAGGCAATACACGCTCCTGGAAACTCCCGTCAGGGTATAGTGCCTGTTTACAATACTCAATCTGCGCCCTCGTCTGTTCATGACGACGCTTCTCTGCACGCTCCGCACGCCGTTGCAGTTTGGACAACTCCTTGCCCCACTGAACCCGCATCGCCTCCACAGTAGGACGCAAGGTGGCATCTACCGCCGTTACTGTCGGCCTTAACCCCTCCACACCTTTGTCAAGTACGACTGCAGCTTTCTCAAAAGCATGTTCAAGTTCTGTCCCCTCAAGTACACGCCTGCGCATGAGTTCCGAGGTCTCGTGCCGCAGCTCATCCACCTCCAGTTCGTGTCGTTGTATAAGCTTTGCCACTCGTGGCTCAATTACAGTCAGGCTCGCCCGTGGAAAAATGACAGGCATCGGACGCTGCGCCCAAGTGTATAGTGACTTGAACTGAGCGAAATAGGCAATCTCGCCCGGGCCAGCTACATAGGCTACTGTTGGGAGCAGCGAGTCCTGCACAAGCGGCCGCATAACAACGTTGGGACTAAGATTGCATGGCGGAATGTCCAAGATCCCGTCAAACGGAATCATATCCCCGGAGTACCGCGCTCTATAGCCCTTACCTGTCGGATCCAATGCCTCACGCCCCGAATCACTCAACATAAATACATTTCCTGGATTAACATGAACCTGAGCATGGTAATCCTTTTCAAGTTCCGTACTGGTTGCCTGCAACGCAGAATGTGTTGCGTTGTACTCGCTCAACTCACGTCTAAGCAAAGGAGCTACCAACTGCTTAAGTCGACAGTCTTCTGGGTTCATAAAGACCATTGAACCACTACCCAACAGAGAGGACAATGTGCGTGCGAAGGCATCTGCGAACGTCACCCCTTGGCCATAGGCAGTGTAGTGAGTGGCAAATACGTCCTCCTGAAACGATGTATCTGGTAATACCTCCCGAAGTTCAGCGACTACCCGATCAATATCCTCCCCGAAAACAAGATCTCCAACGCTTCCAAGGTTGCCCGAATCGGGCTGCTTGTGCCCTTTGTACAAGATCTGTTTCCCAGGAATCGTGACACTGTTGACTTCATCAAGATCATGATCTCCCCCCTCTATCCAAAAAACCGGTATGACTGGACGCACGAGTACTTGCGACAGATGCTCAGCCAACCGAATGGTTGTCAATGCTTTATAGAGCGTGTATAAGGGTCCACCGAATATACCAACCTGCTGGCCAGTTACCACTGCCAGTGAGCGCGGATCACGTAATTGTGACGCAAGACGGCCATTATTCCAGCCCAGATTCTGCTCTTCCAGCACATCGACCAATACGGTCCGGTCAATTGGGTTGGCCGTCAGGCTTTGGGCAACTGCCTCGTAGCTCTTATCTTCGCGCCAGTCCCCGGTATAATACGGGGCCAATCGGCCGTAGTCCGTTACGTATGTCGCAAAAAGCCGAGACACCCCCTTCATTCCCAAATAGGGAATTGATTTTCGTATCATCTTGAACTGGTTGTCGGTAGCAGAAGCTGCGGACCATTACTCCGGCTCCTTGATTCGGGCAAGAGCGTCGCGCAAACGCGCGGCTTCTTCATAGTCTTCTTTTTCAATCGCGCGCGCGAGTTGCTGCTCTAGTTGTTGGGTTGGGGATACTTTCTCCGAGGTTTCCTCTTCGTACGTCGGCAATTCCGGTTCTCCTATCGGGATACCGGCTTCCTCAAGTACCGTCTCCGCTACAAATATGTCGACATCCAATCGCACAGCAATGGCAACAGCATCACTCGGACGTGAGTCCAACTGATCATAGTTTCCATCTTGGACGAAGCGGATTTTAGCATAGAATGTACCGTCTCTCAATCCATCAATCACTATATCCTCTACCTGCATTCCAGCCTGCTGTATCAGGCTGCAAAAAAGATCATGTGACATGGGTCGTGGAGAAGTGCGATTTTCGATTCCGAGGATAATTGCGGTAGCTTCATTTTCCCCCACAACTATCGGCAATCTCCGAGGACCATCCATCTCCCCCAACACCAATATGAATGCCCCGCCACTGGCTGGGCTGGTCGACAATCCCACGACCTCAACGGCAACCATTTCCCTATTCATTTTATTGCTTATGGTACAATACCGAACGGATGTAGAATCTACAACATTGCCTGTGTCAACGCTTTTAGGAATCTCCTGTTCTCGGCAGGTGCCCCCGCACTCACACGCAAAAAACCCTTGAGCTCTGGATATCCGCTCATATTGCGCACCAGAACTCCCCTCTCAGCTAACGCAGTAAATAATTTTTGCCCGTCGCATGGAGGCCGAAAAGTAACAAAGTTCGCCTGCCCCGCGAGCACCCGCACACCCTCTATCTCCTGTAATTCTTCAATCAGTCCTTTTGTACCTGAGCGAATTAACCTCACACGATCCTCGATCAACTGTGAGTGCTCAAGAAGCAGTTTGGTCACACAGGCCGTAAATCGATCAATCATGAAAGGGGGTCGAATCTTCATGATCTCACCCATGAGATCCGGATGACCGACCAAGTAACCTAACCGTGAACCTGCCAGACCGAACGCCTTTGAGAAAGTTCTTAACAGAATCACGTTGGGGTTACGGCTCAGCAGCGTAAGCATACTCGGTTCGTCTGAAAACTCTATATATGCTTCATCAATCAACACGAGCCCCGCTGTTGCTTCTGCAATTGTCCTTAGCTCTGCAAGGGGAAGCACCAGTCCGGTAGGATTATTGGGCGAAGTTATAACCACCATGGAGGGCCCAGTCCTCTGAATAGCTGTAAGGATACCTTCCGTATCAAATCCAAGGGTTTCAAGAGGTGCGACGGATATCACTTCTCCTCCGTAAATATGAACGACTCGCTCATAAAATGAAAACATCGGACGCGGCAATACCACACTGCTGCCATTCCCGATAAAAGTCAATCCCAAGGCATACGTTAATTCATTGGAACCATTGCCAATAATTATTCCTTCTGAATCCCAGCCTATGTTGGACGCGATCAATTCCGCAAGGTCGTATGGTTGCTCCGATGGATATCGGTTAAAAGCAATCTCCTTCCAGCCTGCAAATACGGCTTCCCTCAACGCTTCGGGAAGATCAAAAGGGCTTTCGTTCTGGTTCAGCTTAACCGAAATGTCTCCGGTCGGCACGCCAACCTTGTAAGGACGTTGTTTGCGAACTTCAGGTCGAACCCTGGAGAGTACTTCACCTAGCCTAGTCATCAGCCCTGATCCTAGACTCTGCGCTACGTGCATGCCCCTCCAGCCCTTCGCTTCGAGCCATCAGGGCAATATCACCAGCCGTACGCTCCAATCGCTGCTGACTGTAACTAATTACGCTTTGCCGTTTCACAAAGTCATCAACCCCCAAGGCGGATGCAAACCTGGCAGTCCCACTCGTTGGCAGGACATGATTGGGCCCTGCATAGTAGTCCCCAACTACCTCGGGAGACCAGTGACCCATAAATACCGCACCCGCATTCCGAACACGCTCCAGCAAACCCCATGGATCTGCAACCATAAGCTCCAGATGCTCCGGGGCGATTTTGTTAACTAGGCTAATGGCTTCATCCATTGAATCCGTTACAATCGCTGCGCCATGCTCACGCAGAGCTACACATGCAATATCCGCACGTGGTAGGTCGATCGAAAACCCCCGTAGCGCTTTGCAGACCGCCTCTGCAACCGCTACCTCTGGCGTAACCAGTATTGCTGATGCCTCTGGATCATGTTCGGCCTGCGCAATGAGATCATGGGCGATCCAGTCGGCTCTACCCGTTTGATCGGCCAGGACAACCAACTCACTCGGCCCGGCGAGACTGTCGATGTCTACGTGACCAAAAACCAGCTTTTTGGCTGCTGTAACATACGCATTGCCCGGCCCCACAATCTTATCCACACGAGGGATGGACGCGGTTCCAAACGCGAATGCTGCAATAGCCTGCGCACCTCCAACGGCATACACGTTCTTCACATCCAACATATATGCGGCGGCCAAGATTTCTGGGTGAGGCAATCCAGATGGTCCGGGTGGACTCGCAAGATGTATACTTCCTACGCCTGCTACTTGAGCGGGAATGGCCGTCATCAAAACGCTGGACGGATAGACAGCCGTACCACCCGGAACATATAGACCTGCACGGTCTACTGGTAAAATACGCTGCCCTAGGCGCACATCATCCCCATCTTCCACATACCATGATTCCCGTTGCTGTCTCAGATGATATCGACGTATGTTGTCTGCCGCAGCCCGAAAAACACGCCTCCATGATGGATTAGACTCAATCCACGCCGCCTTCAGTCTCGAGGTGGGCACACGGACTGTGGATAACTGCACGCCGTCGAACTCGCGAGCATACCTGAACAGAGCACGATCTCCGTGCTCGGAAACATTGCTGACTATATCGGAAACGACCTTCTCTACCTCGGGGTGAAGACTGACTGGCTTCCGCTTCCAATCCTCCGCCGTAATCAAAGGGATCATGGCCCGAATCTCAGGCTATTGATCGTCGTCTCTCGGCGGGGATTCAAGCGTCGGGTAGCCGTAGAATTCGTAATCTGGCAACCGCTCAGTCCGTACATCCTCCATTGCCGCATACAACCCCTTGATAAACTTGGCAAAATCTTCCTTGTAGACGAAGATCTTGTGCTTTTCATGATGGTCTCCAACACGCTTACTTTCTGTTATGACTATGAAATAGTCCTCGCCAGATCGAGTTGTTTTAACATCGAAAAAGTAGGTGCGTCGTCCCGCTCGGACCCGTTTTGAAAATACCTCATCACGGTATCTGGACTCCTTGTTACGGCGCGGCGGCGCCGCATCCCAATGACCTTTGTCGTCTCTATAATCGTCGTTCATCGCTGGATCCGCTTTCACTGATATATGATCGTGTTTTTTTCCTAAACATGCAACTTGGGAGACTGAGCCACAGCGTGGACCAACAATCGCGTCAAATTAGCCTGCGCATTCAATGCTGCACGAAGTACTTCTGAATGCCCCAATTTTCTTTTGCTTAATCCAGAGGCTCTGTTGGTAATGACTGCTACAGCAAATACACGCATACCCAAAGCAGATGCCCACAGCGCCTCTGGTACCAGACTCATTCCAACGGCGTTGCCGCCTCTACGTTCAAAAGCAACAATCTCCGCCGGGGTTTCGTAGCTCGGCCCAATTGTCCACACAAATACCCCGCACGAAACCCGCAATCCGTTAGAAGCCGTAATCACACGTCGCCTCCAACTTGCATCGTACACAGCCCCCCGCTCAGCCGTTGCCAGCAACGGTTGCGCACACAGATGATCTTCAACGAGCATCATGCTCCCTGGATCCAGATCACCCCGTATTCCGCCTGCTGCACTCACCAAAACGATATTTCTGATACCCAATTCTCGGATTAAATGTACTTGGAAGGCGACATTCTTTTCAGGAATACCTTCGTAGCAGTGCACACGCCCCTGAATTAACAGAACATCATGCTGCCCCAAGACACCAGCCACCACCCGTCCAATATGTCCATCCACCGTGGGAAGAACGAAACCCGGAATATCCGAAGCAGACAGCTCCCCGTAACTTCTATCCAACTGCATACTAAGGCCGGACCCCAAAATAATTGCAACCGAAGGTTGCCTGCCCCCAAGACAGCGATGAATCAGAAGACTCGCAGGTTTAAGCCCGGGCTGTGTATTATTCACCTTTGCTTCAGCACCTCTCGCGCTAATTCTTTCGACAATGTATACCCATAACCCCGTCTGATAAGGTAATCTGCCAGCTTTTTCTTCCGCTCAGATAATGAGCCTTCCACCCTATCCCTAAACTTTTCCGCTAATTTTTTGGCGCTCATACTGTACATATCTGCACTCGCGGCTGCGGCGACCGCCTCTGCCACATATTCGTGTGAGACTCCATCCTCGACAAGTTCACGTCGGATCCGACCTGGCCCGTATCCCTTGTGCTTGAACCGTGCCTCAGCATACTCAACTGCGTACGCGCGGTCGTCAATGTAACCAAGCTCGTCGAGATCGGCAATTATATCATTTAGTTCACTTTTGGTGAATCCTTTCTGGGTTAAACGTTGACGCACTTGATGTTCTGTCCTCGGAGCATAAGCAAGATACCGCAGTGCCGTGGAGCGCCCCCGTAAGATCTTTTCACTGCACAGCAAAGTTCTCATCTCTGATTCACTTAGCTGTTGGCCAACATATAACCCTTCACGCACAGCCAGATCTGCATGGACTCCAAACGCAAATTCTCCGTCAATGAAAATCGATGTTCTGGCAGAGTTTCGAATCTGCTGTTTCAGCGCTGTTATCTCACCGGGTTTGACCAAAGGCTCGCGGTCACTGGCCATCACTGAACCTCTACCGTAAGTGTGTCTATTGCTAATCCTGTAAAAATTCCCAGCGCCCCGGTAACGTTTGAGGGCGGCTCGCTCTCTCCAGGATTAGAACTGCCGGAGACAAACAGTGCATAATCCCCTGTACCCCGAATAATACTGACGCGCAACCCGTGTGCAGGGATTTGGTTACTTGAACTAGGCACCTGGACCGCGTAAGCCCCCGACCATGAACGCTGCTCAGCATTGACAAAGGGCGCAGACCTCTCCGGCAGCAGTGCTTCTGGACTGAGGAAAAAGTTGCTCAAGCGTGGGCTCTGTCCCAAACGTGGCAGAAGCTGCGTCCGCATCCACCAGTCATCGTTACCCCTTTGGGTATTATCGGTCCAATACAATGTAGCCTCCACCAAATAGACCAATCCTTCACGCGCATTCGCCCCCAATGCTCGCAGTCCTAGAGAGTCTACCAAGAGCGGATCGACAAACACAGAATCCAAGATCAGACCGGGTATCGGTGTATCAGAAACTTCAATACTTACACTATCAAGAGAAACTGGTGGTGGAACCCTGCTCTTTGCCGTGATCACCTGATTGCCCCAATACACTTTTAAGTCCAATTTTGCTCCTGGGATCGCGGTGACAGGTTGTAGTGGAGCATAGACTCCCGTGCCTTGCATGGTATATGGAATAGGAGAATCCTGCATTGTGAACTCTACGCGCGCACCAGTGGCAGCTGTCGCGTGGCCCAGATCGTAATTCGCCTCTAAGGGTGCTGTTCTTCTTAATGTTACCGGTGGTAACGGCTTTCCGGCTGCGACGTACGACTCCACAACAAGGAGCGAAGTATCCTCAGGATGGACAGCTTCGCAGCCCACCAGAAAAATGGTCACCAATACTGCATTCCGGATTAACATATGCTAAAACCGAGCAACGAGTTCAAGAAGTGGATAAGCCGGCATACCATGCGTGGACATCACAGAGACCGGCTCGGGGATTTCGAAGGTATACGTTTGCCTGACAATATTACGACGGAACGTAATATTGTTAATTTCTAGACTAACCTGCATAGACACGAAACCTGCATTAAACCTGTAGGCTCCCTGCAGCCCATAGTTGACATACGGAGGCAGGCGTCCATTGTTGATCTTGGGAAAATAAAGAAATCCCTGAGGTTCTTCGGCGAGCGGATCACCTATGGCATAGCGGGCTTCGGGAACGGTTATCGGGTAGCCACTACGCCATTGTCCGGTTAATCCATATGTCCAGTTCCGCGTGTTGCGTTGCAGGACGATTTCAAGTCGCTGCGGCACATCATAACGGGTGGGGCGGAGATTTTCCTCCCCAAGTAAGGGGGCACGACTGCGTGATCGTCCTGCGGCATAACTGACCCAGACCATGTTCGCACCACGTTCATACTGCAGGCTCCCCTCCAAGCCATATGCCAATGCCTCTCCTCTGGTATACTGACCCAAAATTGCCGCCAGCGAAATCCCAGGCCCCCTTAACCCATCTTTGGTCTGTTCCGCATCCCGTGGGAGCAGTAAACCGTTTGTTCTCTGGATGTACATAGCGATACCGGCTGTAAGATACCTGCCGAGAGACAGATCTCCACCAACAGATCCATGATAGCTCTGCGAGGGTTTAACTGAACGACTCGCAGGTACCCACCGGTAAGCAATCAAATCGTAAAGCACTGAATAACGGTCACGAACCTGATGCAGGTATTGGACATTGACCCCGGCCGCTGCACGTAAAATGACACGATCCAGCGCATAGCGGACGCCTAGGCGAGGACTGAGCCTTAGGTCATTGCCGCCAAGGAGCCGACTGATTCGTACCCCCGGTTGCACCTGCAGTCTCCGTGTCGGCTTCCATGTATCCTGTATATGGAACACCAGTTCTGTATTGTCCAAATTGCTCTCTTCATCGGTACTCTCGGAGATTGAGTTAGTCTGCAGAATAAGTGCTTCCAACTCGCTCGAGAAGCTCCGCAGAACAATAGAAGCCCCTGCCTCGACATGATGCGTTAGCGACAGGTAATAATCAAGGTCTAACTTAACGCCCATGTCAAGTATATCTACGGCATATTTTGAACTGATTGATGAAGTTGCTACCGGTCGAAGGAATATGCGTTCATGCGCGCGATATGAGGTAGCATAAGCTGTTGCGCTCAAAAAAAATCGATCAGCATACAAATAATGGTATCGCGCACTCACCAGACGGTTACTCCAGCGCGTATCAAATTCAACTACCAGACTGGAAGGACGCAACCAGTTTGCCAATGGAAGAATTGATCCAGTTTCGCCGATGCGTGAAATATTAATCGGCAGCCGAATATCCAATACGTCTGCGCTGCCATAGACACCTAGAGTCAATCTATGTTGCAAGGATGGACGCCAAGCCAGTTTCGCACTGACATCATACAGATAGATCCCCGTACGCAGCGTATCCCTGGTCACGCCGTCGTCAACAGGGTGCTTGCGCCCGATAATGCGATCTAGATAAGAGCGGCGCCCGGACATCATAAACGAGAACTCATCTCCAATCGGCCCCTCGACAAAAAGACGGGCACTAAACAACCCTACCCCTACCAACCCTGTTATACCCTCCTGAGTACCGTCCTTTAGTTCGGCATCCAGCACGGCGGAAAGACGCCCTCCGTATTCAGCAGGAAAGCTGCCCCGATACAGACGAACATCTTTGAAGACCTCAGGCTGATAAATGGATAATAATCCGCCCACATGCCACATATGGTATATCGGAGCCCCATCAATCAGATACTGAATTTGATCCGGCTCACCGCCTCGAACCACAAGGCCTCCCTGGTTTGTGCGCACCCTCTGTACACTGGGAAGCCAGTGTAAGGATTGGAGTAGATCCGCTTCTCCAGGAAGTCCCGGGAAGCCGCTGATCAGGTCAACCGGGATCTCCCGCACACCCGGAGAAACCTCGTACGGATCTCGACGATCTGAAATAACCACAATGGCTTCTGATTCGACCGCCCCGCGCTCAAGCTCTAGCATGACTGATTCCTCGGAAATTGTAATCAGCGTATCCAGCAGCGAATAACCGAGAAAAGAAGCCCTTACCTGATACTGGCCGACTGGCAGGGCAGGGATAGCAAAATATCCGCCCTCGTTGCTAATTGCACCAATGGCGAGTTCAGGCAGGTACACATGGGCACCAGGCAGTATCTCCTGTGATGTGGCATCCGTAACAAAACCCCGCAGCGCGCCCATGTGAATTCTATCCTCAGTAGAATTTGGGATGGAGTCACGGCTGGTATCTACGAGCACATATTGCCTCCTTCTCACCCGAACAGCTCGAAGATTCTGGTCTTCGAGGACACATGCCAGAGCGCGCTCAATATCGGTACCTACATAATTGCACGTAACTAAACGCCCCTCAACCTGGCGTTCCGCATATACAAGATCAACGCGCTGTGTCGCAGTAAATGAGTCTAGGACTTTCTGGAGCGATTCAGAGACCGCGTCTATTTCAATAGCCTGAGCGCGGACGGTTGATGACGAGATTGCCCACACGATAGCGACAGCCACACACAGGCCTGCACAGTACTTTCGTAGGAACCGATTCTGGAGGATCACGCACATCTGATGTGCGCGTTACACGATATTCTTCACTCGGTTCCAATGGCGAGCTTACGGAGCAATCCGAAACACACGACCTTCTGAGTGAACCTCGGTTCCAAGCGCAAGGGCTAATGCATTCAGAATTTCTTCTATCTCTGCATCCGGGGCAAAAGTGCCCGTCACGGGTTCATTTGCCAGCGATGGATCCACCTCGACATGAACATTGCGGCTTTCCGAAAGCAATATTGCTGCTCTGCTCAGCGGGGTTTGTCGGAGAAAAATAAACCCGGTCCAATTCAATGCATTCTCCAATTCGACTCGCGTTGATGGTTCGGGCGGAGCGTCGTCGGTGACGTTGGTCATCTGCCCGGGTTCAAGCATAACGGCTGGCGAACCTTGCGCTTTTGAAGCCACTTCTACCCGGCCGCTTTCCAGTACAACCTGCGTAGCACCTTGCTGTGCTCGCACACCAAAACGTGTCCCGAGCACATGGATGAAGGCCTCGTTCGTCTGCACCGTAAACGGATCAGATTGATGCACAATATCAAAAAAAGCCTGACCGGTAAACGTTACACTGCGTACGAAATCTCGCTCATCAAATTGGATTGTCGCCGGGCCATTCAAGTGGGCGACTGAGCCATCTGGAAGCAACACCCGCTCATACTCGCCTGATGCGGCAGCAATCGTTTGTAATGCAGTGTCACTGTCACGAAGCAACAATACCGCCACAAAACAGACTCCGAGAATAGCGATCACCGCCGCGATCCGCAAGGACCAGGACGGTAGTTTTCGTGCGGGACGATCCACCTGAGCCCAACATTCAAGGAAATCCTGTCGATCCTGTTCAATCTGAACTGCGGCCTCAGCAAAACCTGGATGCGACTCAACCACCCTATCCACTACACCCCAGTTGGTCCTGATTTCCTCAGATTCTTCTTCACTGAGCTCTCCGGCATGCCCGCCGCTGACCAATGAATACAGCACGAATTGGTGCGTATCCGGCAATCTGCCACGTAGATGCGCACATATCTGCTGCCAGCCAGCATAGGAGCGCGCCAAATCTGGATCGCTCTCTAACGTTTCTATGAACGCTTGACGCTCCTCTGGTGTCAGACCACCCTCGTGAAGAATTGCGTCTATTTTATCGAATTGATCCATTCCAGAAACACGGGCTGACTATATGACGCAGGCAATGGATAAAAGGTAACCTATTCATCTGCAAATGCATTTCTCATTTTCTCAAAGGCACGTTTTACCTGCATCTTGACGGCCGTTTCAGTCGTGCCTAGAATTTCGGCTATTTCCTTGTATTTGTATCCGTACTCGCGAAGTTCCAGGATACGTCTAGCATGGGGAGTGAGTACAGATAGAACCCGTTCAATATCAATAGTACTCGCAAATCTGTCACTGGCGGCCTCAGCTTTTTCCGAGAGAATCTGAGTGTCATATACTTGCTCCTTGGGCGAATGACGCCCACGATAATAATCATGCAACTCAAACAAAGCCGCTTTCATGGCGAAAGCCTTGAACCGATCGGGATGCTTCAAGGCAGAGAGACCTGAATGGACTCGTATGAGTGCACATTGCATTAGGTCATCTACTATAGCCTGATTCCCGACTTTTGCTCGGAAGTACTTCTTGAAGACCTGGCCCAGTCGGCTCAGAAGCACTTCTCTGGCCAGCCCATCGCCGTCCTGCGCGCGTCTAACCAGCCTTGGATCGAATTTACTCTGAGCCATCACGGACGTACAGGCACGTACATGTTTAACTAGCTATCAGCCTCGGGTGAACTGCACAGGTTCAAACCTGTTTGCAGCAATATTTTTCTGAACTTCTTCTGGATTAAAGATCCGACCGTTCATGGCCAAATACACACCATCGGGCAATATTTGCGCCGCAGCAAGTGCAAACCCAATATTGAACTCTGCATCGGAGGACTTGAACCTGGCCGGCATCAAAGCACCGACTAAAACCACGGTCTTGTCTCTGACAGGCTGGATATGTCGAGCGGTCGTGACCATGGTGTCAGTGCCGTGCGTGATCAGTATGCACCGCTGCGTAGCCTGATGTACCTCGTCACGAATCCAGTTCCTGTCCTGTTCAGTCAACTCAAGACTGTCCTTTGCCAGAAGTGTTTTGACAACATAGGGGACGGAAACCCCGACATGCTGAAGGATTTCTGTGATTTGGGGATTTCCAACCTGATAATCACTTTTGTCGTCGAAGTACACTTTGTCAATTGTGCCACCGGTGGTGAGAATAAGGAGTTCGGCCGACATTATAACGGGCGATGTAAAAAAGCAGGCCTACACCTTTAATGGTGAAGAAGTCAGTTTCTAAAAACTTCGAGGTACAGACCGAGCCGTTCTGGACGGAAGTTCTGGCGCTTACAAGCCCCACTACCACGGAATCCCCAATACCGGATTTTGATGGTTTTGATCCGATTGCTGACACTTTCGACTGAACTACCGCTAACGTTGAGCTATGGCGTTGAGAGGCCACAGGGGCTTACACCTAATTGTTTGCCCACGCATCGTCTGGTATTTACGTTGATTCTGACATAGTATTGGTGATTTCAATAAGCTCATAGACCTCTCCTGCTATCCATCATTTGCCCTCTTGCCAGTCTCTGAGCCAGAAAAATGCAAGGGTTGTATCGGATCGTCTATAGACAGAAAAACAAAAGCCCCGAGACAAGGTGTCCCGAGGCTTTTGCTCTTTATGGTTTAATTAGCTTACTAAAACAGGTCTGCTACCAAGCGAAGAACGTAGGCCCGTCCATTGTAGTCCCACGGAGTGCTCTCTGGTCGAATATTACCCTGGCTGAGGGTCTCGTCCGAGTGCGCATCCGGGAATGTGTTAAAGAGATTATCGATCCCCAAGGAAACCTGGTAGCCATCAAACAGGCGGTAGCCTAATTCGAGATCCGCAATGATTGCTCCATCGTAGTCGTCCAGCAGACTCATGTCGTTGCCGTCAACACAAGAATTACTGTTATTCCGACAGGCAGACCAGCCATCATAGTAACTGAGTCGCAGCATGCCATGAAGTGCCCCGCGCACATGCCGTCCCATCATCACAAGGCGATGCTCCGGGTTCACCTCCTCAATCTCAATCTGCCGCCGTGGCGTAAGCAGTGAAAGTGTGAACGGAGTACTAAGCTGCTCTCCCAGAAAATCACTGATCTGGCGAGGCGCGGAGTAAGACACGAGGCGCTGCGCTGTCCAGTTATATGCAACCGTAGCCTGGGTCGCGTTACCTTCCTCATCCTCTAAATCGTATGCCAGGAGCAGGTCAATCCCGCGTGTACGGGTATCAAAGTCATTGGAGAAGAATTTTATCTCTCTCAAGTTCTCAACCCCGCCCAGCAGATTCTGCTCATCCATGATGGTCTGCATCGTCGGTGTAATCGGAATATTACCCGTCAGCGAAATCCTGTCCATCAACGTGATATCGAAGTAGTCCAGCGTAAGCGTTAGATCCTGCGAAATATCCATGACGGTTCCCAGCGTGAAGCTGCGTGCGGTCTCCTCGGTGAGTTCCTCTGCCCCCAAAGCAGCGGAAATTGGGTGTGTTGGCGGAAGCTGTCCGGTCTCAACGAGTTGGTCTCCTGTACCTGCCAAGGCAGTTTGCAGGGCCCACAAGTTTGCCTGACCAGGAGTGGGAGCGCGGAAGCCCGTAGATGCGGTAGCGCGCAAGCGAATGCGGTCAGTGGCCCTATACAGGGCGGCCAACTTACCTGTCAGTGTACTACCAAAATCATTGTAATAGTTTTCGTAACGACCAGCTGCACCCAAGACCCAACGCTCAGACACATCAGTCTCTAAATCAACATAAGCGGCGAAGTTGGGACGATCCCATGTACCGGCAAACTTGGGGTTCAAG
>CAZCYQ010000020.1:0-51256 GCA_964503085.1 uncultured Rhodothermaceae bacterium | reverse complement strand
GGTTTGCTATCCGGGAAGGTGGACGAACCGTCGGCGCCGGCGTAGTTACCAAAATTCTAGATTAACTACGCCTAGCGAAGACCGATGACAGGGCAAAAAATTCGCATCAAGCTCAAATCGTACGATCACTCGCTGATCGACAGGAGCGCGGAAAAAATTATCAAGACGGTTAAATCCACCGGAGCGGTGGTAAGCGGGCCAATCCCGCTGCCAACCAAGAAGGTGATTTATACGGTATTGCGGAGTCCACATGTTAACAAGAAGAGTCGAGAGCAATTTGAGAGTCGCAGTCACAATCGCCTCATTGATATACTCTCGACCAGCACCAAGACAGTGGATGCGCTGCTCAAGCTTGAGTTGCCCAGCGGTGTTGACGTAGAAATCAAGGTGTAATCAAAGCAACACTTTTTTCGGTGCGGCAATGAGTGGAATGATTGGCAGAAAGGTCGGTATGACCAACATTTTTGATGCTTCGGGCAATAATGTGCCCTGCACTGTTATTGAGGCGGGCCCAAATCGCGTTGTGCAAATAAAGGAGAAGGATGGGCAGGATAAGTATGACGCAGTACAACTCGGGTTTGGTGCACGCAAGGAGCGTCGTACCAGCAAAGCGCTTCAGGGACATTTTCGCGCAGCGGGTGTGCCTCCTCTGCGTGTTCTTAAGGAATTTGCATGGAATGGGGAAACTCCAGACGTTGGTGATGAGGTCCGCGTCGAAAATGTGTTTTCGGAGGGCGAGATGATAGATGTTGCTGGAATAAGTAAGGGGAAGGGTTTCCAGGGTGTAGTTCGGCGTCACGGATTCCATGGTGTGAATGACCGGACGCATGGTCAACATAATCGGGAACGCGCCCCGGGCTCGATTGGAGCCTCCAGTGATCCGTCTAGGGTTTTCAAGGGTATGCGAATGGCAGGTCGAATGGGAAACGCCCGTGTGACGATCAAAAACCTTGATGTAGCTCGCATCATTCCTGAGCACAACCTGCTTCTCGTACGGGGAGCAGTCCCTGGGCCAACCAATGGCGTGGTTGAACTCTTCAAGAAAAGTTGATTGGAAGAATGGAGTTGGACGTTTATCAGCATAATGGATCACCGGCCGGTCGTACGGTCGCTTTGGATGCAACACTTTTTGCTGTGGAGCCCAATGATCATGTGCTATGGCTGGATGTGCGTCGAACACAGGCGGCCGCCCGTCAGGGAACACACAAGACAAAGGAGCGCGGGGAAGTGAAGGGATCAACCCGTAAAATCTACCGCCAGAAAGGGACAGGGATGGCGCGTGCAGGAAATATTGCTTCTCCGCTACGCAGAGGTGGTGGCAGGACATTTGGACCGCGCCCCCATCAGTACAGCGTACGGCTCAGCAAGAAAGTGCGTCGCAATGCTAAGTGCTCAGCACTCAGCTATAAGGCGCAGGAAGAAGCGATCCGTGTGATAGATCCTCTGAATTATGAGGCGCCCAGTACGCGTGAGCTGTCTGATCTCCTCAGTAACCTGGGATTGGAGGGACAATCGGTACTGATTGTGACTGCACTGCACAGTCCAGAAGTATTTTGCTCAAGCAAAAATCTGGAGCGTGTCGTTGTTCGTGAAGCGCGGAATGTGAGTGCCGAGGATATTCTGCGCGCCCGAGTGTTGGTCTGTGAAGAAGACTCACTTGGGATATGGAGTAGCCTCTGGGCATACACCTCAACCCAAAGCAGTTGATTACCATGAGTCGCCAAGTACTTATTCGGCCGTTGGTTACTGAGAAGCTCTCAGCTCAGATGGAGGACGGACATTATGCTTTTGTTGTAGATTCGAATGCCAACAAGACCCAGATCAAGCGGGCTGTGCAGGAGCGATTCCCAATGGCAGAGATTAAAGAGGTACGAACGATGAGGGTCCGGGGCAAGCGCCGTCGTCAGATAACACGTCAGGGTGTAAGATCCGGTCGAACAGGCAGTTATAAGAAAGCCATCGTTACCCTGGCTAAAGGAAGTGAGCAGATAGATTTCTTCGAGAGTATCTAATGGCTATACGTAAACTCAATCCCGTCACGCCGGGGCAGCGTCAGCGCTCGGTATCTGCCTTTGATCAGATTACCCCCGGCGGCAAGCCTGAAAAGAGGTTACTCCGTTCCGTTAAGCGACATGGCGGCCGTAATTCGACGGGGCGTATTATGGTGCGCCATCAGGGAGGGCGTCATAAACGACGCTACAGGGTGATCGACTTCAGACGCAACAAGGATGGTGTACCTGCGCGTGTTGCAAGTATCCAGTATGATCCCAACCGATCTGCCAGGATTGCACTGCTGGTTTACGCCGACGGAGATAAGCGTTATGTGATAGCGCCGGACAAGCTTGTCGTCGACCAAACGGTACAGAACGGGCCGGATGCGCCACCGGAGGTGGGTAACTGCCTTCCCATGGGCCGTATCCCGTTAGGCACCTATGTTCACGCAATCGAAATGAAGCCGGGTAAGGGTGCACAAATTGCCCGTTCGGCAGGTACCTTTGCGCAGTTGACCGCACGCGAGGGCAAGTATGTTACGCTGAAGCTTCCCAGTGGAGAGGTTCGTCGCATTCTCTCGGAGTGCAGGGCAACGATTGGTACGACCAGCAATCCCGAGCATATGAACATTGATCTCGGAAAGGCAGGCCGGCGACGCTGGCTCGGAGTGCGCCCCAAGGTGAGGGGGGTCGCTATGAACCCTGTCGATCATCCAATGGGCGGAGGCGAAGGCAAGGCGAGTGGGGGACATCCTCGTTCTCCCTCGGGTGTGCCGGCTAAGGGCTTCAAAACGCGTAAGCGAAATGCAGATTCTGACAAGTACATTGTACGCCGGCGTGGCACGAAACGTAGGTAACCATGGCTAGATCTCTTAAAAAAGGACCGTTCGTCCACCATAAGCTTCAACGCAAAGTGGATCAACTCAATCAGGCGGACAAGAAAAAGGTGATCCGAACCTGGAGTCGTGCTTCCATGATTACCCCGGACTTTGTGGGCCATACGTTTGCCGTGCATAATGGGCGACAGTTCATTCCGGTTTATGTAACCGAAAACATGGTAGGACATCGGCTAGGTGAATTTTCGCCAACACGAACCTTTCGTGGGCATGCCGGATCAAAAAAAGACATACGGGGGAGATAATTCACAATGGAGGCACGCGCCATACGTAAGTATATTCCGAGCTCGCCGCGAAAGATGCGGAGAGTGGTCAATGTGGTTCGGGGTCGCTCGGTGCCCGAAGCGCTGAATGTTTTGCATTTTTTACCGCAGGCCGTTACTCGACCTGTTTCCCTTGCGATCAGGTCGGCCGTGCATAACCTGATTGACAAGAATCCCGACGAACGGTTTGATGAGAACAATTTGTTCGTCAAAGAAATCAGGGTTGACGAAGGGCCGGTGCTAAAGCGAATTCGTCCGGTTCCACGCGGTCAAGCACATCCTATCCGTAAACGAATGAGTCACCTGACCGTGACCATTAAAGCCGAAAATGAAGGCTAGCAGCTCGAGACGTTAAGAAGAATACATGGGTCAAAAAACACATCCGGTTGGTTTTCGTCTCGGTACGATCCGGGGCTGGGATTCAAACTGGTACGCCACCAAGAAAGAGATTGCTGGCAAGATCTTTGAAGACGAAGAGATTCGCCGTTACCTAAAGGCGCGATTAAGGCGGGCTGGGCTCAGCCGTGTCGTGATCGAACGTACGCCAAGGCGAATCATTTTAACCCTGCATACCAGTAAGCCCGGTGTCGTTATCGGGCGTGGAGGGCAGGAAGTAGAGAAACTGAGAGAGGAGCTCAAGCGGGTTACCACCAAGGATATTCAGATTAACATCAATGAAATTAAGCGCCCCGAGTTGGATGCCAGTCTAGTTGCTCAGAATGTTGCGCAACAGCTGGAAGGGCGCGTGTCTTTTCGGCGTGCAATGAAACAGGCACTCCAGGGGGCCATGCGTATGGGTGCGCAGGGGATCCGTATAAAGGTGGGAGGCAGGCTCGGTGGTGCGGAGATGGGGCGCGTAGAACAGTATCTGGAAGGACGCGTGCCGCTGCACACTATTCGGGCCGATATTGATTACGCGGAAGCGACGGCGTTCACGATTTACGGGACGACGGGGGTCAAAGTCTGGGTATACCATGGTGAAATACTCGGGCGCCCAGACCTTAGTCCTAACGTCCAGGCCCAGCGTCAGCAGTTACGGCAGATGCATGCCGGCGGACGCGGCAGCGAAAGTAAAGCCCGTGACCGTCGTCGAGGTAAGCGGGATGGCCGTAGGCGCCGGAGTGGTGCCCGTAGAGGTGGAGGAGGACGCAGATAACTATCAGGGGTAAAAGGGACTGGAATCATGTTGATGCCTAAGCGGACGAAGTACCGCAAGCAACAAAAAGGAAGGATAAAAGGAAATACCGCTCGCGGTGCCCGGGTCAATTTTGGCGATTTTGGGATCAAAGCCCTTGAGCCGGGACGGATAACCAGTCGACAGATAGAGGCTGCCCGTATTGCAATGACACGGCGAATGAAGCGTGTGGGCAAAGTGTATATCCGAGTATTCCCGGATAAACCAATTACCAGCAAGCCTGCAGAGGTTCGAATGGGCAAGGGTAAAGGTGCCATTGATCATTGGGCGGCTCCGGTTCACCCGGGTCGTATCCTTTTTGAGGTCGGTGGAGGAGTTCCCGTTGAACTTGCAAAAGAAGCCATGCGCCTGGCACAACAAAAACTGCCGATCAAGACAAAATTTGTCGTGCGGCCTGACTACGTGGAGAATTAACCGATGATGAAAGCCCCGGAAGTGAGAGCGCTTAGCACAAAGGAAGTGGAAGAGCGCATCCGCGAAGAAGAGGAGCAACTGTCTGAGTTGAAATTCAGGAATGCAATTGCCCAATTGGAAAACCCAATGATACTCAGAGAAAAACGTCGCTTTCTTGCGCGTCTGAGAACAATTCTCAAGGAGCAACTTGCGTAGCATAAATCAAAATGAGTGAGCTTAAGAGATCTTCGCGTAAGGAACGTACGGGTATTGTTGTCAGCAACAAGATGGACAAAACCATTGTGGTTGGCATTCAGAGACAAGTACGGCATCCGATTTATGGCAAGTTTATCAAGAAAACCAGCCGGCTCTTCGCTCATGACGAGAAGGAAGAGGCTCAGGAGGGAGATATGGTTCGAGTGGCTGAAGTGCGGCCGCTGAGCAAGCATAAACGATGGCGTCTATTGGAAATTGTGGAACGCGCGAAATAGGTCAAACCGATGATACAGCAGGAGTCCAGACTGGCCGTTGCCGATAACAGTGGTGCTAAGGAAGTCCTTTGCATCCGCGTGCTCGGTGGAAGTGGTCGGCGTTATGCACGGGTTGGAGACCGGATTGTGGTATCCGTAAAATCTGCTATCCCCGGCGGGAACGTTAAGAAGGGAGATGTCTCCCGGGCAGTCGTTGTCCGTACCCGCAAGGAATTACGTCGGACAGACGGATCCTACATTCGATTTGATGAGAATGCAGCCGTTCTGCTAAACGCCCAGGGAGAACCCAGGGGTACGAGGATCTTCGGGCCAGTCGCGCGGGAACTACGCGAGAAACAGTACATGCGTATTGTCTCCCTGGCACCGGAAGTCATTTAGAGGAACCAAGAGTAATGGCTCAATCACAAAGAAAAACAAGGAAGCCCCATGTCAAGAAAGGCGACATGGTGATGCTAACGAAGGATATTTCGGCTTCCAAAGGAAGTCCTGCGCGAGGACGGGGATACGTGGGGAAAGTACTTCGTGTATTTCCAGAAAGAGAGCGTGTGATTGTGGAAGGCGTTAATCTTCGGATCCGTCATACACGTCCCGATCAGACTTATCCGCAGGGTGGTCGAGTGCAGCGTGAAATGTCCATTCACATCTCCAATGTCCAGCCTATTGACAGTAATGGTGATCCTACACGAATTGGGCGTAAGCGAATTGAGGATATTGACACCGGTCAGGGACGCTGGGTGCGTTATGCGAAAACGACAGGAGAGGAGTTGAACTAGAGCAATGGCACAATATGAGCCGCGTCTGAAGGCGCGTTACAAATCTGAAATCATTGATCGGCTAAGTAAGAAGTTTTCTTACAGGAACCGTATGCAAGTTCCACGGCTGGTCAAAATCACCGTTAATAAGGGGGTGGGGGAGGCGACCCAGAACAAAAAGCTTTTGGACGGTGCAGTGGATGAGTTACGGCGTATTACTGGTCAGCAGCCGGCTGTGCGGCGTGCACGCAAGAGTGTCTCGAACTTTAAACTGCGCGAGGGCATGCCGATTGGGGCGAGCGTAACGCTTCGTGGAGACCGGATGTGGGAGTTTCTTGATCGGTTGATTACACTGGCGCTTCCGCGTGTAAGGGATTTTCGAGGTGTGCCTGATGGCAGTTTTGATGGACGAGGAAACTATTCGCTGGGTATCAAGGAACAAATTATCTTCCCGGAGATCAACGTGGATCAGATTGAGCGTATATCCGGATTGGGGCTTACGTTCGTAACCACCGCGCCTTCGGATGAAGAAGCATTTGCGTTGCTCAAGGAGTTGGGGATGCCATTTGTGCGCCGCGGAGAAGGCAACCGATAACGAAAAAGAAGAAGGTTCATGGCCAAGAAGAGTGTTATAGCCCGTCAAAAGAAACGTGAGCGTATGGTTGCGCAGTATGCCGAGCGCAGGGCAGAGCTGCGGGACAGCAAGGATTACGAAGCCCTGCAGCGCCTACCGCGTGATGCAAGCCCTTCACGGTTGCGTAACAGGTGTCAGTTCACGGGGCGCGCGCGTGGTTATATCCGGGTGTATGGTGTTTCGAGGATTGCTTTTCGTGATATGGCCCGGGCTGGCAAGATTCCAGGAATTCGTAAATCAAGTTGGTAATTAGAATGGGAGTGATCACGGATCCGGTTGGTGACTATCTGGCGCGGCTGCGTAATGCACAAATGGCCGGGCACAGATATACGGATATACCAGCATCCAGAATAAAACGGGCGATCACACAAATCCTTAATGACAAAGGATACATCACCCGGTTTTTGAATGTAGATGATGGCAATCAGGGATTGCTGCGGATCTTTCTCAAGTACGATCACCGCGGAAAGGGGGCAATTCGTTCGATGAATCGGATTTCCAAACCGGGACTGCGCGTATATGCGAAAGCGGATAACTTACCCCGTGTCCAGAACGGTCTTGGTGTTGCAATACTGTCCACTTCACGAGGGGTAATGACGGACAAGGAAGCGGAACGCGCCCGTGTCGGTGGTGAAGTACTAGCACATGTGTTTTAGAATAAATTATTGATGTCAAGGATTGGCAGACAAAGCATAGTGATTGACGAGGGAGTCAAGGTTGATGTTTCCAGTGGGAACGCTGTGACAGTTACCGGCCCCAAAGGTGTGTTGCATCTCCAGGTGCCGCCCAATCTGGTACTCTCTCAGGAATCAGGCGAACTCAGTGTTTCGAGACCTACGGATCAGAAACGACACCGTGCTATGCATGGTCTGTATCGATCGCTATTGGCGAACATGGTAATGGGGGTTAGCAAGGGGTTCACGAAGCGATTGGAAATCATTGGAGTTGGCACGCGTGCGGAGGTTAACAACGGCGTACTGGAGCTGGCGGTGGGACATTCCCATCCAATTTACTTTGTTCCTCCTGATAACGTAACCGTTGAAGCAGAGGGAGGCGGCCGTGGTCGTACCCCGAAAGTTACCGTATCCGGTATTGATAAACAGGCCGTTGGGCAGGTTGCTGCAAAAATTCGTTCTCTTCGTCCACCGGAGCCGTATAAAGGCAAAGGGATCAGGTACATCAATGAGTATGTGCGTAGGAAGGCCGGCAAGACTGCTTCTAAACAGTGATCTATAGGAGATATGGCAACTCGTAAAATAATATCAGCCAAGGGTGTGCGTCGGCTTCGTACCAAGCGAAGCATTCGTCGCAGAATACGCGGTACAGCTGACCGCCCAAGATTGACTGTGTTTCGGAGCAACCGTAACCTATATGCACAGTTGGTGGACGATGTTAGCGGTCGGACGCTCGCATCGGCATCAACATTGGACAAGGGTCATGAAGCCGACTCACCGACGCATGCGGGGGTGGTTGTTGGGGAACGTCTGGCAGAACGTGCGGCGGAATGTGGCATCAGTCAAGCAATCTTTGATCGCAACGGCTATCGTTACCACGGTCGTGTTCGCTCGCTGGCCGAAGGTGCACGCAAAGGAGGACTGAAATTTTGACGGATATATAGGGAATCTGATACTGAATGAAAAAGACGCAACAACATCAGCGTAACCGTAGTAGTGAGACTGCTGACCAGACCGAATGGATTGATCGTCTGGTCAAGGTCAAACGTGTCGCTAAGGTGGTCAAGGGGGGAAGGCGATTTTCTTTTAATGCAGTCGTCGTAGTTGGAGATGGCGAGGGCCATGTAGGTGCAGGTCTGGGAAAGGCAAATGAGGTTGCAGACGCCATCAAGAAAGGGACTGAAAATGCCAAAAAGCATTTGATCTCTGTTCCGGTTACAAAGAATGGTACAATTCCACATCGTGTGATTGGTAAGAAAGACGCCGGGCGTGTGCTGCTCAAACCCGCATCACCGGGTACGGGTGTGATTGCAGGGGGAGGTGTCCGTGCTGTACTTGAATGTGTGGGGATCAAGAATGTGCTTTCTAAATCACTTGGAAGCAGCAATCCGCACAACCAGGTGGCAGCGACCATGAATGCACTACGAAGTCTTGAGCACCCTCTCGAGGTGGCGCGTCGGCGTGGTATTCCGTTGAGCCGTGTATTTGAAGGATAGAAACTTTCATGTCACTCAAAATTACTCAGACACGGAGCCTGATTGGCTCATCTGATCTTCAACGCCGGACGATCCAGGCTCTAGGATTGCGCCGTATACGCCATACAGTGACCCACCGGGATACCCCTGTAATCCGGGGTATGCTTCGTAAGGTATCGCATTTGATACACGTAGAAGAAACCATTGCTGAAGGACAAGAAACAAAGTCGAGCGCATGAACCTAAGTACATTAAAGCCAGCAAAGGGTGCAACAAGACGCAATAAGCGATTGGGGCGAGGCGTGGGATCTGGCAAGGGTGGGCACAGCTCCACACGAGGGAACAAAGGGCAAAAGAGCCGCACAGGTAATCATCGCATGCCCTCCTGGTTTGAAGGCGGCCAAATGCCACTCCAGCGGCGCATACCCAAGTTCGGGTTCAAGAATCCGAACAGGGTGTCGTACAAAGTATTGAATCTGGCACAGCTTAAAGCGCATATTGAACAGAAAACCCTTGATTCGGACGCTCCGATCACGCCGGAAGTATTGATTGAAGCGGGCTTGATCAGAAAAAATGATCGCGTCAAGATTCTTGGAGATGGTGAACTGACGACGGCGCTGAACTTAGAGGTTCATGCCTTCAGTAAGTCAGCAGAAGAAAAAATTCAAGCAGCAGGCGGAACGATCACGCGCCTATCAGCCAACTAAACTCAGCCGAGCGACCTCCGAATGGCGGGAATTGCCGACAGTTTGCGCAGTATCTGGAAGATTGATGAATTGCGCAAACGCATTATCTATACTCTTAGCATCCTGGTCATTTATCGGGTTGGGGCTTATGTGACTCTGCCTGGCATTAATGCTACGGCACTCACGGATGCATTTGCACAGGGAGATCCCAACAATTTGTTTGGCTTCTTCAACCTCTTCGTTGGTGGAGCTTTCCTTCAGGCAGGAGTGTTTGCGTTAGGAATTATGCCGTACATCACGGCATCAATCATAATCCAGCTATTAGGCGCAGCGGTACCTTATTTCCAGAAGCTTCAGCGTGAAGGGGAAGAGGGCCGCCGCAAGATTACCCAGCTTACCCGCTATGGTACCGCGGGTATCACGGCGCTGCAATCTATCGGGTATAGCCTGTTTTTATGGGGAACAGTCCCGCAGGCAATCGAGGTCCCGCAATCCTTTTTCATAGTCAGCACCGTGATCGTCCTCACTGCCGGGACGATGTTTGTGATGTGGCTTGGGGAACGCATTACCGAGAGCGGCATCGGCAACGGGATATCACTCATTATTACGATCGGAATCATTGCCTTTCTACCGCAGGCGTTTATAAACGAAATACGGCAATCTGCAAATGCTTTCCTGGTACTTTTTGAGATCGGGGTTCTGGTTGTTGTTACTGCATTTGTTGTTTTGATGACACAGGGTACGCGGCGCATTCCCGTTCAGTATGCTAAGCGTGTAGTTGGACGCAAGGTATATGGGGGAACGACACAATACCTGCCGGTACGTGTGAATGCAGCGGGTGTGATGCCCATCATTTTTGCACAGTCAATCATGTTTGTGCCTGGTACGATTGCACAGTTCGCGCCGAACAACGAGTTTATGCAGCGTTTTGGTGCTCTCTTCCTGGACTTCACCAGTTGGGGTTATTCGATCATCTTCTTTTTCGTATGTGTGTTCTTCACATATTTTTATACTGCAATTGCAGTCAATCCGAAAGAGATGGCCGATACGATGAAGCGACAAGGGGGCTTTATACCTGGGATCCGGCCGGGCAGGCAAACGAGTGAATTCATTGATGCGATCCTGACTCGTGTGACCTTGCCGGGGTCGTTATTTATCGGCTTTGCGGCGATCCTTCCTGCATTTGCTGTACAACTTGGTTTGACGGAAACGCAGCAATTTGCCCAATTCTTTGGAGGCACGAGCCTCTTGATAATGGTTGGTGTAACTTTGGATACACTTAAACAAGTCGAAAGCCATCTGCTGATGCGTCATTACGATGGATTTATGAAGAGCGGTCGCATTCGAGGTCGGTCACGTTGATGAGTGTAATAAAGACATCTCACGAAATAGCGCTGCTTCGCGAAAGTGCTGACTTGGTTTCCCGCACATTGGCGGAGGTAGCCAAGCACATTTGCCCAGGTGTAAGGACGTCGGTCCTGGATCGAATAGCTGAGGATTTTATTTACAGCCATGGTGCAGAACCGGCATTCAAAGGCTATCGTATGGCATCACTGCCGCCATTCCCATCCTCGCTTTGCATATCTATCAATGACGCTGTCGTCCATGGAATTCCAGGCGACTATATGCTCCGTCAGGGTGATCTGGTATCTGTAGATTGTGGGGTGAAATTGAACGGTTATTTCGGCGACAGCGCATATACATTTGGCGTTGGTGATCTTAGTCCCGAGGATGTACAGCTCTGCACGGTAACCTATGAGGCAATGGAGCTGGGTATTGCATCAGTTACGCCACATGGCAATATTGGGGATATTGGTGCGGCCATTTATCGACACTGCAAAACCCATGGATTGGGGGTTGTGCGGGAACTCGTCGGACATGGAATTGGCAGCAAATTGCATGAACCCCCTCATGTCCCAAATATCGGCTCACCCCGCAGGGGGCGTCGGCTCAGGACGGGTATGGTATTATGCATAGAGCCGATGATCAATCTGGGGACTTCCGAAGTGTATACGGATTCGGACGGATGGACGATCTGCTCAGCCGACGGAAGTTCCTCGGCGCATTATGAGCATATGGTTTGTATAACCCCAAGCGGACCGGATGTACTTACCACATTTGAATATATTGAAGAAATCACTACGCCTCCATATAGGATGACAGCATTATCGTATGGCTAAGCAAAAACCCATTGAACTTGACGGCGAAGTCACAGACGCGCTGCCGAACACGCAATTCAGGGTCCGTCTTGAAAACGGGCATTCCATTCTCGGTTTTCTCGCCGGAAAAATGCGGATGTACCACATCAAGATCCTTCCTGGTGATCGCGTCAAAGTTGAGATATCTCCTTTTGACCTTACGAAAGGGCGTATCGTGTATCGCTATAGATAGGAACCCGTTTGGGCAAATGTGCGTACCACTGTTCTTTGCCTGAAAAATTGAGCTAATCTTTTAATGAAAGTAAGGGCTAGTGTAAAGAAGCGGAGCGCGGACGACAAGATCGTTCGGCGCAAAGGCCGCCTCTATGTTATTAATAAGAAGAATCCGAAGCACAAGCAGCGACAGGGATAGTATTGTATGCCTCGAATAGCAGGAGTTGACGTGCCGCCGAAAAAGCGCGGTGAGATTGCGCTGACGACCATTTATGGAATTGGGCGGTCCCGCGCAGTTGAGATACTGGAACGGGTTGGACTGGATCCCGAAAAACATCCCGATACCTGGACGGAGGGAGAGACCAAAAAGGTTCGTCGTTTGATCGAAGATCATTATGTGGTCGAAGGTCAGCTTAGGTCCGAGGTCCAGATGAATGTGAAGCGGCTGATGGATATTGGTTGCTACCGCGGATTGCGACACCGGCGCGGACTGCCTGTACGTGGTCAGCGAACACAGACTAATGCCAGAACGCGCAAAGGCCGCAAGAAGACGGTGGCGGGTAAAAAGAAAGCACCGCGTAAGTAGTTACAGCAATCACACGCAATTATGGCGAAAAGGCAGGTACGCAAAGGCCGCAGTGGTCGGTTTGGGAAGAAAAAGGTATTGGTCGAGTCGAACGGTATGGTCTTTATCCGTGCTACGTTCAACAACGTTATTGTCACGGTTACAGACCAGTACGGCAATTGCATATCGTGGTCTTCTTCCGGCAAAGAGGGCTTCAAGGGATCTCGCAAGAGTACGCCGTACGCTGCGCAGGTCGCATCAACGACTGCGGCCACAGAGGCCGTTAATTTGGGGTTGAAGCGTGTGGATGTGTTCGTAAAAGGACCAGGTTCTGGGAGGGAATCTGCGATCCGAGCATTGAACACTTCAGGTTTGGATATTACGTCGATTCGCGACATAACTCCAATCCCGCACAATGGATGTCGGCCACCCAAGCGCCGTCGAGTCTAACCTGTTCATTCACTGACAAGAGATAAACAGACATGGCCCGTTACAGAGGCCCAAAGCAAAAGATCGCGCGGAGATTCAACGAACCGATCTTTGGTCCAAGTAAATCACTCGAGCGCAAGCCGAACCCGCCTGGCCAGCACGGTCAGAAACGGCGGCGACGCGAAAGCGAGTACGCTACGCAGCTGAAAGAAAAGCAGAAGGCAAAGCACATTTATGGTGTTCTGGAGCGACAGTTCAAAAACCTTTTCGAGAAGGCGGCTCGCAAGAAAGGGGTTACGGGTGAAAATTTGCTGCGCTTCCTGGAAGCACGCTTGGATAATACCGTTTTCAGGTTTGGCTTTGCTGCCACCAGGCGCCAGGCGCGCCAGATGGTTACTCACCGACACATTATGGTTAATGGGCAGGTCGTGAACATTCCTTCGTACCAGCTACGTCCAGGTGATATTGTTTCGGTTCGCCCCCGAAGTCGGCACAATCGCACCTTTGTTGAAAATGTGAAGAAAAACAGACGAGCCTTCTCGTGGCTGGAAGCAGACCGAAGGACATTGAGCGGAAAATTTCTGGACTTTCCTGAGCGCTCTGATATCCCAGAGAATATTCGGGAGCAGTTGATCGTGGAGCTTTATTCCAAATAGTTCGACTGTAGATAATTTTGAAGTCAAATTGACGAGTATGAGCAATAACGGAATTCAAATGCCTGACACGGTGCTGACGGAGGAGTCTTCGTCCACGTTTGCACGGTTTATAATCCAACCCCTTGAGCGCGGATTCGGGCAAACCATCGGTAATTCTCTCAGGCGTGTACTGCTTTCGTCCCTCGAGGGGACGGTTATAACCGCAGTAAAGGTTGATGGCATACAGCACGAATTCTCGACCATCCAGGGTGTTACTGAGGACGTATCTGACATCATATTGAACCTTAAAGGGGTTCGATTCAAACCTGCTGATTTTGCGAGTGGCATAATTACTATGCGGGTGAAGGGGCCAGGCACATGGACGGCGGGGGATATAGGTATGGCTACGAATGACTACCGCGTACTTAATCCCTCCCATCATATCGCCACTCTCTCTGAGGGCGTGGATGTTGGGGTAGAGCTACGTGTGGAAACCGGACGCAGGTACGTTCAGGCAGACGAGAACAAGAGAGAGACTGATCCCATTGGGGTTATCGCCATGGATGCGGTCTACACACCCATCAAGAAAGTAAAGGTAACCGTGAAGCCCACACGGGTGGGGCAGCGCGTTGACTATGAGCGACTGGAGTTGGAGGTCTTGACGGATGGATCTATTATGCCTCAAAGTGCCTTGAAGGAGGCCGCTAGTATCCTCAAGGAGCACATTGATCCGTTTGCGGCGATGGAACACGTAGAAATAGCTCCGCTTGAAGAATATCGTTCAGATCTAGTTGCACGAAAGGTTGCGGATCAGCTGAATGATTCCGTAGATGACCTCAGCCTGTCCGTTCGAGCAAAGAATTGTTTGAAATCTGCGAACATTAGGACGATCAGGGACCTTGTTACACGTGAGGAGCAGGACATGATGAAGTTTCGCAATTTTGGGACGAAGTCGTTACAGGAACTCAAAATTGCTCTGGAAGAACGCGGATTAGGATTCAATATGGATATCCCGGGAGCCAGCAGCGAGGCCGCGACGGAATCCAGTTAGCTTATCAGCAATGAGACACGCTAGGAAAGGATATAAGTTGGGTCGCACGGCGTCGCATCGCAAGGCAACCCTGTCGGCGCTGTCAGGGGCTTTGATTCGCCATAAACAAATAACGACCACACTAACCAAGGCCAAGTCCTTGCGGCTTTATATCGAGCCGTTAATCACGCGTGCTCGAGAGGATACCACACACAATCGGCGTGAAGTTTTCCGTCATTTGATGGATAAGCGGGCTGTTACAGAGCTTTTTGAGGAGGTTGCAGAGAAGGTGGGCGACCGTCCTGGCGGTTATACCCGTGTTCTTCGATTAGGGCAACGCTCGGGTGACGCTGCCGAGATGGCGATTATTGAGCTTGTGGATTATAATGAGTCTGAACCGACGACACGTCGGCGTCGCCGACGTCGAACACGTCGAGGGCGTCGCCGCAGGAGCAGCGCTAGTCAGACCGCAGATGCACAAAGCACGACATTGGCTGATGAGGAAGCGGCGCCAGCGGCGAGCCCTGAGCAGTACACAGAATCAGTCGAGCCCGATATTGATGAGGGAGCCTCTCTTGAAGAATCCGACCCTCCTGTCGAAGATAAACCTGGCAGTTATAGCTGAGCGAGCGGTCAAGTTCGGCACATTGGAGGTTGTTCGGCGATTCAAAGTCTGAGCGACAAAAGCCTGAATCGTGTTAAATCCGACAGGGAATTGATCCCAACGGGTTGTATTGCGTTTGTACACTCAGATATTAAACGCAGATGTCCACGACTAACCGAGGCTAATGCTCGAAGCTTCAACCATACTCAAAGAACGCGACTTCAAGGTTGAAGAGCCCTATGGGCGGCAACTTGAAGAATTGATTGCGGATTGCAGTCAGTATTTGCCGACGTTTGACGAAGCTATGATTCGGCATGCCTTCAAGCTCAGCTACTGGGCTCACAGGAATGATCGACGAGCGTCTGGAGAGTGGTACATCGCACATCCAATCGCAGTTGCCCGTATCGTGGTCCGTGAAATTCGATTGGATGATGTCAGTGTTGGTGCAGCGCTCCTGCACGATGTAGTTGAGGATACTGATTTATCTCTGGAAATCATCAGGGCGGAATTTGGTGAAGAGATGGCCCTGCTTATTGATGGGTTAACCAAGATCCGTGGTATCTATGCCAATCGGGCATTAGGGCAGGCTGAAAATGTACGGAAACTTATCCTGTCGATGGCACAGGATGTGCGGGTGATCTTTGTGAAATTTGGAGATCGTCTGCATAATATGCAGACGCTTGGATCACTTCCCCCGGCCAAGCAGCTAAAGATTGCTACCGAGACCTTGATGCTCTTTGCACCCTTAGCCCATCGTTTTGGTCTGCAACGCATTAAGTCCGAATTAGAAAATCTCTCCTTGAAAGTACTGGAGCCGGAGGAATATTCTTCAATCGTACTTGGTCTGAGAGAGAGTAAACAAGAGCGTGATTCGTACATCAATCAATTCATCGTACCTCTTCGAGAGCGACTCCAGGAGTACGGATTCGAGTTTGATATTAAGGGGCGATCGAAGAATATCTATTCGATCTTCCGCAAGATGCAGACGCAGAATAAGCCACTGGAAGCCATTTACGATGTGTTTGCGATTCGCATCATCCTGAAGACCCGTGGGCAAAAAGGTAAGGAGGATTGCTGGCGTGTGTATTCCATCATAACGGATCTCTACAAACCGCTTCCTGAGCGCTTCAGGGATTTTATTTCTGTGCCCAAGTCAAATGGCTACCAGAGTTTACATACAACGGTACTGGATGTTGATGGTCGCCGCATAGAGGTACAGATACGCACGGAAGAGATGGATGAGATCGCCGAGCGTGGTATGGCGGCACACTGGAAGTACAAAGAAGGAGTGGATAAGACGGATACGAAAATGGATCAGTTACTGAACTGGGTCCATGATTTGATGGAGAATCCCGATAGTGAGCAGGCCACTGAGTTCGTTCAGGAATTCAGCTTGGATCTCTATACGGACGAAATTTATGTCTTTACTCCGAGGGGGGATCTGAAAACGTTGCCCAAAAACGCAACCCCGGTGGATTTTGCGTTTCAGATTCACACGGATATTGGTTTTCATTGTATTGGAGCCAAGGTCAATGGCAAAATGGTGCCGCTTTCCTATAAGCTGAGGAGCGGGGATCAGGTCGAAATCATTACGTCCAAGAAGGTAACCGCCAATCCAGACTGGATCAAGTTTGTGGTTACTCACAAGGCCCGCAGCCGAATCCGGCATCGAATTAACGAAGAGCGGCGAGCAGCGGTAAGGTATGGGCGTCAGCTCTGGGAAAAGAAAGCGAGGCGGGCCAAGCTGTCAGTCTCAGAAGAAGAGCTGGTACGTCTGGCGGCCCAGTTCAAATATTCGACGTTGGCCCAGATGTTCTATGAGATTGCCTCGGGCTTTTTAGATGTACAGGATTTGATTCAGTATGTGCGCACAGGGGACACGCCGGAATCCATTGATATAGACACTCCAACGGAGTCTACTATCACATTTAGAGAAACTGCCCAGTATAAAGGAGCGGAAACATTACTTATCAATGGGGAACGCATAAAGGGCTTAGCTACGGTGTATGCCTCCTGCTGTAACCCAATTCCTGGTGATGCGGTATTCGGTTATACAAGCAGAGCAGGTTCTATCAATATTCATCGTACAGGCTGCCGAAATGCCGCTCATTTACTTGTAAACTACCCAGACAGGATTCAGTCTTGTGCCTGGAGCCGGCAGAAGGATGTCCGGTTCGTTGTGGGGCTGCGTGTGGTTGGGGAAGATCGTGTTGGTATTGTTCATGATCTAACTACGGTTATTTCCCGCAACCTCAAAACGAACATAAGGTCAATGAGCGTACGAACAGAGGACGGATTTTTTGAAGGTACAATCATATTGCATGTCAGCGATCTGCAGCATCTCAAGCGCCTGATTGGGCGCATCAGGCGCGTTGAAAGTGTTCGCGGGGTATATCGTTTTGAGGAATAAGTTGTATAGTAGACGTCCGCGTATTGTATCGGTTGATTATGGTACACGGCGGGTAGGTCTGTCCATAGCTGACCCATTGCGTATGTTCGCGCAACCCTTGGATACCTGCAGTCCGGCGTCTGCAATAGAAAAACTGGTTGCGATCCATCAACGGGAAAAATTAGAGGTTATTGTTATTGGTTGGCCACTGGAAGAAGACGGATCAGAGGGAAGTGCAACCAGGCGGGTAGACGAATATATTCGACGCTTGTTAAACCAGATGCCAGATGTAGCTATCGTACGCTGGGATGAGCGCTATACATCTGAAGAAGCTAAGATTATGCTGCGTGGACGATCCTTCCATGGCAGGCGTGGTGTTGTAGACCAAGTTGCCGCCGGTATAATATTACAGGAGTATCTGGATGCTATTGCCGAAACCACTAGCCCTGATTGACGTACGCACGGTAGAGCTTAATTTGGATGTGATAATGCGTCGTACAAGTACGTTAGTTTTGTTGATTGTCGTTTTGCTTGTAGGGTTTGCAGGCTGTGCCGGTTGCGGAACCTACAACAATCTGGTGGGACAGGAGGAGATGGTTGAGGAGGCTTGGGCGAATGTTCAGACTGCCTATCAGCGAAGAGCTGATCTGATTCCAAACCTTGTGAATACGGTGAGGGCAGCCGGAGACTTTGAACAGGAAACGCTACAGGCTGTAACGGAAGCACGTGCCCGGGCAACATCCATAAATGTATCAGCCGAGGATGTACGTGACCCTGAAGGTCTGGCGCAATTCCAGCAGGCGCAGTCCCAACTTTCGGGAGCGCTCGGAAGATTATTGGTTGTCAGTGAAAATTACCCACAACTACGGGCCACGGAAGGGTTTCGTGATTTGCAGGTTCAGTTGGAGGGTACAGAAAACCGTATAAATACGGCACGCACACGTTACAATGGTGTGGTGCGCGATTACAACACGGCGATCCGCCGATTCCCCGCAGCCATGTTTGCCGGCATGTTTGGGCACAGCCGTCGATCCCCGTTTGAGGCAGACAGTGATGCCCAGAGTGCACCAGAGGTCGATTTTGATTCATAAGTACAGGCGGTTTTGCTGGTTTGTCCCAGTTGCTCTGATAGCACTGGTAGTGGTTCATGGAAGCGTTTTAGCCCAGGAACGGAACCAGATCGTTGTTGACGAAGCTGGAATGCTGTCTTCGCAGGAGGAACAGCGCCTGGCGCTCTCGTTGCGTCTGTATGCGGACAGTACCTCAACACAGATTGCTATTCGCATAATACAATCATTGGAGGGGCGTGATATTGCCGAATATGCAACCGAATTAGGACAGTCGCTCGGAGTAGGGCAGGCTGAGCATGACAATGGGGTACTTATTCTGGTCAGCGAGCAAGACCGTGCCGTGTTTATTGCGGTAGGGTATGGTTTGGAGGGAGCAATTCCAGATGTACTGGCCGGGCGTATCGTACGGGATATTATAACGCCTAATTTTAGAGAGGGACGGTATTATGCCGGTTTAGCTGGAGCAGTTGATGCACTTATGCTTGCAGCAGCAGGGGAGTACACGGCAGAGTTTCTACCAGTAGCGCAGGGCTCAGACAGAAGGGGGGATTTTGGAGGCCTTGCATTATTGTTGATGGCTGTGGTATTCGTTGTTTTCTCGATGCTTACGCGCGGTGGCGGAAAAGGAGGACCAGGTCGCCGTCACCATGGCGACAGTATTATTCCACTGATGTTCTTATTGGGACATGCAAGTGGACGTGGAGCCGGTGGCTTCGGTGGAGGGGGAAGTTTTGGTGCTGGCGGAGGCTTCGGCGGCGGTTTCGGCGGAGGCTTTGGCGGGGGAGGCTTTGGTGGTGGTGGTGCTGGCGGAGGCTGGTAGAAAAGGTGTACCTATCCGGCCCTCTGCTTTTCCCAACAGGCATTGCATAGACGGAATTGAGCGTTCTGGACGGAGCGAACGAAATGGATCGCATACAACAGCTTTTGCAGTTGTACGAGGATGATAAGTCAGATCCTTTTACGTTATTTGCGCTTGGATTTGAGTGTCACAAAAGGGGGCGGTTGGAAGATGCACTGAATTGGTATAGGTCCGTCCTGGCTACGGCTCCCGGCTATACAGGGGTGTATTATCACCTGGGAAAGCTTCATCTGGAGCTTGGCAATCGGGATGATGCAGTGCGAACATACCAGGAAGGCATCCAGGTGTGTAATGATCTTCACGAAGTGAAGGATCGATCCGAGCTTCAGCAGGCTTTGATGGAAGTAGACGATGACTGACGAATATTCCTCATCTACCGATCCCCCGGCTTCGGGTGTATTTGCAAGCTATTTCCGGACCACGCGAACCGCAACATGGGGGTTCCTTATGGCACTTCCGCTCCTGTTGCTCTATGAAATAGGGATTGTGTGGGTGAATCGTGGCGCGGCGGCGGAGGTTCGTATTATCGCTGATATCTGGCTAAAAGACCTCATTCCAAGTTTCGGGCTGGCACATGAGCTAATACTGTTCGGTGTAGTGCTGGTTGTGGGTGCGCTCATTGTTGCCATTGAGAGGAAAAAGAATGTCACATTCCATGGCAAGTATCCTGGTTTTATCATCCTTGAAAGCACCATTTATGCGATTCTGTTCGCTTTCATTACCTCTGGTTTTACGCAATGGTTGATGTCACCGATGATGTTTGCACAAGAGGTACACAATGAGTCGAATCTAGTCATGGAGCTGGTTCTTTCCCTTGGAGCTGGCTTATATGAGGAGCTGTTTTTTCGTGTTCTGCTTGTCGGTGGGCTTGCCTTTGTGTTGCGGCTAGCCTTCCCCAAAGCCAAAGTGCTCATGTATATTTTGGCCGCAGTGGTCGGTGCGATTGCTTTTAGCGCGATACATCATTTTGGGAACATGGGTGATCCATGGGAACTCGGCGTGTTTGTTTACCGAGCTATTGGCGGTTTGATTTTCAATGCAGTTTTTCTGATACGCGGTTTTGCCGTTGTTGCCTGGGCACACGCGATCTACGATGTTATGGTTTTCACGGGTTTCTTCTCCATGCTGCAGGGTGTTTAGAATAGTTTTTCTGTGTACTTTTTACAAGAAGTGCCGGGGGATTTGTAATTCTATTTGACTCGCGTACGGTGGACGGGAGAAACAAGTGTGGCTGATGTGGGAAAGTTTTTCGCGACAGGAGAGAGGATTCATGAACAGAATATGTTATTTAATCCCCCTCTTTGGGTTACTGTTTTTCGTAGCTGGCAGTTCAGCACAATGGGCTCCGCAGATTGATATTGATTACGCGTCATTCGCTTATGACGAACAGGAGTCACTGGTTGAGCTTTATGTAGCGGTCAAGGCGAGCACACTCACTTACGAAGCCGGTGATTCGCTTTACACCTCTACGATTCCACTTGAACTGAGCTTGCTTAGTTCTTCCGATACGGATCTGAATGCATCTGCAAAACGTGTTGTATGGGAGCAGAAAAAAGATATGCTGTTTGCTGTGGTGGATTCATCTTTGATTACAGAAGGGCAGATGTTTTTGCGTCAAGTCCGGCTAACTGTCGCGCCCGGTGAGTACGAACTGCAAATAGTCATGCCTTTGTCTGCCCAAGATCCAGTACAGGCAAGCCGTGATGTAGTGATACCAGACTACGGTCTGCAGGATAGCTGTGCACTTTCAGACATAACGCTGGCTACCAGAATTACTCGTTCGGAGGATAGAGAGGATCCATTCTATAAGAACGGACTCCGTATACGTCCAAATGCTAACCAGCTGTACGGCGAGGGAGCTACTAACCTCTTCTACTATGCAGAGGCCTACAATACTGCCTGCACAGCTCGGGATACAGACGAATACACTACGCTTATATACGTTTCCAAATTAAGTGAATCAGAGCCCATTCCGGGTTTACAGAAACACTCGAAACGAGAAGTGCGGCCAACAGATGTCCTTGTTGGTACATTTGATTTGTCTACTCTTAATTCTGGTCTATATAATCTGCACATGGAAATTCTTGACGAGACCAATGAATCCAAGACTGAACAAACCCGCAAGTTCCTTATTCTGAATGCTGCTGCAGATTCAACACGGAGACAGATTCTTCATGCCATGGAAATATCCTACTTAAGTGATTATGCAATTGTATCAGAGGAAGAGAAAGAGCAAGGGCTAATAAAGATCAGACATGCAGAAGATATTGCGGACCTCTGGTATATTGATGAGTTGCCAGAGCTCATTGGGGGTATCCGCGCATTGCAACGTAATATGAGATATCCGGAAGCCGCAAGACGAGCGGGGATTCAAGGAACGATGCTTGTGTATTTCACAGTAGATGAGGAGGGTAATGTTCGCGATATTATGATCCATGACAAATTTGGAGGCGGACTTGAAGAGGAAGTCATCCGGGTTATTACAGAGTACGCAAAATTCAAGCCAGGTATCTCTCAGGGAAGACCAGTTTCAGTCAGAATGTCGATGCAACTTATATTCAGGCTGGGAGGGCGTTCTCAGCTATACATTCTCCAATGATTCTTCCTTGTCCGTTAAGGACACCTATTTTGACAAACGGGAATTCTGTTTATTTAATGGGTTTCTTCTCCATGCTGCGAGGTGTTTAGGATGGTTTTTGGGTGTACCTTTACAAGAAGTGCCGGGGACGTGTAATCCCACTTGATGCGCGCAAGGTAGGTGGGAATACAAGCGTGGTTGGTTTGGGATTTTTTCACAACAGGAGAGAGGATTCATGAACAGAATATGTTATTTGATTCCCCTCTTGGGCTTACTGTTTTTCGGAGCTGGCAGTTCAGCTCAACAGGCTCCACAGATTGATATTGATTACGCGTCGTTCGCTTATGACGAACAGGAGTCACTGGTTGAGCTCTATATGGCGTTCGAGGCGAGCAAACTTACGTATGAAGCCGTTGATTCGCTTTACATCTCTACGATTCCGCTCGGGCTAAGCTTGCTTAGATCCTCCGATACGGATCAGGCTGAATCTGCGGAACGTGTTGTATGGGATCAGCATATGGATCTGCAGTTTGCTGTGATGGATCCGACTGTGATTACAGAAGGGCAAGTGTTTTTGCGTCAAGTTCGCTTAACCGTTGTACCCGGTGAGTACGAGCTGCGAATAGCCATGCCTCTGGTGGGCCAGGATCCAGTGCAGGCAAGCCGAGATGTAACCATACCGGACTTTGATCAGCAGGACAGCTGTACACTTTCAGATATAACACTGGCTTCCAGGATTACTCCTTCACAGGATAGAGAGGATCCATTCTACAAGAACGGGCTCTACATACGACCGAATGCGAGCCAACTGTACGGTGAGGGAGCTGCTAATCTTTTCTACTACGCGGAGGCATACAATACTGCATGCGCAGCTTCGGATACGGACGAGTATACCCTGCTTTTATACGTTTCCGAGGTGAACAGGCCGGCGCCCATCACGGGCTTGCAGAAGCGTTCAAGCCGAGCAGTGCGCGCAACGGATGTCCTGGTCGGAACTTTTGATTTGTCTGCTCTTGTTTCTGGCATTTACGTTCTGCACATGGAAATCCATGATAACGCCAGTGAATTCAAGGTTGAGCAAACCCGCAAGTTCTCGGTCTTCAATCCTGCCGCAGATTCGGCACGGGCGCAGTTTGCTACGGCCGGGGAGACCTTCTATAGCTATGCCACCATGCCGGACGGCGAGGTAGAGCGGGGGTTGATACGAATAAGACACAGTGAAGATCTAGCAGCCTTCATAAGCCCTGATGAGCCACCGAAGCTCATTGGAGGCATTAGAACACTGCTACGTGAAGTAAGATATCCAAAAGCCGCGCGCCAAGCCGGGATTGCAGGGTGGGTGATTGTGCAATTCACGGTAGACGAGGAGGGTAATATTCGCGATGCCATAGTCCTTGAAGGCATTGGAGGTGGATGTGACGAGGAAGCCATGCGGGTTATTACAAACCATGCAAAATTCAAGCCGGGCAGCCATCAGGGGAGCGCGATTCCAGTCAGAATGTCGATGCGGATTGGATTCGATACTTGAGGACGCAGATATTGCCCAGACCTTCTTTATAAAACCTGGTTTGACGCTGGACACAAACGATCCAAACTTACCCATAGTAATGTGAAATTGGTTCTAGATCCAACTACTTCGAGATTTGTCTCACAGCGATGAGGAGGCGATCAATCTCCTCTTCGGTCGTATAGCAAGCAACACCCGCTCTGATGAGTCCTTCAACTCCCAGACGCGAGACTACAGTACTTGCGTAGAAATCACCATGAGAAAGAAACAATCCGTAGTCACTCAATTTTCGGCAGGCTTCCTCGGACGTTAATCTCCGAATTGTGAAACTGACCGTTGGAGTACGTGCATCGGATGGTGGAGGGCCGTAACACACAACGCCCGGAACTCTGTGCAGTCCCTCCCAAAGCCGCGTAATGAGATGCTGTCCACGTTCATGTAGCTCCTGATAGGTGGCCTTTAATGCTGCACGTCGAGGTTCAATTGGAGTGAGCGACGCAAGAAAATTTACTGCTCCCGCAGAACCGGCAATAGCTTCATGGCTAAGGGTCCCAGTTTCCAAGCGCTCAGGTGCAGTTGAACCTGCTGGTGCAAGGCGAGGCACGTTCAAATTCTGCAGCAATGATTGCCTTCCGTATAGCACACCAGCGTGTGGTCCATAGAACTTGTATGGTGAGCATGTCAAAAAATCGCATTCAAGTGCTTTAGTATCACAGAGTACATGCGGAGCGTAATGGACTGCATCTACGAATGACAGCGCATTGGATCGGCTTGCGAGGTTGATAACCGTCTGCAAATCATTGATGGTCCCCAATGCATTCGATGCACCACCGATTGCGATCAATCGAGTGCGTTTGCTGACCAAATGTTCAAGATGATCCAAGTTCAGTTGACCGGTTCTGGTATCAAACCTCGCTGAGCGTATCACAAAACCATGCTCATTGGCCAGGTCTCGCCATGGGTCAATGTTTGCATGATGATCAAGGTCTGTGACAATTATTTCATCCCCCTGTTGCCATTGACGTCCCAGCGAACGGGCCAGGTGAAACGTTAACGTAGTCATGTTCTGACCGAATACTACCTCTGTCGGGCGACAATTAAGAAAATCAGCGAAGACTACGCGAGCGTTATCAAGTATGGCATCGGTTTCAGAACTGGAGGGATAGGCCCAGTGTGTGTTTGCATTGTGGTGTAGGAGGTAATCGACCATCGCATCAGTTACCATTGTAGGTACCTGCGTGCCACCAGGACCGTCAAAGTAGGCTACAGGGTAACCGTTGTGCGCACGTTGCAGTGCAGGAAAAGCCTTACGAATTGCTTCAGTTTTGGCGGTGATATTGTACATTCAGTAAAAATGCTATCGTGTAGCGGCGCAAGATAAGAATACAGCCCGCAATAGTGAGAACATCAGTCGGATTGGGCAACTTTTATATTCTGTGGTACGAACCTAGCAGTTCATGAGAGCGATTTTGTTACAGACCACAGGATTTGATTTTTTCGGACCACAGCACCTGTCAGCGCTCATTGTTCTGGTTGTTCTGTCGGTCTGGCTACCTGTATTTGCCCGCGATCGGTTACGCCCCCAGAATCAAGTCTGGATAGCACGAGGACTTGCCATTATTATCAGTCTTGGTATTCTCAGTGCCGCCATATTCAGGTTGCTGACAAACCAGTTTGATTGGCGCGAAGATTTACCTCTTGATTTGTGTAATCTACTGGCATTATTTCTGCCCGTTCTGTTCTGGAAACCACATCCGCGACTCGTCGAACTGCTTTATTTTTTGATCCTGGGAGGAACAGGGCAGGGCGTGATCACTCCGAATTGTCCCGAAGGATTTCCGCATATTCTCTTTCTAAGTTACTGGATTGTTCATTGCGGGCTTGTTCTTCACATCATTTACGTAGTTGTTGTGTGGCGCATCTATCCTCGCTTCATTGTCGTTCTACGTAGTTTGGTGGCCATGAATATGTATGCAGTGGTAATGTTTGTACTCAACTACTTCATGGAATCCAACTACTTTTATGTAATGGCGAAACCGGATACGCCGTCACTCTTGGATTTCATGGGTCCATGGCCATGGTATATCTTAACGGCGCAACCGGTCGCGTTTTTGATTTTCCTCCTTTTATGGCTGCCGTTTTTCCGACGTAACTCAACTCCAGCTGCTCATCTTGCAGGAGATACGCGACCGAGTATGAATGCTGACAAAGCAAAAGTGTGATGGGATTAGAGATTATATTGGGCAGTCAGAAGTGTTTCAGCAAGGACGACATAGTTGCACCAGACCAATTGATATATCCGATGCGACCAGGCAAAATGTATTGGGGAAACTGGAGGACAATATTGTGTGTGGTATTTGTATTAACACAGGCGTGGTTGTTCAGTCCGGAAATTGTAGCGCAGGAATGGGAGATTACACCCGTATTCGTTGAAGAAGCTCCTCGCATTGATGGTATCCTGGATGATGCAATCTGGGCGGAAATTGATCCAGTCACCGAGTTCACACAGGTATGGCCTGATGAGGGAGCGGTGCCCACAGAGCTGTCTGAGGTACGTATAGCCTACAATCGAGACAATCTGTTTTTTGCGTTTCGATTTCTTGATGAGGAGGCGCATTTAATCCGCGCGAAGAATCTTGAGAGAGGGGGGCGCAATGATCGTGATGATCATGCATATATCTCTCTGGATACGTATCTCGATAAACGCAATGCATACTTGTTCGAGATGAACGCACTTGGCACCCAGGACGATGCGACGATCACGGATGAGGGACTCACGCTAGACAGTTTTTCATGGGACGCGGTATTTCGGAGTGAGACGCAGATTAATGAGGATGGTTGGACCATGGAAGTGTCAATCCCTTTCCGACAGTTGCGCTTTCCCAAGGGTGAAACGGTTGATTTTGGTCTGATGCTTTCACGTATGATCAACCGAAAGAATGAGCGAATAATATGGCCGCCCATTGGTCTTGAATTCGGTGGTCAATTTGGAGTGCTCAGCGCTGTATCTCAGTACGGAGTACTAAGAGGCTTGCGTGACATCCGTCGGGGTAAGAACATAGAGATAAAACCCTATGTTATCACAGGTATTCAGCAGACGCGCGAGGATTTTAAGCTCAGCAATCTCCCCACGACTTTTGAGCGGGATATTGGTATAGATTTCAAGTATGGGATAACGAGCAATGTTACCCTTGATCTTACAGTTAACACGGATTTTGCACAGGTAGAAGCGGATAATGTTCAACTCAACTTGACTCGATTCAGCCTTTTCTTTCCCGAGAAACGAGAATTTTTCCTTGAGCGGAGCGGCCTGTTTGAGCATGGCAATCCTAGGTCTACGCAGACCTTTTTTTCCAGGCGTATTGGGCTCAGGGATCAGATTCTTACCGGAGCCCGTGCCACCGGGCAATTTGGACGATTCTCAATCGGATTACTGGATATCGAAACCGGTGAGGGGATGGGGGACACGTTCGGATCAAAGTCGACCAATAATCTGGTTGCTCGGTTGCGCACTTCTCTCAGCTCACGTGCAACGTTAGGGGCAATCCTGACCAATTATGCTGCACCGGATCGAATAAACCGTGCATTTGGAATGGATGCGCAGTATCGTTTCTGGAGCGCAAGCGAGTTTGAGGCATGGTACACTAGGGTAACAGATGATGGACCGATAGAGAATGATGGGGCCGGTCATGCCAGCCTCGCACTCGAGAACGATAAATATGGAGTTGAGGCCAGTTTTACCTCTGTGGGAGAAAATTTTCATCCGGCTCTGGGTTTTGTAAGACGGCGTGATATGCGCCGAATTGCAGGCGGGGCCCAATTCACTCCAATCGTCTCTTTTAATGCGCTTCCCTTCGTACGTCAGTTCACTTTTCAAAGTGAGTATGAATACATTGAAAGTCAGAAGGGTGAACTACAGTCACAGGAGTTTGAGGTATCTGCAGGTGCGGCTTTCAATAGACGGGATAATATCGCTTTGGAGTATAGTAGAGAGTTTGAACGGTTACTAGTTCCGTTCAACATCCGACCAAACACACGCATTCCTTCAGGGGATTACACGTTTGGTCGATTTGTCTTGATGGGGCGAACCGACTCAAGTCGAAGGCTGTTTGGAAGTGCGGGTACCTCGGTCGGGGCATTCTTCAACGGCAACCGAACTGATTTAGAATTACAGGTTGGGTTTCGACAATCGCGTCATTTGCAACTTGAAGCTGGAGTTGGCTATTCGCGCATTGATCTTCCCGTGGTAAATGGGCGATTTGATGCAACGACAGTTTCAATGGAGTTGTTGGGTGCGGTTAATCGAAAACTTTTCGCAACCGCGCTGGTGCAGTATGACAATTTCACGCGTGACTTGCAGGCGAATATTCGTATAGACTGGATACATACGCCGGGCAGTGATCTATTTTTTGTTTTCAATACCGCATATCATTTCGCAAATCCAAATGAGGTGTTTTTCGATCCGCATCGGGATTACATCTTGACTAATCGGGCCGCCGTGGCCAAGCTGACCTATCTCATTTTACTATAATCGATGAATTCAGAATCCGGTATTGAACAGCCAAGAGGAATCGTAGACCGAAGTCTTCGTGGCATTGAAGTGGTCGGCAACAAATTGCCGGACCCCTCCATGCTTTTTCTGCTCTTATTGATTGTGGTTTGGGTCTTGAGTGCATTTTTGTCAAACGTCTCATTTTCCTCAGTAATTGATCCACGCACGCAGGAACCTCTTATAATCAACAATTTGCTGAGTGGGAGTGCGATTACGGACTTTATGAGCCGCATGGTTTCCATCTTCACCGGGTTTGCGCCACTTGGTGTTGTTCTGGTAGCAATGCTTGGAGTGGGCGTGGCTGATGAAGCCGGATATTTCAACACAGGAATAAAGCTGCTCTTATCCAAAACTTCAGTGGGGCTTCTCACTCCGGTGGTAATTCTGGTAGGCCTCCTAAGCCACAGTGCAGTTGACGCAGGATATGTATTGGTTATTCCGCTGGGGGGTGTCATTTTTCAAGCCGCTGGACGACATCCATTAGCTGGCGTTGCTGCGGCTTTTGCGGGTGTTTCGGGTGGCTTCAGTGCCAATCCGCTCCCATCCGCCCTGGATCCGCTTCTGCAGGGTTTTACCCAGCCTGCAGCGCAGATCCTGGATGCGGCAATGCTAGTCAACCCGCTTTGTAACTACTTCTTTACTGTAGCGTCCAGCGTAGTAATCATTGCGCTGGGCTGGTACATAACTGATCGTATAGTTGAACCACGCCTTCGTAACAATACGCCTGTAGACGAGGATGCCGAGCAATCCTCGGGGATGGATTCTATTGGCGCAAGAGAGTCGAAGGCATTCTGGTGGGCGACCGGAGTAATGCTGTTGGGTATTGTAGTACTGATCCTGACGCTCCTGCCCGCCGATTCGGCTTTCAGGGATGCCAGTGGGTCGTTGAATTCTTTTCAAGCGCCCATAATGCAATCTATTGTGCCACTCATCTTCCTGCTTTTCCTTATTCCTGGCGTCGTGTATGGCTACATAGCAGGTATATTTAAGTCCTCAAAGGATATGGTTGACGCCATGACGAAAGCCATGAATGGCATGGCTTACTACATTGTGATGGCGTTCTTCTGTGCACTGTTTGTGCATGCTTTCGGTTCTTCCAATATCGGTGCACTACTGGCGCTTAAGGGAGCTGCAGTGCTCCAGGCCTTGGCATTGCCCGGTTCCATCACGATAGTAGGGATTATCCTGCTAACTGCGTTTGTAAATCTCTTCGTCGGATCCGCATCGGCAAAATGGGCGCTCCTAGCTCCGATTTTTGTCCCAATGCTGATGCAGGTAGGGATCTCCCCTGATCTGACACAAGCTGCTTATCGAGTTGGGGATTCCTCGTCAAACATTATAACACCTCTCATGCCGTACTTCCCGTTGGTAGTGGTCTATTGTCAAAGGTATTTCAAGAAGACAGGGATTGGTACGCTTACCTCAATCATGATACCATATTCAATCACCTTCTTGGTGGTCTGGACAGCATTCCTGCTTCTGTACTGGGTACTGGGGATTCCGCTGGGGCTTGGGGCATCGTATACTTATCCACCAGTTTGATGTCTCTGGGATCAAATCTGGGGCGAATGATTACCGGAATGTTGCGTGGATTTCTCCGCTCATTGCTTCGGAGTCTTTTCAGACGATGACCTATCCTGAATATGTTGAATCGCTAGGTTCAATAAGCTGGAAGCGTACGGGCAGACGCATCCGAACCCGAGCGGTCTCTCCTTGATGTCGACCGGGTATGAAACGCGTCCTGCGTAACGCCTGAACGGCTGCGGAATCAAGGAGGGCATGCAGCGAACGCTCGACCAGAATATTACTTGTCGTACCGTCCTGGTTAACAGTAAAGATTAGGGACAAACTTCCTTCAAGCCCTTGGCTTATGGCTTCCTCTGGATATTCAATCAAAATGTAATAAGCTCCTATTCCGCCGGGGATTTCGGGCATTATTTCTGCATATTCAAGTATGGGGACGGTTTGCGTCTCTATTTTCCAGGTATCTGCGCTTTCCAAATCGGAATCCGTTTGAACGGTGGGTATTTCTGCGGGTAATGCTGCTAGCGCCGGATCAATGGCAGGGGATCCGCCAGGGATTATACCTGTATCCGTAATAGGTGGGAGTAAGAATGTGGACTGCTGCAGCTCGGCGATCACGCCACGTTGCCCGAGTTGTGGGTTCCACGGTTTGGGAAGTTGGCTTGATGTGATGGGGAGGTTGAAGCAAATTGTGACCAGCAGCAGACTCACCGCGAGGGAACCCATGAGCCGGAGACGATAGCGTATATTCTCGTTTGGTCTTGGATGCATTGCGGTCGCACGCTTCTCCCGTTTAGATAGTACTCAGGATTACCAATAAGTTGCAATTGAATGAAGCAGACTCATGAATCACTGATTTTGACTGGGCCGGGGCAGTGTTCAATTGCGCGCGTATCCGGGCCAGTTGGTGATGGGCCGGTACTTGTTGCGGTAGAATACTCAGGCGTCAACTATAAGGATGCGCTAGCTATTACCGGGAAGGCTAAGATTGTGAGGGCACCATTCCCATTCACACCTGGTATTGATTTGGCGGGCACCGTCTTGGAATCAGATTTGGAGGAATACGTACCAGGGGAACGGGTAGTATTGACTGGTGGAGGGCTGGGAGAACGTTTCAGTGGTGGATACACCCAACTGCAAGCAGTTCCGTCAAAGTACCTACTGAAAATCCCAGAAGGCATGAGCACGCGTACGTGTATGATTCTGGGTACGGCTGGTCTAACGGCTATGCTGAGTATCATGGCTTTGGAGGATCATGGAGTTGTTGCCGGCGAGATATTGGTTACAGGCGCGTCCGGTGGAGTTGGGATGATTGCAGTCAAATTGCTTGCAAACCTGGGATACACAGTCATTGCGTCATGTGGCAGTACGCACCTGTGGCACAAGCTTCAAGGGCTTGGGGCAGCACGTACAATTAATCGGATCAACACAGATGCTAGCCGACCGTTAATGCACGCCCAATACGATGGAGTTGTTGATGCTGCCGGTGGAGTGGCATTGTCGGCAGCGCTGCCCCAGGTGCGGGTTCATGGATGTCTTGCTGCATCAGGTAACGCGGCAGGTGCTGAGCTGAATACGACGGTATATCCGTTCATTCTTCGGGGAATCACACTTGCGGGCATTGATTCAAATACGGCGCCGGTCCGGAATAGACTTATTGCCTGGGGACGATTGCAAACACTCATATCAGAGCAGGAAGCTGACCAACTGCTCATGGCAACGGTTACGTTAGAAGATGTAGCGAGTGTGTGTAGTGCGAAAGTTGCTGGCAAAGCACCTGGAAGATTCTTAGTCAACACAGCCCGCGAGATGTAGTTGACAGCTTCTGGTCTATCACACCGAGGGTATTAGCCTCGGGCGGGACTCTGTTATAACCATTCATTATCGTGATGCAGTCAGGGATCAGTGGTGGTTAAAGATAGGGAACATGTTTTCGGCCGCCTCCATGATTCGAGACTCTAGCTTATGAAATAAATTTGACTGACAGCGCCGTGCAGATCTTGAAAATCATAGATAGAATTGTTTGCAGTAACGCCTGAATCGTCCAATTTCGCCGTCTGATTTACACAGTCTGGGCTGTAAAACATATCGCTTATTCTTCCAGATATGGACATCATCCAGGACATCCTTTTTCTGCATAAACAAAATGAATTTGTTCATGAGGGTAGCGCGAAGATTTAAGGGAAGAAAGCCCAAACCAGCAATGGTTCGTTTCGGTTTTCGGATCTGCTTTACCTGACTGGCTAGTACCATATCAATTTCGTTTCCATTAACGGGCGTTGCGAGGACGTAAAAATTTATATGCATATCAATCGACTTTTCATGGATCTTTACGTTTGAGTACCCGAGTCCATAGACGCGCGCCTTCGCATTAACGTCAAACTTGATATTTATTCCGGCTACTTTCTGAGCACGCACAAAATGGAAACTGCTCTTGAGGTATGTACCATCTATGATGAGCGGTTCGATCCGGTACACGTTGTCATAACCGTGCACGTACCGCAAATGAGCCAGATCTACCGAATTCTCGGTGGTTTCCTGAGGATGCCCCGGAAAGCGAAGCGTTCGAAAAGATAACTCACTCCACTTGCCCTCAATCTCTTCATCCTCCGGAAGATCCCATTGGGAAGGACGCCCGCCAATCCCCCACCAGGCAAAGACAATTCCATTAATCACCCTTGTTTCAATCAATTTGAGCCGTGCAGTCTTCGGCGGAGGAGCGAAAGGGGTGGAAACACATTTACCGCCGACATCAAACTCAAACCCATGAAAAGGGCAAACAAGACAACCATCGCGAACTATTCCCCCAGACTCAGGTCCGAGGTCAGCTCCTAGGTGTGGGCAAAACGCATCCGCTACGCAGATATGACCTTCATCATCACACCAGGCGACAATTTTGTCGCCCATCCAGGTCTTTTCAATCAGTTTCTTTTCGAGTATTTCCTTGCGACTGGCCACGAAATACCAACCTTCCGGAAATGAAGGAAGATGATCAGGCATAGTTCCGAGACTGTTTCATGCAGTTATTGCACTAAATCGGCAGCGGATAATTGGGAATTACAAAGTTGTGAACAAAAATAGTAATTGTACGCTGAATTTAGCACACGGCGTGCACACGGTACTGTCTCATATTTTCTTTATCAGTAAAGTTATCCTGCCCCACGGTCTCCAGCGCCATATGCTGATTGAGATCCGAAGGATCTTCTGAAGACTAATTATGAGGCGATTGCTTTTGACGCAAGTAGGGGGCAACATGGACGCACAATGCACGCTCGCATACGATATCGTCGGCTTCTCCTGATGAGTATCTGACTTTGTGGTTACTCCCCGCACGAGTATCCTCGAACGCCAAACGTTATGGTTGCAGGATTGGTCGTGACTCCAGCTATCTGTGCGCCCAATCAGGAGGGCGATATTCTTTTGGCACCTTGTCGGCAACGCGCTCAAAGGCATAGTAACCGTAGACCCTCACACCGTAAGGGTCAATCACTTCTCCAGATTTGTCAATAGCTGTGGGGCCGGAGGTCAGTTCCATAAATGAACGTTGAGGCCCAGGGCGACTCCATTCGGGTAGACGCTGCCATTGCTTAAAGTTGTTGTCTTCTGTTTCCTTGGTGTACACGATCTCCAGAACACCGGTGAAGGTGAGTATTCTTTCAAGTGGACTGGGACCAGGTTCAAGCAATTGGTTGGAGTCCATAAGAAACCCTGAGCGGTTGGGTTCAAGTGAGAACCTCCGATAAACTTCAAATCCTTCTTCCTCTGCTTGACCTGCCAGAACAGAGAGTAAAAAATGTCGCTGCGATCCGGCAAAAGTTGCCTGTCTGTTGACTCGCCAGCGCTCAGCTTCGAGGCTGTCGGTTGGGACAAGTTCCGTAAAGGAGGGCTCGCCATCGTACTTGACCGTATTGCCGTAGTGAAAAAACTCCTTCAAGTAGTACTGGACTTGGTATCCCAGTGCACGGTTCTCAATGATCAACGGCTCGCTGGCCGTTGCAGATAGTTTGCCAAGTCGGCTTGTAAAGCTGAGGGCTTCGGGGTTCAGGAGGGTGGTTAGATCGCTGTTTTCGGTCTCTCCCAGAAACAGGCGTGTGAATTTAATCAGCCGTCTTTGCCATTTGCGAGCCAGTCGTGCATTAACGACGACCTCCTCCAGTTCAATAGTCGTAGACTTGAGGTGAAGATCAAATTCGTATTGATTTCCGGCCCGGAACAATGTGTCGACATGGACTGGCTCGTATCCAAGCATTGTGACAACTAGGCGATGCGCCCCAGGGGGTACACCTTTGAGAACAAACTTGCCATCTCTGTCGGTAGTCGTTCCGATCATCGAAGACGCAATGAATACATGCGCCCTCGGCAGGAAACGCTCGGATTCTGCGTCGGCAACGGAACCCGTAAGTACAGGATCTTGTGCAGATGCTACACAGAAGAGTGCAGCATTGCTCAGTAAAAGCAAGGCCAAGTAAGTTGAGCTCCTAGAAACTTTCGCCCTGAGTCCATGGGCGAAATTCCTTTGGAAGCTGATCCCCTGTACGCTCATAAGCAAAATATCCGCCGTAGAAAGTGACGCCATAAGGATCCTGAGTGTCCCCTTTAAGATCCACCACGGTCGGTCCGCGATCTAGCCGGATGGGTGAAGTCTGATAACGTGCCCGTCCTGCCCGTCGTTGTAACTTTAGGTAGGCCGCATCTTCCAGTTCATGTGTATAGATCACATCTATGTAGCCCGCAAAATCCAGGATTCGCTCATCATCGTATTGTCCTGCTCGAATAATATCTGAGGCCTTAATAGGATAACGGCTCTCCGGGTTACCGGATACTCTACCACGTAGATCCAGCACACGCTGATTGGAGCCGGGGCGGGAGTATATCTTGAAGCCCTGTTCCTCTACCTGATCATTAATGACTGAGAGAAGGAAATGCCTGAAGGATCCATAGAAGGCCGAGTCGCGCTTGGCACTCCATCGGGCTGCCTCTTCTGGACTGGAGGGTTCCAGTTGTTCAAAAAGTGGTTCCCCGTCCCACCGCCAGCTATTTGGTTCTGCAATGAACTCATTCAGAAAGTAGGTCAGTTTATACCCTAGGGCCTTATTCTCTATGATTAAGGGTTCACTTGCCTGTGCCCTGAATTCTCCACCACTCCCCGAAAAATCCAGCACCTCGGGGTTCATGATAATGGTTTCCTGAGCATTTGGACTCTCACCGATAAATATGTTTACGAATCGCTCTAATTGCCGCTGCCACCTTCGATTATTGGTGGATACCGTTACTTCCCCGAGCTCGTAAATTTTTTCCTGAAGCTGAAAATCCTGCGTGTAAGTGCGTGCTTCGCGCACAAAGAGATCAACATGGTCGGATTCGTACCCTGTACGGGACACAACGAGGCGCAATGTGCCCAGCGGGATGTCGGGCAAGTAATAGACACCATCGTCATCGGTAGTTGTCCCGGCCATTGATGAGGCAATGAATACATTTGCCTGTGTAATCGGCGCTCCCGTAGAGTCGGTTATGGAGCCGGTAATTGTTGCTGCAATCTGAGCTTCTGCAAGTTGAGCAGAGACAAGCAACAACATGAAGGTTAACACTCGTTTCATCGTATCCAATCTAGTTGGAATATAGACGGCGTTATGCCTTGTAGAATTCCACTCCACGCCCGGCCATGTCTGCGATGCGTGCAACGAGTTCATTCCTGTCAGACTCTGACATACCTATAAAAGTCCGAGCTAAGGCAATTTTCTCGCGGAGTTGTTCAACATTGTCTGGACCGGTAACGATCACGCTGACCGGAAGGGACCATACGAAGTGCAGGGCTTCCTGGATAGATAAGTGGTTTGGTACAACACGTGGCCGATTACCGTGCTGTCCATGATTAGAGCCACCAAAAAAACCCCCATTTGCAAGTGTTTTCATGGCAATCATGCCCATATTCCGCTCGACGACTTTCGGAATTACCGTTCGTACGAAGCTCTTGTAGCTTACGTCTGCTACATTGACGGGGCATTGAACAGCATGGAATATATCAGTCTGTTCAAGGAGGTGGCGATGCGCCGCGGGGTCAGTATGACCTGTAAAACCGATGTGACGGGTTTTACCCTCTGCGAGGGCCTGCTCCATTACATCAAGTACACCTGCCTCTATTCGCCGATCAACGTCTTGTGGACTGGTTATTGCATGCACTTGCCAGAGATCCATTTGCTCGGTGTTGAATCTCCGTAGTGTACCTTCAAGATGCTCCCGCGCGCCCTTAGCCGTAGTTGCAGTTGTTTTTGACATCAGATAGACTTGGTCCCGCCACTGCGGGACCAGGAATCTGCCTAAATAACGTTCGCTTCCTCCACCCTGGTATGACTCCGCTGAATCATAGAAGCGAACACCACCCTCCATAGCGGCTTCTATAGTAGCTTGCGCATCCCGTTCATTCATTCGTCCAATATGCCAGCCTCCAAGGCCAAGCATGGTAACTTCTTCATTCGTGCGACCGAAAGAGCGGCGGGGCAACTCGTCGCTGTCGTTTGGCATGTGCCGCTGAATCAGAGCAGCTGATCCAACAGTCAGTGCCCACTGTACAAAGTCTCGTCGATTCATAATGTCAGATAGTATGTTGGGGTGGATTCCAGGGCCACTGCACACAGGACTCAATTTCAGCAAAGAGTACGATGTCTGCGCATCCTTTCAGCGCAAGTGTAGTTACCTCGGCGTTTGGAGGGAGCAGCTTCATTGCAGCATTTAATGTTTTTCCAGAAACAACCACATCATCCACGAGCAGGATATGATTCACCTCGGAGGATACATTGAATGGTCGGTACAATTGCGGTAATGAATGCCGGGGCTTATTGTTCTTATCGCGGTAGTTCAACCACAGGGGCATCATTGGTACGCGTAACTCATGTGCAGTCATTGCTGCAGGTACAATCCCTCCAGAACCGATTCCAACGACTAAATCAGCAGCAGGGAATTCAGTGTTGTACAGTTTTTCACTAACAATCTCAAACGAAATAGCGGGGATGTTCGTTATAGTGTCCACGACAATGGGGCATGCTGGAAAATGAATCTACGCCGAAATGCCACACCGGATCCCGAATGGCACGCTGCTGTTTGACCTGAGGAGACCAGACGCTCACAGCACATGGCAAACATCTTAGTAACTGGAGCAAGCAGTGGTATTGGCGCTGCGATCGCAGACGTGTTTCGCAGCGACGGAGACCATCAGATTATTTTACTTGGACGCTCGGTACGCCGCCTGGGAGCAGTTGCGAAGAAGACGAAGGGGAAGCCTATGGTGTGCGACATAACCAAGGAGGAGCAAGTTGAGGAAACATGCAGGAAGATTCTCTTAGAATTTGGGCCGCCGGATGTGCTCATAAACAATGCAGGTCATTTCGTTGCGAAGCCGTTCCTGGAAACCACCCCAAGCCTGTTCAGACAACAGGTTGAAGCAAACCTGACTGGGGCATTCATGGTAACACGGGCGTTACTTCCGAGTATGCTTGATGCAGGTTCGGGACATGTGTTCTTTATGGCATCTGTGGCTTCTCAGCAGGCCTACGCTGGGGCCAGCGCGTACTGTGCTGCTAAGCACGGATTGTTGGGGCTCGCGAGAGTCGTGCGTGCAGAGACGTTAAACACGGGGCTTCGGGTTACGACTGTTCTGCCAGGTGCTACGCTCACGCCCAGTTGGGATGGTACTACGCTGCCGGAAGAGCGGTTTATGCCACCCGAAGACGTAGCCCGCTGTGTGCTTGATAGTTGGAAACTAAGCTCCCGCACGGTCATAGAGGAAGTGCTTCTTAGACCCCGGGAAGGGGACATTTAGAATATAACATTCAGAAAGCAGCATTCGCATGAAGCTACCAGATCCATTACGTTTTCCAATAGGTGCTCCCAAGGTGGGACGAAGTCTGACTGATGCAGAGCGCAGCGAACTCATTGGTCAAATTGAATCTGCACCGATGCTGCTTCGTCAGGCAGTGGTTGGACTGACGGACAGTCAATTGGAGACTCCTTATCGGCCTGATGGCTGGACTGTACGCCAAGTTGTGCATCATATCCCGGATAGCCACCTTAATGCGTACATTCGTTTTCGTTGGGCGCTGACAGAGGATTTTCCGAGGATCAAGGCCTATAATCAAGATGCCTGGGCAGATCTCTCTGATGCCCGTTACGGCCCCGTTGAAGAATCACTTGCACTTCTGGATGCGCTGCATCCTCGCTGGTGCAGGCTTATGCGGGCAATGAGTAAACGTGACTGGAAGAGCGAGGTTATGCATCCAGAGGACGGCCTGCGGACCTGTGAGAATTTTCTGGTTATTTATGCGTGGCATGGAAACCACCATATAGCACATATTACTGGTCTGCGTGATCGGGAAGAATGGTGGTAGTTTGTGGCGCTAATGGAGTGTTTCTTGAATTCGCTCATGTACACGTGACATCTACCAGCCGGGCACAACCACTCACGGGATTCATACCTGTCAGAAAGCGCATCTTATAGGGCCCGTACGGAGATCTGCAAACCTGAGGAATGATCGTTCTAACCACCGGCAATTGCTCACAAGTCACCTGATTCGTATTCGAGGAGTCCGTAATTAGCCGTGGTTGCCAAAGCTATTTTCTGGCGGGCACTGTAGAATATTACCGTCAGGAACCCAGATTACGTGTTAACAGAATTATTACTAGCGGAACAAGAAAGAAAATACAAGCAACATATCCAAACGCCCAAGCACGGTTCTTCACGACAAGCATACCTAAAAATTCAGACATCCGTACAGGAATTCTCCGGATTGTTCGGAAGGGGAGGAAGGTGATTACCCCACAACAATTGAATATGAGATGAGCCAGTGCTACCTGCAAAGCAGCGGCTCCCAAGACACTGCCTCCACTCGCCAAAACGAGCGAAGCTAATAGTGCGGTGACCGTTGTACCAATGTTTGCACCCAGCACAAATGGGAAGATTTGTGATACGGTTACAATGCCTGCCCCAACCAAGGGCACCGTAATTGATGTTGTGATTGATGAGCTTTGCACCATGATGGTCACGAGCGTACCGAAAGCGAGCGCAATCGGTGCAGGACCAAATAGATATTTATTGATGAGTCGCTCTGAACGGCCGAGGAACAGTCTGCGCAGGAGTACCACCAGATAGCGCAGAGAGAAGAACAGGAGTAGAACACCTAGTATCAGGACCAACACGCCTGAGTCCAGCATCAAGGCAACTAGGCCACTCACTATCGGCGCAGTCATCACACCAACAAAATCAAATAACTCAGTTCCGCCTACACCCGTAACCCCGGCGGCAAGTGCAGCAGACGATTTGGACAGAAATCCAAAGATTAACTCCAGGGGGAAAAAGATTACGACTGCCAGTAGATTAAAAAAATCATGTACAGTAGCAGCGCCCATGGCTCTGCCGAATTCGTCCTTTCTTCCAATATGGCCCAACGAAACAATGGTATTCGTTACACTGGTACCCACATTGGCTCCAAGCACGATCGGGATGGCACCTGCGACAGTGAGTCCTCCACCAGCCACGGCAGATACCGCCAATGAGGTTACTGTAGAAGAGCTTTGTACAAGAGAAGTTGCAAGGATACCGATAAAGAGGGCGATGAAGGGATTGCTTGTTGTACGGACCAATTGTTCAGCAAACCCCTCTCCTAGTAGCTTCATGGAAGTGCCCATGAGCTCTAGACTGACGAAAAAGCAAAACAATACCCCCAGCAACCCAAGCAGCGGGAGGAATGGTGAGAGGCGTTGAATCCCCGACAGGTTGGCTTGGTCTGATTCGGTCATGGTAATAGAGTAGAAAAACGCCGGGTTCCCCGTGTAAGGAACCCGGCGTCACTACAATATAATGGTGTGGAAGCTCTATTTAAGGAGCGTCATTTTGCGAGTCAGGCTTCCAGTCTGCGTATGCAGTCTGTAGAGGTAGAGTCCGCTTGACAGGTTGCTCGCATCAAACTGTACATGGTAAGTGCCGGCTGCTTTCTGGCCGTCAACAAGAACTGCCACCTGTCGCCCCGCAACGTCATACACTGTAAGGGTGACATTCTGCGCACGGTCAAGATCAAATTCGACGGTGGTGACAGGGTTGAACGGGTTTGGATAATTCTGATTGAGCGAAATTTCAGAAGGTATTTCTGCTACAGATACTTGCTCAATAGATGTCGGGATAGATCCTGTGTATCCTAGTTCATCAAGTGCAGTCCATCCAAACAGCCAGTTTTCACGGCCGAAAGCACCGATATAATCGGTTTCGGAGAAGAAATAATCGCTGTCAGGATAGTCAGCTCTGGGAAGCGTGAAGGCAGGACTGTTACTGTGGGGCCTTGGGTCAAGCGTTCCTGATCCCGTTGTTCCGCGCTCAATCCCTCGCAGCTGTGGATCAACAGTACCATTTCCATTGGCTAGAAGGTAAGTAAGTACAGCGGCCACGAACGTGGGATCACTGCCTGCGATCCAGGTATCGGGGTTAACTCCGGCCCCGAAGTCCCACCAGATATTGTGAGTAAGACCGAGGTCTCCGGCCTCAAACCGTTGGCGACTGTCCTCTGTTTTGGATCCTGTGTTATCAATATCTTCAATTTGGAGGGCATGTCCTCCCTTGCCCGTATTGAACTGTGTGAAGATTGAGTTATGATAGAATCCACCGGAATTGTCACGGAACATGAGCATTTCACCGCGATCTGATTCTGGAGAAGCATCGGACCCGGCTCCAACGTAGGTGACGTTATAGATTTCCGGGATAGCATAAGGCTGGAAGTGTTCATCGCCTCCGGCACCATCCTGCTCAGCCGCGGCCCCGGCTTTATCTGTACCCTGAAGTACAAACCAAAACTGTCCTTTACCGCGCCAGCCCTGATCCCAATCAACCGCGTCGTCGGAATTGAAGACGCTCACAAAGTACTTCAGGTTAACGGTGCCTCCGAAGAATTCCACACCATCATCACCACTGGCATAGACCTCAATGTGCTCAAGTACTGTACCGGAGCCAACGCCCCCCAAGGTTAAGCCTTGGATCTCGTTGCCGTCCGACTCACCGATATTGATGCCGGTGTGACGGATGGAGACGTAGCGCATAACCCCAGAGTTATCATCATCCACAGTACCACCATATTCGGCACGTGTGTCCCCGTCGGGCACGAGTTCATTAACTCCCTCGATTTCCTTGAAGTCGCCGGCGGCATCACCTGGGTTGTTTGTTCCTGCATGTCCCAGGATGACGATGCCCCCCCAGAGCCCACGATCTTCGTAGGTCAGTAAATCAGGAGTGGAGATGTTATCCTGGACCGAGGTAAATACGATGGGTTGAGTTGGTGTCCCTTCGGCAAATATCTTGCCTCCCCGGGCGACCACAAGCGCAGAAGCGTCTGTTCCCGTTCCGTCCTCAGCTTTGATAACGGTTCCGGCGTCAATGTGTAACATCGCACCGTCTTCCACGATAACAAGACCGTCCAGGATATATACATTATCGGCGGTCCATCGGACGGTATCAGCAGCATTGATGTCATTATCAGTCACCGTAATCTCGGGGCGAGATTCAACATCCTCGGATTCTGTGTGAACATACCCCAATTCGTCAAGTGCAGTCCATCCAAGCAGCCAGTTCGCACGGCCGAAAGCACCGATATAATCGGTTTCGGAGAAGAAATAATCGCTGTCAGGATAGTCAGCTCTGGGAAGCGTGAAGGCAGGACTGTTACTGTGGGGCCTTGGGTCAAGCGTTCCTGATCCCGTTGTTCCGCGCTCAATCCCTCGCAGCTGTGGATCAACAGTACCATTTCCATTGGCTAGAAGGTAAGTAAGTACAGCGGCCACGAACGTGGGATCACTGCCTGCGATCCAGGTATCGGGGTTAACTCCGGCCCCGAAGTCCCACCAGATATTGTGAGTAAGACCGAGGTCTCCGGCCTCAAACCGTTGGCGACTGTCCTCTGTTTTGGATCCTGTGTTATCAATATCTTCAATTTGGAGGGCATGTCCTCCCTTGCCCGTATTGAACTGTGTGAAGATTGAGTTATGATAGAATCCACCGGAATTGTCACGGAACATGAGCATTTCACCGCGATCTGATTCTGGAGAAGCATCGGACCCGGCTCCAACGTAGGTGACGTTATAGATTTCCGGGATAGCATAAGGCTGGAAGTGTTCATCGCCTCCGGCACCATCCTGCTCAGCCGCGGCCCCGGCTTTATCTGTACCCTGAAGTACAAACCAAAACTGTCCTTTACCGCGCCAGCCCTGATCCCAATCAACCGCGTCGTCGGAATTGAAGACGCTCACAAAGTACTTCAGGTTAACGGTGCCTCCGAAGAATTCCACACCATCATCACCACTGGCATAGACCTCAATGTGCTCAAGTACTGTACCGGAGCCAACGCCCCCCAAGGTTAAGCCTTGGATCTCGTTGCCGTCCGACTCACCGATATTGATGCCGGTGTGACGGATGGAGACGTAGCGCATAACCCCAGAGTTATCATCATCCACAGTACCACCATATTCGGCACGTGTGTCCCCGTCGGGCACGAGTTCATTAACTCCCTCGATTTCCTTGAAGTCGCCGGCGGCATCACCTGGGTTGTTTGTTCCTGCATGTCCCAGGATGACGATGCCCCCCCAGAGCCCACGATCTTCGTAGGTCAGTAAATCAGGAGTGGAGATGTTATCCTGGACCGAGGTAAATACGATGGGTTGAGTTGGTGTCCCTTCGGCAAATATCTTGCCTCCCCGGGCGACCACAAGCGCAGAAGCGTCTGTTCCCGTTCCGTCCTCAGCTTTGATAACGGTTCCGGCGTCAATGTGTAACATCGCACCGTCTTCCACGATAACAAGACCGTCCAGGATATATACATTATCGGCGGTCCATCGGACCACATCGCCAGCCTCAATATCGCTATCTGTTACCGTGACTGTCGGACGGGATTCGACATCATCAAGTTGAGCAGTAGCTTCGCGTGAAGGCACGAGAAATAAGAGTGCCGCAAGAAAAGTAGTAAAAATCGTTCGCATGAGTAGTTTAACTCGAGTTTGTGAGAGTATGAGTTATCCCCGGCAAAGAAAAACAGGGGGATGTATTTTCCCGAACATGGTAGTGGTAAGGCATACGCAATTTGCCAAATACCAAGTCTGAGAGGGAAGCTTGAGAGTGATTCACGCTTGAAGAATCAATCAATGATATAGCTGATTCCTAGTCCGATCGTCCTAGATCGGGAATACGAACTATAATCATAAATGCGGCCTTTGAAGGTCTGGATTTGGCGCACATCTGCACCCAGCAAGTTTTTTGCGGTTAGCTTGAGGCGCAGGTTCGCGGGTAAATCTTGCGAAATAGTCAAATCTAGATCACCTCTGGCCTTTTCGAATACATCGGGGGTCGCGCCTTCTGTTACAGACAGGAGTCGATCACCGAAGACCGTATAGTAGACGCCAACTACCATGCCCAGATTGTAATTCTCGTAGCTTGTGCTGAGATTAAGCAGGAATGGAGACTGCCCTTCCAATGAGCGGGTAGTGCTGGCATTTGGATCTGAGGCCCGGATGATAACCATCTCTTCCTCGGGGATGTCCACTTGCGAGCGCACGAGTGAGAAATTGCCGCCAAGTGAAAGGTTCTTGACAACCGGAATGGTGGTCCAGGTATCCAATCGTTTGCGGGCTTCAATTTCAAGCCCGAAGACGCGGGCTTGATCTACGTTCTGGAAAGACACGAATCGCCCCTCTCCAACGTTACGCAGGACTCGTTCAATTGGATCGTCAAACAGCTTGTAGAAACCACTTACCGCAAGGATTTCACCTGCACGGGCAAACATTTCCCAGCGTACATCAAAGTTGGTTATCAGTGTGCGGTTAAGAAGTGGATTCCCCTCTTGAATATCACCGCCAACAAAATTGAAACTCTGGAAGGGTGCGAGCTCACGGTAGGTCGGGCGGGCTAGGGTACGTGTAGCAGCAACTCGAAGGTTCATATCCTCGGTTATCGCATAAACAACGTTGATGGACGGGAGCCAGTCTGAAATGTCCAGCAAGCCCGTTTGCAGCGAATCCGGCAGGTTTTGATCAAAGCTCTCCGTGAGCATTTCGGTTGTTTCTATTCTGGCACCCCCGACGATTTTCAATTGACGAGTGAGCGGCAGTTCGATCATGAAATACCCGGCCAGAATATCACGGGAAGCATCGTAATTGGCACGACTGGGTGAGTTTTCCTGCAGATAGAGTCCAGCGTTATAGGCTACGATATCACCAACATTGAGCGTGTCCAATACGCCGAAATTCTCATCTGAAAAGTAGCTTTCTGCATTTCCTTCAAAGTCTCTGTAGTCAACTTCCCGTCCTTCATGATACTCGAACCGTCGTTGCCTAAACTCTCGTTCAGAACTGTCGTAGCGTCCGCCAAATTTGATGCGGGCTCCCAATCCGCCCCATTGACGAAAGGGAAGGGTAATATCTAGGATGGCGCCTTGGCTGTTTTCGTTCAGGTTACGGAAGTAACGTTGTGGAGGGGGGGCGTTGCCGCCTCCTAGGGAATAGGTTGTGTCAATACCACCGGTGCCTTCCCTAATGTTCTGGGTAGAGGAGAAGAATCGAAGATCGGGTTCTTCCTGTGAGTTCTGTGCAAGTGAGACCGTCCATTCTATTTGGATAGGAGCAAAACCATGTTCTCCTCTGAATTGATAACTTTGCAGGGCCCGCTCCTCATAGTCCAGCGCGCGTGTAACGAATGTTGCGCCTCCGGTCTGGTCACGAAAACCACTTAACAGTGTGGACTGGCTGACACCACTCTGTGTGCGGAGCGCAGTGAAGACTATTTCATGATTATCACTGGGTTGGAAGGCTATTGTACCGGAACCGCCCCAGGTAGCTTCGTCACTGCCTTGAATGTTTTTGAATGACGCAACCTCTTTCGGATCTGCCTTCGTAATGATGTCCAAATCTGGATCTGGACCAAAATATGTTGTGCTGAATAGGTTTTCTATGGATGCAACATCTCCACCAATAAGGCGCCATTGACTAAATACTCCATCGTCGTAATAGTTATAGCTTCTGCTATAGGTAAGGCTACCTGTCAGGCCAAGCGGTCGACCAAAGAGCATGAGTCGTCCCCCCGCAGCAGCGGAGAAGCTATGATTGACAGGGGTAGATGCAAAGGAGGGCGACATAACGTTGTTAAATGCCCGTGAAAAGGAATTCAAAGAATCGGCGCGGGCTGTACGAATCAGGTTGGTTGTGCCACGTCGCAAGTCGCGCAGGTCCGATTCTCTGGGCAATTGTTCGGTGGGATCCTTGTTCTCAAGAACATCTGGTAAAGCACGCAATCCATTGTCGTATCCAAGCCAGTCTGTATCGCTGCCGGCATAGGTGAGGAAATTGTCAATTCGACTTGACTGATCATCGTATGTCATAGACGCCGATACCTGAAGGGTAAAAGACTCCGGGAAAGCCTTTGTCGAAACATCAACCAAACCACCACTGAAATCCCCCGGTTTGTCGGGTGTAAAGGTTTTCAGAGTTACAATATTATCAAGGAGGGCAGATGGAAAGAGGTCTAATTGAAATGCTTTGCGATCTGGATCTGCGCTGGGCAAAGTTGATCCGTTCAGTGTTGTGCTTGCATAGCGATCACCCAAGCCCCGGATGTACACATAGCGGCCACCAATGACAGAGGCTCCGGTCACTTTAGTCATGGCTGCTGCCGCATCGCCTGATCCAGAGCGACTGATTGACTCAGCACTGATGGCATCGCTGACAGCTACTGCCTTGGCACGCTCACGCAGCAGGCCCGCCTCAGAGCCCGCTAAGACGGAAGCGGTCACATACACCTCGCCGTAGGAGAGGGCCTCGTTGAAGAGTTCAATTTCCAGCCGGGTGATTTCTCCCTCTGTGACAACAACGTCCTCTACAGTAACGGAGGTGAAACCCAGATAGGAAAATACCATTGTATAAGTTCCAGGCTCGGCTACAAATTCGTACCTTCCGTTTAGGTCGGTTGCATCTCCGGTACTGGTTCCGGCGATGACGGCAGTGGCTCCGATCAATGTTTCGCCATTTTCGCCATCAACAATAATGCCCGCCAGTGTACCGGTTTGGGCTTTGACCGGGTGAGTGAGTAGAAGCAGTAGCGTCGGAAGCACCACCATCAGACCGACGCCGCGATAAAAAGGCATGAAGAATTTGAGGCTTGTGAGATAGTTCTTCGGAGCAGTTCAATGCACAGGTGGGCTATAGGATGTTACCTAAATGCAAACGTGATGTTAAATTTTTGTAACACGTAATTGAATCATCAATTCCGGTTATTCGTTACGGAACCAATCCCGCTATAGTTCAAGTCTGATGATGGCTGAAACAGCTGAGAAGAATGACATTTTGGTTTCTCCCAATAATGGCGAACCACAGGTTTTGGATCTGAAAGATTTTTCCCTTTACAATAACCGGGAACTGAGTCTACTGGATTTTCAGTACCGCGTGTTTGAGGAAGCGCAGGACGAGAATAATCCATTACTGGAGCGCTTGAAGTTCCTCTCAATCGTCGGCTCAAATCTGGACGAGTTTTATATGGTGCGCGTGGGTGGTCTCAAGAAGCAGGTCGCGAGTGGCGTAACAGATCTTTCGGTTGATGGTCGAACGCCGGCGGAGCAGCTTTTGGCAGTAAGGACAGAGGCGCGGCGATTGATGCAGACCGCACATGAGTATCTTTTTACAACGCTCATTCCCGAATTGGCAGCATCAGGCATACGGATTCTGGATTACTCGGAATTAACGGCTAGACAGAAGGAGGAGGCTACATGGAAGTACGAGCAAACGATATTTCCAGTACTTACGCCATTGGCAGTCGATCCGTCGCATCCTTTTCCGCACATTTCGAATCTGAGTCTCAACTTGGCTGTGCTGGTGAGGGATGAGTTAGGAGGTGAGCGTTTCGCGCGGGTCAAGGTACCACGACCGCTATCTCGTCTGATGCCGGTCATTTCTGAGCCTTTGACGATCAAAGTGAATTCATCAACACGGAGAGCTTATTCCTTTGTCTGGGTGGAACAAGTGATTGCGGCAAACCTGCAGTCGCTTTTTCCTGGGATGAAAATAGAGGCCGTACATCCTTTCCGGATTACGCGCAATGCGGATTTGACTATTCAGGAACAGGAAGCAGATGATTTACTGGAGACCATGGAGCAGGGAGTGCGTCAACGTCGCCTCGGCTCTGTTTTGAGGCTTACGGTTAATCCAGACATGCCAGAGCAAGTGCGAACAATTCTAATCGAAAATATGGCTACCGATGAGAATGATGTCGTGCTAGTTAATGGACCGCTTGGGCTTGAGAGTTTGATGGAGCCAATATCAGGAATTGATCGATTTGATCTCAAGTATCAACCGTTCGTGCCATTTACTTCATTAAGATTGAAATCAGAGACACGCGATGGCGATTTTTTTACGGTTGTGAGAGCACAGAATCATTTGATTCATCATCCCTATGATTCGTTTTCGCCCGTGATAGAATTTTTGGAAGCCGCGTCGACGGATCCCAGCGTACTCGCGATCAAGATGACGCTCTATCGTGTGGGAAGTCGATCTCCAATCGTGAGAGCCCTTATGAAAGCAAGGGAGAACGGCAAACAGGTCGCCGTGCTTGTTGAGGTGAAAGCCCGCTTTGATGAAGCAAGCAACATTGGTTGGGCCCGTGCACTTGAGCGGGAAGGTGTCCATGTGATCTATGGTGTCATCGGGCTTAAAACGCATACGAAGGTTGCGCTGGTGATTCGGAATGAGGGGGGGCATATTCGGCGGTATGTGCACCTGTCCACCGGAAACTACAACAGTGTCACAGCACATCTCTACGAAGACCTAGGGTTCTTTACGATAGACCCGAAAATTGGCGAGGACGCCTCAGATCTGTTCAACTTCCTGACGGGCTACTCCGAAAAACGTAACTATAGCAAGTTGATAATAGCTCCTATCAACCTGAGAAAGCGGTTCACTGAATTGGTTCACCGCGAAATTGATCACTGCAAGGCTGGACGCGAAGCGCGTCTGATTCTAAAAACCAATGCGCTTGTGGACGGAAGAATCATCCGATTGCTCTACGAAGCATCACAGGCCGGCGTTAGAATAGACCTGTTGGTCCGTGGTATATGTTGCCTTAAACCGGGGTTACCCGGAATTAGCGAGAATATCAACGTGATCAGTGTAGTCGGGCGATTTCTGGAACACAGCCGTATTTATTACTTCGCAAATGGAGGCGATGAGGAGATTTACCTTGGGAGTGCTGACCTCATGCCCCGAAATCTCAATCGACGGGTGGAAGTACTATTTCCGATTCAGGATGAGGAATATGTTCGCTATCTCCGGGATATTGTGCTGGAATCGTATCTCAGGGATACTATCAAAGCCAGATATCTGGATGTGGATGGTGTATATAGTCGACGTGAAGGGTCAGGCGAGAGACTTGCGGTCCAGGAAGAGTTGCTGCGTGTTCGTGCTAGTTGGGTGGAGGAAGAGCAACAGCATCCGTGGGAACTCTTTTGACATCCTGGCCCTCAGATGTTTGTCTCCTGCGAGGATAATCAGGTTCGCCGGTGTCGCTATAGCCGGGATCAGGGATATAGCAGTTTGGTTTGCCAATCTCCAGAAGGCAGACGATTAAATACCAGACGCTCATGCAATCGATTCTTGCGTCCCTGCCAGAACTCAATATTCTCGGGAACCACCCGAAATCCTCCCCAGTGAGGGGGGCAGGGGATATTTTCCCCGGGATACTTCTGGTTAAGCCGTTCCACGCGCAAGTTCAATTCTGATCGTTCGTTGAGCAGCGTGCTTTGGCGGGAGGCCCAAGCCCCAATACGACTACCTCTAGGGCGTGATTGAAAGTATGTTTCACTTTCATCTCTACTGATCCGCTCAACATTTCCTTCAATCCTTATCTGGCGCTGGAGCGTCGACCAGTGAATAACCAAGGCTGCCTGTGGATTAGAATTCAGCTCATCTCCTTTGCGGCTGTTGTAATTGGTGAAGAACACGAAACCGCGATGATCTATGCACTTGAGTAGAACAATTCTGGCACTCGGAATTCCCTGTGGCGAGGCAGTGGCGAGCGTCATGGCCTCAGGGAGATAAATATTAGCGTTTTGCGCGAGGTCAAACCATTCCTGGAATTGCATGATCGGATCCTTATCTGGGCTTGCAGCCGGTAGGTCGTGGATGATTCCCTGGCTGGCCTCTACAGACGTTGGCATATGTGGATCAAGGCTCATAAGATATCCAGATCAGGTGTAGCTTTAGGTTGGTACAACCTGATTAACCGCGGTCTGTTGCCGACGAGACATTCGGAATGCGGTATCGTACGAGCAGCCACTGCAGTCATTCTTGCGGTAACTTGAATGGGCTTGATACACAGGATCGGCATAAAACGATGCGGTTTCACAGCGTTAGACTTAAATAATTGAGACGCGCAGTGCTAGACCGTGGGTTTTTTTCTGAAGTAACCCTTAGTATCATACCTCTCAACTAACACAAGAAGCTATCATGCGTAACTTTTGGATGAACCTGCTGGCCGTAGTTGCCGGCTATCTCGTAATGGCTATTGGAATCGGAGTAATTTTTAGTCTAGCCTACATGGTTATGGGGGCCGAGTGGGCATATCAACCGGGCTCCTGGGATGTTTCCGTGGGCTGGGTAATAATGAGCATTATAGTCGGCATCGGTGTTGCTGTGGGAGCCGGCAAGATCTGTTACTTAATTGCCCGTAATCATACTGCTACCAAGTATTTGATTGCCCTGATCCTGGTTTTGGGTGTGGTTTCTGCGATAATGATGATGATAGGCGGTGGTGGTGGAGACGAGGTCCGTGATTTCGCACCATCAGTTTTCGAGGCAACTGAGAAAAGTATTCAACCTGTGTGGGTAAGCTGGCTGAATCCATTAATTGGCGCAGCTGGAGTTGCTGTCGGGAGCGGGATGGTGAAGATTTTTGGGGATCGGTAGCCTGACAATGGTCCGCCGACCAAGGCGAATGTTCCACAGGTAAGCCAGTTTTTTATCGTACCGATGTGGTCTGGGTGCTGTCCACAGCTGTGGCTTGTATCTGGTGGGGGTTGTCAGCTATCAATTTCTTAGCACGATGTCCGGTGATGCTGGCAATGGAGATATTACGGATTTCCTACTGATCAAAGTTGTTTGGTGATCGTGTCTAACCTCTGGACTTAACTGGTTCCAGAAATTTTGATACGGGATTAAGGGATCATGCGGAGCAAAATCTATTGTCCGTTGATGCAGGGCAAAAGGTTATGGATCCTCCGGTTTGGAAAACTTATTCCCCACAATTCGTTGTGTGTCCATCGCAGGGCGAACATAGCCCTGGTCTGGCTGTAGCGGGGGAAGCGTGATTTCCGGTATCTCAATTCTGCTGTAAGGGATTTGATCAAGAAGGTGGGCAATGCAGTTCAGCCTTGCACGGCGTTTATCATCAGCCTCAATGACCCACCAAGGAGAATTCGGAAGGTCTGTGTGCAGAAACATTTGGTCTTTTGCTCTCGAATAGTCGGTCCAGCGAGCTCTTGATTCTATGTCCATGGGGCTGATTTTCCATTTTCTTGTTGGGTCCTCAATCCTACGTCGGAATCTACGTTCCTGCTCTTCAGCGCTTACGGAGAACCAGTACTTGATCAAGGTTATGCCGTTCTGGATCAACATACGTTCGAATATGGGACATTCTCGCAGAAATTCCCAGTACTCCTCTTCGGAACAGAAACCCATTACACGCTCTACACCAGCACGATTGTACCAACTGCGATCAAAGAGAATCATCTCGCCAGCGGCCGGCAGATGATTTGCATACCTCTGGAAATACCACTGTGTTCTTTCACGTTCTGTGGGTGTGGAGAGTGCTACTATACGGCAGACCCTTGGGTTAAGCGGTTCTGTAATGCGCTTGATTGTTCCCCCCTTACCAGCCGCATCTCGTCCCTCAAATAGCACGACTACACGCTTTTTGTTTATTCGAATATAGCGTTGAAGTCGCGCGAGTTCTACGTGTAATTTCGCCAGCTCTCTCCGGTAGAACTTTTTGGACAGTGGCCCGTTGTTTTGCGGGATTTCCATAGATTTGCGTGTATTCGGTGTGATTCTCTAAAATAAGTTTATTTGTTGCTTCTTAGCAAATTCCGTTGTAGCTGCCCCATTCCTCCATTCATTATTATTTGGTAAATGAGCAAACCTGATCAAAAGCGAGACTATGGCTTCGAAACGAGGATGCTCCATGCTGGGCATGTTCCAGATGCAGTGACTGGTTCGCGTGCTGTTCCGATCTATCAGACGACATCATATGTTTTCGATAGCCCGCAATACGCGGCAGAGCTTTTTGATTTGAAGCAGTATGGCAATATATATACGCGAATCAATAACCCGACCACCGCCGCCTTTGAGGAGCGCATAGCTTCCTTGGAGGAAGGCGCAGGCGCAGTTGCGACTTCAAGCGGTATGGCTGCGCAGCTTGTTACAATGATGACGCTACTGGAGCCGGGGGACGAGGTCGTGGCTTCGCAACACCTCTATGGTGGAACACGCACACAGTTTGTACACACTTTTCGCAAGTTGGGAGTAACTGCCCATTTTGTGGATCCCGACGATTTTGATGCATGGGAGGCAGCAATCAACTCCAAAACACGTGCACTCTACGAAAAAACGATCGGCAACCCTCAAGGCAGTGTGGTG
>CAZCYQ010000019.1:0-54108 GCA_964503085.1 uncultured Rhodothermaceae bacterium | reverse complement strand
CTGAGCCCCAGAATTTGAAAATATCAACCTCTCACAAAAATAGCCGAAGAGCCAACATTATTACTGAGGTGATTTCCAGAGACAAACCTTGAAACGATCCTCCTCTTCGACGAGATCTGGATCCGTCCCATTATGAGCCTGCATTGATTGGATGATTCGTTTTCGAACTCCTAGTCCGAAGTGTTCTATATAGCGACAATCTCGGAGAACTTGCTTGAGAAGTTCGTTACGCGTTACCCTGATTATTCCGCGTTTCATTTTCTCTACGGTCACTCCATTAGGGAGGTCACCAGGGGAAATGATTTCCAGTCGATCTGCATACATGGATACTTCGATATCAGTACCTTCACGCATATAATCTCGGTGGGTTACGGCGTTGATAATGGCTTCCCTTACTGCATCAATTGGGAATGCTTTTTTTAGTTGCCGCCGCGCACCCTCGAGCCATGCAACACTATCCATATTCCTTTTCACAAATTCTACCGAGCGGTCTATTACACTACTACCAATTACGGAACGGTTTTCTGAGAAGAGCGGCACCAATGGTCCGCGAATAACCTCTTCGTCAATTGTGTTGTAATCTTTCTCTGTACCGGGAAATACTACCGCAGTCACGCCCGCCTGTGGCAATCGACGATTTGGGTTTTTTCCGAAGAGCAGCAGTCCCGCGACAGATGCACAGACACCATTACCCGTCTCAATAAGCAAGTCCGAATTGAGCAGAATTTGTTCCCATTCGTGAGGTTCGTCGTGTGGGGGAACTGATATTTCGAGAATGAACTGGAAATAGTTGCTAATCCGTTGCAAGTCCAAACTTTTCAGTCCCGAATTTAATACTGGCTTGGTTTCATAATTGACAAGTCCGGCAGACTGATACAGCCGCACCTCTTCTTCACGCCTTGCCTCACGCGAAGTGGTGCCAACACGAACATATGTCACCCATGCGTTGTTTTTGCGCGCTCTGTAAGGTTTAGACGAAGTATTTGGAGTGAGTTTAATGACGCCAACCGAGTTATCCTCATCCATTCTGATAGACAGAAAAATGGGGACAACCGATGGCTGAATATTGTTCTGTGCAATGTTCATAACTCTCTCTTCGGTGGACCCATGACTCTCTGATATCCCTGAAACTTCGCCATTGTCTTCCACTCCGAGCAAGATTACTCCGCCTTCCCGGTTGAGCAGCGCAGACATTTCCTTAGCCAAAGATGTCGGATGCACATCATCCCGCTTAAATTCGACATTCGAATTCTCGCCGTTGATGATTAGCTCTCGAAGTTCTATCCTCGTCATCGATTAAAATCCATACTTGCGGCGGCGAATCTCAAATGCCTCGCGGCCGCCTTCAAGGATTTCTTCCATGAGTTCACGAACTGGCTGGAAATCAATTGACCCCATGTGCTTAGCTTCTATTCCCGCGTATCGGTTGCCAGCCTCATTGTGAGTTGATAGTCCGAGGATCATCTCGGCGTCACCTAATACAGGGATATTTGCGTTGTGCGTAGAGAATATGAACTGCCGTCGCTGCTTAACTTCGCGCATTCTAGGCACAATTCCCTCAGTAATGAACCGATTGTCTAGATCATCTTCTGGCTGATCCACAATTAACGGTGCGTCCGAATCGAGAAGTAGCAATAACAGTACGGCAGTCGCTTTTTGGCCTGTTGAAAGTTCGTTAAGTTTTTGCCATATAGGATCCCCTCCTCTCGGCATTGTGTTCAGGCTGATTAGCGTGGTCGGGGGAAGCTCAAGTTCCTCAATTTTCAAATAAACTTCGGAACCGGCCCCAGAAATACGCTCGGCCTGTCCATAGGGAAAACCATAAACTGCCTGTAGTTCACCTACTCCGGACCGACAAGCTTTGGCAAACTCAGTAAGAGATAAATCAGGGATCGTACGCAGAATTTCTATTGTTTCGGACAGCCGACCACCGATTTCATTGCGAAGTACATCAATGAGCGGTTTACGATTGCCCGCTGCGGTTACCTGCACCTTAACGCGGTCTCGGAGTTTCTTACTGACCTCCTTCGCTGCTTGGTCAAAAATGCGAAATTCTTCGGCCTTAACATCTTCCCATTCAGCAACCAGTTCCCGCCGTAAATCGGTGGCCTCTTTCACGATTATCTCCAAAGATTTTCGTCTTTTCTGAAGCGGACGCAACTGTTCGATTTGTCTGCGAAGTCGAATAAATTCTTCCCCGTCAACACGCGATTTCTGGAGACTACGTAGAATTTCTTCATAGGAGGAATATACTCGTTGTTTTTGTGACTCCCATTCTGAGCGTATCTGATCAATATCTTGGTCAGCGCACTGTAATGCTTGCTTCAATTCATCAGTAATTTTTCTTACGTTGGCTTCAAAATCGGCGAATACTTTGTTTGCAGATAAAAGGAGTTCCTTGTTGGGCAAGTTTTCGAGAGCTCTTTCTGACAGAAAAGTACGACTAATGGGCAGCTCGCGTTGGAGGGTTTCCAATGTTTCCCGAAAGGGTTGGAGGTACTCGGGAATCGTATTATTAAGAATCTGCTCTTCCCTGACCAACAAACTCCGCTCCCGTAATTGTTCTTCTAGGCCAGCCTCCTGGTAGTGCTTTAGCGTTTCCTCCAAGGCGGGAAGGGTTGCGAGACGTTCTCCAATGTTGTTGATCTCTTCGTTCTTTTCGGACAGCGTGCGTCGATTATCTCGAAGCTTCTGCTCAAGCGAAGCTTTTCGTATGGTCAGGGACTCATCGTGTTCAATAAAGCGGCCAAGTAGTCGTGTGAGTTTTTGGCGGCTCTTCGTTAGTTCCGAGATCTCGTGTTGACCATATACTTCAACCTTTGGAAGAATATCTGAGGGGCTGAGGTTTGTAATTTTCCCACTTTGATCTCGCACTATTGGCGGATTTGGAATAGTATGTTCAATTTGAAAAAACCGCTCGTCTGGCCGGTGCAAACGAACCAACATAGTTATTTTTGTGCCATTACGTAGCACATGCCGAACGATACCGTCATGTGCCTTTCGCGCATCTTCCCCCAGAGGCTCAAGCTGCAATACTGCGCGAATACTTTCTATGACGGTAGACTTGCCCGCACCTCTTCCCCCGATAAGTACATTTAGATTGGAGTTTAAGCGCACCTTCACACCATCCAAAAACCCGCCTTGCCATGTTAATGAGACAATTTCTGCGTGCGCCTTATGGACAAGAGTGCCTTCCTTTGGATTCAATCGGATCCGGGATTCGGGGTCTAAGAAGGCCTGACGCAATCCATCTATACCGACCTCGGACATCTTAATCCAACATGTAGCAGAGCGATCCTCCAAGTCGTCTGGAGTCACGATGTCTTTCGCATTAACTACGGCAATGGCGGGTGTTCCCTCAAGAATTCCAGAACGATGATATTTGAGATCTTTGTTCTCAACTATCTCACGTATTCCAGAATGTAGTTCATCAACCTCTCCTGGAATCTGGATTGAAAGGAGGTTCCTGTTTTGCCATGCATGTATTCTCGCTTGGCCTCTCAGTTTATTGAACAATCCTTGATTGCTCGTGACATGTGCGGCAATGGAAATCCCTCCCTGATTACTAACTATTTCCAAGATCTCGGCAAAAGTCTTGCTGGAAAGATCGGATGAAGGCTGTGTATCGCGGATCCCGAATTCTCCTAGATAGCGACTAAGTTGACCATCAGTCGCACCTGGTGGATAGAGACACAGAACATGAATGCTCTCACTTGATGATAACTCAAAGCCGGGGAATACATAAACCCCATGCTTCCGGGCCGCATTCCGGAAGACAGACACATCGGCAATACTGTTGTGATCTGTGATAGCCAGCACCTTGATGCCTAATTCTACTGCTTTGTCTACAACCGATTGGGCATAACTGGCAGCATCTCCTTCATTAGGTGTACCGCGGAACGTTCCGCCGTAATGATGTGGATTGACTTGAAGTGCGCATCTATAGAACTCTGCCCCACGGGGGAGATTAGGGGCGTCTTCAGAGAGATCAAAGTTTGAAATCATATAACAAACAGAGTTCTGGGAGGTGTTATTCAACTCCACGACGTTGGAATTCAATCGATTTTGAAGAGTGGCATTAAGTCTTGATTTTTCTTATCTGTCCGATCACCTAGGCTCAATTTATCCCGTCACTTCGGAAGTCAACACTTTGCAGATAATCGCATGCGGCACCCAAGCCTCTTGTCAACGTGATTAAGTGAATTTTGATGCACTAGGCCGGCGATTTCGCCATCTGTATCCGCATGGACTCGCCCTTGAGTTAAATGCGCTGCACGATTTGAACGAGTTGGTCAAGGCTAGCATGCAACAGGGTTGAATTGGCCTTCATCTTCTGCCATGATTCATTAGGACTTGACTTGCGACGACGGTGGAATGGGATGCATTCGATCGTCAAGCAACTCGTGAAAGTCTTCCGGTCGGGAGCTTCAACGCTATCCCGAATCGGAGACAAACAGGACACGGTTTGTAATCAAGCAGTTGGATGCAAATGCCGTAAGATGGTAAAAGTGAAGGCGGTGTATACGAGTCAGCCCTGTAGTCGGGGGGCTACACGTCGGCATAGTATCGCAAGACTTTGCGGGAATTTAGGCGCATTTCCCGTGGACATGCGATTCATGTGGACCTAAATCCATCCGCAATCATCTTAGACTCCAAGGATTGGGGCAACTGTACGGCGAAGAGCATTCAGCTTACCGAGCCCTACGACCCGCGAATTGGATACAAGTATTGCCGCTTGATGGATTCCCTCGTATATAATTCTCTTCTTAATATCTCTTGCAACGAAGCACTTCCAGTCCAGGCTATCATTGTCGTCGAAAATCGCCTCATTGACATCACTTATTCCAAAGGTCGGCAATTACCCTGCGGAAAGCACCAACACCCGAAACAACCTCTAAGGTATGGTGCGAAGGGTTTCACGATAAGGCACGATTCGCGAACGCTGTTTAAGCTATCTTGGGAAGGCTTGATTGGTCCTTAGAAACTTCCAAATCGCGTTCCTCAAAACGATGAAAGCTCCACCGCTACATCTATACTCGGCATAAAATTGTGCCCGTTTCACTGCCTCCCTGCCCATGTCGAGACTAATGCGTTTTTTCTCTCCGATTGACGGAGTAGGCTTCCTGTGCCTGCTGGCTTATGGTCTGCTCTCCTGGATCACCCGAAGTTCTGGCGACCCCTCGCTTCACCTGTTTCTTGGACTATCGGTCTGTGTTGCCGCAGTCACGTTTATCCTCTACGCCTATCACCGTCGCCATCCTGATAAAATATTATCTGTAACGCGTCTCCTCTTCTGGGCTGTTGCATTCCGCATCTGCGGACTGATTGGCGGTCCCTTCTATGAGGATGACTTCTACAGATACTTATGGGATGCTTTTCGCTTCATTCAGGACAGTACCCCTTACGGCTTGCCGCCTGAAGCCTTCTTTGACGACTTGAGTGTGCCGGATCAGTTTCAGCGTATCCTGGATGGCATCAACTACCCCGAATTGCCGACGATCTACGGGCCGGTAACGCAACTTGTCTTTCTGGGGGGATACGGACTTAGTCCTGGCAGCGTCACTGCGCTACAGGGGCTTATGCTGGTTTTTGATCTAATGACTATCGGGCTGCTACTGCGACTGGCACCCGCACGACTGGTCCTGCTGTATGCATGGAGTCCACTGGTGATCAAGGAGGTTGCATTTACTGCACATCCTGATGGTGTTGCTGTATTTCTTGTGCTCGTCGCGGTAGTACTGGCTCAAAAGGATAGGATTCACGGTGCTGCTATCCTTTTGGCTTTGGCCGTAAGCGCCAAAATCCTGGCTGTGCTCGTTGTGCCATTTATCCTGATTCGAGCACGTTTAAGTGTGTGGGGTCTCTTCTTCGGAATAGTGGCGCTGATCTATCTGCCTTTTGTTCTTCAGGGTAGCACAGATTTGCAGACGCTACTTGTGTTTACCCGCGAGTGGGAGTTCAATGCTGCCCTGTTCAGCTTGCTAAAGCCCTGGGCACCTAATCCGGTGGCCCGCGCGCTTTGCGGCCTCATGCTCACAATAGTGATCGCTAAATACTATCTGGTCTACCGGCGAATGGCGCCTGGCACGATTGTTCGGGGAGACTGGATCTATGGTGCCCTGTTTGCGCTCTGGCCAGTCGTGAATTCCTGGTACCTGCTGTGGCTTCTTCCCTTTGCAGTTATTCGTCCAAGTGCCTGGGCATGGACCGCATCTGTTGCGGTGCTGTTGTCATACATCACTGGACTGAATCTGAATGATATGGACATGCACCCATTCGCGCACCCGGACTGGGTACGCCCGGTAGAGTATGGCTTGATTCTCCTGGCTTTGGCCTATGATCTATTCAGACAGCGTCGCAAGTCCAGGCAGATACCACAACAAGTTCACATGCGCAGTGAGACGTAGGTCGGGAGGGTGCTACACAAGGCACTGGGAATGCAGCGAACCGCTACTCACTTACTGAGTGACTGGCTCATTAAGACGCCAATCATACTCATGATCCAGCGATCCATCAAAAGTTTTTAGTTGCTCGGCCAAGTCCTCTTCGGCGTACTTCTGCAGATGCGCCAGCACGCCCGCCTCAGAGTTCCCGAAGTCTTCCATGTACCAAAAATACAGGCTTGACGTAACCCCGAATGCTTCATCCAAGAACTCCACAGCACGCAGATCATTCACAAATTCCTTCGCACACTGATCCAGTAATCGTTCCAGGTTAGCTGCCGTGAAGGCTTCCGATGCCAAGTTTGGACAACCTAAGCTGGCACAATTGACCGCATAATGAATACGGTTGTCCTGCCAGATCGGACGCAGTATATCGTGCTCAATATTGTCAAGCGTCAATGGAACTCCTGCAACAGTTGCGTTAATATCTTTCCATGGTCCCGTATCTGGTGTTTCTCCATTGTGGATCTGGAGAATTGATTCCACGGGGTAGGCTTCAACAACTACCTGCACGGTCAATGCATTGTAGAGGTTGATCCAATACGCCATCTGAACATCCCTCGCATACTGGCGGGGATCCAGTTCCTGAAGGTGTGCCAGGTACGTATTGAGTCGCTGGCGGTCCGCTGTATTCGCCTCCAGTGCACCGTAATCAAACAGATGCACGCCGGATGGATCGTCCGTGATCAGGTAAGTATCCAGAACTGACTGCCAGTCGGCGTGATCAATCGTAGCCGTATTCGTGGCGTCAGATTTGTCCCAAACACTCTCCAATGTCTGACCATGACCGAGGGAGACCATAAGGGTTAACAGACCCAAAACTCCAATTCGGCGGAATCTGAAACGTATGCGAGTCTGCCTGTCTCTCACTGTTGTTGTGTACATCCGGACTTACTTGTAAGTTAATCTGATACGATATGCCATGACCGACCTCTGAGATTTTGCCCTACGCGGCCAGTCTACGTTCCAGACATAAATAAAACACAGGTCGCCCCGGTGATTTTATAATCCACCACCGAATCCGCCGCCAAATCCCATGGTGAGACCAGCACCGATCACGCTGGACTTCGCCGTGTTACGGCCCCCCACTACTCGTCCGAAAAAAGCATGGGCACTCACACTGCCAAAAAGATCGGCAAACAACTGCCCGCCAAAAATCTGGCTGTCTTCCTCTAATCCCGGGAATCGACTCGGCGAAAAACCCTCTCCACCGATATCTAATCCCGAGGTAGCATTAACAATACGGTAATTCGCACCTGCCCGCACGCGATTGCCAATCGGAACAAAGAGCCACAAATTCATGAATACTTCGGAAGGAACATCAACATCCTCGCCCTGAGCGGCACCAACTGCATCAGGATTCACTGTCGTGGATCCTCTGTGACGGTAGCCAATTTCCGCCGACGCACCAGCCACACTCCAGAACTTGCCCAGAATGAGCGAGCCCTCAAACCCACTTCCACCATCTCCAAGCGAATTGATGTAACCGGTGTCGTACCCACCAGGAATAGTCACACCAACGCGTGCAGCAACACTTGGTGTATTGCCGACCAACTCGTCCAAAAAACGCCAAGTTACGGAAAGGTTCGTATCGTACAGTCCGCTGTAGCTCTCTTGGCCACCGGACGGGCCGACCGCGCCGTCTACGAAACTTTTTGCCCATGCTGTCTGCAGATCCACAGCAATCGCATCATTAAGTGCATAATTGACATGGAACCACACCGTGTTCTGCGCCAGATTTGCCCCCGTGGCCTCCAAAGGCCCTTTAACCGTCTCAGTACCCCGATAGAACTCCGTGGCATTCTGGTTATAGTACGAAACGCTGATACTGCCGGTGCGTGGTTCAGCAATCCATGGCGTGCCTTGGGACAGGGCAGTCTGTGAAGGATACCACGCCACTACGCCCAGGAAGACGGGCAAAAATAACCTGCGAAGAATACACGCAGTCTTCTTGCCTTGGATATCCTTCATTCAATCACCTCATTCTGAATCCCGCGAACGGGAGTCTGCAGCTTGTAGCGACGAGTGAGGAAGTAGTGAACAACCTCCATGCGAATACCGCAATCTTCGGTATCCGGACCACACAACGCCTTAACCGCCTCGTCATCTGGCGATCCAGTTTCTTCCTCGGCATATACTGCCTCCAAACTGGCGGCCAGACTCTTTGCCCGGTCACGGTCTAACTCAGACTTCTGGAGAGGGCATCCCCTACAAGCCAACACCTTGAAAGTCAACGACTTGCCCTGTGCATAAGCTTTACGCGGACTGATCTGACCTGGTCCCGTCCCGATTGAACCTGACGGCGCGGCTACCGGAGGTACAAATCCGCAAAGGACGACAATAACTGCAAATACGCAAATAGAACGGATCATGAAGCTTCCTCTTAACTTGTTTTCTTCAGCTAACGGCAAGTTAAGATATTTACCAATGTGATTTCAAGAGAAACGATCATTAGTTTAGGTTCTTCGCCTGGTCACCCAGACTCATTTGGGATAGATTCAGCCCTCCTAGACAGGAACATCCGACGTTGGTAAACAGATACTTGCTCCGAAATCCCGGCATCAAACCCTGATGGTTTTGATTCGACGATTGACGCTTTCCGTTGGATCCTTACTCATCCTCGGAACAATCGCACCCAGCATGGCCAGCTTCCTCGTTCCTCCATGTCAAGGTTCAGACGAACCATGAGCTTATCTTCCAGAAGACAGATTTTTTGCTATACCCCACCGATGCAGCAAGAAATTACGCTCACTTCTGAGACTTATTCCCGTGACTCTTTCCGGCCGATGCACCAATGAGAGTACCGGCCAAGCGAGTCATTCTCCTATGTGCTCTGCTCTTCCCGGTCGCTGCACTGCTGGGCCAGGAAGCGCCAACCAAAGAGTTGCTTGACTGGCATCGGCTGCCCGATCTTCCAGATCCGATCGGAGTAGGTGGACCATGCGCTGGAATCTCAAACGGTGCACTGATCGTGGCCGGAGGTGCACATTTTCGTGATCCGTTCCTACAGGGCGGGGAGAAAATCTGGACTGACAGCATCTATGTTCTGACCTCTTCATTCAGTGAATGGAAAGCCGGGTTCGCTCTTGCTCGACCAACGGGATATGCCGTAGCTTCCCAATGGGAGGATGAGGTGATCTGCGCAGGCGGAGGGAATGCCCGAGAACATTTTAAGGAGGTGATCGCACTGCATTGGGATGGCGAGAGCATCTCACAGCGATCATTACCAGCGCTCCCGCAACCCCGCGCCTTTGCCAGCGGAGCAGTAGTTGAATCCACCCTGTATATCGCCGGTGGCCTGGAAACCCCCGACGATACTGTCGCGAGCAGGAATTTCTGGGCATTGAACCTCGCTGATCCTAGTGCGCAGTGGCAAATACTTGAACTCGTACCTAGTACTCCTCGGCACAGTGCCGTAACGGGCACATCAGACGGAGCGTTCTATCTCTTCAGCGGCACTGCACTGGAGCCAGATACGGTCGGTGCAACATCTTACGAGTTTCTCACCGATGCCTATCGATATCACCCCTCACACGGATGGGAGCAACTGCATGATCTACCGTATCCTGCAGCTGCGGCCCCCTCTCCTGCGATCACCATCGGACCCTCACACCTTCTGGTATTGGGGGGCAACACCGGAGCCGATGTAGATCGCGTTCAAGAACTAGGTGACCGGCATCCGGGATTCAGCCGTGATGTGCTGGCCTACCACGTTATCACGGACACCTGGGCGCACATGGGGACTTTGCCAATGGGACAGGTTACCGTTCCAATGGTGCAACAGGGCGATCATGTCTTCATCCCGAGCGGCGAAATACGCCCGGGAGTTCGGACTGCTGCAGTCTGGCAAGCTACACCGAACAGTGCCGTTCCTCCTTTCGGCACAATAAACTTTGTGGTCGTGGCGGTCTACTTCCTGGTCCTTGCAGGAATGGGCCTGTACTTCTGGAATCGTGGAAAAAGCGACACGGATTACTTCCTGGCCCGCCGACGCATCCCGTGGTGGGCTGCGGGGATCAGCATCTTTGGAACACAGCTGAGTGCCATCACTTTCATGGCCATACCCGCCAAGGCTTACGCTACGGATTGGGTTTACTTTCTTGGGCAGATTGCCATTCTGCTGGTTGCTCCAATAGTCGTCTATCTCTATCTGCCCTTCTTCCGCCGACTTCAGATAACGACAGCCTACGAGTTTTTAGAGCAGCGCTTCAGTGTAGCCGTTCGGCTTTTCGGCAGCCTTGCATTCGTGCTCCTCCAACTCGGACGTATGGGAGTAGTTATCTTTTTGCCTGCATTGGCCCTATCCGCAGTCACAGGATTTAACCTCTATTTGGCCATCCTTCTGATGGGTTTGCTGAGCACCTTCTATACAGCATTGGGGGGCATGGAAGCCGTGATCTGGTCAGATGTGATGCAAGTGATTGTACTCCTTGGAGGCGCGTTATTAAGTCTGATTATCCTGGTCATGAACATTGAGGGCGGTGCCTCCGGCTTGATTGAGGTTGCTACCTCCGAGAACAAGTTTCATATGCTGACTTGGTCGTGGGATGCTACGACAACAGCGGTCTGGGTAGTGCTGGGAGGCTCGATTTTCAGCAACCTGATCCCCTACACGGCAGACCAAACTGTGGTACAGCGATATCTGACCACGAAAACCGAAAAACTTGCTGCACGATCTGTCTGGACCAATGCAGCACTCACTATCCCTGGCAGCCTGCTTTTCTTCTCCCTGGGTACGGCCCTGTTTGTGTTCTACCAACAGCACGCAAGCGCGCTGGAACCCTCTTTATCCACCGACGCAATCTTTCCTCTGTTTATTATACAACAACTTCCTCAGGGGCTATCCGGACTTCTGATTGCCGGAATTTTTGCTGCAGCGATGTCCAGCCTTGACAGTAGCCTCAACAGTGCTGTTGCTGCACTCGTATGCGACTTCTATAAGAGATTCAAGCCACATTCCACTGCGCCAATCCGCCTGCGACTGGCCAAGTGGCTGACGGTCGGACTGGGTTTCCTGGCCACAGCCATTGGTTTATTGATGGCTACCATCGAGATTGCGTCACTATTCGACTTTTTCCTTGAACTTCTGGGATTATTGGGGAGCAGTCTGGCGGGTCTCTTTGCTCTGGGCATCTTCACACGCAGAGCGCGCAGCACCGGGGCATTGATTGGTGCCTGTACCAGCGCGGTCGTACTCTATCTGGTCAGTGCCTTTACTACGATCCACTTCTTCCTGTATGCAAGCATTGGTATACTGACCTGCTTCGTCGTTGGATATATCATGAGTAACCTCCTCCCAAATCCCCGCATGCAACTTGATGGATTAACTATTTTTACTTTGGGGGATCGACTGCCGAACAATGACAGGGATGCCGCAGATTAAACCAATACAGCTTACAGGCCTTACAGCGGCAGCATTCACCCCCATGAAAAATGATGCTATACCGGATATTGACCGCATTCCAGGCTTGGTTGAACACTTGTTGAGAGACGGAGTCTCTGCATTGTACGTACTAGGCAGTACGGGCGAAGGGGTTTCGCTGACACTCAGCGAGCGGCAACAGACCGCAGCAGCTTTTGTACAGGCCGCCACTGGCCGTGTACCTGTCGTGGTTCATGTCGGACACAACAGCCTGCAGGAGGCTCAAACCCTCGCGAGGCACGCACAGCAGATCGGAGCCAGTGCAATTTCGGCCGTTCCTCCGTGCTATTTCAGGCCCGACTCCACAAGAGCGCTGGTAGACTGTCTGGCGACAATTACCGCGGGCGCACCTGACCTCCCCTTCTATTACTATCATATCCCCGCAAAGACCGGGGTAGAGTTGGATCTAAATGATTTCCTGCATTTGGCCAGCCGGCAACTGCGCTCACTCGTCGGAGTCAAGTTTTCTGATACACGCCTGCATGCAGTCTCGGCGTCCTCCTACGCGGAGAGGTACGACTTTTTATGCGGCGTTGATGAGATGCTCCTCAGCGCGTGGATGACAGGAATGCGCGGAGCAGTGGGAACGACCTACAATTTTGCTGCACCACTTTACAACCGGATTATCGCCTGCTGCGAACAGGGACGAATAGAAGAGGCCCGACGCAATCAGGAGCGCGCCGCTACGATGATAAACGTGATTCTGAAATCCTGCGGGCGCCCCGGTTTCAAAGCCGTTATGGGATTGATCGGTCAGGACTGTGGACCGCACAGACTGCCCCACTCGACCGCTACATCCTCACAAATTTCAGAAATGCACCAGGAATTGGAAGCGATCGGATTTTTTGAGTGGGGCCGAAAACACACCAACTGAGCATCCTGGAACTACCCACGCGTTATGACAGACCTCTTATCACCTATGCGACGCTTTATCCTCCTCAGCCGCCCGGTGTGTATACTCGCGGGCGCAACGCTACTGGCAGCCACAACCCTGGCGCAGGAAACTATTACCATCACGCAGAACGGTGTCGTGGAATCGGGCAGCCCGGGTACATGGGTTGAACAGAACGGATCTATTGCGATCCCGTCAGACGCTTCGGGTGATGCAGGACTGTTCTCTACCCATGACCTCGGGACGGGGGATTTCCAGATAACAGCGCAGCTCAGTCTTTCTGAGCTGAATGCTACGGGCGCCGCATTCCAGTTGGGAAGCAGCTATTTCGGTTTTGATGGACCAAATCAACAATTATACCTGTCTGGTGCCTTGGCAGGCCGACATCATGTAGTTCTCGGCCCCGCCCGAACTCACATTAAGCCCGAAGAGTGGTTCACGTTTGAAGTTTCCCGAACAGATGGTACCATCCGGTTTCTGATTAATGATCGGTTGATTCATTCTGTGGGCAGCTTTGCAGGTATCGGCCATTTTGGTTTCACATACTCTCCCCTTGGCCGTGTAGCTCCTGCGACCAATGGCATGCTCCGTATTCGGGAATTTGTCTGTACAGGCTCCTTCAGCCCCAGTGGTATGATCAACCCCGGCGGGTACAGTATCCCGCTCGTTGACCTTGCCGGAGAAACCCATCGGCAAGTATTGGTGGACCGTGAACCAAACCAATACCTTGGACACCCAACCACTGTGCTGCTGGATGACCAGCACACAATCATCACCGTTTATCCGAAGGGACACGGGCGCGGTGCAATTGTGATGAAAAAAAGCTTTGATGGCGGACTCACCTGGAGCGATCGCCTCCCCGTGCCGGAAAACTGGTCCACCTCACAGGAGGTACCAACGCTCTATCCGGTCATGGATCGTGATGGTACGAAACGCCTGATCATGTTTTCGGGGCTGTATCCCATCCGCATGGCTATTTCTGAGGACGAGGGAGATACCTGGAGCCCAATGAAGCCCATTGGGGATTTTGGTGGAATCGTGGTTATGGGGGATCTGGTCCGATTACGTGATGGCCGCTACATGGCTTTCTTTCACGACGACGGCAGGTTTATTAATGGACGCGAGGAGGAGCGTGGACAATTTTACGTGTACAAGACCGTGTCGTCTGACGGCGGATTAACCTGGAGCCGGCCGGAAGTCGTCGTAACCCATCCCGTGGCCGATCTGTGTGAGCCGGGAGTTATCCGGTCTCCTGATGGCCAGCAACTCGCCATGTTGCTGAGAGAGAACAGCCGGCAGTTCAATAGCTTCGTAACATTCTCGGATGATGAAGGGGCAACATGGAGCACACCAAAAGAGGTCACAGGCGCCCTTACCGGTGACCGGCATCAGGCCGTCTACGGCCCAGATGGTCGACTTTTTATTTCATTTCGCGACCGCACACACGTTTCACCCACCTGGGGAGACTGGGTTGGGTGGGTGGGCACCTACGAGGATATCGTACACGGTCTAGAAGGGCAATATCGCGTACGGCTCATGGATAACCTGGAGGGGGCGGACACCGCCTATCCGGGCGTTGAGATACTTCCCGACGGAACCGTGGTCACCACTACCTATGGTCACTGGACGCAAAACGAACCCCCTTACATTATGAGTGTTCGCTTCACGTTTGAAGAACTTGACAACAAGGTCGCCGAGAACTGAATGTGATGCCACTGCAGCAACGCAGGTGGGCCAGCAAGCAACGAGCACAGTCAAAATAGGAACCCGATAGTACCCCCGGAATCAGGCTCATATTGCAGTTCTCCGAGTTATATTTAGCGCGAATATCATCCACTCGTAGTTTTAACCGCAATCAATCGAACCCATGTCTATCTCCTTTAACCCACGTGTAGCCTCCATGCAACCTTCCGCTACGCTGGCCATGGCCGGACGTGCGAAAAAACTCAAACGGACCGGCGCCGATGTCATTGCATTGAGCGCGGGAGAACCCGACTTCAATACACCCAAACCCATTGCTGAAGCCGGTATCCAGGCAATCCGGGAAGGCTTCACACGATATACCCAAAACCCTGGCATGCCAGAGCTTCGGGAGGCTATCTGCGAAAAATTCGCGCGCGAAAATAACTTGAAATACGCCCCGAGCCAGATCCTTTGCTCTAACGGAGCAAAGCAGTCCGTAGCTATGGCGGTGTCCGTACTTGCCGCTGAAGGCGACGAAGTCCTGATTCCTGCCCCGTACTGGGTCAGCTATCCGGAAATGACTCGCTTCGCTGGCGCCAAGCCCGTCATAGCTCATACCACCGCAGAAACCCAGTACCGCCTCACGCCCCAGCAATTAGCAGACGCTCTTACGGAACGTACGCGTGTGCTTATTCTTTGCTCTCCTTCTAATCCAACCGGCTCCGTTTACACGCATGAAGAATTGGCGGCCCTTGCAGAAGTGTTGCGTGATCATGAGCGGGTTGTGGTGGTCTCGGATGAGATCTATGAGCATGTCATCTACGATGCCGTACATGTACCCATTGCAACGCTTCCCGGTATGCAGGAACGCACTATAACCGTGAACGGTTTTTCTAAGTGCTTTGCCATGACGGGTTGGAGGCTTGGTTATATGGCCGGCCCAGAGGATATCGTGAAGCAGGCAGCCAAGATGCAGGGGCAGTTCACTTCTGCACCCAGCAGTATTTCCCAGCGGGCCGGAGTCGCGGCACTCAATATGGACATGGAACCCATCCGCGTAATGGTCCAGGCCTTTCGCGAGCGCCGCGACTACTTACTTGAAAGGATGCGTGCTGTGCCGGGAATCCATGCACCTAAACCCGAGGGCGCCTTCTATCTCTTTTTACAATGTGGTGATTACTACGGCATGGTGGCAGAATCTGGACGGACCATAAATTCAAGTGATGATCTCTGCTTCTATCTCCTTGAGGAACATCTGGTCGCATTGGTTCCTGGGGCTGCCTTCGGGGATCCCAACGGGATCAGAATTTCTTACGCAGCATCTATGGACGATCTGCGGAAGGCATTCGATCGTATAGAACTCGGGTTGTCACAACTTAGACGCAAGTGAACACTTCGACTGGTATCTGCATAGAACGCGGTTAACTTTATATGCCCCGCCCTATTGTCGGCATCTGGACTGTTGACCCGTGATCGCTACCTGCTCCATGCGGGACTTTTTGTCGTAACACTGCTCTCTACCGCCCTTACCGGTGCATTACTGTTTATCGGGCGGAGCGAGGCCTGGGCGGCAGGGGGTGCCATATTTGATCTCGGCGGATTCCCTGTTACAACAACTTTTCTCGCCGACGCATTTGTGTTTGGCGGAGCACTCATCGCCTTTTTGACGGTCCACGAATTCGGGCATTATGTTGCTGCGCGCGTGCACAAGGTCAGTACCTCTCTGCCCTATTTCATTCCAGCTCCCCTGATCGGGATTGGGACTCTTGGAGCGGTCATAAGCATTCGGCAACCAATCCCAAACAGGATCAAACTATTTGATGTCGGAGCCAGTGGACCTTTGGCTGGATTCGTCATGGTTCTAATCCTGCTAATCTGGGCGATGGGAACACTGCCATCCCCAGAATACATGTTCGGAGTTGGAGGCCACGATTCGCTACTGGAGTTCATTCGAGCTACCGGCAGATTCCCGGATACAGCAATTTCGGACGCTCCACCTGGAGGTCGACTGACGTTGGGGACAACTCCACTTTACTGGGCGATCTCGCAGGCCTTCCCAAATGTGCCGCCCCTTTATGAAATGTACCACTACCCACTTCTATTCGCGGCGTGGCTGGGGCTCTTTTTTACGGCACTCAACCTGATGCCGGTTGGCCAACTAGATGGCGGCCACATCGTCTACGCACTTTTCGGCCCCCGCTGGCATGCTAGAATATCCCGTGCGTTCATTTTCCTGATGCTCTCCTCTATGGCCACGGGCGGTGCATTAACATTGCCCTCAATGTCACTACTGTTCACTGGCAGTGACTTTGTGGCAAGGATCATCACCTGGTTTGTACTTGGTGCACTGCTCACCCTGTGCACGCGACGTGCATTTGGTGAACAGTGGTGGCAGGTAACGATCATTATTCTGGTTTTGGCCTCGTTCGCGGCTGCCGTTCCGCCTGCCCTGAACTGGTTCGGCTACTTTGGCTGGCTCCCTTGGTGCCTGCTTCTAATATTTATGATCAAGGTGGATCATCCCCCTGTTCCGGTATCGCTGCCACTGTGCTTCAAACGTCGATTGCTTGGCTATTTAACGCTGGCTATCTTCGTGCTTTGTTTCAGTATAAAGCCGGTATACAGTGTATAGTGATCACTTTGAGGCACATAAAACACCATATAGTTCTATTCCTGATCGTCACTGTGGGTGCGTGCGATTCTGTGCCGGGGCCCTCTCCTATTGATCAACGCCCCCCGCAGATTGAAGCTTTCTCTCTTGTGCCCCAACGCATCGTGTATGCGCTCCTGGATGAAGAAGCTATTGACGGTGACAGCGTGACTGTTGAGCTCAATCTTACAGTCACAGTTCAAGCCTCTGATACACCGGTTGCACAGGTCACCTACGCTATCCTCTCTCCTGACACCACAGCGGCCCCCATTCACGCAGGCATACTGCCCAACTCCGCAACAAACATTTACTCCGGTACTGTTAATGTAACATTGAGTGCACTTGAGATTCAATCCTATCCTGTTCTTGTGTACGTAACAGATACAGACAACCGGATTGGTGGCGAGGCTAGAAGCTCCGTGATCTACGTACGCTCCTTTGAGCCGGGGTCCCCTCCCATAATCGAAAACCTGCCGATTCCTACAACGATTCAGCGTCCGGATGACGGTGACCCCGCCCGAAGCTTATCGTTTGTTGCCGAAGTTTCTGATGCGGACGGACTGAGTGACATAGAGCAAGTAGAGTTCTGGAACGAAACATCACCAGGGACTCGGTTCCTGCTTTGTGACGACGGAGGACGACGTACCTGTGGATCAAGTGCAGAGAGCGGAGACGTGACCGCTGGCGATGGATTATTCACGCGCCGCGTCTTTATTTCCAGCGACAATGCTCTGGGGACGAATACATTCGTCTTTGAAGCGACCGATCGTGCCGGACTTCGCAGCCAGCAATTGCGCCATACTGTAGAGATTATCGAATGATTCGTCACGGACTATTGGGACTCCTATTTGCCTTCGCACTCCCTCTACAGGCGCAGGATCTCATATTTTCACCCGGGATCCTGGCGAATGATATCACAAATATCAGTGCTGCAGGCGAATCCGTCTGGGTGGGCCCCTATATGAATGTTTCCCATGACGGAGGAGAAACCTGGCTAGTTGCTGACATTGACTCCCTCAGAGGATTCGCAAACTCTGTATACTCTCTGGAAGTGAAAGGCCAGCAAATTTGGGGAGGGCTCGGCGGAAACTACGTCAGATCAGGGACTGATGGGCAGACACAACTCGTTCACGAGGTTCGTGGACTCGTGCGCTCATCAGATGGCGGGAATACTTGGAGTTATTTGTCACATCTACCGCCAACTGATTCAGATCCGGTAAGTACGGGACTAATTGATACGCCGGACGACACGTTAATCACTTATGGGTCGCTTGAACTTTCTACATTGCCCATAACTGTTTCTGCGCTTAGCCCTCCATGGGATATAAGCTATGACCCCGTAAACGAAACAGTGTGGGTCGCCGGACAGCTGGCCGGAATCCGTCGCAGTACGGATTTCGGGCTTACCTGGGAGCGGATCGTTCTACCGCCAGACACCACCAAATACTTGGCACCTGAACTGGGGTATGACTTTCCCTTCACTGTTCAACCTGTCGGTATTGCCCCGGATCAGTTTCAAGGCCTCAATTTTCAGGCTTTTGCTGTGCTGGTAGATCATACCGGCACGATCTGGGCGGGTACAGCGGGGGGGCTTAATCGCTCTGTGGACGGTGGTGTCCGGTGGCACCACTACACGACTGAAGACGGCTTGCTCGGCAACTGGATTATCTCGATTGAGGAACAGCCGCGTGGAACGCAGCCTCCGGCCATCTGGGCTACCAACTGGCTCGGCAACGGAAGAAATGAACGCTTCGGGGTGTCGGTCACTCGTGATGGCGGCTTGTCCTTTGAAACAGCTCTGCAGGGCGAACGGTGTTATGATTTTGGGTTTGACGGCCCGCGTGTCTATATAGCCTGCGACCGTGGGCTCTATCGATCAACCGATGATGGTTACACATTTCTATTGGAGAATGACTTTGTTGATCATCGCGACCCTTCGCGCAGTATACGACCGGGCGCAGCCGTGTATGCGGTAGAGGTAGCCGGTAATGCCGTATGGGTAGGATCGGATGACGGGCTTTTCAAGAGTCTGGATCATGGCGAGTCCTGGCAGATCTATCGAACGGCAGTACCGCTGGACCCAGATGACCTGTCCCCCGTAATCCCAAGTGAGCGGGTTCCCCGTGTATCAGCCTATGCGTACCCGAACCCGTTTTCTCCATCGTCGGACCGATTGACCCGTCTGCGCTTCGACCTGTCGAATCCTGAAGCGATAACCATTCGAATATTCGACTTCGGAATGAATCTTGTCCGGGAGATTTTTTTCTCCGGGGGGACTTCCGGTGCTAACGAAGTGGCCTGGGACGGCACCGACAAAGGAGGAGTGCGACTGGCTAACGGCACTTACTTTTATGCTATCCGATCACGGGAAGATACCTTCTGGGGCAAAATCCTGATCATAGACTAGCCCAATGGGACGACTTCTCACATTGTGTCTGCTGTGGCTCTTTCCCGCGACTGTTATAGCTCAGACTGCGGGCGTTCCTGGAAGTATGGGGTTCGGTGCCCGAGGCATCGCGATAGGCAATGCCCTGGCGGGCGACGCATCAGGGTTCGCAAGCCCCTTCTATAACCCGGCGCTCGCCCCATACCTGACAAACCAAAGCCTCGGGATAAGTGCAGCATTGCTGACACAGGACCGTCAGCTCCAGTTTGTAGAACTCCGTACACCTCTCAAACCATTGGCAGGTATTGCCGCAGGACTGATTCACGCAGGGGTCAGCAAAATTGATCAACGGGACTTGAGTGGGTATCATACCGGTATGCTATCTACGAATGAGTACGCCTTCTTTGCCGCTTTTGGGCTGCGCGTGGGCCGAAACGCCTCTATTGGAATAGGACTACAGCTTTTCAGGAACGATCTGCATCAAGAGCTTTCTCCTGTGCAAACTTTTGGCCTAGACATCGGGTTGGGTATCCGTGTTATTCCGTCCGTACATTTAGGCCTTGTGGTGGACGACCTGTTGGCCAAGTATACCTGGGATACGTCGGGAATCGGTGGCAGGGGCATAACAGATAAGTTTCCCACACGCCTGCGTCTGGGGGGCTCCTGGATGCTGTTAGAAAATCGCCTGCAACTACTGTTTGAGTATGAGTCCAGGTTTTCTGTACGAGATGTATTTGAGCCAGAAATTATTTTCTCAAGCAATAGGCCACAACAAGTGTTCAACCGTCGTGAACTTACCCTTCACAAAAGCCACTTTCGCGTTGGCGCGGAATACAAGCTTGTGCCTGCCTTAGTAATTCGCACTGGAATGGCCCGTCTGGAAGAGATCTCTGATGGGGGTCCACGTCCCAGCGCTGGATTTATGATCGAACAACATCTGGGGCTCCTTGTCACACAAGTTGCGTATACTTTCGTATTGGAACCCTACGCCCTGGGTACCATGCATCTTGTCACTTTGAGGTTCTTCCTGTAGCATGCGTGTATTCGCTACGCTTGCATTAACGCTTTTGGCTGGCCCTGTCTTTGGACAGGATACCGGCCTAAGTTTTTTACGGATTGGAGTCAATGCAAACGGCGGCTCCATGGGGGATGCCCAGGTAGCCAGTGTGCGCAACGCTTTTGCAACATACTGGAACCCGGCTGGGTTGGCCGGCGAGCGCCGTTCAATTGCCGGATCCCATCGCATTTGGGTTGGGGATGTCCGCGCCTACGATATAGCCGCCCAGCTACCGGCCGGAAGCAATAGTGCGTGGGGTCTGTCTCTAACTGCTACAGACAGCGGAGATATGGAGGCACGCACACAACCCGGCGCGCCCGACGGAACATTCAGTGCTCAGTTTATCAATGCCGGGATAAGCTATGCACGTGCTGTTCGTGGTTTGCGAATCGGGATCACCGGGAAGTACTTGCGGGAGCGTATTTTTGATACCAACGCATCTGGATATGCCTTTGATGCCGGTATTCAGGCTGACCTACTTAGCGGAAGTCTGAATGTCGGCGCATCGGTTCGAAATATCGGCCGAATGAGTGCGCTGGAGGTTGAGCGCACTCCACTGCCACGTCTACTGCAAGGAGGCATAGCTTTGTCACCACTACAGATTGTCGCATACACCGATAATGTCCGGCTCCTGGATCTAGCCTTAGCACTTGAAACCTCCCACCTGTTTGACGATAACCTGACAAGGTTGCATGTGGGCATTTCCGCAACGATTATGGAGCTGGTTGACCTGCGCGGAGGCTACATATCCAGCGACGAGTTGCGTGACTATACATTTGGTCTAGGGCTCTCCTTCGACAGGATTTATGCAGACTATGCGTTCATCCCGTTTGAGGGCGGTTTTGATGGTCCGGGACATATCCTCAGCCTGCTCTATCATTGGTGAATTGACTCGACATATGTGAATCCCGTTTTGGAAAACTCCGTAACAAACAGTACCTTAACTGTCACAAAGCAGATACTTTCATGGGGATTCTCAGTTGGGCTATTTTCGGACTCATTGCCGGGGCGCTGGCCAAATGGATTTATCCAGGCCAGCAAGGTCGTAGCTTGCTTTCCACAATGTTTGTGGGTATTGCGGGCGGACTCCTCGGGGGGTGGGCCGGCAGTTTATTTTTCGGTGTAGGCGTGAGTGGGTTTGACTGGCGCAGCCTGCTCGTCGCCGTGCTTGGTTCCATGTTTGTAATCTGGCTCATCGAGCGCATCCGCAAATGAACTACATAGCAACTTAGAGACAAGTGGCCGGTCTGAATACAAACCTGTCCGATATTAAGCCCCGGGGAATCGTTTCCGGGTTGCTGGGGCTGATTGCGGCATTCTTCGTAGGCGTGACCCTGCTTGAACTTCGTAGTGTTCTTGTGCCCTTCTCTGTGGCATTGTTGCTGTCGTTCATCTTCCAACCCATCGTTCTCTATCTTAAGGCCCGCCGCATCCCGATTGCAATTGCCTTGGTCGTGGTTTTTGTTACGCTGGCGGCAGCGGCTACCGTCGTTGGGTACATCGTATACTCAAGTGCAGAATCGCTAATAGATGCCACAGAACGCTATCTGCCACGAATTGATACGGTTGTAGCAGACGTTGAAGAACTCCTGCAACAGACTGCAGCCGCACTCGGGATGGCGGAGGGGCGCATGGACCTGGGCCAGGTTATTGATCCATCAATCATTACCAGTCTGTTGCAGAACGGTATTGGTGAAGCCTTCACGTTTGCCGGCAATACCTTTTTGGTTCTCCTCTTCATGCTATTCATCCTGGCTAGCAGTGGAGAACTGGTAGTAAAAGTACGGAAAGCGTACCCGGCGCATATTGCAGAGCGCATTAACGCGGTTACCGACAATATCAGTCAGCAGGTTCGTCAGTACCTGGTAGCCAAAACACTCGTCAGCGCGGGAACCGGGCTTTTGATTTTCCTTGCACTCTGGATTCTTGGAGTAGACTACCCAGTTTTTTGGGGATTTCTGGCCTTTCTATTGAACTATATCCCGAATATCGGCTCGTTCGTTGCCGTCATACTTCCGTTCGGGTTTGCACTCCTTCAGTTCGATACACTGACCTTCCCGATTATAGCAGCATTGGTAATGTGGCTTATCCAGATGGTCATGGGGAATATTGTAGATCCTCGGCTTATGGCCTTCAGTCTGAACCTCAGTCCGGTGCTGGTCATCGTATCCCTCATATTCTGGGGGTGGCTCTGGGGTGTTGCAGGTATGATTCTGGCGGTCCCCCTGACGGCAACGATCAAGATTTTCTTCGAAAATATTGATGGCTTACGCCCTATTGCAGTGCTCATGGGCTCTGTTAATGGCTCCTCTAACCGCGAGGCAAAAAAAGAACCCGAATCATAACCAGCGCTGTTGCAGGTTTTCGTTTGGCTCCATTGCACGGGTCTTGGACATAATCATCCGCGCTTCTCGCCGGTGACAATAGTCTTCCTGTACAGCTTTTTTCAATCTGCATTGTCTGCCGGAAACTCTGACTCAGGCACGGCAATCTTACGAGCCATGAGCCCTACAATGGTTAATAGATAGACCCGGATTGGGCTCTGGTACCAATTCGAAGGCGAGTCATGTCAATTCTAGATTAGGGTCCATTGAGTGCGCTATACTTTAATGCAGGAATTTGGGGGAACGTCCGAGCCAAGAGGCTTCTGTAGGCGAAGGAAGGACTTTGTCCGAAGGCTGGGCACTGTAATACTGCACGCCCGACTTAATGAGCAGCGGGCGGGATTGTAACCTAATACGAACACCAAGGCGTGGCAGAATTGGCGAAAGTCGCCAGCAAGCATTCCCCACCCAAAGGTTAGTGCGTCGCCCGTTGACGCTACAAGATCGGTCCAGATAAGCCAGCGTACATCCCCATAGCTATTCTTCGTCACACGTACCATGTTTCCGACCCATTTCAGACATCAGGCAGGCCAGAACTCTCCGACCCCTCGATGTGTTCGTTATCGAATTTGTATGAAGTGTCCCACATGCGTTGAAACTGTCCCCTCGGATGATGTAGCGATCAGGAGGTACAGGTACAGTCCCGAGGACAGGGCCACATCGCGCAGCTCCAGGCTACGCTCCCAGCCGGCAGACAACGCCACCGCGGGCACCGTTAGTACGCGCCGACCCGTCACGTCCAATACCTCAACCGCCACGCGGGCCGGCCATGGGAGATCCAGTACCAGGCGTGTCGCATCCCGAAACGGATTGGGATAGTTGCCCTGTATTGTAAAGACCTCCGGCAGTGACTCATTTTCCAAATGGGTCGGAGAGAATACCTCAATGTTGAACTCCAGACTGTCAGCAGATCCATGTGTACCGGTAGCCTTGTAGGTATACGGCGTGGAAGCCGTAACCACCGTCGGAGTTCCGCTTACGGTGCGTGTAATCGCGTCAAAGGCTAATCCTGCCGGTAGTGCGGGAGTCAGGCCATAGACAATTGGTGACACTCCCCCTCTGGCCTCGGGCAAGATGAACGGGTCAATCGTCTGCGCACGCGGGAAGGACTGATCCGCAATAGTACCTGCAAAGGACACGGGCGCGACAGCCGCACAAGTAGGTCCAGATACGTCTGGAATCCTGCGCAGCCATGCCTGAAATTCGTCGTCCGAGGGTGCACAAAGATCCTGACCGTGAAAGGAGAGATACTGAAGACTGTCCAGTTGCATGAAACTCCGCGGTAGCTGACCTGTCAGCGAATTGTCACTCAGCCACAGTTCTCGCAACTCCGACAGCTGCCCCAATTCTGCAGGGATCGGCCCCGTCAGTGAATTGCTATGCAACCACAGTTCTCGCAACTCCGATAGCTGCCCTAATTCGGCAGGGATCGGACCCGTCAGCGAATTCCTGTGCAGAAACAAGTCTTGCAACTGTGACAGTTGTCCTAAACCCATAGGAATAGCGCCCGTCAGCGAATTGCTACTGAGACTCAGCACTTCCAACTCCGACAGCTGTTCCAACTCCGTAGGGATCGGTCCAGATAGCGAATTGCCCCACAGACGCAGGCTTTGCAACTCCGACAGTTGTCCCAATTCTGCAGGGATCGGACCCGTCAGCGAATTCCTATGTAGAAACAGGTCTTGCAACCGTGACAGTTGTCCTAGCCCCGCTGGGATCGGCCCTGTCAATGAATTGCTACTCAGACTCAGCTCTTCCAATTCCGACAGCTGTTCCAACTCTGTCGGGATCGGCCCCGTCAGCGAATTGCCCCACAGACGCAGGCTTTCTAACTCCGACAGTTGCCCCAATTCTGCAGGGATCGACCCCGTCAGCGAATTGCTACTTAGGCTCAGCACTTCCAAGTGCGACAGTTGTCCCAGTTCCGCAGGGATTGACCCTGACAGCGAATTGTTCCACAATGTCAGCTCTCGCAACGCCGACAGTTGTCCTAATTCCGCAGGGATTGACCCCGTAAGCGAATTGCTACTCAGCCACAGGGACTGTAATTGTGACAGCTGTCCCAATTCCGCAGGGATTGACCCTGACAGCAAATTGCCCCACAGACTCAGGGATTCCAGCACCGACAGCTGTCCTAATTCCGCAGGGATTGACCCCGCCAGCGAATTCCTACTCAGGCTCAGCACTTCCAATGCTGACAGTTGTCCCAATTCCGCGGGGATTGACCCGGACAGCGAATTGTTCCACAAGATCAGCTCTCGCAACTCCGATAGTTGTCCCAGTTCCGCAGGGATCGGTCCCGACAGCGAATTGCTACTCAGGCTCAGAATTTGCAACCGTGACAACTGTTCCAATTCCGGAGGAATCGATCCCGTCAGCGAATTCCTCCACAGCCACAAATATTCTAACTCCGAGAGTCCACCCCACCTAACAGGCAGCGTCCCCTTCAGGTTGTTTTCGGACAAGTCAAGCCCAATAACCCCGCCCTGGAGGGTCCTTACTCCATACCAACGTGACAATTCCTCCTCCGTGGGCACCATAGCGATATCCCACCTGTTATTGTTGGTCCAGTTGTCTCCGTCCGTGGCAACATAGAGGGCGCTGAGCGAAGCGTGCACCAATTCAGGCCGCCTGTTTATGCCAAAATAAAACGCATCCGCCTCGTCTGTGAATTCGCCGTCGCGAATTCGAGCATAGAACCGTACGTTCACGTTCGGGGGCGCATTCGCAGCAACCTCGAATTGGAACTCAACGTCCTTGGAATCGCCACGCTCCAGAGAACCTACATGGTACTCAGCAGCAGTCATCGTAATGAAAGGGTATGATTCGGCTGGCACTAGCTCCACGGTCAGTGACCGGGCTGCCGACAGGTAATTGACGACCGTAGCGTCAACCGTTACATGGTCTCCAGAATCAATCCGTCCGCTGCCATCGGCATCGCTCCAGGACCAGCGCTTGACACGTACAGCCGGAACCGTCGCTGCTTGCAGACTCGCCTCTGCATTGACGTACCCACGGCCAAGTTGCCCGGCATAACCAGGATTCTCTGCATCCATGTTCTCACTTGAAAGCCGCAACTGCTCCCTGAGCGCATCGGGCGATATCTCTGGAAACCGGGTCTTGATCAATGCTGCTACACCACTTACCAGCGGCGACGAAAAGGAAGTGCCGGTCGCGGAAAAACTGTATTCGTCGCCCGGTAATGTCGTGATTATATCTACGCCGGGAGCAAAGACGTTCACCGTCTTTCCGTATTGAGAAAACCCCGCCCGTCTGCGCCAATCCCGCTCCGTTGCACCCACCGAAAGCACGCGATGATACGCGGCAGGGTGTTTTAGAAGTACATCGTTATTAACGTTATCATTTCCGGCAGATGTCACAACCAACGCCCCCATGTCCGTGGCGAGATCCAGAATCTGTGCGATCGTTTGTAGGCGCTGGTTCCTGGAAAATCCACTCCAACTTGTGTTTATGATATCGGCACCGTTGGCAGCTGCGTACAGGATGCCGTCGTAGCCATGACAAATCAAACCCACACGATTCCAGCATGCCGAATTGATATGCATAAGCTCGGCATTCCAGGCCGCGCCGGCCAGCCCTGTAGCATTGTCGGTTACAGCGCTTGCTGCACCCGCAACCAAAGTTCCGTGCGTATGTCCAGGCTGCGGCTTGGGGTCGTGGTCCATCTCGTCCCCGTTGGAAAAGTTTGCCCCGTGCACGTCATCAATGAAACCATTCACGTCGTCATCGATGCCGTTATCTGGTATCTCGTCCTCATTGGTCCACACGTTGGCCAGTAGATCCTCGTGGTCCCAGTCGGTTCCGCTGTCCACGATGGCAATCACCACCGGCGGCGTGCCGTCTTCTCCCTTAACAATATCCCAGGCTTCTGGCACACGCATGCGCCGCAAGTATGTCTGATCGCTGTAAAGCGAATCCGTGGGATCTGCTTGGGGCGCCGAATCAAACACGCGGTTGATGAGAACAGGCTCGGCATATACAACGCCTCGGACGGCAGACAGCGCACGCGCTACCCGCTCCGGATCTGTCTCCGTACGGTACCGAACATAATATGTCCGGCGAAGCGCTGCAAGATTCTGTGCCGTCTTCGGTGTGGGTTTAACATAATCCAGAAACGGAAATGCGCGCTCAATCACTTCCACCTCGTAGCGGGCCACCGTGCGATCAAAAGCTGTCAATCCCGTCTTGGCTGATCTCTCTCCTATGACAACACCCGGCTCAAACTGTACGACGACAACATTGGGCTCATATACCGGTTGTTCCTCCTGGGCCGCAACCACACGCACTGAGACAACACTGGCAAGAACCAATAACAAGGCCCACCGCACGCGAGCCCGGGCTGGTAGCAGACCAAACAATGAAAAATATGTGCTCATTTGTGAACGCTCTGATCTAACGAGATACTTCCGAGGTAACAAATCCGAAAGAAAAGCACAAGATCTGTATGAACCGCTTGCAAAAATCTCACGAATGAGAGAGTTCTTTTGCTTGTGAGCAGGACATTCCATGCAACCCGGTATGTCTGTAACGGTTCTGAGGTTGGTTCTTTCCCCATACAAATGGGGAAAGCACTACCAGAGAATATTATCCAAGAGTAACAATGGACAAGTGATAATCCCGGTTTTGGGAGGCTTTAATTTTTTGCTATACTGCAATTCATATGGAGTGATTAATTTGAACTGCACCAAAGTGTAATAGCACACTCAATGAGGTCTTATCTGGACTTGACGCGACTCACCTTGAGATTGGGTTTAAGTCTCTCAAAACTCTAATTGGGATCGACAAGTTTCTCTATTGCATGCTGATACAGAAAAGCAAGCCCGTGCCTGATTGATGCAATTAGGTGCATCATCAACATGGAAGGCGGGCGATCGGACAGTTGACTCGCGTAAACGAAATGCTCTTAAGCCAGACAACCGTGCCTAACTACAGGTTGGCAAATGGGAGTGAAGACACGTCAGAGCCGAGTGATAGCTGCATATCACCTGGATGAACTACATATCCCGGTGCCACCTTATCTCCCATATCTCGTTGAAAATTCCTAATGGAGCGCGCCATGGAGGGGCGTGGAGTTGCCGAGAGCTTAACCTCAATAGGAATAAGCCGGCCGGCAACTTCTACCACAAAATCAACTTCGCTCCCTGATAGGGTCCGCCAGAAATAAATTCTTGGAGTCAGCCCGCAATGTGTGAGTGTCTTGAAGATTTCTGAGAGCACGGCCGTTTCCAGGATGGCACCGCCCATTGGCCCCAAAGCCGCATGTTCTGGATCCCTCAGGCCTATCAAGTGACACAGTGTGCCAACATCAGTAAAGTATACCTTGGGGGTTTTAACCAAGCGTTTCCCGACATTGGAAAAATAAGGCCGCAGCACGATCACCTGATAAGTAGCTTCCAGAATGGATAGCCAAGCTCGAACAGTATTGCCGGTTACTCCCAGATCACGGGCAATATCGGTGAGGTTTATAAGTTGAGCACTTCGCGCCGCCAACATGCGGAGAAAATTTTGATACTGCGTCAGGTTGCCTACTTGGCGCAGCATGCGAACATCCCGCTCGAGATAAGTCTGGATGTAACTGCTGTGCCATAGTGATGCTTCCCGCCCGGGGTGTGCTACAAGCTCTGGATATCCCCCACGAAGAAAGTTCTCCCATAATCCACCAAACATATGCGGTGATAATTCTGTTGAAGGCACTTGGGACTGTTCCCAGGCAAGTGGGCGGAATGGCTGCTTCTCTGCCTCACGCCTTGATAAAGGCAGTAAACGAAGGATGGCTGCGCGGCCTGCCAGCGACTCGGTTACACGTTCTGCGATTAACAGGTTCTGTGAACCCGTTAGGAGGTACTGTCCGGTTCGCGACCGGTCAGCGTCAATCTTTTCCTTGATGTAGGGAAATAGCTCAGGCACATGCTGCACTTCATCCATGATGACCGGCGGCGAATACCGCTCCAAGAATCCGCGTGGATCCTCCACAGCTGCAATACGAACATCGGGAGCCTCCAAAGAAACGTAACTATATTTCTGCCCAAAAAGCTCTTGCAACAGTGTCGTTTTCCCGGATTGGCGCGGCCCAGTCAGTAAGACTGCCGGAAATTCAGAAGCGGCCCTTTTTAGAACCGGTTCCAGCGAACGAGTAATATATATATATGGCATAACAGGAAATTACGCATTCAAAATGAATAATTCACGGTTTTTATGTAATTGCACACGCAAATGCAGGTTTTTCTTGCAATCCTCACACAGTTTCTGATTCTTCGTTGGAAATCCCCACGGTTTGCATACGTGATCCTGCAGTATCTGAACCGATGATCTGATTGGGCGCAGCCACAGTAATGGAGTGGCTTCCTGAATCAGACGGCAAGCCAATCATCCTAAACGCCACAAATTTGGGTAGCGGAGAATGACGGCTGGGGAACTCTCCTGAAGTGTTCAATTCCACAGGGCAGACTAGATCATCGCTCAATGGGCCTCTACTTTTAACTCCTCCCGGGCAAGCCCTATTTGACGCTCAACCTCATTTGCCGCTGTTCCGCCAAAGCTGTTACGCGCGTTGACAACCGCATCCAGATGCAGACAATCCATTACATCCGACTCAATCAGTGCACTCACTTCCTGCATTCTCTCAACCGGCAATGATTCTAGGGGAACCCCTTCCGTTAGGCAAATCGCTACAAGTCGACCTACTACATCATGAGCCTCTCGGAATGGCAGACCTTTTCGTGCCAAATAGTCTGCCAAATCAGTAGCATTGCTAAACGCAGCTCCAGCCGCTGCCCTCATACGATCTGGATGCACCTCAATGCCGGCAAGCATACTTGAATATATTCTCAGGGACGTCTGGACGGTGTCAGCTGCATCAAACACACCTTCCTTATCCTCCTGCATATCCTTGTTATAGGTCAATGGTAGCCCCTTCATAGTAATGAGCAGCGCCATAAGACTACCACACACCCGACCGGTCTTACCCCGAATAAGTTCGCACATATCCGGGTTTTTCTTCTGTGGCATGATGCTGCTGCCCGTAGTGTGACTATCTGGTAACGTAACAAAACCAAACTCCTGACTGGACCACAGAATGAGCTCTTCACTTAGGCGTGACAAATGTATCATTGTGATGCTGCAGAACGAAAGAAAATCCAATACAAAGTCCCGATCACTTACTGCGTCCATTGAATTCAGGATCACTCCCTCAAACTCCAACTGATCAGCCGTTGCATGCCGATCAATATTAAATCCTGTTCCTGCCAACGCTCCGGCACCAAGCGGGGAATAGTTCATCCGCGCCAAAGTCTGGGATAAACGGTCAGCATCCCTACAGAACATCGCATAATAAGCCATCAAATGGTGCGAGAGCAGGATCGGCTGCGCTACCTGAAGATGGGTATAGCCCGGCATGATCACCCCCATATACGCCTCGGCAAGATCCACCAATGTTGCCCGGACCGCGCGCAGCTCTATGCCAATCTGTCTGCCCGCTCTTCGCAACCAGAGACGTAAATCCGTAGCGACCTGATCATTGCGACTCCGTGCCGTATGAAGCTTTCCACCCAATGAACCAATACGCTTTGTAAGCTCGTGCTCAATATTCATATGCACATCCTCAAATGCAACATCCCATGCAAATTCCCCCGCAAGAATATCTTCCCTGATAGCTTCCAAGCCCGCGCAAATGGAACCAAGTTCTTCTTCGGTCAGGATCCCTTGCGCCATGAGCATTGATGCATGTGCAATTGAACCGTCTATATCCTCCAGTGCCATCCGCCTGTCAACATCTACCGAGGCACCGAATGTTTGTACCAGCGCATCCGTATCTCCTGTGAAGCGGCCGCCCCACATACGTTCCTGTCTGCTCTTCATCTGATGGGTTGACTAATGAAAAATTTGTCCCACTGACTGAAACTACCCAAAATAGATTGTAATATCTTGTTCTTAAACTTATTCAAGCTGTTCGGGTCTTATGCGTCTGTACGTCTATATATTGACATTTCTTCCACTGGCTGTTACCGTAAACGCACAATCCTCAATGCCCGGTGCGCCAGAAGAGCCCGTACCGACTTCGTCTGCGGTGCATACAGAAGTGGCTCCTGTGCTGGATGGCTTGGTCATCGGCGATCCTGCTTACGCACAGACCGTTCCTATCAGCCAATTCTGGCAAACTACACCACAGGAGGGGCAACAGGCAAGTGAGCGTACCGAAGTATATCTGGTTTACACTGATCGTGCACTCTACGTTGGTGTTATATGCTACGATCGTGAGCCAGAAGCGATCATTGTTTCTGATACCAGGCGCGATGCGCCGCTTGATGAAACCGACAGTTTCCAGATGATCCTTGACACATACTTGGACGGACAGAATGGTTTCGTCTTCGGTACAAATCCTGCAGGAATTGAGTACGATGCTCAGGTAACAAAGGAGGGTCAGGGCAGGTTTGGTGCACGGCAACAAGCCGGCAGCGGTGGCGGCTTCAATATCAATTGGGACGGATCCTGGGATGTTCAGACAAGCATCACAGACGAGGGCTGGAGCGCTGAGTTTGAGATCCCTTTTCGAACCATTCGCTTTCCTGCTTCACGAAACCAGACATGGGGCATAAACTTCCAGCGAAATATTCGCCGACGTAATGAACGTGCTTTTTGGACGCGCATGCCCCGCCAATTTCAGCTTAGCAGAGTATCGCGGGCAGGCCGTGTCAGCGGACTGACGGTGCCTCAGCCTCGCAACCTCCAGGTTGTACCCTACACACTCGGACAGGTAACGCGGACGTTCGAGCCGGGAAACCGCCAGGTGGAAACCTCCGGCGATCTTGGCCTGGACCTCAAGTACAGTGTCACGCCAAGCCTCACGCTGGATGCCAGTTACAATACCGACTTTGCACAAGTCGAAGTGGATGAACAACAGGTTAACCTGGATCGGTTCAACCTCTTCTTTCCGGAGAAACGTCCATTCTTCCTCGAAAATGCAGGACTCTTTTCCATTGGTGTTTCCGAGTTCAGCGGACAGGAAGTCGAACTCTTTTTCAGCAGAAGAATAGGCATCGGACCGAGCGGAGAAGTGATCCCGATCCTTGGTGGTACACGGCTTTCGGGGCAAATGGCCGGCACAAATGTAGGACTTCTTACCATGCAAACCCGTGAAGTCCATGGGGCCGCTGCCGGGACAAATTTTTCCGTTGCACGCATCCGTAAGGACTTGGCAAATCGCTCTGCGGTCGGCATCATGGCAACGAGTCGCCTGCATATGGATGCAGGAGACGCCACACCGGTAGAAGAAGATAATCAGGCTGTAGCCGTGGACGGACGATGGGGGATCGGGCAATTCGCAACCATCTCCGGCTTTTTCGCCCGAACATTTTCGCCGCACTTAGACGGGGCGGAACATGCCTACAATATCAATGCCGACTATGTCTCGAACGTGTGGCGTATCAACGGGACCTTTACTGAAGTCGCGGATGATTTCAATCCAGGAATCGGCTTCCTGCGACGAAGTAACGAGTACAGGAAAATTACCGGACTCGTGCTCTACGCCTGGCGGCCGGAAAACTCGCTCGGCCTGTTGGAATTGCGCCCTCATGTGAGCTATCAGGGCTATTGGGATTTTGCAGGATTCCAGGAAGGTGGACGTTGGCATATCGACAATCATTGGGAATGGAAGAGCGGGTTTGAGGTTCATACCGGCATTAATCTCACACGTGAGGGCGTTCAGGAAGAATTCAAAATCTCCGGCAAGGTACTTATACCCGCAGGCACCTATGACCACCGTGAAGCCCAACTTGTACTCATTACTAACCAGGGGCGCAAGATGAGCATCAGTACACGCGCTGTTCTGGGCGGCTTCTTCGGTGGTACACGCCGCAATGTATCAACTACACTGCGCATTCGGACCAATGAAGCACTCACCACAGAACTTGACTGGTCACATAATGATGTTCGCTTACCGGGTGGAGACTTTGTGATCAACCTGGTTCAGACACGAATCTCATATTCGTTCACTCCCCGTCTATATGTTCAGGGACTGTTTCAGTACAGCAACAGTATAGGTGACCTGTGGTCAGCCAACCTGAGGCTCGGCTGGCTTCAGACAGCAAACACGGGCCTGTTTGTCGTGTTTAATGATGTGAGTGAATCCAGCCAGCCGTTCCATAACAGCCTGGGACGCACGATCACCGTTAAGTATAGCCGACTTCTCAACGTACTCCGCTAATCATGCTGAGATTTTTCTTTTGTCTGACTGTTCTGGTTGGTGGGTTGATGCCCGCACAGGCACAAGACTTGAACGCGCTTCATGAAGCACTGGACGCGCACGCTGCTGCAGTTGAATCCGATGTGATTGACTGGCGTCGGGATATTCATGCAAACCCTGAGTTGAGTAATCGTGAATTTCGGACGGCTGCACTTGTTGCAGATCACTTACGCGCACTTGGCATGGAGGTGCGAACCGAAGTAGCACACACGGGAGTCGTCGGATTCCTAGAGGGGGGCAAGCCAGGCCCAGTCGTTGCACTCCGCGCGGATATGGATGCACTGCCAGTCACCGAAATGGTTGACCTACCCTTCGCCTCCAAGGTCCGCACAACTTACAACGGGATGGAAGTTGGCGTGATGCATGCCTGTGGACATGATAACCATGTAGCCATATTGATGGGGGTCGCGAGTGTCCTGACAAGCATGAAAGAGGATTTGCCGGGCTCCGTAAAATTCATCTTTCAACCTGCGGAGGAAGGCGCACCTGCAGGTGAAGAAGGGGGCGCAGACCTCATGCTTCGTGAAGGCGCCTTTGAGAACCCCCGGCCAGAAGTTATTTTCGGATTGCATGTCTGGCCGAACCGGGTTGGCGAAATCAGTTATCTGCCCGGCCCATTCATGGCCAGTTCAGATGCAATGCGTATCAAGGTCACAGGCCGGCAAACTCACGGAGCGGTTCCCTGGGGAGGCGTTGACCCGATTGTTGTTGCCAGTCAGATTGTCCTGGGGCTGCAGACAATTGCCAGCCGACAACTGGATGTGACTGCAACGCCCTCCATCATCACGATCGGTACTTTCCATGGTGGTGTACGCAGCAACATCATTCCGGACGAGGTTGAGCTATCCGGTACAATACGTACATTCCTACCCGAAGTCCGCCGAGATATAGAGCGCCGAATTCGACATACGGTTGAACACATCGCAACCAGTGCCGGTGCCACAGCAGAAGTCGAAATTGACTACGGTTACCCCGTTACGGTGAATGACCCGGAATTGACCATGCAAATGGTCCCTTCCCTAGAACGCGTGTCTGATTCTGTGAAACAGACTGCAAAAATCACTGGAGCCGAAGACTTCTCCTACTTCGCCAACGAAGTGCCGGGACTATTTATTTTTCTTGGCGTGGCGCCGCCGGACGCTGATCTTGCAACCGTCCCAAGAAACCATTCGCCCTACTTTTTTGCCGATGAGGCAGCGTTACTGACCGGCGTACGTGCACTTGCCAGTCTGGCTGTTGACTATATGGTCCAGCAAAACAGTGAATGAGGGGGAGCTCCCCGCTCTCCAGAAACGCGTCGCAGTGGAATTGACCTGATCGTAGGGAGGTCGCGACAGCATCTCACAGGGGAAAGGATACAGTTTGCAGCCGGGCGCACTATCTATATCTTTTCATAAAACCTATACCATAGGAGAATCTCAGCACTTGCTCTGGCCGCATACCACTACCAACGCTTCATGTATTTGCTGACTGATCGCAATGCTCTCTCTGCATCCGGCATGGATATCAACAGGCATGGGTAATTTGCTGAAAAACCGGCTTTTCCCCAGACGGCTATATCCCTGTGAGTGCCGTACGTAAAGCCTCAATCCCAAAGCCACTTGCCCCTGTACGAATACGCAGACTGCACCAAAAGTCCAAAACCAGCATTTGTGCTGAATGTATTGGTACTGCTATCCAGAAAGCACGACAGCGCCAGACTAGCGCACCCAAAACCACACCTCCCACAAGAGATAGCACCAATTCACCGGTAGGCTTCTGTAAATGCATTAGTGCAAATGGAACCGCCTGGACAAATATAGCATGCAGCCCAAATGTGCGTGCTGTTCCAAACAGAATAAAACCTCTCCACAAATACTCCCAACCCACCCAGTAAAAAAGGAAAAGTGCATGATAGGCAGCAAACACTGACCACGACTCCGCCGCTCCACGGTAATGAGGATATTCTGCCTGGAAGAGTCGTCCATCCGAGAGCACCCAGGTGCCAATAATGACAATCGGTAGGTAAAGGGCAAAAAGTGTTATCGCCAGCTTCCAGTCACCAAGACCCAAACCAATAGCCGCAGGCCTCTGGCGAAACCCTACGACCAGAACAAGCACCGGAATTGCGAATCCTGTAACGCCCTGGACAACAAACCACCAAGCCCACGACTGTAGTCGGGTTCCTTGGGGTGCGACCTGCTCCAGAAAGAATTCGCGGCTTCCGAGCTTGAATGTTGCAATCAGCAGCAGTACAGAAAGGGTCAACACTGCGACCGTCTGCAAGTCCAATGACCGCAGCGCTTTGAGGAACCGCTGTGTCTCTGTGCGAAACACCTAACTAGGATTCGCTTCCAGAATACCTTTCCATGAATTCCCAAATGCGCAAAAGTCGATCGATACGCTGTTTTGGGTTTCCTGTACGTGAAAGATCATGCCCTGCATCGGGGTACCGGACATACTCTACTGGGCGGCCAAGCACCTTCAGACTCTTGTACAGTACCTCACTTTGAATCACACCAGTTCGGAGATCGTTGTCGGCGTGCATTATGAGTAGCGGGGTTCGGATTTGATCTACAAACGTGATTGGTGAGTTGGCTCGCAAAAGCACGCCAGCTTCCCACGGATAACCTCCAAAATGATTGGGAACAAGACGCCATGCATTCCCCTCTCCAAAGAACGTGGTTAGGTCATAAACTCCCCGCTGCGCAACCGCAGCCTTGAAGCGTTGATCCTGAGATACAATCCAGGCCGTCAAGTATCCAGCGTATGATCCCCCGGTGACAACCTGCCGGTCAGTATTCACCCACCGGCTTCGCTCCGCAACCTCGCTGGCCGCAGCCAAAACATCCTCAGCCGGTCCTACTCCCCAATCCTGGTAGTTGCCCCGACGAAAAGCGTGTCCGTATCCCCCAGACCCCCGAGGATTGGAATAGACCAATCCATACCCCTTTGCAGCCATGAACTGGAACTCATGCCACATGGTGGCTTCGCCAGGACCCCACATTGACGCAGGACCTCCATGAATAGCAACCATCAGCGGATAGGTTCGACCCGGAACCTGGAAAGTGGGCGGCATCACCCAGTACTGCACCTCGACTGTATCCCTTCGCAGACTGTAAGCCGTTGGGAAACTTAATGCCTTCTCCTGGAGCCATTCCAGATTGTGCCTCGTTATCGGTCTCGGTGATTCGAAATCCATCGGGGATGTGTACAGCTCGGACGGATTAACTACCTGCGTCATCACCATGTAGGCCGTAGCCGTTGTCAGATCATAGCTTCCAACACCCCTGTCGTTATCGGTAAGCTGTGTTACGGGCAATCCCCGGTGAACCAGTTCTCCACGATAGAAGAAAGACCTTGCACGCTGGTCCTGGGCCAGACTGTCAGCCAACAACGAATCTGGAACCGCCTCGGGAGTGGGTAATGCGGGCCGACCTTCATTAACTGACGCACGATAAAGCGGTACTCCTCCCTCAGACGGCGCAGTAAAGTAAATAAACCAGTTATCATGCGACCACTGAACGTTCCGAACGCTGCGATCAAAATCGAGCGTCAGCATTTCGGGAGCGTTCCGCCCATCAATTGCAAAATATCCCACTTCTGTCTGCGCGTAGCCGGAGTCATCAAGATTGGTGGCCTGAAATGTCACAAACCGTCCGTTCGGAGATACAGTAGGAGCACTCAGTCGATAGCCCCCTATATCAAGCAGTAACCGGACTCGTTTGGTTTCCACATCAACAAGGTAGAGATCGCGGTCCCGCTCGCGGTCGGGGTGTTGGGTGGTTTCCGGGTAACCGCTAACGACGATCTGACGATTGTCCAAAAGCCAAGTCGCACCGCTGAAACCATAATGCCCCGAGGTAACCATCCTAGCCTCAGGATCGTCCGCTGTCAAATCTGCGACGAAGTAGTGTTGTGAGCGAAGTTCAGGAGACAAGTCCAATTCGCCCTGCAGATTAAGCCTCGTCAGCAGACGCGGGTTTTCCTCTTCCCGGTTCCTGTTCAGCCAAGCTCGGACGTTTGCCAGATCCCCGTCCGGGGCTGGATCAGCAGTATGCTCCTCCCAGGAGTATCTCCCGGGTCGCTCTTCCGACCACACAGGATCGGATCCTGTGAGCTCGGTTACCTGTTCTCTCGTCAATGAGACCGAGAAGAGTACATACCGGCCATCCGGTGACCACTGCGGGTTACTGACTCCGTGTTCAAAACTGAATAGCTGCCTGGCTTCCCCTCCGTAAATGGATATTTCAAAAAGCTGCATTTTTCCATCCACTGAACGCAAAAACGACAGACGATCTCCGTCCGGATGCCAAATCGGCGAAGTCCCACCCGCTTCACTGTAGGTTAATTGCTGAGGGGGTTCTGCCCCATCCGCGGGCACCATCCATATCTGTGATTGGTACTTGTAGTCCGCTTCCCCATCCGGGACAATGGAGCGAACAGTATAGGCTATGTAACGACCGCTGGGCGCCGCAACTACATTACCCAACTGCTGGATCTTGAGCAAATCATCAGCTTCTATGGGAGTCCGCTGCACCTGGGCGGCAGCGCTGAAGGTCAGGAAACAGAGGCCAAGCGATAAAACTCGCATGCGTGTCATATGCGGCAGATGTCTTAATAAACACGGAATATACGCCCAATCTAGAAAGTAGATTTGGGTAAGTGCATCGTAACCAGCATATGGGGTACATCCACGGTCTCGGCTATGTGAAGATCCGCCGCAAGAGAGGCCAGCACGTAAGCTTCTGTTCGCTCCAAGCCATGCTCATAGCTCACGTAATCAATCATATACCGTGTGGCTTTCCTCGCAGCCTCATCAATTGTAGTCGCAAACCCCGTCACAGCATAATATGAGTCGGTTTCGTACTGGGGTTCTATGAGGTATGGTTTATCCTTTACAACATTCACTTCGTAAACAATGCGCATCGGCGCTTCAATAGCCGTACCGCAGACCTCCCCAAGTCCTTGTGCGGCATGCGTATCTCCGATAGAAAACAGCGCGCCCTCCACCAGCACTGGAAAATAAACGGTAGTCCCCTCCACCAAATGAGGGTCATCCATATTGCCGCCATTCGTACGGGGCGGGATCGTAGACAGGAGGGAGTCGGTCGCAGGGGCAACGCCCATCACTCCGGGAAACGGGTCCAGCTCTATACGTGCTCCACTTGGAAGCGTAGCATACGTTTGCCCTTCTTCAAAGGTATATGTGTGCAGGAACGGTTCCGTGAATTCATCCGCCAGAAACCCAAAACCGGGCGTGACCGCACTCCATCCAAACTCCCCCAGCTCAATTGTATGAAGCGTGACCGCCAGTACATCTCCAACTTCAGCGCCCTCAACATACACGGGGCCAGTCAGGGGATGAATCGGTTCAAAATCAAGCGTTAACACATCCTCAACCGTTGATTCGGAAGTAAATTGACCATCCGAAGCCTCCTTGGTATACACTTCAATAACGGCACCCGGGGGCACAGTAAGAATGGGCGGAATTGATCGGCTGAACTTATTATGCGTGTTTCCCGTGTCTAGAAAGTACTCCGGCGTTACCTCTTGGGCCTCCACGACCTCTTCCGCAGGTGGGTCCACGGACACACGCTGACATGCACAAAAAATGATAAGAAATGCAAGTACGGTTATTTTTGGCATGACTGTCAAGGGTTCGGTGGCTTGAAGATTCAATTTAAAGTAAATACCCTTGCAGGTCAACAACTTGGGCTGCGAACCCTAGCGCAGTGATAAGAGTTTGCAGTGTCATCCGAATAAAATTGCTTAACCCCAAATAAAATGTCCGTTGATTCTCTTGACCTCGCATTCGGCGACATGGAGTACGAGTTTGCTGTGACGCAAAAGATGCTCTCACGTGTCCCTGACGATTGTTTTGACTGGCGTCCACACAAAAAATCCTGGACTATGGGTCAGTTGGCCTGTCACATCGTTGATCTTCTCTGGTGGAGCGTCGTCACTCTGGAAGAGGACGGCATTGACATGTCCAAACCTTGGCCAAAGACCGAAGCCTCTACACAGGAGGAGCTGATGGGCAAATACGAGGCTAACAAGAAGCAACTCCGTGAAGTATTGGATCGAACTACTATGGATACTCTGGCAGAACCTTGGACTTTGAGCTATGGATCCCAGATCTTCTTTACCGAACCCAAATGGGTCGTTCTTCGGCGTTTCGGGATCAGTCATATCGTTCACCATCGAGCCCAACTCTCGGTGTACTTGCGTATGAATGATGTACCGCTTCCAGGTAGCTACGGACCGAGTGCAGATGAGAATTAGCCGTTTGGCTCATTCCACCGCCTGATAGAGATTCGCCAGGTAGCGGCGTGCGATCTTGAACGTAGTAGGACTCAAAGTCCCTCGGCTACGTCGTCCCACAATGCGCCCCATAACCCTGAAACACGTATCCGCGCGCAGTCTTGTAGTTGCCACCTCCAGCGACAGCAGATTGGTCAAAGCAGCCCGCTTGTTCCACGCACAATCCGGGCACTCGCCAGGAGGTATTGCGCCGGTTCACGCACAGCAGGAGTATAGCGACGGCCTGCTACTGGTACCATCTCGCATATATATACCCCCCAGCGTGTGAAAGAAGGCGTTGCTGAAATACTTCTCATAAAGCTTCCTGACTAGCCGCAAAACAGTAATCAGAATCCAAGTATGTTTGCTTTGGGCATCGCTGTCTGGGATGGCTATTTCTTGGACTCAGTTCTGATGTAAATTCTCCTGTCGGTCAACAATCTGCTCCGCGGCACCTCGCCAAACGAACTCCACTGCGACCATTAGAGTTTGTGTTGCTGTCCACGAAAGCTTACCTAACCCAAAAATATAATGTCCATTGATCCCCTCCACCTCTCCTTTGGCGACATGGAGCACGAGTTTGCTGTGACGCGCGAGATGCTCTCACGTGTCCCTGACGATTGTTTTGACTGGCGTCCGCACAAAAAATCCTGGACCATGGGCCAGCTGGCCTGTCATACAGCCGATCTTCTCTGGTTCAGCGCTGTCATTCTGGAAGAGGACGGCCTCGACATGGCCAAAACCTGGCCAAGGATTGAAGCCTCCACACAGGAGGAGTTGATCGCCGGGTATGACGCTAACGAAAAACAATTGCGTGAAGTTTTTGATCGGACGACTGTTGATACACTGGCAGAGCCGTGGACGTTGAGCCGTGGGTCTCAAATATTCTTTACCCGACCAAAATGGGCCGTGCTTCGGCGTTTTGGGATCAGTCATATAGTTCACCATCGGGCTCAACTCTCCGTTTACTTGCGTATGAACGATGTGCCACTCCCAGGTAGCTACGGACCAACTGCAGATCAGAATAGCTGGCTGGTTTATTCAACCGCTGGATAGGGCTTTGCCAGATAGCGGCGCGCGCTGGAATGGCTCGAGCCCCAGCGCTTCATTGCAAGTACACTCTCATACCGCGCAATTGCGCTTTCTCGTTCGCCTAACAAGTCGTACGCAATCCCCTGATATAAGCGCCCCACGACCTTGAAATAGGTATCTTCGTCCAGTCTTGCAGTCAGCGCTTCCAGCGAAAGCAGATTGGCCAAAGCAGTCCGTTCGTCCCCAAGTGCAATCCGGGCTCTGGCCAGGAAGTACAGCGCCTGTTCACCCATAGCAGGTGTATAGCCGACGGCCTGCGCTGTATAGCGTTCCAGAACTTCTGAGAATACGGTCTCGACAGCCTGCCACTGGTACCAGCGTGCGTATATGCGTCCCTCCAATGTGTGGAAGAACGCGTTGCGGGGATATTTCTCACGAAGCCATCTGACCAGCCGTACGCATTCCTGGAAGTTCCCTTCATAGAGATAATGAATCTGAAGCAAAAAATATATCGCCTCAGTCTGCATGTAGTATCCCTCGGTCGCCGTGCGTCTGAGTTCTGCTAGTCCGCCTTCCCGATCGCCGGGTGGGAGGAACATGGTAATGGGACGTATCAGTGGATAGCGCTCGGGAATCAATGCAGCATAATAGCGGTACAGTCCGCGTCCCAGCACAAAGTCATCATTGGTTGAGTCCGCCGCAGCGACTGCCAACACATAATCCATTGCCCGCTTACCGTCTGCGGCGGCCCGTATCCAATCCCGTCGGTTTGAACGTAGGCGCCCCCTGAACCCCAACGCAATGCCTTTGAAGAACATCGCATCAAAATCATGTTCATCTATCGCCAGACGTGCCTCACTGCGATCAATAACCTCTCCCATAGCCGCATAAAATGCTTCATCGTGCGATTTATCCGTCAAATCCAAGAGAATCGTCCACCACAGTGTTAAGGCCTCCAGGAATGGACCTATCGGATGATCCGCATAATGGTGGGTGATCTTCTGAAAATGAGTTTCCGCTTCCTCAAAGCGAAGATCGTACAGCGCCTCCAGTCCAGCTTTCGCCTCTGTCCGGACTTCTGCCTCGTATAGTATGCTCGTCTGAGCTGTAACACTTGAACAGACACAGACTATGCAAAACAACGCGATGAGAAACACGCGATGCATGCGTCCAGTTATCGGCGCCAGCTCCGCAGACCCCGATAGGCAAGAGTGACAATCAACACTTTTGCTAAATCAAAACCGACAAATCGAAGCCAGCCAACTTCTATCGAATACCACCATGTGGTGTGAGCGGCCGCAAAGTGCAGCCAAAAAACTCCACAAGTGAACAGCACCACCGAGCCCGCAATCACGGCAGCTGCGTCACCCAGCAAGCCTGTGGCGCGTTTTTTCAATAAACCGATCACGTACGCGGATAAAGGCATTCCTAACAGGTAGCCCGCGCTGGCCGCTGTCATCAGATAGGCAAATCCGTGACCACTTCCGGCAAATACCGGCAAAAACATTCCAAGGACCAGGTACAGCAGCATGGATAAAAGACCATTACGGGCTCCGAGTACCAATCCGCTTCCGTACACAAAAAGCGTCTGTAGCGTGATTGGGACTTCCCAGAGATATATCCGCACCTGGGCGCCAAGTGCCGTAGCTACCGCGAAGGAGCTGATCGCCAATACTTGAACGAGTACAGATGCTCTATCTGGAGACAGGGCATCTATCCAAATTGTCCGGGATGATCTTGCAGTCAGATTATTCGCCATTGTAACTGAAAAATTCTAACCTCCAGAATACTCGGTTGAGCAATATAAGTTTTTGAGACCTACCAACCCCCGTGGTACCTTTTGGAGTTGTTTTCGTACTAGGTGACCTAACCTGCAATGTGCTTGATGTTGATGCTGGGCACCTTTTGGACGTTTGCCAACATACTCAGCATTTCGCGCGTCCTGTTTTCGGCCGCAGCCGCTGTCGTTATTCTCAGAGACGGTCCGGTCAGCTGGAGTTTAGCCTTGCTTCTCACGGCCGTGGTCACGGACTGGCTGGATGGTCTGATTGCCCGGCGTACAAACACGGTATCCGAATGGGGCAAGATACTGGATCCAGCAGCAGATAAGGTATCGGCCGCTTTGGTAGGGATAGCACTTGTTTGGGGTGATTTGATACCCCTGTGGTTCCTAGGGGTTGTGCTGCTGCGTGATCTGTTGATCGCAGTGGGAGGAGTAGCCGTGGTGCGCTATTCCGGGCGTATCCAGATGAGCAATTTTCCGGGCAAAGTTGCGGCTACTGCGATCGCAGTAACCTTTCTTATGGGGCTTTTAAGAGCTGACCAGATAATCATGGATATCTGCATCTGGGTAACCGTCGGGCTACTGGGGTATTCGCTCCTGATTTACTCATTTCGGCTTGCATCTGCGCACAGCAATCCGGCATAACCAAATGAAACTATTCAGACGTCGTCAGGCCGAGGATCAGGATCGCCTGGAGTCAGGGCTTAAAAAGACCCGGGAGGGGCTCTTTGGAAAGATTGGACGACTGGTTAAGGGGAAGCGCACGATTGATGAGGCCATGCTGGATGACATTGAGGAAGCTTTGGTGACCAGTGATGTGGGAATCAATACTACCCTTGATATTATTGAGCAGATTAAAAAGAGGGCGGCGCGGGATCGGTACCTCTCAGCCGAGGAATTGCAGACACTGATTAACGACGAGATCGCGCAGCTTCTCGAAGAAAACACGCCCTCACGACCGGCAGACTTTGATGCACCACTCAATAACCACCCCCATGTCATTATGGTGGTCGGCGTCAACGGTGTAGGCAAGACCACCACAATTGGAAAGCTTGCATGGCGCTACGCACATGCGGGACGCAGCGTGCTCATCGGTGCCGGAGATACCTTTCGCGCCGCAGCTATTGAACAACTAGAGACCTGGGCTGAACGGGCCGGTGTGGATATTGTAAAGCAGCAACACGGCGCAGACCCTGCCGCTGTCGCGTTCGACACGGTCCAATCTGCCGTTCGACGCTCTGCAGACGTTGCCATTATTGACACTGCCGGGCGCCTGCACACCAAAACAGGGCTGATGAATGAACTCTCGAAAATAAAACGAGTTATGGGCAGACAGGTCATGGATGCACCTCATGAAGTGCTTCTGGTACTGGATGCCACTATCGGACAAAACGCACTTCGTCAGGCCGAAGAATTTACACGCAGCGTAGATGTGACTGGTTTAGTCGTAACTAAACTGGATGGATCTGCTAAAGGGGGCATCGTTATCGGTATTTCCAACGAATTCAAGGTGCCCGTGAAATATATTGGCATCGGAGAGAGTTTAGAAGACCTACAGGTCTTTGATCGCCAGCGTTTCGTAAAAGCCTTATCCATAGCATGAAGCATTATTTCATACTCCTCCTTATTGGTGCACTCCCGCTCACTTCCCCTCCACAGGCACAAACCCTTGATGATGAACTACGGGTACGCGCTGTGAGCATCAAGGGGGACACCGATGCAGGACATCTGGATGTTTACACCGAAATCCCGTACTCAAGCCTCCAATTTGAGGCAAGCCCAAGTGGATTTACGGCACGCTACGCCGTGGAGGCCGAAGTATCCCGGCTGGACTCAAGAGGCCGCCCAAGAAGTGTGACCACTTCCTCCATATGGGAGCAGACTGTCACTGTCCAGATGCACGCAAACACGGTTGCCGAGCAAGCGAGCGACCTATCCACACATTCGGTAGCACTGCCCCCTGGACGGTACCTCCTAGCCATCACGCTCACAGATCTTACATCATCAAAAACCTTCTTTCAGGAAATCACTGCAGAACAACGCGATTTTTCCCGAACTGTGACAATTAGTGATGTCGTATTGCTTGCCGGGTACGACCCGGCACGCCGGTCAATTGTGCCACGCATCTCACCGGACGTTAGTGCCGGAGATCTGCAGGCATACTATGAAGTGTACACGCTTAATGCACAGACCCTACTGGTTACACAGGTGTTGCTCAGAGAAGGTGAAGCTATGCAGTACAATAGACCACATCAATGGTCCGATACTCTTAGTGTGGAGGCTGGACGCCATCAACAAATTACTAGGATCCCTGCCAGCGATCTGGAATTTGGTCAATATAACCTTGTAATCACCCTGCAAAGTTTGGACAGGAACTTACTAGACCGAGCATCCCATACCCTCAGCGTACGCTGGGACGGTATAAGCACCTATTTGAACGACCTAGAGGAAGCCATTGAGCAATTAACTTACATTGCCCGCAACCGGGAGCTTCGTGAATTTCGACGCGCTGAGACACAGTCTGAGCGCAGATCGCTCTTTGATTCCTTCTGGAAAAAGCGGGATCCAACTCCGGGAACGCTACGCAACGAGGCTATGGAGGAACATTACTATCGTGTGGATTACGCCAATCAGAATTTTGGGCAGCAGGTATCTGGATGGAAGTCGGATCGTGGACACGTATTTATCCTTCACGGTCATCCCGACGAAGTAGAGCACCAAACCTTCAGTTACAACAACAAACCGTGGGTGGTCTGGTATTTCTTCCGGATTGGGAGACAATACATGTTCGTGGACGAAACCGGATTTGGAGATTATGAGCTAGTGCTGCCAGTCTGGGATGAACGCACACGGCTGGACTAACATGCGCATTGTGTTCATGGGGACCCCGGAATTTGCGGTTCCCTCGCTGGATGCTCTGGTCGGAGGGGGATACAAGCCGGTGGCCGTGGTTACCGGACCGGATCGCCGACGGGGACGTGGTCGGAGGCTGCAATCAACGGCAATCAAGCAGGCTGCAGAACGACTGGATATCAGAACTATCCTTCAGCCGGACTCGGTCAAGGATTCGGCATTTACGTCTGCAATTGACGCGCTTGACTGTGATTTACAAGTTGTGGTTGCCTTCCGCATTCTACCCCGAACGGTATTCACGCGCGCCCGGCTCGGTGCATTCAACCTGCACGCATCCCTATTACCGAAATTTCGGGGCGCCGCTCCAATTAACAGAGCACTAATGGCAGGAGCCACCCAAACCGGTGTGACCACTTTTTATCTCAGGGAAAAAGTGGACACTGGTAATGTCATCCTACAGTGGCCAACCGCCATTCTTCCAAATGAAACTGCAGGAGATCTGCATGAGCGACTTGCACGACTCGGGGCCTGCGCCGTCCTAGAAACCACTCGGCGCATAGCTGGTGGACGTGCTCAAACATACGAGCAGGATGATCTGCGGGCTACCCCCGCACCAAAGATTTTTCGTAGTGACTGCCGCATCTCCTGGGAACAGCCGGCCGAAACTGTTCATGATCACTGCAGGGGGCTTGCCCCCTACCCCGGCGCCTGGGCGCCCTGGAAGGCCGCGACTCTTAAAATACTGGAAACCGAAGTAACTAGTGGAACGGGAGAACCTGGAACGGTCCTGAAATCGGATGGTAGCCTAGTGATCGCCTGCAAAACTGGGGCGATTGCCGTTGCACGCTTGCAAGCATCTGGTCAGCGTGCACTTGAGGTGCGAGACTTCCTTAATGGTCACCCCATTGCGCCCGGAACGAGCCTTGCATGAACATGAATGTAACGATTGCGTAATTGCGCGCGGTGTAATTGATTATCTAACCCATGGCTGATTTTGACCTTGCTCAGGTTAGTGAGCGTATTCGTATCGAAAGTGCTTTTATAGACGACCTGCGTTCAGAAATTGGACGCGTCGTCGTCGGCCAAAACTATATGGTCGAACGTTTGCTGATCGGGTTGCTGGCTTCGGGACATATCCTGCTGGAAGGCGTTCCCGGACTGGCGAAAACACTGACGGTGAGCTCTTTGGCCCGAGCAATTGGCGGGGATTTTCAACGAATTCAGTTCACCCCAGATCTGCTTCCCGCAGACTTGCTGGGCACACTGATTTATAACCAGCAGAAGGGAAGCTTTTCGATCAAGAAAGGCCCGCTGTTTACAAATATCGTGCTCGCGGACGAAATCAACCGCTCGCCAGCCAAGGTACAGAGTGCGCTACTTGAAAGTATGCAAGAGCGGCAAATCACGATTGGCGACACAACATTTCCGCTCGAAGAGCCGTTTCTCGTGCTAGCGACACAGAACCCCATTGAGCAAGAAGGAACTTATCCTTTGCCCGAAGCCCAGGTCGATCGCTTTATGCTGAAAATCAAGGTTGACTACCCGTCTAGAGAGGAAGAATTGCAGATCATGCGTCGGATGGCACGCACCAAAGCAAGCACCGAGGTACGAACAGTCGTACAGCCCGAGAAAATTCTATCTGCACGTCTGGTTCTGAACGAGCTCTATATGGATGAACGTGTTGAAAATTACATCGTGGACTTGGTGCTGGCTACGCGCGATCCCGCCAGCTTTAAACTGCCTGATCTGGTACCATTAATTGACTATGGCGCTTCTCCTCGGGCAACTATCAACCTGAACCTGGCTGCACGTGCCCATGCGTTCCTCACACATCGTGCTTATGTGACCCCGGAAGATGTGCGGTCAATAGCCATGGATGTGCTGCGGCACCGCGTTACTGTGACCTACGAAGCAGAGGCCGAAGAAATGGAAGCCGAAACAATCGTGCAGAACATCCTTGATACAATTGAAGTACCATGAGGTTAGCGTGTGTGGGAGGACGTGTCTTTCACACGGCCAAAAGTTAGATCATTGCACGCCATTTTTGGTAGTACATGTGATTTTATTGATACTTATTTGTTACACTAGAGTTATATTGCCTGAGATGTGCGCGAACCTGGGTCACTCGAACTAATACAGTCTCTTAAGGAATGGGATTGCAGAGATACGATTTTAACGCAGAGAAGCTTGAATTTGTAGTTAGGAAACCACCCCTAAGCCGGCCAGCCTTGGTCAGCCTGTTTGTTCTTGGACTTGTGGCTATCGTGGTGTCTGCGATTGTACTTTCGACCTCTTTCCAGGACGGACAGTTGGCTGCTGAAAATCAGTCGTTGCGGAATCAGCTTACCGGATACCAACAAGATATCTCCAACCTTTCCGATGAGCTTTCTGATATTTCAGCCAGAGATAGAGAATTGTACCGGGTGATTATGGGGGCGGACCCTATACCGGAAGATGTATCCCGGGTTGGAATTGGTGGTACGGATCCATACAGTCGCTTTGATGGACTCAGCGAATCAGCAGCCATACTTCTTCGCGCAAACACTGAAAAATTGGACGAACTCGAGCGCCGGATTAAGCTGCAGTCTATCAGCTTTGAGTACCTGGAGGAGACGGCCCGTGACCGGCCCGAAATGTGGCAACAGACGCCATCCATCATGCCCACAACCATAGGGCGGATTTCGTCATTTAAGGGAATGCGCCTACATCCGATCCTGCGGTACAAGCGACAGCACAACGGCGTGGACATTGCTGTGCCCAAGAATACGCCCGTCTATGCCACGGCAAATGGAGTGGTTGAATTGATTGGATTTGAGGGCACCGGATACGGTCACTACATCGTCCTTAACCACCCAAAAGCCGGATATCGGACGCTTTATGCACACCTGAATTCGGCACCCCGTCTTCCCCAAGGCGCCACTGTTGTCCGTGGAGAACAAATTGGGCTGAGCGGTAACTCCGGTCTGAGCGTTGCCCCCCATGTGCACTATGAGGTACAGGATCAAAATGGTACCCCCCTGAGGCCCCGTGACTTTTTTATGATGGGAATGTCGCCTCAAGACTATCAGCAATTGCTGGAGGAATACAGCAAGGTCGGTCACCTGCCGTCGCTTGACTGAATTGGTCCACCCGTAAAACCGTCCCGGGATGCAACAAAATTCGCTCTCAATTGCATAATATCCCTAGATCACCGCGGACATAAATGACGCACAATTGAAAATGGGATACTGGACACTTGAATTGGCTTCTTATTTGGAAGATGCTCCTTGGCCAGCCACACGGGAAGAATTGATTGACTACGCCGAACGCACTGGTGCCCCTTTTGAAGTTACCGAGAACCTTGGGGAATTGGAGGATGAAGGGGAGCCTTACGAAAGCATGGATGAAGTTTGGCCGGACTACCCAACGGCCGACGACGATTTCTATTTCGAGGACGAATAAGTGGCGTTTCTACCTCCTTGTGCTGGCGTCGGGGCTAGTACCGCCAGCCACCCTCTCCCAATCGCCCGCTGAAACGCCCCATGTAGATGTGGTGCGCTTTGTCGGAGCTACCGATTTCTCACATGAAACGTTGCAAGGTCAGATCCAAACGGTACCCAATCGAAAGCTTCTCGGGCTTCGCGGTATGCACTGGTGGCTGTGGCTCTACCAACTTGGAGAATCCGGAAAACTGGGCACACGCCTAAGCAATGCATTGATGGATCTGGGGGAGGCGCCCGCCTTTCTGGATGAATCCATACTTGAAGCAGACCGAGAGCGGCTCAGGATTTTCTTTGAGCGTCACGGCTATCGCCAGACTGTCATTGAACCCCAGGTACATTGGACGGGCAATCATGGTTCTGTCGCTTTCAACATCACGCAGGGTCCTGCCACAATCGTTCGCCGGGTGACCTATACCGGATTGAATAGGCTCAGCATCTCACAGCAGCAACAACTGCTGCAATCGTCTGTTCTGCCACCAAAGGTGAATCAACCTCTCCTGGACTACCATGCAATACCGCAACGGTTTACGGAAACTCGACTGATTGAGGAAAGACGCAGAATCCTGGGCCTGTTGCAGGATATGGGCTACGCAGCCGTTACCCGTGACTCCATCAGAGCACTTGTAATCCCAGTAGCAGAAGATTCCTTTGATGTTGAACTTCGCATCAAAACCGGTGACCGCTTCCGCTATGGAACATTGCAGTTTGAAGTGGAGGGACCTGAAGAATCGATACCTATACGGACTGATACACTCTTCGACGCAACCGGGGTGCCAAACGATCCATCCCGCCTTGTGACGTTCAGGATTAGTGGCGACAAACGGATCAAGAGCAGACTCCTGGCAAGGACACTGAGGGCACATCCCGGAAACTGGTACAATCAGTCGGAAATCCTGGCTACCAAGCGACGATTGGAAGCTACGGGGGTGTTCTCCTTTACCAACATCGTTTCGCTGGCTCCAACCAATCAGACCCTCCCCCACCGCATCACTGTTCGCACTCGACCACGTCACCAACTCCTGCTCTCTACATTCATTCGACAAAGCAGCGGGATTCTGGGCGGTGTCGGTAACGAATTGGGCAGTGGGCTGGGCGCAACCTATGAGAACGCCAATATATTTGGCAACGGGGAAGTGCTTAGCATCAGTACTACTGGTTCGGTTGCAGCTGATGTGGACACGACATTTTTTTCGTCCAGTGCTGCGGAATTTGCAACCGTAGTCAGTCTGCCTTATCTAGTATTTCCATTCCGCCGACTAGACTCGTTCCTTGATTTGTATCAGACCAGAACGCGATTCACTTTTAGCTACCTCACGGCACGCCGTAAAGACTTAAGCTTAATCATACGCGGACGTGCATCCGCTCGTATTCGGTTGGAGTTGCAGCACAACCCTGATGTCACTTCAATCATTGATCTGATGGACCTGAGCTTGAGCCAACCAGATACATTGAGTGGCTTTCAATCACGATTCCTGGATCGTGTGCTGGACGCCGGAGGAATTCCGCAAATCATTGATCCCGTGCAGCGTGCACAAATTCTTGAAGACTATACCCAACCCCAGATCAACAACGCGATCAGGTACACGTTGCGTTCGGAGAATGTGAACCCGCTACGCAGAGACAGAGGGTACAGTTATGAAGCCGCCGTTGAGCTGGGTGGCACGTTGCCTTATTTACTGGATCAGTATGTATTTACTCCAAACATCCAGGAGCAACACCTCCGTCTCTTTTCCTTTGCAGGCAGCAACACCGAGGTTATTTACCGCCAATATGTGCGATTCGTGGGCAATTTCCGACGATACTACCGCCTGAGTAATCGTACTGTCCTTGCCATGAAATTTGTTGGCGGACTGGCCCACCCTATCGGGAAAGCCAGCGTGATTCCGTTTGATCGACGATTTTACAGCGGAGGCGCTTCAAGCGTACGGGGATGGAGGCTCAGACAGTTGGGGCCGGGGGCAGCCAGCTTCAGGCAAGAAGATAATAGCAGAACCGAAACCAGCCTGTTAGGTGGTGATATTAAACTGGAAACCAGCCTGGAATTACGACAAACCGTGACCAGAGACCGTCTGGGAGCAGATTGGATACTGACGACATTCGCGGATGCAGGCAATGTGTGGTTCGGGCGACGCAACCCCGGCTTCACCAAAAGCACACCCGACAGCCCAACTGGACATTTTGTTCTTCAGAATCTGTTCAAGGAAACAGGGGTTGGCGCGGGTGTGGGGATACGGATTTCGTGGGCTTATCTGGTTGCAAGACTGGATCTGGCGGTTCGTGTCTACGACCCTGCAACACCTGAAGCCGGATTTCTTCCTACAGAGCTGAATAACTCGGTATTACATTTTCGACTTGGCCATGCCTTCTGATCAGCGATCCGCGGAGACACCAGTCGAAGCACGCAAGCTGCGGCGCGGAGATGTATTGGAGCTGGTGATGGAGAAAACAGCCGATCGCGGCAAATGCTTGGCTTACCATAACGGTCAGGTTGTTTTTGTGCCCCACACATTGGCAGGAGAGCGCGTCCAGGTAAAAGTCGTAAAACGAAGCCGGAAATACGCTGAAGCACATCTTCTGTCCGTACTTGAATCTTCCCCAAACCGAACTGTACCGCGTTGCCGATATTTTGGCAGCTGTGGAGGATGCACACTTCAGCACGTTGCTTACTCACAACAGCTCAAAGACAAACATCAGCTGATCCGTGAAGTAATGACGCGTCAGGCTGATCTTCCCGATCTGGAGATTCGCGCACCCGTGGGAGCGACTGAGCCATACGGTTACCGAAACAAAATGGAATTCTCGTTTTCGGCTTATCGCTGGCTGTCCAGACAGGAGATCGACTCCGAAGTGGTCTACGACAAATCATTTGCACTCGGGCTGCATCCTCCCGGGAATTTTGCCAAAGTACTGGACATCAACGAATGTCACCTTCAGAGCGAAAAATGTATTGCGCTGCTGAACGGGGTTCGTGACTTTACACGGAAATCAAACAGAGTGCCCTGGAACTGGCGCTACAAGGAAGGTTTTCTGCGAAATCTGGTTATCCGTGAATCTACCCATTTGCCGGAACTCATGGCAAACCTGGTTACATTCGGCTACGACGAGGAGTTCATGCTCGACCTTGGGAATCACCTGCAAACAGAATACCCCTACGTAACCACACTGGTCAATACTATCAACACCTCTCATGCACAAACCACCTTTGGAGAGCGAATAGAAACGATTTACGGCCCCGGATTCATAAGAGACCGAATCCATGATTTGACCTTTGAAATTGCGCCTGGTGCATTTTTTCAGACCAACACACTCCAGGCCGAAAATTTAGTGACGGTCGTAGGGGAGCTGGCGGATGTCACAACAAACGATCATGTATATGACCTGTATTGCGGGACAGGGGCTATGGCGTTATCGCTGGCCAAAAGTGCTGCGCGTGTAACGGGTATTGAGCTGGTTGAGGATGCCGTCGTGAATGCAACATCCAATGCAGCGCTGAATGCAATAGAGAACTGTACTTTCATCAGCGGGGATATGCTAAAACTCCTGACACCCGCCTTTACAGCTGAACATGGCCCGCCAGATATAATCGTGCTCGATCCACCCCGAGCAGGCATGCATCCAAAAGTTGCTGCCCAGGTCTCTCAGTTGGGGGCGCGTACGATCGTGTATGTTAGCTGCAACATCCAGTCACAAGCACGTGACCTGAAGGCACTTTCGGAATTTTACCACGCTGTGGTTGCGCAGCCCGTGGACCTATTCCCGCAGACACACCATATTGAGAATGTCGTGCTGCTCAAGCAGAAATTGTAACCATGGGCAAGGTCGCATTTGTAACGGGCGCTACCGGCTTTGTCGGCAGCCATCTGGCAGAAGCCTTGCTGGAGCAAGGATATTCTGAAGTCCGCTGCTTGATTCGCTCCGAACCCAAGTGGTTAGCCGGACTTGATGTAATTCAAATACACGGCACTCTCAGTGATTCCACGTTGATTGAACAAGCTCTTGAGGACGTACAGTACGTCTACCATCTGGGAGCTATGACACGGGCGCGAACCTGGCAAGAGTTGTATTTGGCCAACGTGACCTCCACGATGGATCTTATGACAGCAATCGGGAACGCCTGTGCTAAGGTGACCAAGGTCTGTGTTGTCAGCAGCTTGGCTGTCGTTGGATACGCTGATCGAGCAATGGCGGATGAGTCAACGCCCTGCAAGCCATTTTCGCGATATGGACGCAGCAAACTGGCCATGGAGCAAGCATTGGCCAGCGTCAACTTGCCAATGGTCATGATCAGGCCACCGGTCGTTTACGGGCCGAGAGATCGGGACCTGTTGACTTTTTTTTCCGCTGTGAACCGTAGAGTTTGTGTTGTTCCCCGAGGGGACCCCGGACTTTCGCTTGTATATGTAAAGGATCTGGTACGAGGGATCATCGAGTCCACAGAATCTCCTCGGACAACTGGAGAAACTTACTATGTGGGAAGCAATGACGTTGTGACCTGGAAGGCTTTGCGAAATGCCTCACAATCCGCCCTCGGCAAACAGTCGACGCTGATTCGCCTACCACGCTCACTGATTATGCCCCTCGGAGTCATTAGTGAATTTGCTGGAAAATTGACCAATACCTATCCGCCCCTGAACCGTGAAAAGGCACGTGAAATCCTACATGCCACAAAACAATGCTCATCTAACAAAGCAACGCGGGATTGGGGATATTCTTCGCGCGTTTCGTTAGAGGAAGGCGTACAGGAAACGATTGAGTGGTATCGTACGGAGGGATGGCTTTAGCAGCAGCGGAAGTTTATTCTGAATCCTGACTATTTTCACGGACAACAGCACAGGTCCGACGTCTCCGCAGACAGGCAACCAACAGGTTGTGATTCCGAGATTTCATGTTATTTTTATGCAACTACGGAGTTGTGCATGGATAATCAGATTGAACGAACAATTTACCTGAATGCCCCGACTGAACGGGTATGGGTTGCCCTAACTGACCATGAGGAATTCGGGGCCTGGTTTCGCGTATCGCTTTACGGTCCCTTCAAGGTTGGTGAAGTGACATTAGGTGAGGTCACTTATCCGGGACATGAAGGGATGGCATTCTGGGCACGTGTCGAAGTTATGGATGAACCACATAGCTTCTGCCTCGTCTGGCCAACTGACGAAACGGTTCAGCCGGATGATCCAAGCATAGACGAAAAGGTTACGCAGGTTGAATTCGTTCTCGAGTCGCTGGACAAGCGTTCAAGACTGACAATTCGAGAGAGTGGCTTTGAAAAGCTGCCGGAAGGAAAGCGATTGCAGGCACTCCGCAGAAACCAGCGAGGGTGGGACGCTCAGATGAAGAATATCAAGGAGTTTGTGGAGTGATTACCGGCAACTGTCTTCAACCTCCCGAAAAACTGCTTCCATCGCTTCTGATACTTTTCAGGCAGGGCAATTCCCCAGTCAATTAGTGTTTGCCCGAAAATTAAATATAGGTCGATATAGTGTGTTTCAGTAGGG
>CAZCYQ010000018.1:0-54687 GCA_964503085.1 uncultured Rhodothermaceae bacterium | reverse complement strand
ACCCATTCTGGACTGGATTTGCAAATAACATCGCGTTGATCAGACCTTCCTTAATATATCGCTTGATTCAGGGTTTGTAACCGCGGTTCCGCGTCGCGTCGATACAACACTCGGTTATTGCAATATTTTATGGTCGACATCGGCTATCAATCAGATCGAAATCCAGAGATTGGATCGCAGTAATAGCCTTGTTCTGTGGATAGAGTGATCAATCAAAGGCCGTAGAAAATATACTTGTAAGAGTCTCTTGCAAAATTCCTAAACTATCACCCCCTATAAAGCCAAGATCATTTCCCTAATCATGCGTGTAAACCACGTAGGTCCAGCTTCCGAGAATAGTTTTTCAATAGGCTCGTGCAGTTGGGGGCTTAACTCCCAAGTTAAATCGGTCGCGTTGAGAGATGCCTTGTTGTTGTACGCGCCTCTGGTCGCCTTGCTTTGTTTGTCGGGATGCACATCGGAGCGGTCTGATTTATCTGAGCCCATTGCGCTTTCTCCCTTTGCCTCCCAGGGTGCTCCGATCAGCACATCCAATGATGTGGCAATCATATCTGAAGAGATTGTGTGCTTAAGCAACTCCTATGAATTTCGCATTCATTGTGTGGACAGGATTAATGGCAATGCCACCGTAATTGGGGGCGAGGGCAGAGGGCCGGGAGAATTCGGAGCTCCTCCCGGCATTAGGCGCAGTCGTGACGGTCATGTCGTAGCCATAGATATTAGGGAAGATCGGCTGACGCTCTTCAAGCCGAACGGGACACTTGTGTCAGAAACACGTTTGCCATCCGGTTTCTCTCCGACCTTGCTTCGTGGTGATCGGTTGTTCGGGTTTGAATTGGTGCTGGATTTCGAGAATGAATTCCAGCCTAGCTATGTTCCTATGGAAGTTGATGTTTCTTCCGGGGAAGTTCTGTGGAAGCGCGCGGACCTGGCTGAAGCTGTGGATCGTGAATGTTTTAATCCAGCGGTGGGCGCCTCAACGCCGGACGGAGGACTTGTACTACAGGTCTGCGAATATGAATTGGCATTCTTTTCTCACAAGGATGCTCCAACCGTTACCGTGGTCGCGTCTCCCAGCTACGTTGAAGCTCTGCCCAATGAACGCGACCTTGCCGCTCATATAGATGATATGAGTGAGATCCAATCTATTTTCGAACGATCGTTTACTGAGTCACAGATGGATGCCCTTGTAGCGGAGTTTCTAGAAAAACCCAAGGAATGGCTTTTCAAGCCGGGTACATTCGACTTTGATAATCAGAACCATCTCTGGGTAGCTACAACTCGTGACCGTGACGCCTTCTCCTACTTTGATATTTGGACTGACACTACATATGTTGGTGCAGTGCGCGTCAAAGATCGGCTCATGGGTTTTGATATTTTCGAATCAACTCTTGTGACTCTTGTGGAACGTGCACCCGATAAGGACGGCGTTGCTGAGCGGGCAGTTGACTGGTACGATCTCGGCGAAGTTGATTGGAGTCGCTAATTCATTGAATCTATTAACGGTATCGGAAGCTGCTCGGGAGGAGTCATGCGAATCCCTGTATCAGGCCAAGAGATATGGGAAGGGTGTTGGGTGAGCCAATTGAAACGCACGTCATTCCATACATGACAGGCATTGGGCGGTTTACGTTACTATCTTGGAAGATCCTCGTAAAATCGTGTACTCGCCAGTATCGTAAACACATCTCAATTATCCACGTTAGTGCAGTTGTTTTGTGGTAAGGTATCTCCTATGGCTGGTGTTGGGCATGCAGAGAATGCTGAGAATCTAAGAAGAACAAATTGACGGGATTTTGGGACAGCTTCACGGATCAGAGACTGTACTAGACGTACCCGTTTATTCCGCTGGAATGATATTGGGGGATATTCCTGGCTCAGCATTTCTTATAGACAAACCTGAGGGTTGGACGTCCTACGACATAATACGGCGCCTTAAACGGTATTTCCCTAAGTCTGTCAAAATTGGACACGCAGGTACACTTGATCCACTGGCCACCGGGCTGTTGATCCTGTTATTTGGCAAGGCAACCAAGACACAGCAAGCCTTTCTTGCCCTTCCGAAGGTTTATTATGGTACAATGCGATTGGGAGAGGTTACTCCCTCAATGGACGCAGAGACCGAGGTATTTGAGCGCAGAGATATTACTATGGTTACGCCCCCGCAAATAGCGTCGGCCTATGTCGCTCATACCGGAACAATAGAACAAATTCCTCCTATGTATTCTGCTGTCAAGGTTGGTGGAGAACGGCTTTACAAAAAAGCTCGGCGAGGAGAATCGGTTCTGCGTGAACCGAATACAGTTAAGGTATCTGCTTTTGACTTGCTTAATGTAGATGGGGCTGATGTGCAATTCCGAGTACGATGTGGCAAAGGTACCTATATACGGGTGTTAGCACACGATGTCGGGCAAAGTTTGGGGGTAGGGGCGCATCTCACGAAGCTGCGACGCACTGCCATCGGAGCATATCAAGTTCAGGAGGCATGGGACATGCAGCAACTGATATCTGTATTGGAGAATAGATGATATTTGAACGAGGCTTGGAAGGGCTAACCTGTCGGCCCGAGAGTGTACTGACCGTAGGTACCTTTGACGGTGTGCACCTAGGACACAGAGTGATTCTCTCGGATATTATTCAGCGGGCCAATAACTCAAATGGATTAAGTACCCTAGTCACATTCGATCCGCATCCGCGCGAAGTTCTGCTGAACCAGCTGCTTCCAAGGTTAACGACTGTGGAAGAACGCGCCGATGTGTTGGCGAGCCTAGGGCTTGGACGGATGATTGTCTTGCCGTTTACCGAGAAATTTTCGGAAATGAGTGCAGAGGAATTTGTCACCGAGTTGCTTGTCAAACGTATAGGCTTACAGTCCGTCGTTGTAGGGCACGATCATAGGTTCGGGAAGGGACGCAAAGGTAATATTAAGTTGCTCGCCTCCATGGGAGAACAGTATGGGTTTGATGTGAATGTTGTCGGCCCTCAGACAGTGGGCGGTGTAGTTGTATCCTCCAGAAAAGTGCGTCATGCCTTGCAGGAACAAGGAGAAGTTTCACTTGCTGCACAATTTCTAGATCGTCCCTATTGTCTGACGGGAACAGTTATTCGCGGAGATGCCCGTGGTCGGGAGCTCGGATATGCCACAGCGAATCTTGCTTTGCTGGATCCACAGAAAATCGTTCCTGCACACGGTATTTATGCCGTAAGTGTTCAGACATCCAATGCCCGTAAAGGAGGCATGATGAGTATTGGCACACGCCCGGCAGTCAAGGATAGTACGGGTGTGCACCTAGAAGTGCATTTGTTTGAATTCAATGACAATATTTACGGCGAGGAGTTGACCGTACATTTTTTACAGCGCATACGTGAACAGCGATATTACGCATCAATGGCGATGTTACAGGCGGCAATGCGAGAGGATGAGGTGATATGCAGACAGGTTTTGGAACAGACACACAAGCATACCGTACCACTGGGCTGATTCGCTTCGGCTGACCAAAAGCAAATCGCGGCTTGGTCTTGCGTGATGGTCACTTTGCGGAAGCGATATCGAACTCGAGACCAACTTGTCACTATAAACTAAATGATAACAAAGGAGCAAACTCAACATTTAGCCGAGAAGTTCGGCAAAAATTCCCAAGATACAGGTACAGCTGAGGTACAGATTGCAGTCTTTTCTCACCGAATTAACCACCTGACTCAACATTTGAGGAACCACAAAAAAGATCACGCAACTCGACGCGGCCTATTAAAATTGGTCGGGAAACGTCGCAGGATGCTCAATTATCTGATAGACAAAGACATTGAACGCTATCGGAGTATCACCAAAGCGTTGGGCCTGCGCAAGTAAGGCAGTGAAGTCCCCGAACCAAATACATGAATCGTTCGGGCACGCTTTTTATAACGAAATTAAATGACCCCTAATGCAATAACCGCGCAGGTAGAGTGCGCACCCGGAAAAGTAGTATCAATAGAAACCGGCCGATTGGCCAAACAAGCAGGTGGTGCTGTGGTCGTACGCATGGGTGATACCATGGTAATGGCTACCACCGTAGTATCCGATTCCGTACGTCCCGGTCAAGGCTTTTTTCCACTCATGGTGGATTACCGTGAAAAGTTCTCCTCTGGTGGAAAAATTCCTGGTGGATTCATTAAGCGCGAAGGGCGGCTTAATGATAAGGAGATCCTTACGTCCAGACTTGTTGATCGAGCAATTCGCCCACTTTTTCCAGATGGCTACCTCAATGAGGTGCAGGTCATCGGTTCGGTGATATCTGCAGATGACGAGCATGACGGCGATATGCTGTTCGGCCTCGGGGCTTCTGCGGCACTATTACTGTCAGGCGCCCCTTTCGATGGTCCAATAGCGGAGGTTCGTATTGGACGTGTTGAAGGAAGCTTTATTGTAAATCCTACACTAGAAGAGCTGGAATCCAGTGACTTTAATCTAGTAGTGGCAGGCAAGCTGGACTCCATCGTCATGGTAGAGGGCGAGATGAATGAAGTCTCGGAAGAAGAAATGGTTGAGGCCCTAGGCGTTGCACATGAAGCAATTATAAAGGTTTGCCAGGTACAGCTGGACTTGCGTGCGGCATTTGAAGAGGTGCACGGGACAGTTGAGGCGCAGTCTTACGAGACAAATACTCCCGATTCGGCTATCATAGACCGTGCGCGGGAGGCCATACAGGAAAAACTTGAGGCACATGTTCGTGCCCCGTACGAGAAAAAAAGCTTTTACGGTGGACTCAGTTCCCTGGAAGAGGAAGCTGTTGAAGCTGTTGTTTCCGGGAGTGAGGACCCAGAGGGGCTTGCACCTGAGGCCCTGGCTGCGGCAAGGATTGTGTCCCGCGAAGTTATGCGTGAAATGGTCCTGGCTGAGCAGAAACGGATCGATGGTCGTGATCCACAGTCCGTGCGTCCAATCTGGTGCGAGGTAGGCTACCTGCCGCGCGTACATGGGTCGTCAATCTTCACAAGGGGTGAAACTCAGGTGATGGCATCCGTCACCCTGGGGACCGCACGTGACCAACAGGCCGTAGATCAGGTTTTTGACCAAGAGGATAAGCATTTCTTTCTCCACTATGAATTCCCGCCGTTTTCGACGGGAGAGGTCAAATTCCTCCGCGGTGCAAGCAGGCGTGAGGTTGGGCATGGTTACCTGGCTGAACGTGCGTTGCGCCAGATGATTCCAGATGTAGAAGAATTCCCGTATACGATTCGAGTTAATGCAGATGTTCTGGAATCTAATGGATCTTCCTCTATGGCCAGTGTATGTTCAGGTAGTCTTGCACTCATGGATGCAGGGGTACCAGTTCGCAAAGCGGTTGCAGGTGTCGCAATGGGTATGATAGCTGACGAAACACGTCATGTCGTACTTACAGATATCCTTGGTACGGAGGATCACCTGGGAGATATGGATTTCAAGGTGACCGGTACACGCGATGGTATTACGGCGTGTCAGATGGACATCAAGATTGGAGGGCTCTCGAGCGATCTAATGCTGCAGGCACTTGAACAAGCCCGCGAAGCCAGATTGCATATTCTCGACCTGATGGATGCAACATTGGCACATACGCGCGAAAGCATGTCGCCCCATGCTCCAAAACTCACACAAATTACGATCGATACTGACTCAATTGGTGCGGTTATTGGACCTGGAGGAAAAATCGTTCGGAGCATCCAGGCAGACACAGGGGTAGTAATCGAAATTGAGGAGAAGGATAATCTCGGCTATGTGACCATCGCAGGGAAGAATGAAAGTTCAGTGAATGAGGCCGTTGCAATTATCCGCTCACTGGTTGTTTCGCCAGAGGTAGGAGAGGAATACGAGGGTATTGTGCGCAGCGTTCTTGATGTTGGCGCTGTCGTAGAAATACTTCCGGGCAAGGATGGATTGGTGCACAAGAGTCAGCTTTCCTGGGAGTGGGTTGAACATCCGCGTGATGTAGTCCAGGTTGGGGACAAAATGAAGGTGCGCCTCATGCAGATTAACGACCGAGGACGTCTGCAGCTTAGCCATAAGATCACACAACCGCGTCCGAAAAATGTCGAGTTTCGGGATAATTCACGTCAAAAGAGTTCACCAAGGGGGAACCGTCACCCCAGAGGTCCCAAGCCTCGGGGACGACGTCGCCACTAGATCTGGACGTTAGGTAGCGTGATCACGAAGACGACGCTTGAGAATGGGGTCCGCGTCCTCAGCGAGGCGGTCTCCTCCGTGCGCTCAATAGCAATCGGTGTCTGGATTGATTCCGGTAGCCGTAACGACCCAGAGCGTCTGGCTGGCATCAGTCACTTTGTTGAACACACAGTTTTCAAGGGGACCGCCAAGCGTAGAATGCATCAAATAGCCAGTCGGATGGAATCTGTTGGCGGTTATATGAATGCATTCACATCTAAAGAACATACGTGCTACTTCGCCCGAGCGCTGGATAGTTATCTGGCTCGAGGCGTGGATTCAACGTGTGATCTGGTGGCCTCTCCAGTATTTCCGGAACGGGAGATTGAAAAGGAAAAGGGAGTCGTACTTGAAGAAATAAAGATGTATGAGGATACTCCCGACGAGTACATCGCTGATCGTTTTGAATCGGTAATCTATCCCGCCCAACCCATCGGACGACCAATTATCGGTTATCCCAAGACGGTTTCGCGATTGAGACGCGAGGATCTGTGTGAGTATGTGGACAGTCAATACACGCCGGATCAGATCGTCGTAGCCGCGGCAGGCAATCTGTGCCATAAATCACTGCTGAAGAGTGTAGAAAAAGCTTTTCAAGGCCTGCGGCCCACCAGTTTCAGGGGCACGGAAAAACCCGAGATCCCTCCGTACAAGCCGACAGAATTATCTGTGACGCGCCCCATACAACAAGGGCATCTGATATTAGGACGGCGTGGAATCACGATACACTCCAAACAAAGGGCCGTCCTGGAAATAATAAATACTATCCTAGGAGGGGGCAGCTCAAGTCGACTGAATCAGCGTATTAGAGAGCGTTATGGATTCTGCTATAGCGTCTATTCGTTTCTTAATATGTATTCTGACTGCGGTGACTTCGGCGTCTACGTGGGTTTGGACGCATCCAGGATTAAGCGGAGCATCACGCTGATTTTTCGCGAGTTTGACCGTTTGGCACAAACACCTGTGAGTAACCAGGCACTGAACAGAGCAAAAGGGCAAGCCCGTGGTGCGATTGCACTTGGATTAGAGAGCATGTCCAATCGAATGGCACGTTTGGGGAAACAGGAACTCTATTTTGGGAGGGTCGCATCTATGGATGAAATCATCGCAGAACTGGAGGCGGTTACTGCGGACGAGGTTCAAACATTTGCGGCCGAGTTTCTTCGTCCTGAAAAATTCTCCAGAGTAATGCTCGTCCCCTCTGCGTAAATTGGCCGATACAAAACAAGTTAAACCTATACATTAACCATGCGCTACCTGATCTTTCTGATTGCACTATTTTGTCTTCCTGCCTGCGGTGACGAACAGCCAGTCCAAAGTGTTCAACCAAATATTTTGTGGATTGTCGGGGAGAATTTCGCTTTGGATCTTGGGATTTATGGCGCGGAAAATGTGCATACCCCCAATCTGGATTCGCTTGCACGTGCGGGACTGCTATTTACAAATGTATTTGCGACTTCTCCTGTTTGCGCACCCAGCCGGTCAGCATTCATGACGGGAATGTATCAGACTTCCACCGATACTCATAATATGCGTTCGCATCGAGATGATGATTATCGTCTACCTGATGGAGTTCGTCCATTAACCCATCGACTGGAGGATGCCGGCTATCACACTGCCAACATCACGCATATTGGTGATCTGGAAGTGGGTACAGGTAAGCTTGATCTTAATTTTGTCAATGAAGGCCCGATCTATCAGGGTAGTGACTGGGCATCGTTAAAGGATAATCAGCCGTTCTTTGCCCAGATCAATACGCCCGAGGCAGAATATGACATCTATGACCGCAAATCGGCCGAAAAGGAACGCGTACTATGGGTTGGAGAAGATTGGCATCCGCAAATTGCGACTCCTGAGAACGTATCTCCTCCGCCGTACTATCCAGACCATCAGATTACACGCGAAGAGTGGGCACGATATCTGAATTCGGTAAGTGGTATGGATGTTCGCGTTGGCTGGATTCTGGAGCAGTTGCGCCGCGATGGCCTGGCGGACAATACCATCGTCGTATTCTTTTCCGACAACGGAAGACTGGAAGCTCGCGGTATCCATTGGGCTTGGGATATGGGTCTGCATGTACCAATGATCATACACTATCCCGATGGTGTCCAAGCACCTCCGCAATACGAACGCGGGGGCGTCAATGATGAAGTTATTAGCCTTCTGGACCTCACAGCGACGACACTTCAGATGGCTGGAGTTGATCCGATTCCCGATATGCAGAGCCGGGTATTTCTGGGGGAGGGGGCTGATTCACCCCGTACATATGCGTTCAGCGCGAGAGACCGAATTGATGAAACCGTACTGCGCATTCGTTCTGTACGCGGCAAACGGTTTCATTATTTACGGAATTTTGATGCAAAGGATGGGTTCTCGACGTTGAATCGTTATAAAGAAAAGTGCTTCCTGGTGAAACCTCTAATGCGTAGTATGCATGAGCGGGGAGAGCTTACCGGTGCGGCTGCGATGTTGATGTCCGCGCTTCCTGAAGAAGAACTCTACGATACAGAGGCAGATCCTCATGAAATCAACAATCTGGCAGGTGACCCTGCTTATGAGGCACAGTTGACAGAGATGCGGGAGGCACTGGAGGCCTGGATCATCGAAACCAATGATCTGGGGCGGATCATGGAGCCAGACTCTATTGTAGCTCCGTTTATTGACGAAATGGATGCATGGTTCGGTACTCCGAGTTGGGCCGAATCCGAATAACTTTTATCCGCTGGTTAGCCAGGTGGCCGTCATTACGGTATTCAAAAAGTACGAAATCGGGTTATGGTTGGTGCTGCTTCTGGAACAGATGTGATGGGCTCTACTCAATCGTTTGCTGATATTCAATATTGCGCCCCTCAGTCCAAGAAAACCGCTACAGACGCAATGGATTGGATATTGTTATGGAGCAGGAATCCAGTTCTGTAGGAATTAATTTAGCTCTCACATGAAGGTACTCGTTACAGGTGGTGCGGGATTTATTGGCTCGCATGTTGTTGATGCCTTGATCCTTGAAGGACACACTGTCGAAGTACTGGATGATCTCTCGAGCGGATTCCAAGAGAATGTCCCCCGTTCTGTAAAGCTGCATACGTTAGACGTTCGATCGAAAGAAGCGGCTTCTCTCATCAGGGAAGGTCAGTATACTACACTGGTTCATCATGCCGCACAAATGGATGTGCGCCGGAGCGTTGCTGATCCCGCATTTGACGTTGGGGTCAATGTATTGGGCCTCATCAACCTCATGGAGGCTGCTAAAGACAGTGGGCTGATAAAAGTTGTGTTTGCCTCCACCGGTGGAGCAATCTATGGTGAACCGGAGGCCGGCCCCCAAAAGGAAACACATACGCAGCAACCGGTCTCCCCATATGGCATAAGCAAACTGACTTGCGAAAAGTTGTTGCACTTCTACTTTTGCGAATATGGAATACCGTATGTCGCACTCAGATACGGAAATGTATATGGTCCTCGTCAGAATGCGCATGGTGAGGCAGGCGTGATTGCAATTTTCACTCAGAAATTATTGGCAGGTGATCGGGTTACCATCCACGGCGATGGACTCCAGACCCGTGATTATGTCTACGTCGGTGATGTAGCCCGTGCGAATATCGCTTCGCTTAATTTCACTGGTGCCCCATCGGCATTCAATATTGGGACTGGCATCGAAACCGATGTTGTAACCCTCCATCAAAAGCTTAAGCAAGCCATGGGGGATGAACGGCCTGCAATACACGGTCCTGGAAAATCTGGGGAGCAGCGTCGAAGCGTATTGGATTGCACCAAAGCTTTGCATGAGCTTGTGTGGAAACCGGAAGTGAATCTAGACGATGGTCTCGGGAGAACCGTAGACTGGTTTGCTTCCTCGAGAATGACAGACTGATGTACAGGGTGCAACTACAGGATTTTGAGGGCCCACTGGATCTTCTTCTGCTCCTGATTAACAGGAATGAAATTGACATTTTTGATATCCCTATTGCTCAGATCACGAATGAATATCTATCCTACGTGGAGCTTATAGAAGCGATTGACCTGGACGGTGTAGCAGAGTTCATTTATTTCGCCGCATTGCTCATAAGCGTTAAGGCTCGCATGCTTCTTCCGAGCCCAGAGGAAGATGAAGAAGGAGAACCGATTGACCCACGCCAAGAGATTGTCGAGCGACTACTGGAGTATGTGCAGTACAAAAATGCCGCGGAAACGCTTGATGAACAGTTCAAGCAGCGCTCATTGTTATTTACCAGAGGACAGGCATCTACACCTGTTCAATCAATGATGCCTGAGCAGGATATCCTCGTCAAGAGAACGGTATTTGACCTGATTGATACGCTAAGGGATGTTCTCGAGAATGCTCCGGAAGAACCTACTATCACGATTGCATCCCGGAAACATTCAATTGAAGAACAGTGCGAGTACATACGCGACGCTGTATTTGCAGAGGAGCAGGTCAGTTTCAGTAGTATGGTCATGGGAAAAACGAGATATTTTATAGTTGTAACCTTTTTGGCTGCGCTGGAAATGGCATATTCGGGGGAGGTCTTAGTGTCAAGTGCCCCCGATGGGGAGGATTTTGTGATTGAGCGAGTAGCAGGTCAAACCTTTGCAGGATGAAACAAGAACCATTTGATAGCTCTGTTACCCTGCAAATGGTCCTGGAAGCCCTGGCGTTTGCTACAGATGTCCCTGTTAGCGCAAAGGAGGTGTGTCGTGTATATGCTGAGGTGGTTGGTGAAGCGTCCTCGCCGAGCGAAGCTGCCGTTGATGAAGCGTTCAGAGCGCTGAATGATTCCTACATAATAGGGGGACACACAATGCGGATCCAGTACTGGGCCGGTGGGTTACGCATGACTACCACGGAATCAGTCGCCCCATTCCTCGAAGCTTTTTTCCGGCGCGAGCGTCGCCGTCACTTGACTAAGCCACTAATGGAAACGCTGGCGATTGTTGCCTACAAGCAACCGGCAACAAAAGCCGAAATTGATGCTGTGCGCGGCGTGGATTCAGGATATGCGCTTCGAAAATTACTTGAACTCAATCTCTTGGCGATCTTTGGGCGCGCAGATATTATTGGACGCCCTATGCTGTATGCAACGACAGAGCGGTTCTTAGAGGAATTCGGACTGAAGAATTTGGATGAACTGCCGAACTTGCGTCAGGCAGAAGAGTTACTAGGGGATGCTGCATTCAATGAGGAACGAACACGTCTATTAATGGCAAAGGGCCTCGACATGGGCGATGGCGACCCTCCCAGCACTACATCCGAATCAAAGTCTAAATCCTAGGCACAGCATACAGCTGTGCCTTTTTGTTATGAAGCCAATGGCACGCTCCCGAGCGACCAAGCCTCCAATGGAGAGACTGGAGTCTGGACGACTTAATCGCTACATCGCGCGTGCAGGGGTCTGTTCACGCAGAAAGGCAGATCACCTGATTGAAAACGGCCAGGTACAGGTAAATGGACAGAAAGTCCACGAATTCTGGTACCAAGTTGATAAGGGAGATGAAGTTCGCGTAAATGGAAAAATCATCTCCCCGCGACAATTCCTGTACGTGCTACTAAACAAGCCAAAGGATACGATCACTACGGCGAAAGATGAGCGGGGGCGCAAAACGGTGCTGGATCTGGTAAAGATGGATGGAGGGACTGAGGGTTTATTCCCTGTGGGGAGGCTTGATCGAAATACGACTGGTGTGCTGTTCTTAACGACGGACGGCGATTTAGGTCATCGACTGATGCATCCAAGTTTCCAGATCCCCAAGCAGTACACTGCACGCACCAAGGAACCGGTTCGACCAGACCAACTTGATCAGCTCCGACGTGGAATCATTCTGGAGGATGGACCAGCTGCTTTTGATCGTATCATATATACACAGCCAAATAATCCCTTTGAAATAGGTATTGAGCTTCACGAGGGGCGAAATCGGCAGATTCGGCGAATGTTTGCTGCACTCGACCATAAGATTGTCGCTTTGGAACGCATATCATACGCCGGGTTAACCACCCGTCGGTTGCGGCGGGGAAGATGGCGCCAGCTTAATAAAAAAGAGATTCGCAAACTACACCGCCTGATTGGACGTCAATGATCAGCCATAAGACAATCCCCAGATGAAAAATTCACTTGGATTGAAACGCATTCTTGCAGATAAAATCAAGCGTGAAGGGCTAACGTATGATGACGTACTGCTTGTGCCAGGACGGTCCAGTGTCATGCCCCGGGATGTCAGCATTGAAACACGATTGACCCGGAAAATAAAGCTGAACATCCCATTGCTTTCGGCAGCCATGGATACGGTAACGGAAGCACGGCTTGCAATCGCTATGGCGCGTGAGGGAGGTGTTGGAGTCTTGCACAAGAATATGTCCGTGGAAGATCAGGCTGCACAGGCACGAAGAGTCAAGCGTTCCGAGAGTGGAATGATTCTTGATCCAATTACACTTGAAGTGAGCTGCACAGTAGGCGATGCGCGTGCGCTCATGGCACGCTATTCTATTGGAGGTATTCCCGTTGTGGATAGCGCACAACGTTTGGTGGGCATAATTACGAATCGGGACCTACGATTCCAAGAGAATAACCAGAAGCCGGTCAAGAATGTTATGACACCTACTCCACTTCACACTGCACCAGTAGGTACAACGCTTGAACAAGCCGAGGCAATCCTCCAGGAATACAAAATAGAGAAGCTGCCCGTAGTGGATGAGGGAGGTTACCTCAAAGGTCTGATCACCTTCAAGGACATAGAAAAGAAAAGACGCCATCCCTTCGCGTGCAAGGATTCCCACGGGCGTCTGCGTGTTGGGGCCGCAGTAGGCGTTTCAGGGGATTTGCATGAGCGTGTGAGTGCACTAGCAGGATCAGAAGTCGATTTTATCGTTGTAGATACGGCCCACGGACATTCCGAGGGTGTACTTAAAGCAGTAGAGACCTTGAAATCGAATCACAGCGATCTACAGATTCTTGCTGGGAATGTCGCCACGAAAGAGGGTACGGAGGACTTGATTGCAGCGGGAGCAGACGGTATTAAGACAGGTATAGGTCCAGGTTCAATCTGCACAACCAGAGTGGTTGCAGGCGTAGGCGTACCTCAGTTTACGGCAGTGCTTGAGTGTGTTGCAGCCGCGAAGCCACATGGTATTCCAATAGTGGCCGATGGGGGCATAAAGCAGACGGGAGACATTCCCAAGGCGTTAGCAGCAGGTGCACATAGCGTTATGATTGGAAGCCTCTTTGCAGCCGTTGATGAAAGTCCCGGCGAGACTATCATCTATGAGGGGCGTAAGTTCAAGTCTTATAGAGGTATGGGCTCTCTGGGGGCAATGAAAGAGGGGAGTAAGGACAGGTATTTTCAGGATGCGGAGGATGATATTAAAAAACTGGTACCGGAGGGCATTGAGGGTAGGGTCCCCTACAGTGGCCACTTGAATGAAGTGGTCTACCAGATGATGGGAGGATTAAGAGCTGCCATGGGATACTGCGGGTGCAAGGATCTGGAGGATTTCAGGGAAAGGGCTAAGTTCGTGAAAATTACATCCAGCGGGATTCGTGAGAGTCATCCGCACAGCGTATATATCACCAAAGAATCTCCAAACTACAGCTATCGCAGATAGCCCGCTGCACAGCGTCAAGCCATCCAAGTTCGTTCGGTGTTAGCCGGCTGCTCTTTTAGCAACTCAAATAGTGATTGTGCGACGTTCACGTGCGGCTTGATCAGCAGCAAGTACAATTTGCAGGCTGCTGACTGCATCCTGCATATGATCGGTCAAGTCGAGATCCTCCAGTATGGCCTGGAGCAGGAACTCCTGTTCAAGCGCACACAATTCATCGTGCGACGGCTCGTCAGAGGTGTCAATCACTTTGTCGGGTCGATTAAAACGCCCTGTCGCATCACGGCTACTGGAGTGCACCTTTAGTCCACCAGTCTGCGTGTGTCCTTCTATATCATCCGATTGATCCTTCGCTTCATCAACGATACTCACCGAACCCAATGGTCCAACCACATCCTTGACAAATGAAGCGGTTTCGCTCATCATGGGGCCCCAGCCAGCTTCATACCAGCCTACAGATCCATCGTCAAAGGTTACTTGCAAGTGACCATAATTGTACATGTCCTCTGCTATTTCATCAGAGAGCCGTGCTCCAATTGCGCTAACAGTCACTGGACGGGCACGTGTCATTTGACACATAACATCCACATAGTGGACACCACAATCAACGATTGGAGACATTGAGTCCATAAGTTTCCGATGGGTTCGCCATTGTCCTCCACTGCTTTGCTGATTCAGGTTCATGCGCATCACGAGTGGTTTTCCCAATTCGCGTGCCAGGGAGGTGAATTTTTTCCAGGCCGGGTGTACACGCAGGATATAACCTATAACAAGCTTCCGATTTGCTCTTTGAGCCAGGTCAACCAGTGTTTGTGCTTCCTCTGCCGTTGTAGCCAAGGGCTTTTCCACAAACACGTGACAATTCGCTTCCAGACTGATACGGACGTATTCAGCGTGTGTATCTGGATATGTATTAACCGAAACAACATCCGGTGCTGTTACACGCAGAGCATGTTCAAATGAAGAAAATGTAGGGAGTCCGCCCAATTCAGCACTGAGCCGATCACGGGAGCCGGGTGTACGACTTACCAATCCAACGATTTCAAAGGCATCCATGGCATGGTAGGCCCGTGCATGTGATGTGCCCATGTGGCCGCACCCGGCCACAAGTACTTTCAGTTTTTGTGCTGCCACTAGTCTAAGAGTTTTGTTCGTGGGTACTCTTACGGATTGCCATAATCACAGGTTCTACACGGATGTTCAGACAGCAGAACCTCTCATTAGATTATAAACAAAGCTCGTGGGGATATCTCCATAGGTATTTTCGGGCAAACACTACTTAATTCCCCACTGTAAGACTTTCCGCAAATGTTTTGAGAGTTGATGCCTTTCTAATCCCCAGATAATAAAACGCATCAGTAAATGACGTCTGGCCAGACAATGTACTGGCTACCAGTGCAGAACCGAATTGTCGACCAACCCGAATCCTGAGTCTAGCATGAAAATTACCACCTCCGTTTTCCCGGCCTAGCTTGACCTGAGCTAGTTCGCGGCGATATTGTCCCATAAATTCGTTGTGTTGTAGAGTTCCAATATCAAATAGGCGGCGAAGCATAATGGGCGTGCTGACTTTGTAGTGACGGGACAATCGATGAAGTTCACCAGACAGTTCAGTGTCATCTCGGAAATTTTCGTGCAGTGATTCCGCGGGAACAAGAAGTTCAGCCGCAACCTGACTGCACCAACGCTCGGTTTCGTGTGACGGGAATGAATCGGGAGCCACATCGGACAAGCTTGATTCGCCCAGCCATATATGTGCGAGTTCGTGCGCTATTGTAAATAATTGTACTGCCTTGGAGTCTGCACCATTAATGAATATCAGAGGGACAAGGTCATCCGCCAAAGCAAATCCTCGGAACTCCTGGGGATCAAGCTTTCGATGTGGGTTGTTCTTGAAAACGCCACTGATCATGATAAGGATTCCCAAATCGTCGACTTGATCAACGAAGTAGCGCAATGCGTGTATCCAGTTTAGTAATTCCTTACGCTCTTTCTCACCAAAACCCAAAGTGGTTTGAATCTCCTTTGCTGTAGCTGGAACATCACTGTTTATCGTAGCCGACCCTACAAAGGGAAGCGAGTCTATTTCCTCAGACACGGCAAAACCTTCATACCAGTCCTGACGCTGTTGGCAGAGATAGATGATATCCAATAGATTATCACTGGGTCGTGAGGTTCCCTGATTCCCGATTATGCGGAGATCATTTATAGGTATCTCTTCATGCATTGGCTCTGACATAAAGAGAGTACCAACAGGAACATGCGTGAACCGCGCGAAATTCTCCACCTGACGAAGTGTCGGCCTCAGAGTACCGCTTTCCCAATCATCGTACTTTGGAAATCGTTCGCGCAGTTTTTCCGGATCCACTTGGGCGCGATCACAGGCCCATTGCAGGAGGGCAGGTTTCACGCTGACACGCGGGGGCATGGCCTTGTTTCCCAAGTCTGCTAGTGATGCATTATACGGGATAGTCGTGATTTACTATCCCGACCTTCATGGATAGGTTCAAAGTTGTAAGTGTGCTATAGTTCGCTGAGTCCTGGAGGAAACGGGGTAGGGCCACCAAACGCAATCAATATTCATTTTTCTGAGTAACCCCCTGTTTCTTCTGCTGGCAATGGTGTTTTCTTATGATCATTGGGGCTGATGCAAAGATAAACCATGAAGGTTACATTCTGCCAGGGGCCTGTGCGCTTCTCGGATATCTAGGGGATGCATAGTCGCAGTTTCCCGAAGAAATGCTTCACGAATTTGGTAGCAATGGAAACCAGTACGCACAAGATGCGTAGCGCACAAATAGAGGTAATCTAGCATCCCACGTTTGAATTGAATGGCTGACAAACAGCGACCGACTACGGTCGAAGAGTATATCATGGCTGCCCCAGACGAGGCACTTCCACATTTACACAAGCTTCGTGCTATACTCCAGAATGCTGCCCCTCAGGCCCAAGAAGTGATCAAATGGGGAACGCCCTTCTTCGTGGAACCGCGATTCCTGTTTGCCTATTCTGCACACAAGGCCCATCTCAACTTTGCTCCACACAGGGCATCACTTGCACCCTTTCATGAAGAATTAAAAAAGCATAGAACAACCAAATACTGCCTTCTGATTCCATATCAAGAACCCCTCATGGAGGATCTGATCCGAAGGATGGCCATATATTGTGTTGAGTATGTGAGCCGGCGGGAAGACAAGGGTTTTTGGTAGGGCGTTTCGCATTTATGAGCGGATAGTCCAATTTTCGGATCCGACTGGACACAAATGTAAACCGACTATGCTGCGGGTTCCTGTCGATTCATGTCTACTGAAACTCCTTTAATTTGATATTCAGTAATTTGTCCAACCCTTGCTTTGTCTGGATCAAATAAAGCGAGATTTATTCCTTCGCTAACGGAACTCTTATAGATTACTCCTTGATAGAAGCACTTTTTTATAAACTCGCACAAATATTGACTTTTAGTGTAGTCGACAGCTGCCGCAGTTGGGATGACCGGTGCTGCCAAGTCTTGCCCAAGGCTTTCCAGAAATTTGATGTCACCGCCTCTGAGCCGGGGCAGCACACTCTCCTCATCTCTGAGTAAAAACGAAAATGGCGAAATCAGCGAACGCGGTTCACGCAGGTCCACTAACTGGAGTTCAGATTCAATCTGAAACTCTGCCACGCAAACAATTTGGCCGGGATGTGGCCTAACTTCGGCAACCGCGGTCTTCGCGGTTGATCCAAGGTACAAATAGGGGATACCTGCTGGATTGGCCCTCCCGTGCAATGCAATTCGTTTCGGAGGTGCTCCCATCTCCTCAGGTTCGTAACACCTGCCGTCCTCCTCAATCCTCGCTCGGAACCACTTCGGATAATGTTCGCTTTGATCAAACACAAGATTGGCGAAAAGTTCTTCTAGACGAATGTGTTCAAACTTTGTATCGGGAAAGAAACGATTACGATGCATCAGTTCCGACGTTAGCATTTCCCAAGTCGTAGCCAATTCAGATTGATCCGGAATTAACGGGGCAAATCTCTGACGGGTAATCTCATGGTTACTTAGAATTTCACCCAATAGTTTGTTTGCATAAGTTTGATCTGGCTCCAAGTGTTCAAATAATAACCAGTCTTCTTTCAACCATTCAATCAACAGTTTTCCATTCTCATCAGGCTGATAAACGTCTATCAGGGCCTCAAAATATTCAAATAGTTCACTTGGTTCTACAATTGGCTGGTTTATTGCCTCACAAAACGAGCAATCGCCTCTATTGACAGACCGTCCGGGTATGATTTCGCCTTTTAATTCTTTATCACTGAAGCATCGCGCACAACAGTATTTTCTGTTCATGAGAAGAACTGTGCGAGTGTTTCAGTATGATGTAGCATTGATAATTTTTTTACATATCCAAGGCCGGGGAAATGGCCTTTTTGATGAAGATTTTTATACTCAGCAACCGCTCGCGTTTCGAAGATGTTGCTAGTGTCGTCATCAACCGCGGCAACTAGTTTCGTTAGCGCCTCAGAAAACTTACCTGCTGGGTCTCTCGGTGTATTTTGTCTGTCCGATTTGAAATGTCGGATATGCATTTCGCAATTTCTATCGGGGTCAATGTATGTAAGGTGGATAGTAACTGTGTATGCTGGTCCACCTCCTTCAGAATAATCATTACCCACAATCAAGAAATCCCCAAAACCATCTACCCCCTCTTGTTTGGCAAATGTTGCATGAAGTTCTGAAAAGAACTCTGAACATGGATAATCTTTATTTCGCCTCTTTTCGAATCCGTCTCGGATCAGAATCCGCTTCGGATGATCTATAAAGTGTGCCTGATAAAGTTTTCCACAACGATTCTCGAAAAAAATATGAGAGTCAATGTTTTTTGCACCGCTGATTTCTTTGGAAAGTTCTTTTGCATGCGAAAAACCAACATGGATTAGTGCAATTTCCGAGTCGAATTTCTCGCATGATTCGATCGCTTCGGCAACAGTCGTCTTTTCGGTAAGCAAGAGACCGCAAATGAGCTTATGCTGTTCAGGATGCTTCTCATTGATCAAATTCGTTATATCTGAGTTGTCATTGCTGTGGTCGCCTATCTGCGGATTCGCAATTAAAATTACGTGAGCATTGCTCTCGTGTAATATATCTAGGGCTTTATGTAGACCGCTCAGGCGTTTTTTCACAGGCTCAATTATCGGCACAAAATTCTTCTCTGCAAAAGTCAATGCAGATTCTCTGATAGCGATTAGTTCGTACTGTCTACCACGAAAGTAAGGGTAATACATTGCTATGCTACACCCATGTTTTGGCTTTGCTAATTGATTCTTGCATCGACTCAACTAGACGAACGTGATCGCGCCTACTAGGACGCAGGGACAGTACTGTCGAGTGCAAAGAAGGCGGTAGTTCGTCAATGAGTGCCGCAAGTGGCGCAAGACTTCTTGTTTTTTTCAAAGTTTGTACCATGCTGGCATGTACCGAGACTGGATCAAGCTCGGCAAAATGCTTACGTAGTTCCCGATAACGATGGACATTAGGTACATCCGTTATTGACATACCGAGTTCATTGAGCACCAATTCAGCTTCACGTAGATTAATTGAATCAAAGATGGCCTCGGGATTAGTTCGAGATGGCATATCCCTGCCTTCTTGAATGGTGGAAATTTGATACCTGTTTGAAAGCCTCAAAACACCAACATCTTTGGGTACAGAGTTGAGAACTGCTTTCACATGGTCTTTACCAGCGATCACGTTAACGGTGGCGAACACTCTCATGTAGGCATCAATCTGTTTCTCGAGCCGATGTAGTGTGTCCCTCTCCGATTTTATCTCGTACACCATACTGGTTCCGTTCAGGATTACGACATCTGCCTTACAATCACCGACTCTGAATTGACTGATCATGGATGCCGTCTTCAGTGAATGGGTACCAAGTAGTACTTTTTCGGTCAGCGCAGCTTTGTATGTATATTCGTGGCGGTGTTCTTCACGTTTCAAAAATTTAAACGCGTATTCAAAAAGATCGTATACCTTTTCAACGTCACTGGATAGTTTTAGCAGATTCGACTCCTTTAGCAGATGTGCAAACAGGGGTGATTGTCCTTTCTGTGCCAGTTCTCTCAATACGGCTGAACTGAACAAACGAGCAACGGCAGAGGCCTGGATTTCTCTTGCTTTTCCCATTCTATGAGTTATTGCCATCTCACAATAAGACTCTTCCATTTATGGCGATTTGTTCCTGCAATTCCAGAAGATAGGGGAACGTCATTCAGAAACCTAAATGAGATCACCGTAGTAGCCCGATTCTCACACTCGTTGGCGTTTGGCCAAATGGAAGAATCTAGTGCAACATGTAGTTTTATCCGATGATCTTTCGAAGCTGGATCTGGCATTGTGGGAACTAATACGCACAAGTACACAAAAATATTGCCAATGATGCGTAAGATCCAGACAAGCCTAGATTGATCTGTTTCGCTCCATTGAACTCACAGGCCCTTTTTAGAGTAAATTCTAGGCTTGGTCTACCTAAGCCATGATATCTTGTATTCTGGCTTATTCCTTAAGCGGTGGTTCGCATAGGGGCATTGAGGCATGTTGGTGGATGTGCAATGATTTATGAACTTGAGCTTCTCCCGGAAGCTGAAAGACTGGATTTCAGCAAGGCATCTGTATCGCAGGTGCCCAGAGATTTCTCGCTGACGTACGCGCCCGCCAAAAGTCGCGCACATGTCTTATCTGACAGCTTTGGGAGGGTACACAAGTATCTGAGGATTTCATTGGTTGAGCGTTGCAATTTGCGATGCACCTACTGCATGCCGGAAGGAGGACTCGACTGGACGCCAACAGATCAGTTGCTGACAGACGACGAAATCATCCGTCTGGCACGACTCTTCGTCGAACAGGGAGTAACCAAGATTCGCCTTACCGGTGGAGAGCCGCTGCTAAGACCCGGAATTGAAAAAATTGTCGAAGCGCTGGCTTCTTTACCCGGCCTTAAAACGCTTGCAATTACCACGAACGGCCTGTTAATAAAGCGCAAGCTCCCCAAGCTCCAAGCGGCAGGGCTCAATCTGATAAACCTGAGCCTAGATACATTGCAGCCTGACCGGTTTGAGGCGATCACACGGCGAGATGGGCTTGGACTCGTGTTGGAAGCAATTGATGTGATGCTAAAGTCTGGGTATGACCCAGTTAAAGTCAACTGTGTGGTGATGCGGGATGTGAATGAAGATGAATTGGTAGACTTTGTTGGCCTCACGCGTGATAAGTCAATTGAAGTCCGCTTTATAGAGTTTATGCCCTTTGACGACAATCGATGGAGTGGAGAGAAGTTGGTCCCCTATGACGAAATGCTCCAAATCATCCAGCAAGTGTATCCACTTGAACCACTAGCATGCGGCCCTGAGTCAACTGCAAAGTTGTATAGCGTGCCTGGCTTTCGTGGCCGAGTAGGTTTTATTACGTCCATGACAGATGATTTTTGCGAAGGTTGCGATCGCCTCCGAATCACCGCAGACGGTAATCTGAAAGTTTGTCTGTTTGGGCGGGCAGAGGTCAGACTGCGACATGCGATGCGGAGTGGCGCTAGTGACCAGAAACTCCTTAGGTTGATAAGTACTGCGGTGGGCGGGAAACATGCCAGACACGCAGGCATGCATGCAATCGCAGCGTCCAAGAACCGCCCAATGATCACAATAGGTGGATAGCCATGTTCAGTCTGATTGTTTTGACATTTGTGTTACAGTCTGCCTCGATAGACTTTACGGCGATGTCCTTCAATATTCGCTATGATAATCCCGAAGATGGTCCCAGCGCGTGGCCGCATAGGGCGGAATGGGTGGCAAACGAAATGACCAAGGCAGACCTAATCGGTGTCCAGGAAGCTCTTGCCCACCAGGTGGATCAACTGGCAACCCAGCTCTCAGGCTATGAATGGGTAGGAGTAGGAAGAGATGATGGCAAGAATGCGGGTGAATTTGCCCCCATCTTCTATAAAGCGGAGACTTTTGAGCTACTGGATTCGGTCACCTTCTGGCTCTCAGAGACTCCCGATGTACCGGGTAGTCGGGGCTGGGATGCAGCACTCCCCAGAATAGCCACTGCGGCTTATCTGAGTGTGCGAGATACAGACATTCGCTTTTGGGCAATCAATACCCACTTTGATCACCGGGGCAATCAAGCGCGGTTGGAAAGTGCTAAACTTCTGAGCAGTTACGCACGGATGTTCGCTGAGGATGCACCGGTGCTGATGCTTGGAGACTTCAATACAACCCCGGAAACTGAGGCTTACGCAGCGTTGACAGCGGATCTGCTACAAGACGCGCGAACGGTCAGTAAAAGTCCGCCCGAAGGGCCCATAGGTACCTTCAGCGGGTTTCTAGAAAGGGAGTGGCTGCCCGAAGCGCGAATTGACTATGTATTTGTATCGTCCGCCTGGATTGTACAAAGCTATGAAGCCGTTGTGGCAGTCAGCGAAGGCAGGTATGTGTCGGATCACTTGCCCGTAAAGGCCCTCGTCCGTTTGAGCCAATAGCTGGTTATCCTGTGCTTTGCATTGCCGCGGCGATCCCATTGACACTCAGAAGCAGTGCATGCGTCAACCGCTCTTCGTCTGCTTCCAGCTTGCTGCGGCTTCGTCTGATCAACTCAATTTGTAAGAGGTTCAGTACGTCAGAGTAGGGATTACGAAGTTTGACAGATTTTCTGAAAACGGGAACATGTCCGCAGAGTCGGTCGAGTCCGGTAATCTCCAAGATGGCTGCTTCTCCCATTTTAAAGTCTTCCACAATCTGGTCATGTATACGTTTTCCAATTACTGGGTCAGCGGCAAGCGAAACATATTCTGATGCAATATCCAGTCTGGCGCGCGCCATCTCAAGTTGAGCACTGTCCAGCACTGCCTGAAAGAAGGGCCATTCCTTGTACATACGCTTCAGGGTAGACGCGTGATCTTGAACAAGTGCTGTAAGCCCATTCCCTGCTCCATACCATCCCGGTACTACGTAACGCGTCTGCGTCCAGGCAAACCCCCAGGGAATCGCCCGTAGATCGTCGAAATCCACCATATTTACCGAGCCGCGAGAAACCGGCCGTGAAGCAATGGGTAATCGGCTGATCTGCTCAATTGGCGTACACGAGACATACCATGCCCAGAAGTCAGGATCATCAATGAGTGCGCGATAGCTCTTCATTGACACTGCTGAGAGACGTTCCATGATTTCAGCATCTCCTGCTTCATCTGCCGCATGAAGCGGGGCTATCAGCATAGCCCTCACAATCTGTTCTAGATGGCGGTGCGCTATCGCAGGCAGTGCATACCTGAAAGAAATTACCTCACCTTGTTCAGTGAATCGGATTCGGCCATTATGTATGATCCGCGGCATCGCAATGATTGCCTGGCCGGCACGGCCTCCCCCCCGACCAACGGTTCCTCCACGTCCGTGAAACAACCGCAGATCAATCCCGAAATCCTTGCAGATGTCCCCAATACGTTTTTGTGCTTTATGCAGCGCCCAATTTGCCATCCAGTAGCCGCCATCCTTGTTGCTGTCTGAATAGCCCAACATGATTTCCTGCATGTCGTCACGATGCGCAAGATGCTGGCGGTAGATTGGATGTTCAAAGAGTTTGGTCAGCAGGACGCCTGCCAGGTCCAGATCCTCTATGGTTTCAAAAAGCGGTACAACATCAATGGGGAAATACACGGTTTCCCCCTCTGTATGCCAAAGGCCAACTTCTTTTGCAAGTAACAGGACTTCCAGAATATGGCTCACGGAGTGGGTCATACTTACCACATAACTCCCCAGTGCACACGGAGATGATTTTATAACATCTCGGATTACGACAAACGTGTTGAGCACCTCCTTTAGATCCTCCCCAAGCTGGATGCCCCGCGGCAGGAGAGGCCTAGGATTGCTGAGCTCTTCTGATAAAAGCCTCAGCTTGGCCTCTTCCGTCATAGCTACGTAATCTTCACAGACTCGACTAACCCTGAATAGGGTATCTACCGCATGTGTGTGGACTCGGCTGTGCTGTCGGATATCCAGCGCAGCCATATGAAATCCGAAGACCTGTGCCTGCAAGAGGATCTTACTTAGGCGTCCATGAACGACCAGATCACCATACCCGTTTTCTTCAAGGGTATCCGCAAGGATTTGCAAATCTGCAAGAAATCGATCGCAGTCGTAAACATCATTTTCTCCTTCCCTCACTAACTCAATACGCTGCATCATGAAGCTGAGCTTCCGACGGAACGGTTCGCGGATGAAAAGACGATTTTCGTGTGCAGCAAGCGTCACCTCTGCCTCGTCTACCTGGATGGATTCGTGCAGTAAATCAGGGGCAGTCAAATGTAATTCAGAAATACTGAGATCCCGTCGCAGTTCGCGAAGGTCGTTCAGGTAGCGGGATAACACCGTTCTCTGGTGCATTGAGAAGGTGTTTCTTGTGATTGCAGACGTCACATTTGGGTTACCATCTCTGTCACCTCCGATCCATGATCGAAATTGCAGGAAGATCGGCACCTCAACACGTTCTCCGTAGTGGCGCTCGATCGCATTGATCACATCGGTATGTATTTGTGGAATTGCCTCCCAGATTGCGTTCCGCAGATAATGCAGCCCATTTGCCACCTCGTCAATTACTGTCGGCTTGCTTGCACGAACCTTGTCTGAAGCAACTAGAAGACCGACCTGGTTTTGTATTCGATAGAGCAGGGCATTTCGCTCGTCGGGAGTCGGTTTGCTGTGACGAAGCTTGTCAATAAGTGATGCCAGGTGCTCCTGCTTGTACAAAATTGTTCGGCGGCGCGCTTCCGTCGGGTGTGCAGTCAGTGTGGGCTGGATATCGAGCCGTGCGACCAGCTTAATGACTTCATCCAGAGGGTAATTCGCTCTATGCAGAATTCCCACCGCCTCGTCAATCGAGTCTGCCCGTCCCATTTCAGGGAGTAGCCGTGCACGGTCACGATTGATCCGAATGATCTCCTGTTGCTCACTCTGATTGACCAGGTAAAAGAATGTTGTAAATGCTCGCAACAGCCATTCAATATCCTGGAGCTCCAACTCTTTGATTTGCGCTACTGCTTCACGACGCAGAACAGTATCCTGCTCAGAGATAGCCTGCTTCGTCAAATGGCGCAACTTCTCAACCATGTCCAGCATCTCTGGGCTGGCCTGTGTCTGAATTACATGGCCCAGCATGCCGCCCAATAGATTGATCTGCTCACTCAGGGGAACAGAAATGCCTGTTCCTTGCGCCTCAAATCGCAATTCCTGCCAGGAACTCATTACGTTTGAACTTTGATGGATCGAATTTTAGAGGGGGGTATACTCGCCAAATCACACTTCGTGGCACGATCAGGCAACGCCTGTCTCACTGCATAAAGACTCCATCACGCCAGAGTGGCACAATTGTGTGAGTTGCGCGTCAAACTTGTTGCAGGCTTGGAAGAGACGGCTTTCAACCGGCTTATCCGCATTATCGTTCACACGCATAGCTTTATGACCAAAACCGAACTAATTGAAATAATTGCCCGTGGAACGGGTCTAACCAAACAGGAGACCGGGGCCGTATTGTCTGGATTTACAGAAACGGTCAAGGAAGCTTTGTCCAGAAGTGAACCAGTAGATATTCGGGGCTTTGGATCGTTCCGTGTCCAGGAGCGGGCTGCCCGTAATGCACGTAACCTCGCTACCGGAGAAATCATGCGTGTAGAAGCAAAGAAAGTCCCTGTCTTCAAGCCTTCACGGGAATTCAAAGACCGTGTACTAACCCACGACCGCGAATGATGCAGACATGTGCTGAGTGTGGGGTGCGACTCACTGGAAGTGAGGAACGGTGTGATTTGTGCGGATGGCCAGTAGAGGAAAAGGCGCATGGAGAAGCTCAAAGTGTCATCAGAAAGAGGGTTACAGGGGATAGCTACTGTGGTCCATGTGGTTGGAAGAACCCAGCCGGATCCAAATTTTGCTCCCAATGTGGAGTGAAGTTGCAACGCGTAGTTACTAAATCCCAAGAGCAACCGGCGAATCCAAGAAAACGTTCAGCAAACGTTGAGCATGGTGTTGGCCAGCAGGTCTTCGTGCTTATCGGATTGGGTGTGTTGTTGGTAATCGCATTGTTTGTTGCAACTACGGTCAGTAAGCGGGTATCCTCCCCCGAACCTGTGCTTCCTACAACAGCTTCGTTGGATGATGTTGTTCTACGGACTCCACTGTCCGGCGACTTGGCAGATCGGATTGCTGAGTTGGATGCAGCGATCATGAGTGATACAAGTGCCGTGGCTCTCGTTCTTATGCGTGAAAAAATGTATGTTCTGGCAGAGGGTGGAAGACTGGATATTGCGGCCGATATTCAATCAGACATTGCCGAACAGACCGGCCTCGCCGACGATTGGAAAACAGCAGGGGATCTGTACTATGAGTGGATGGCAAATGAGACACAGCCTCCTGAGCGTAGCAGGGCTGCTGCGTCGGCTGTGAATGCCTATCAAGCTACACTTGCATTAGATCCCGATAACCTTGATGTGCGCACAGATATGGCAACAGCATACTTGAATACTGGTAGCCCAATGCTGGGTGTCACTGAAATTAAAAAAGTACTTGAGGTGGATCCTGACCATTTAAATGCCAATTTTAACTACGGATTGATGCTCGCCCGCATCAATCGGACGGAAGAGGCGATAGCACAGCTGGAACGGGTACGCACCTTGGCACCTGACTCTACTTCGGTGCACTATCAGCGCGCATCCGCATTAATTGCCTCTATCCGCGAACAGATCAACTTGTGATGCGGCTGATCCTGGTCGCAGTATTCCTGGCCGTAGGGTGCAACCCAAGCTCTGATTCGCACAAGGCCTCAATGACTGTCTTTGCAGCGGCCTCTCTCACAGATGCCCTCAATGAATTGGTCATGTTGTTTGAATCCCAGTATCCGGAAATTATTGTCCATACCCATGTAGGACCGACCTCGCTTCTTGCAAGGCAAATTCAACAGGGGGCTCCTGCTGATGTGTTTATGGCCGCGAGTCCAGACTGGATTGGCTATCTGCGGGAGCATTCACTGACCAGGGGGACGGAGATTACGTTTGCGAAGAATTCTCTGGTCGTTATTGGCTCGCACGCAGTGGATCCATTAGACAGTGCCTCAGAGCTTGTAAACGTGCGCCGCCTTGCAATGGCCGATCCTTCGCATGTACCGGCCGGGGTTTATGGTAAACAGGCATTGCAGTGTGAGGAAGTTTGGGACGTTGTGGAACCTTCGGTGGTACCAACGCTAGATGTTCGGGCAGCACTTACAGCAGTATCCAGCGGTGCAGCTGAGGTTGCCGTAGTATATCGCTCCGATGCTGCATTAGTAGAAGGATTACGACTAATGTTTCAATTACCGCGTTTCTGTACTCCAGACATCAGGTATGTAGCGACTGCCTTAAGTGAAGCATCTAACCCAGAGATGGCTGCGGCTTTTGTTGCTTTTGTCGGAGATTCTACACAGTTAGCACTGTGGACCAGATTTGGATTTAATTCTTAAACTCGTCATGTCTATCCTACCAGAGGAATGGGCGATTATCGGATTATCGGCTCGTGTTGCCGCGGCGGCAGTTGCGTTAATGTTGATTCCGGGGATTCTGACTGCGTGGTATCTGGCTCGACGAAAATCCCCAATAACTTTTGCAGTTGAGAATCTAGTTCAACTTCCCCTCGTTCTTCCCCCTGTAGTTACCGGATTACTGTTATTAACATTTTTGGGACCAAAAGGAGCGGGGGGGCGCATTCTGGATAATTTCTTAGGCATAGATCTGGCATTTACGGCTTGGGGGGCAGCTCTGGCTGCCGGGATCATGGCTTTCCCTTTACTCGTGCAAACCTTTCGTATAGCTATAGAGCAAATCGACCCAGAATGGGAAGAAGCGGTTTCTGTATATGGGGGAGGGCGCTGGGCAGCGTTTCGGTGGGTCACACTGCCCCTGGCTGCGAGAGGCGTAATTGCCGGTATCGTACTCGGTTTTGCCAGAGCTGTTGGTGAATTTGGGGCAACAATCGTTTTTGCGGGTAACATACCCGGTCGAACCCAAACAATCCCTCTTGCCGTATTTACAAGACTGGGGCAGGTTGGTGGGGAGGCATCGCTGATAAAATTAGTGCTTGTAGCCGTGGGTTTGAGTGTACTTAGTTTATCTATCCATGCTTATTTATCAACACGTCTAATACGTGTCCAAACCTAACATATGTGACCTCATGAATTCAATCCTGACTGAGTCTGAACTCGCACGTATCAAGGAAGCAATATCCACAGCTGAAACACGTACTTCGGGGGAAATCGTCCCCTACATTGTGGCACAGAGTGATAAGCATGAAGTAGCTCTTTGGCGCGGAGCCGGTCTATCTGCTCTTCTTGCCTACGCTGTGATACTGGGGATTCGTTGGCTTCCCGGCTGGGGAGCTCCACAATGGCTTGATGGAATTACACCAGTCCTTCTGATCGCAGTGACGGGTGGGATCGGAGCGGTTCTCACCTTGTTGATACCGGCATTAAAACGCCGTCTGGCAGGGCGCCGCCGACTTATAGTTACAACCCATCGACGAGCGGTACAGGCCTTTTTGGAGAAGGAGGTTTTTTTAACCCGGGAACGTACGGGTATTCTCTTGTTTGTGTCACTTCTTGAACATAGAATAGAAGTTATTGGCGACGCGGGCATCAATGCGAAGGTAGAGGCAGATGACTGGGCGAAGGTCGTAGCCACGATCCAAAAGAATATCAAAATGGGAAAATTGGCGGATGGACTCGTAGAAGGAATCACGGAATGTGGTTTTCTCCTTGAGAAGGCCGGAGTTGCGATTAGATCAGATGACACTAATGAACTAGCGGACGACGTGACTTTTGGCAGTTAGGCAGGATCAGAAACGCCCCTGGAGTACTCATCTCAGTAGATTACTATCCATTTGCTGCCTGTGTGCGCCGCTATGGTCATCACACGCGTTTGCACAAAACTCGCAGGCCCAGGCAGACACCTTGACGGGGGAGCAACCCTTCGTACTGCGTCCCTTCATTGTACCCGGCACTTTGACAGTCGAAGTGCAAGGTACTGCACTGGACTCCAGTGATTACCGTCTGGATGCCCGGTTTGGCCGTCTATGGATACCGTCCATCGCCCTCAACGACACGGCAGTTGCAGTCTATCAATTTTGGGATTTGGGTCTGCCGGACCGATACACGCGAATCCTTGAGCCTACGATAGAGACGGATTCATCAATTGTAGCTGAGCCAGCCAAACCAGAGACCGTGCAGGCACCGCTCCAAATAAGACGGAGTGGATCCATTACACGAGGGATACTTGCCGGTAACAATCGGGATGCAACTATTGAGTCAGGGCTGCGCTTGCAGATGTCGGGGGCACTGGCACCAGATATAAACCTGCGGGCCGTCTTGACGGACGAGAATACTCCTATTCTCCCCGAAGGCACAACACAGCGACTTAGCGAACTTGATCGCGTGTTTATTGAAATTGACACGCCATTCAGCTCAGCCCAACTGGGCGATTTTGAATTGCAACTAAACAGCGGCACCTTCGCACAGCTCAATCGGAAGATTCAAGGTGTCGGAATCACAACACCTTCTCCGTCCGGGAGACTGGGGGGAATAATGCGTATGGCGGCAGCTACATCCCGCGGACTGTTCAAAACACAGGATATCAAAATCCAAGACGGCGTCCAGGGTCCCTACCGGCTGCAAGGAAACGCCAATGAACCATTTATTCTGGTAATCCCAGGATCTGAATCTGTTTATTTGGATGGCAATCTTTTAACCCGTGGAGAATCACAGGACTATGTGATTGATTATGCCACTGGCGAAGTAACCTTTACTACGAACCGGTTGATGAAATCTCATCACCGCGTGGCAGTAGAATTTCAGTATAGAACCACGGAATTCACCCGGACGCTTTTAGCAACTGAAGCAGATTTTTTGGCGGGAAAGCGTGTTTCAGGGCCGTCCTTTGCAACATTCGGGGTTACATTTATCAGGGAAGCCGACGGTAAGTCATTTGATCAGGAGTTTGGGCTTACAACCGCTGACAGGGATCTTCTAGCAACACTAGGGGATCAGGAGGCGTCACGCAGTGGTGCAATACCCGTGACTTATGATCCTGAGGCACCATGGGTCCACTATGAACTTCGGGACACCACAGTATCGGGCAATCTGTATCCTATCTATGTTCCTATTACACGGGCGTCACAGGGGCAGGTATTCAGGGTTGAGTTCACTCGAGTAGGTCCCGGGGCGGGAGATTACGTTCGGCAAGGGCAGACCACGAATGGAATCACATACAGCTATCGTGGACCAGGACAAGGTGAATACTTACCTATTCGCATCCTGCCGAAGCCTAGACAACAGCGTATGCTTGATCTGCGCGGAAGCATTGCACCATTACGTTATGTCGAATTATCTGGCGAATGGGCACAGTCATTCCGTGACGAAAACCGATTCTCCTCCCTTGATGCGGCAGACGATCGGGCCCATAGTTATCATGGCCGGCTGCAAGTCATGGATTTACCGGTCGGGGTAGGCACAGCCATGGTTGTTCTTGAGCGACGCCTTACAGGTGAAAACTTCGCCACATTTGACCGTGGTCAGCCGATTGAGTTTGTGCGTTCCTGGAATCTCCCACTTAATCGTAATCTTGTATGGGCACATCAAGAATCCATTGATGAGGCAAGTATTGCCTGGCAATTCTCTGACGAATCTTCGGTAACCGGTACACTTGGACGCCTTCGTCAATCTGGGGTGTTCAGTGGTATCAGAAGGGTACTAGAAACAACGATCAATGAGCCTCGCTTACCCCACCTATATTATTTTTTTACAGTAATTGAGAGTGAATCAGAGTTGGTCCAAGGTGATTGGGTTCGCCACGAAGCGCAATTGCAGGAGTCGTTGATTAATGGACGTTTGGTCTTGGTTACGCGATTTGAGTCCAGTAACCGCCGACAACATGTACGTCAAGGGCTTCAACAGAACTCACAGGAATATTGGCAAATATCTCCTACGGCCGAGTGGACCGGTAATTGGGGGACACTGTCATCAAGTTTTGATTGGCGTGATGAGCATCTATGGACCGATCATCAACTGCTGCCTGGCAGACGGCGAGCTACAACCAGCCTGCAATACACCGCGAACAGTGGGCGGTCCTTCCGAAGTGAGGGACGATTAGGTTGGCAACACACGAAGCACTCGAATTTTTTTCAAACTACCCAAGGGCTAACGAACGAGCGATCACTGGTTCTCCGTTGGAATGGACGCCTACAGCCATGGGAGCGTTTGTTCAGACTGAACTGGTTCTATGAAGCGCTCTCCGAACAAACGCCCGTACAGCAGGAAATCTATATTCGCACTGGTCCCGAACTTGGTGAATACAACTGGGTCGATTCCAACGGTAATGGCATTCGTGAAATTGATGAATTCATTCCCGAAGTAACGCAGGACGAAGGAATCTATGCACGCACGCTCATACCATCGGATTCGCTGCAGTCGGTGACCGGCCTAAAGGCCCGTTTCAATATCCAATTTGATAATGGACAGCGTTGGCAGGATGCTTCGGAAAAATGGAAAAGATGGTTGAGTCAGGTAGCGCTGCGGACCGCAGTAGAGGTAAATGAAAAGAATGAAGCACCCGACCCGGCAGATATCTACCTTCTGCGGCAGCGGAACTTCCGGCATCCGCAGTACTCTATCCGTGGAGTGCTCAACGTTACGCAGGACTTGTGGCTGTTTCGCAATAATCCTCGGTATGGTCTTGAGGCTTCTTGGCGAAGAATCCGTTCTGCCAATAAGCTTGCTGCCGGTGCAGAGATGAGAAGTATTGATGATTTTCGCATTCAGATACGATGGCGACTCGGGGAGGCGTGGGCTTTCAAGTCCGGGGGTAGCTCTTCAAGCAAAATCAACAGGAGTGACACCTTCTCTTCAAGGGAATTCGATATTCAAACACGATCTTTCACGCAGGAAATCCAGTTAGGGATAACGCAGGATCTGAGGTTATCTGTAAGCCCGGATTATTCACGGAAGGATGGTGAAACGGGAGTTTCAGCTACAATTGTGAAACTCCCTATAAAAGGCTCATGGAGCAGGGCGCGGCGAGCAAATGTTAATGCTACTCTTGAACTTGCAAATGTGAACCTGAAAGACAGCAAGGGTTCAGCCGGGCTTGCCTTGTTTGAGCTTACGGACGGCAGAGGTAAGGGAAGTTCCCTGTTGTGGCGCCTAAGTGGATGGATTCAGTTAAACAGTGTTCTGCGTGCGACCGTATCCTATACAGGGCGGAGTCCACAGGATGCCCCCCAGATTCATACAGTGCGAATGCAATTGTCAGCAACCTTTTGAGCAATGGTAATATGATTTTTTGTATCTTCAAAGTCTTCAAAAACCAATTATGCATGGCTGAGCGCCCGATCGGGTTCATTTGCGTTCTGTTGATCGGCATGTGCACCGTGGGCCCGGTGATATCTCAGGATACAGAAGACCTGGAAGCACTCTACTGGGCACGCAAGGATAGTGCGCTCGCGCGCTTTTCCCAGGCAGATGTTGATTTTATGACCGGCATGATCGGACATCATGCTCAGGCCCTGATTATGTCTGCCTTTGCCGAAAGTAATAACGCAAGCCCCGCAATTCAAACCTTGGCAGCCCGGATTATTAACGCACAGAATGACGAGATACGCATCATGCAGAGCTGGTTGCGCAAGCGTGGTCAGCCAGTTCCTCACGTGATGATAGAAGGCAGTTCTCTTATGATTCATGGCGTTGATGACCATCATGCGTTACATATGCCGGGCATGCTTTCCCAAGAGCAACTTGACGAACTTGAAGCAGCCAAGGGAGTCGATTTTGATCGATTATTCCTCGAGTACATGATAATGCATCACGAAGGAGCTGTTTTTATGGTTAGAGAGCTCCTGAAGGTGGACGGAGCGGTCACAGGCGACGATACCTACAAGCTAGCCACGGATATACATGTCGACCAAGTGACAGAGATCGACCGCATGCACTTGATGCTTGATCGCCTCGAAGGCGCACAATAGCAATTACACTACCACCCCCAACCCCAACACAATGAAACCACAATACCTGTTGATTGCCGCTTTCCTGACGTCTGTTATAATCAGACCTGCGGTAAGTACAGCGCAAGATTTCACCCCCCAGGAGATGGTCATGGAGGATCCTCGCATTGGCCTTGAAGCCGGGCTTTTTGATGCGGAGGAAGCCATCTGGAATTTGCGTAAAGTCGCAACCGTTTTGCCCCCGGAAAGCTTTGTTGGTGTCACCAACAGTGACTTGGCCTTCAAGGATCAATATGTGTTCCAGGGCAACTATAACGGTATTTTGATCTGGGATGTATCAAATCCCAGCAATCCCGTGCTGGCAAAAGATTACCTGTGTCCAGCCTCACAGAGTGACGTTTCAGTGTATGGTAACCTGCTTTTTGTTTCAGGTGAAGGTACGGGCGGTCGGCTTGATTGCGGTACCGAGGGTGTACAAGAGAGTATTAGTCACGACCGGCTGCGTGGAATTCGGATCTTCGACATTACCGATGTACGTGACCCACAGTACATCCATAATGTCCAGACCTGTCGAGGCTCACACACGCACTCGCTGCTCAAAGATCCCGATGACGACGAAAACATATACATTTATGTTTCTGGATCAGCCCCAGTGAGACCCGCTGAGGAATTGCCAGGATGCTCAAGCATGTCTCCTAGTGAAGACCCCGAGTCTGCACTCTTCCGTATTGAAGTCATCCAGGTACCTCTGGATAACCCCGCAGAGGCAGCAATCGTGAGTTCACCAAGAATCTTTGAAGACCTGACGGCCCCGCCGGTACACGGTCCCACAGACGCAGAGAGAGCCGAGCTTGAAGAGGCAAAGGCGCGGGGAGAATTTGTGGTTTCAATTGGTGGTTCTTCTTTCGTACTGCCGGATAACTATGTGGCTCCAATGGCTGCGGCCTACTTTAGCGAAGAGGGAATCACGGAACCGACTGCCGAGGATACGACGGCATTTCGCGAGGCGCTGCCGGATATAATTGGTCAGATGATTGGTGGCGGCGACGGAGCTGATGAGGACCGAGGTCCCAACCAGTGCCATGATATTACGCTCTACCCTGAAATCGGCTTAGCTGGCGGCGCGTGCGAAGGATATGGCCTCCTACTTGATATTTCTGATCCGGCCAATCCTTATCGCCTCGATGCGGTTGCGGACAGCAACTTCTCTTACTGGCATTCTGCAACATTCAACAATGACGGCTCAAAAATCCTGTTCACGGATGAATGGGGTGGAGGTGGAGGACCCAAGTGCCGCGAAACAGATCCAATGGCGTGGGGAGCGAATGCATACTTCACGATTGATGAAGAGAAGAAGATGCATTTCAAAAGCTATTACAAGTTACCTGTTCCGCAGACGGACGAGGAAAATTGCGTAGCACATAACGGGTCCCAGATCCCTGTGCCCGGTCGGGATATATTTGTCCAATCCTGGTATCAGGGAGGTATTTCAATTACCGACTGGACAGATCCGTCCAATGTGATAGAGATTGCATACCATGACCGTGGCCCTGTGAGTGCTGAGCAGATGGAGATGGGAGGAAGCTGGTCTGTCTACTGGTACAACGGCTACATTTACAGTAGTGAGATTGCACGTGGCCTGGATGTATTTGAGCTGGTTCCCAGCGAGTATCTGACCGCTAATGAAATTGCTGCTGCGAATACTGTAAAATTGGAGTACAAGAATGCTCAAGGACAGCCGACATACAAGTGGCCGCCATCCTTTGCTCTTGCCCGTGCACAAGTTGATCAGTTGGAGCGTAACCAGGGAGCAACTGCTGAACAGATTGCCAGAATACGTGCAGGGATTGATCAAGCAGAACGAGAAAGTAGCCAAGCAATTTTAGATCGCCTGAAAAGCAGAATGGATGCCTCAAACTAGTCGGGGACGAAAAATTAATTTTTGGTTTTCGATCAAGTAGATCGGTTGATGTCCATATTTGCAGGCGATAGTTGATTGTATTTACTTGAACGCCGTGCGATCAGTGACCAATTGCACGGCGTTTTCTTTATAACTAATCGATTGGAGTTTAACATGAATGTAGGACTTGTTGCCCGCCTCAGCTTAATGATGTTTGTCCAGTACTTCATTTGGGGGGCCTGGGCACCCACGCTAGGCAATTATATGAGCCTAATTGGTGCAGGAGAGTGGATTCCCCTAGCCTATGCACTTGGACCAATAGCTTGCATTATTGGACCATTTTTTCTTGGCATGGTAGCTGACCGCTTCTTTGATTCAGAGAAGCTTCTGGGGGTACTCATGCTTATCGCTGGAGTAGCAATGTGTGCCATGCCACTTGCTGCCGGCACAGACCTGTTTTTACCTCTTTTAGGTCTGCATGCTTTATGCTATTTCCCAACACTTGGCTTAACCGCCTCACTGGCGTTCCATCACTTGAAAAATCAGGAAAAAGAGTTTCCTGTGGTACGAGTCTTCGGGACTATTGGCTGGGCTACAATCGGTCTGTTTATGGGCTATGTTCTTCAGGCAGATAATACTGCGATCCCGTTGTACATTGGTGGAAGTGCTGCATTGTTCCTTGGCCTGTACAGCTTCACGTTACCCTATACTCCTCCACCATCAAAGGGACAAACAACTACATGGAAGCAGATTGCGGGTATTGATGCCTTCAATGCTTTGAAGAGTAAATCTTTTGTGGTGTTCCTGGCGGCGGCGATGCTGATCTTTATCGCCTTCGGGACTTATTTCCCGTACGCCCCGCTTTACTTCACAGCTATTCATGAAAATTTCTTTGATGGGACAAGCCTTTTTGCCAATCCTAGCGGGGAGATGGCTTTTGGGCAAGTAAGCGAAATATTCTTTATGCTCTTGATCCCATTCTTTTTCCGACGGCTGGGGGTAAAGTGGATGCTGCTTCTTGGGATGCTCGCATGGGTTGCCCGCTTCGCGATTTTTGCAGTGGGGGCAAGTGTAGGGATGTATTATTTCATACTGATTGGTATTCTCATTCACGGTATCTGCTACGATTTCTTTTTCGTTACAGGACAGATCTACATTGACAAGAAGACTGCACCGGAGATCAGAGGCCAGGTGCAAGGCTTGCTGGTGCTTCTGACTCAGGGAATCGGGTTTTTCCTCGGCACCCAGTTAAGTGGACTCTTTGTGAACACCTATGGAACGGACGGACAATTAGACCTCGGAGGTTGGGCTACGTTTTGGTATATTTTTGCCGGAGCTACGTTCTTGTTCTCGGTGGCATTTGTGGTGCTCTTTAACGACCGGGTTGCAGATCACAGTGAACCCGTAGAAGCCTAACAGTACCAAACTATCCAACTTTTATAATTTGACAAAAACAGAGCCTTATGGTTACGCGATTATTTTTGGCTGCTACATTTTCTGTGGCCGTGTTAATAGGTTGCCAATCGGCCTCGGAGAATACAACTCCCGCGGAAGTAGATGACGAGGAACCGGCCATGTCCGAAGAGATGACTTGGCAATCACTTGGGGCTGATCAGTGGAGACGATATGGAGGTGAGGGAATCCCTGAAGCATGGCAGATAAGTGATGACGGGGTTTTGCATTTTACCGGCGAAGGAGAGGGCGGTGATATTATAACCGTCGAACAATATGATCACTTTGAGCTCGAGCTTGAATGGAAAATATCTCCTGCGGGAAATAGTGGAATCATGTTCCGCGTATCCGAAGACCATGACTATCCCTGGCGTACAGGACCGGAGTACCAGATATTAGACAATGACTTACATCCAGATGCACAGGAGGGCGAGGACCGCCATGCGGGTGCAAATTATGATATGCACCCGCCCTCTGTTAATGTGGTAAGCCCAGTTGGAGAATGGAATACGACTCGCATTGTTGTTAACGGCGCGCATGTTGAGCATTGGCTAAACGGAGAAAGGATTGTCTCTTATGAATTGTGGAGTGAGGACTGGAATGCATTGATTGCAGAAAGTAAATGGATTGATATGCCAGATTATGGAATGAGTAGGACTGGGCATATCTGCCTCCAGGACCATAGTGATCCAGTCTGGTTCAGGAATATCCGTATTCGTCGTCTGCCACAACCGGCACCTGAGTCGGGACAAATCTAGTTAGTAGGCCCCATGTAGGGTATATGGGCACTTATCAGACCGCTCGCAGCGATTAGCCGTCGTAGCTCGCGGCAGTTCTATCGGATTGTGCCCTGAATCAGGGATGATCTTTATGTCTGTTATACGGGGGGATATTGCCGTTACAGGGAAAGTCAGTAGTCCAGAATGTGTCTCTTACGTTCGATAAGATGTCGGGCTGTTTCGGCTGACCTTCTCGTATAGGGGTTGTTCTCCACCGAGGCGGTACGATCTGAGCTGTTCCGCCAAAGCGTTGACCGGCGTGGTGTTAAAGTTCAATTAACTTTGAACCTGTGCTCACCATGGGTTTTGCTTATTTACCTAAACACTTCATAAGAATTATTCGAGAAAGGCAGAAGGAGTTATTTGCCTGGGGAATCAAGAACAATTACCTGGCATTTGATGACTCCTATTCAGGCAACGCAAAGGCCAAGTAAGCATCTCCAGATTTTGTACCCATTTTGCCTCCTCCTGCGGCAATAACCACATACTGTTTCCCCCTAACTTCATACGTGGCAGGTGTTGCGTAGCCACCTGCGGGTAGCTGTGTTTCCCATAGTACTGCACCGTTATCCTTGTCGAAAGCCCGAAAACGCTCATCCTTACTGGCCGCAATAAATAGCAGACCGCCGGAAGTAACTACTGGGCCACCATAGTTTTCTGTGCCGGTCTGTGGAATTCCCCGGGCCGTCAACTCCGGGAATTCCCCCAATGGTACGGACCATTCAATCGTGCCAGTGTTCAGGTTGATCGCATTTAGCGTGCCCCAGGGAGGTTTGACCGCCGGATATCCGTCCTGATCAAAAAATCTATTGTATCCGGTATGCCCGTATGGAGAGCCAGCAAAAAACGCACTGAGCTCGGCATCAGCTTCTTCCACTTCAATTGAGGTTCTCTCGTCTTCCCCAAAAAGAAAATCTACGATTGCAGAGACCTCACCTGATTCCAGAAAACCAAAGGATGGCATAAAGCCAACGCCCTGGGCAATCTGTTCACCCACAGCATCTCTTGTCATCCGGGATTCCAATCCGGTCAATGCAGGCATATCGCCAGTGGGAGAACCCTCCAGTTCGGCACCGTGGCAGCCTGCACAATAGCGGGCATATAGACCTTCTCCTGTACTTGCTCCATCCGGGTTCAACGGGACCATCGTGAGGATCCAGGCCATTTCGTTACTATTGATATACAGCATGCCCGTGGTTGGATCGTAGCCGGCACCGCCCCATTCAGCTCCTCCATCAAATCCCGGATAAATGATGGTCCCCTGTACGCTTGGTGGTACAAACTGGCCATCGGAACGAACCTGCCTGAGACGCTCCAACACATAGTCGTGAGATTCCTGTGAGATGTTGGTTACATTCTCCTCATCAAACCTCTGACGTGCGAAGGGGGGAGGTTTCAGCGGGATCGGTTGAGTTGGCCAGGCTTCTTCGCCCTCCAGATCAGAGGCTGGGAATGGACGCTCTTCCACCGGGAAAAGAGAAGTTCCGGTGTCCCGGTCAAGAAGAAATACATACCCACTTTTTGTGACCTGTGCGACTGCATCAATGCGGCGACCATCATGTACCACAGTGACGAGGTTGGGGGCAGCTGGGATGTCACGATCCCAAATATCATGATGCACCGTCTGGAAGTGCCATTTGCGCTCACCTGTCAGGGCATCAAGTGCAAGTACAGAATTGGCAAAAAGATTTTCACCAATACGATTGCCTCCCCAAAAATCAAAAGCTGCCGATCCCGTGGGGAGGAAGACTGTTCCTCGTTCTTCATCCAGGCTTAATCCACTCCACGCATTAGCGCCCCCACTGTATAAATAGGCATTGGGAGGCCATGTATCATATCCAAATTCATCAGGGTGAGGGATCGTATGAAAGATCCAGACCAACTCTCCTGTGCGCACATCGTAAGCCCGGATATGACCAGGTGCAGAGCGAATGCCCTCAGACAAAGATGTGCCTTGGATCAGTAGATGTTTATAGATGATACCTGGCGTACGGGCTGCTACAGATAAACCCGTAACGTCGCGATCCATACCCTCGCGCAAATTAACAGATCCTTCTTCACCAAATGTCCTGATCGGTTTCCCGGTTGATGCATCCAAGGCAAACAGCCTGGATCCTGCCGAATAAAGGATACGTGCCTCGTGTTGATCATTACCGGCCCAGTAGCTTACTCCTCGGTTTATCCCGCGCCCTTCATCTACGGCTCCGGCCTCAAACGGGTCAAAGCGCCATATCTCCTTTCCAGTGGTTGCATCTAGGGCAATGGCTTTTAACCCCGGTGACGTGGCATACAAAATAGAATCAATGATAATTGGATTACACTGCATCTGCGTACGGCCGGTACTGTCAGCATCGCCGGAATTATAGGTCCAGGCTAACGCTAGATCCGCCACATTACTTCGATTAATCTGATCAAGGGTACTGTAGTGGCTACTCGTCGCGTCCCCCAGATAGACAGCCCAATCAGTATATGGATCACTGGTGTTTGTTGAGTATTGATCTGTTGTACAACTGCATAAAGTCATGACAGTCAGCAAAATCGTCGCACGCCTTATTGACATTATTTGTTTGCCTAAGATTATGGAAGACAGGGGGTAGCTGGCCTAAACACCGGAAATCTATACAACTGTCAGGCTCAGTAGCTCCTTTATGTGTAGTTCAATTGCCTCGATTGAATCAAAAACAGCATGTGCACCGGCATCACTTAATGTATCACATGAAAATGTTGTCGCTAATCCCAGAACATGACATCCCGCACGTAGTGCACTGATTACTCCATACTTGGAGTCCTCAACAACGATGCATTCTTCAGGCCTCATCCCCAAGCGTTCAGCGCCAGTCAAGTATGGTTGTGGATGAGGCTTTGCCTCGGTAACATCTTCAACTGTTGTGACTGAGGAGAAATAGGGGAAGAAGCCAAATTTGGCAAATGCTCTTTGCTGGTCAGCACGAGTAGCAGAAGTAACCAGACCTAGGGGGATGTCCAGATTATGTAATGCTTGCACTAGGTTTGCGGCACCTGATATGAGTTCAAGCTCATCCGAAAGACTCGCAAAAACAGCATGTTTGGCTCGTATAAGCGTCTCGACCGTAGCTGAACCCGTGCCAAAATGCTCAGCAATATATGTATACACACGATCTTCCGTCCAGCCCTTGAAAATAGGAGAGATCGATGTTGGCACATCCAGATCGAATCGCCGACAGACAATGTCCTGTGCCTTTTCATGTAATGGTTCGGAATTAACAAGAACTCCATCCATGTCAAATAGCACAGCGGCTAAGGGGTAGGTGATTTCAGCACCTCTTGGAATTATTGGATGTACTGTTAACGTGTGACGAAGATAACAGTTATTGGCAGAGGCTCAGCGTGTACTACACACTGTTTGACCACGTATGGTTTGAACAGATTAAAGAATTGCGCCCTTGGTTAGCAGCTGGATACGCAGCAGGAGCATGTCTGCTGTAATGTATAGCAGACTACCATCTCCCCCAAAGGCGCAGTTGGCAGTAGCCTGTGTTGTATTGATTGTACCAAGATGGACGCCCTCTGGGCTGAGGATAAGTACACCCCCGGGCCCTGTTGCAAATAAATTGCCACTCTCATCTACTTTCAGACCATCGGGCAAACCGGGGAGACCCTCCTTAACAAGGTCAGTAGCATTGAAAAAAACACGACCATTGCTTATACCGCCGTCAGGAAGAACATCGTAAGCCATCCAGATAGCGTGCTCTGGGTCTGAATTGGCAACATACAACGTGCTCTCGTCCGGTGAAAAAGCCAGTCCGTTGGGCCTGCTCATTGTTGACTCGAGGAGCTGGACCACGCCATCCGGGCTAACACTGAACACACCTTGAAAATCCAATTCTTTGGCGGGATCAGACATTCTGAATTCAAGTCCGTAGGGCGGATCCGTGAAATACAACGTTCCGTCGGAATGATAAACCAAGTCATTGGGACTGTTGTATCGTTTGCCGTCGTACTGCTCGGTGATCGTCTCATACACCGGTTGCGGTTCCAAAACAGATGTACTCAACCGGGCTACTCGACGGTCACCATGCTGGGCAATGACCAGGTGGCCTTTAGAATCCAACGTTAGTCCGTTAGATCCAGTCTCGCCTCCTCTTTCAACAGTTCCCGTATAACCCGATGGTTCTAAAAACACGCTGACCTCGCTGTCCTCCATCCACTGATAAATTCTGTTGGTAGGCACATCTGAAAAAAGCAAGAACTCACCTTTGTTAACCCAGACAGGGCCTTCTGACCAATCAAAACCTTCTGCCAGGACCTCCAATTGTGCATCTGCGGCAACCAATGAAGTTAGCGCTTCGTCTAGTACTTGAACCGTCCCTATTAATCTCTTGGAAGCCATGGTCTGGTCTGAGTCAATGGGTGTTTCTTCGTGAGTTTCATCCGGGGGAGCTGTCTGACACATTGCCAAAAACAGCACAAGAACGACGGGGATATGGCGCATTTATGATCCGTTATTTCTGGAAGAGTATGTCCTTGGAAATCAATCCTGGATGTTAATGGGTTTTCTGTAATCTATACTGCATTCGCGAGTTGACCATACGAGATGGTCTGATTCGCTCGATAGAGAGTGGCTCCTCAATCTTGCATCTGAAACAATTTAGGGAGTAGTTCCTCGCGTCAACAGTGGGATGCGTAACAGAAGACTGTGAGCCGTAATGTAGAGCATGCTACCATTATCCCCAAAAGCGCAATTGGCCGTACGCTGGGTCGTATTGATCGTGCCCAGATGGACGCCCTCTGGACTTAGGACCAGAACTCCTCCTGGCCCTGTTGCAAATACATTACCGTCCTGATCCACCTTTAAGCCATCATGCGATCCCTGTAACCCTTCTTCCATAAGACTGGTACCGTCGAAAAAGACGCGCCCGTTGTCCAGCCCACCATCAGGCAAAACATCATAAGCCATTAGGACAAGATGCTCTGGATCTGAGTTTGCAACGTAAAGGATACTCTCATCTGGTGAAAAAGCTAATCCATTTGGTCGACTCATCCCCGCTTCAAGCAGTCTAACGGTCCCCTCTGGAGTAACACTGTATATACCTTGAAAATCCAGTTCTTTGTCTTGCCCGTAGGGCGGATCCGTGAAATACAATGTCCCGTTGGAGTGATAAACTAGGTCGTTGGGGCTATTGTATCGTTTATCTTCGTAAAGGTCGGTGATTGTAACGTATACGGGTTCAGGATCTGTGAGGGAGCCGCTCAATCGTGCAATACGGCGATCGCTGTGCTGTACCATAACCAAGCGACCTTCGGAATCCAGCGTTAGTCCGTTAGAGCCACCGATGCGTCCCTCTGTGGGCGGACCTGTATATCCCGACGGCTCCAAAAATATCTCAGCTTCGCCTCCGTCCTTCCAGCGATAGATTCGATTAGTCCAGACGTCAGAAAAGAGCAAAAACTCACCATCACTCACCCAAACGGGCCCCTCTGACCACTCAAATCCTTCGGCGAGGACCTCTAATTGCGCATCTGGATCTATCAGCGATGTTAAAGCTTCATCATGCACCTCAACTGATCCAATCAGTTGTTGTCCAAAAGTAACTGGTGCTTGGCATATTGCCAGACACAGCAAAAGAATGAGTGGTCGAAGCATGTTAGGATAGTCCTCAATTTGATTTTGTTGTATCGCGCGGGGTCAATAGAAATCCGAAAGAACCTGGAATACCCTGGTTGGCCTCATCTGCCAGTTCCTCGGCCGTCCAGGCTTGATTTCTGCCATTGCTGGCCTCTCGGACAAGACGAACCTCATCCTCGGTCACTCTCGAAGCATCATTGTCCCATGCGCTCCGAATGTAGGTTAGCATAGCCGCCATCTCCTGATCATTCAGAAAACTTTTCCAAGGTGGCATGGCGCCGCTGTAAATCACACCTCCGATATTGTATTCTCCAACAGCACCATCCAACACGATTCGAATCAGTCGACCCTTATCTCCTGTAACCCAATCAATCTCGTTCAGTGGAGGAAATACGCCTGGGATACCATTACCATCAACTTGATGACAAGACATGCAACGACTGAGATAGAGTTGTTCCCCGTCCACGCTGGAAGAACCCTGCGCTACACCCTTCTTAATGATCAATCCAGAGAGCAGAACTACAATACCGAAAAGACTAATTGCTTTCTTGAAATTCATGAACACTGTACAGTAGTATGAGGGCTATTCAATCTTCCAATCCCACTTCATCACGCTGGAAGCACCACGAGCGTCTGTTACCTCTAACACGATGTGGTACTCACCAGGAGCGTCATACGCATGTGACACGTATTGTGCCGTTGCTTCGTTGCCATCCCCAAAGGACCAGTGGTATTCTAGGGCATCCCCATCGGGATCAATGATGGCCATCCCGTCGAAATATAGCAGTCTGGTCTGGTTGGGATCGGTCCGTATTTCTACTTCACCAAGTGGAGCGCGATTCTCTTCAATCCATCGGTAACGTGTTACTTTTGCATCTGGACCAGCATCCCAGAAGCCATCAAATTCCGCTACGTATATGCTTCCGTCCGGTCCCAACTCCATGGAGATGGGGGAGGTACCCTGCAGTGTATCGAATGTTTTAATGTTGACCAAGCGCTTTGCCGGCATCTGAATACTTGGAACATCAATGCGCACATCCTCCTCCTGATCACTCTCAAATGTTCCATCAACAAGTTCTCCATATTTAATCCAGCGCCTGGCCCAATCAAACACAAATATTTTGTTTTGAAAATTGTCACCAAAGGCGTATTGACCAGCGGAGCGGTAGATCGGTCCGACAGTAGCTGAACGTCCACCATGCTCGTAGGTGTACTCCCAGAAGGGCGGAACGAAATCAGGTATCAATTCTGGTGTCCACTCATTATAGAACAGCTTTCCAAGTGTACGTGGCCACCCGAAATTTTCCCCTCCATTGGCAGAAACATTATACTCATCATAGTCAAAGGAAGCATCTGGCCCTACCACACCGATGTAGAGTGCACCGGTTTCATGGTCTACCTTGAAGCGGTAAGGGTTGCGTAAGCCATATGCATAAATTTCCCACCGTACACCCGGTTTGCCATAAAATGGATTGTCTTGCGGAATCGTTCCATTCCTGTTAATTCTCAAAATTTTACCACGTAGATCCTGTAGATTCTGCGCGGATCGCTCGGAATCCACCAGACGTGCCCAATGGTAATCCTTTAGTGCGTGTTTGTCAATAAATGCAGCCAGCTGCTCTTCTGACATCTTCCACCCAGGACGAACCTCGGACATGCCGGTATCCCCAGTTGAGAGATAAAGCGTAGAATCGGGTCCCCATTCGATATCACCCCCTTGATGACAGCATTGCGGCTCTGTCGGTACGCGCAGGAGAACATGCTCTGATTCAAGATCTATTTGACCGTCCTCATAGACGAATCGTGAGAGAGTGTTGATGAAAGTATGTGGTTCTGCATAGTAGAGATATACATACGGTGATCCCCCGTAAAAATCAGGATCCACTTCAATCCCATACAGACCATGTTCTACGTTTGTTGGATCTGTCGTTTGTAAATGAGCAATCTGCCTTACCTCGCCGCTTTGTGCATTATAATGATGCACCTTGCCTCTAAGCTCCGCAATCCATACATCACCTTGTTCATCTACAGCGATATCATCCGGCCAAACATTGTCGGCAATGACTTCCTTAACCCGGTATCCTGAAAAACTTGCTTCCGTACGCCCCGCCACCATACGTAGGCCCTGAACAACATGCTCTAGAAATGCGGGGGTTTTCCACGTATCTGCAAAATGTCCGAGTCCTGTGGCAAACACACGCCCACCATTGTGCATGCGTATCCAGCTTATGGGGTAGTCATTTCCCTCTCGACCAGCAGATGCTTCCGTCAATTCAACGGTTTCAGTATCCAGAGACAGAAGAACCCGTGCATTCCAGCGAGGATTGACGTCAAGTACATAAATCTCCTCATGCACCCATAGATCTTCTCTCAGATGGCGAGTGGCAGGTGTATTCGGATCTTCCACCGTAATACGAACGCTTTGCGTCCAGGGATGGCTTTCAAACAGGCCCCCTCCAACCATTTCGCGGTAATCTGGCGAGTTATAAAGTGCGTCAAGCCCAGCGTGTGCTATCGCAATTCCTTTTCCTTGGGCCAGAAACGACAGGATGGCTTCAAGCTGTTCGGGCTCAAGAGTTTCGCCTTCATGTTCTGGTTCACCTACTTGCCTGGATCCTTCAAAGGGCAACTCACCAAAATCACTCCCGAGTGCGCCACGGATACTATCACCCTTAATAACCCCTTTGGCATAGAAGTCACCAAACTGTTCAACGTTAAAGTGAAACATAACCGAATCTCCCGCAAGCAAGAGATCATTAACAGGCAGTGCGCCATCCGGGAAAGCAATCGTGCTTGAAGCTCCTCCGAGCGTCAACAGAGCACCCAGGGGAGCCTGTGGGGTAGTGATTGTAATGTCATAATCGATGGGTTCAGGTTCGCTAGGTGTACCTGAAAGTGGTACCTGCATTTCTCCCAGAGACATCAGTCCGCTCAACGAATCCCCGTCTATATCAAGCATAGCGGTTGCTACCCCCATGCCCCCGGTATCCCACATGAATGAGAGAGAATCTGTATCTAGCCAAACGCCGAATAAATTTGCCGGATCGGGAAATATGTTGAACTTGACCATCCCGATGAGTGAATCTGGGGCCTCACTAATGGCAACCTTGCCCTGGATCTCGTTGTCCGGCACCATGAGCTTGAGGTCGAAATTTGCCAGTGTGCCCTCAGCCATGGTCGCGGTTGGTTCCGGTTCCGGGGCTCCCTCTGGACGCGGAATCCGGAGTGTCGAGTTCGCCAGGAACAGCACATCGTAATTATCCAGTATTTCCTGACGCAGCATGCTGACATCCTCGGTCGTATCCACCTGAAGCTCAGTGGTTTGGCTTAATGCCATCATAACCTCCTTCTGAGCCTCAATTGCAGCGCCATGTCTAAAACCATGGGTAGCTGTTAACATCAGCACCCGTATCGGCTCATATGCCTCAGATGTTGCCAGAAGGTCAGCCAGAGACTCGTGGATATCCCCTTCAATAGGGCGGACCTTTACGTTCCTGAAAGCCACACGTGAACCGTTGTCATGATTCTGAAGCCCGATAAAGCCTTCCCGTCCACGGTTCCCCATGTAGTCATTAACCTTGACATCATTATGCCACACTTCGTATCGCTGACCAGTTACGCGAATACGGAATTTATTCCATTCGCCTGCCGGAAGCGGGCTCGAGCGGAATGCTTTGCTTATTGCAAAAATGCTGCCCGTCTTGTGATCGGGGTCTCGACTGTCGTCAATCTGGATTTCATAGCCTTCGTCGACGGCCACCCATGGATCATCGGTTTCTGGAAATCGAACGAATACCCCACTGTTAGCCGTTGTCTTGTTTGACTTCCACTCCAGTTCCAATTCAAAATCACGAAACGATTCCTCACTGTAATAGAAGAGGCCCATCCCGCCTTCGCTGATCATAGACCCATCAGGCTCCAACACAAACTGACCTGGTCCGGCCTGATACCATCCATCCAAAGATGAGCCATCAAAGAGAGTCTTCCATTGCGCCTGGGCGAATGATCGGTTCCCTGAGGGATTAAGACCAAGGAGAATCCCGATACACGCTATAAACGTGATTCTGGTTATTATTTTGTTCATTGTATTTTCTTAATTGACAATTCCCAAATACCCTGCGTGTTGGATCGCTGTATCTAGGCCACCCTCCATCATGATCGGTGCGACGGCGCCATCTCCATTTTCATCTTTGCCTGACCTGCATATTTCCAATAGTGCAGTCATGGCTTTTGCATGTTCCTGGGCGATCGCAAGGTTCTCTCCATATTCTGTTTTGAGAATGTTGATTGTCTGGGCATGAACTTCTCCCAGCCAGCCGGTATCTGCGGTAGTATTCCAGAAGCGGGTAGGGGCATCCCAAACATGTGTTAAGTCAATGCGAGGTTGACGCTCCCCCTTTGTTACTCCATCACTAAGACGCATCCACCCGATAACATTGCTCAGGGAAGCGAGTACATGATCTGCGTGGGGTTCTTCCTGACGGGGTACGAGCATCTTTACGACAGCACGTCCTTGTCCCATGATGCCAAGTGTTTCCGGATCCGAGATCATGGGCTCATCCGAACCATGGCGCTCAACATGGGCCTCATCAAATTCAGTACCGTCGGTTTGCCATCTTGTTTTCCAGCCATGTGCAAGAGCTGCACCGGTGTTTGAGAGCAGTCCTGAGGGGGCGCCCCAGATCGTCTCAAACACGGCATCAGTGTACATTTTCAGCTCTTGGACTGAGGTGGCTCGCTCAGCATTCTGGCTGGCCGTATGCGCCTGACTGAGCAACTGGTCAATGTTCTCCAGATAGGCTCCTGCCTGATCCTGCGCCTGTACTAATGGGGGAAACCCGATTATAACCCCCAAGCACAGCGCGCTTACTAGTCGATTCATGTATCTAGGATTCAGCTTTGTTAGTATCCCTGTTGGCAGCTTCACTACCGTTTATAAATTGCGTTTATCGGAGTAGAATCCAGTTCGGCCAGGAAGCCCCCTATCTTCCGCGTTACAGCATCTAGAAACAACCTCCCCTTAGCCTTTGACGCCGCCCTGGGGTCGCCAACTCCTGTATCTTCTGTAACTTCACTCCAGCGTCGCTCTGCCCAAGCCCAGCCTTCATTCAATCCGGCAATTGCCCAAGGTCGTGCAGCCCCTGAACCTGCCTGATCAAGCGGCAGGGCAAGTTCCGGAGCAATTTCGAGTATTAGGCTAGTTTCCAATTCTCCGGCATGATCCCCAGGATCCTCGAAGTAAAGTTTTGCATCAAGTACCTTGAACCAGTTGATTTCACAGATAAAGAGTCTCGAGCAGTGGAATCCGACCTCACGGATCATTTGCCGAAAGTTGTTGCCGCCATGTCCGTTCAGGACAACCAACTTCAGAATGTTCTGGCCTTCAAGTGCCTGCGCGATATCTCCCAGCAGTGCCTGCTGTGTGCTGGGCATCATATTCAGATCCAACGTTATGTCAGATTGTCCTGTATTGACACCGTAAGGTACCGTTGGCAATGCTATGACGCGGGCACCCCGTTCCCATGCCACGGCGCAGGCATCAGCTGCAATCCGATCCAGTTGAATATTGTCGGTGCCATAGGGGAGGTGGGTGTTATGTGCTTCTATCGCTCCCCAAGGTAATACTGCCGTCCCAAAATCAGTTTCACTGACCGATTTCCAGTTGGTCTCGGTAAGTACGTATGGTCGAATGCTCACGTTATTCGGTTAAAATCAATATTAGGTCGTACTCGTGATCAATTATTTGGATGGGATTGGCATAGTAGGGAATAATAAAGCGCCCCTTCTTATCCTGGGAGAGCTCGGTAGAATTGAAGGTGAGTGTGCCGCCATCATATGCACCCTGAAAGGTATAGTTCTGCATAATTCGATTGGACGTGACACTGCGTTCTATTTCGTAGCGGCGCACTTCCTCAAAGGTTTGTCCAATGTGCAATGAGACGTTTGTAATCTCGAAGCTGCGTCGAATGCGGACGGTAGCAGGCGTGCTACCTTGTTGAGAACCCTCCACAAAGATCCATGCACGTTTGGGTTCAATGGGGGCAGGGCGTACAGAGGTTGTATCCTCGGGCGCCCGAGACGTTATGGTTACCCCTAACGGAGTCGTAATACATCCCCAGAGCAGCACTGCCAACAGAAATGTGAGAATTGGGAAGTGCTTCATGTTAGCCTGTATTATGGGCGCAAGAGACCATAGACTTAAGGTAGTCAATATTAGGTTAACCGTCCCCCAGAGGTGAAATACTTACCCGAGTAGCGTGTGGAAGAAATACATGCGCCTCATCTCAACAGGCAGTCTCCGTTAATCCAACGCTTGACCTACCCATGAGATCGATTCAAAAATACAAGGGGAACCCACATCACACTGAGCATGAGTGAAAACACCAGCGCTACGTACATATGTAACACACGAAGGCGCAACCCGAAACATATGTTTTCTCCTCAGATTTTTGCAAGAACATATGTTCAGTCTGAAGCAAAGGGCAGGGGACATATGTTTTCTGGTGCTCATCTATCTAGCATGGCTCGTGTTCTGGTGATATTATTGTAGGAGTATTATGTAGCGTTCAGTACTTGCACGTCCGCAAGCCCAAATGTGAGGAGATGCTTCAACAATCGTTATGTCCTGCCATGTACTGGGCAGCTATTGGCATTGGTGAAGCCATTTCACTTCAATATGCTGCTTCCCATTGACCGGGCACTAAACGCCAACAAAGATTCAGTTTCATCTCAATAGTTCGTAACTGAGAGACTTGATTCACAAACTCGTGCATTTGCCGTAAATCGTTACCTTAAATCACTCACATGTACTCTATTTTAATCTTCAACGGCCTGTAATGCCATGTCTAGAGTGATCTGGGCTTCTCTGGTTGCTGCTTTAGGAGGCTTGCTATTTGGTTTTGATACGGCAGTAATCTCTGGAGCGGAGGGAATACTTCGGGATTTATATGATCCTACCTATCAGCGCCTCAGCGGGGCTTTCGGTACGCCTCCTTTCTGGCACGGAACACTAGTTGCCAGTGCATTGATAGGTACAATAATCGGATCTTTAGTGTTCTCCAAGCCCGCCGATCGTTACGGACGCCGGCCAATGCTGATGCTTATGGGCGGGTTATACCTCCTATCTTCGATCGGGAGCGCCGTAGCCTGGGATGCTGGATCGTTTGCATTTTTCCGTCTGATCGGCGGATTAGGCGTTGGGGGAGCATCAGTCGTTGCCCCTATGTATGTGGCAGAAATTGCTCCGGCAAATATACGGGGCCGGCTGGTAGCCCTAGTGCAGCTCAATATCGTACTTGGCATCCTATTGGCCTATTTATCGAATTTCACCATTGCTTCATTTGAACTGGGGGCGATTGAATGGCGCTGGATGTTCGGGATAGAGGCGGTACCCGCACTAGCCTTCACAACACTACTGTTTACAAATCCCCGAAGCCCACGATGGCTTGTTGCACAGGGACGAGATGACGAAGCCAGAAATGTACTCATTAGTATGGGGGGTAACGGTTCCGATGCAGTAAAAGATCTTGCAGCCATAAGGGCATCATTGGCAGAAACACGCAAGCATTTGACTGAGCGCTTTTTTCAGCCCAAATACCTGAAACCAATCCTTTTGGCCGTTGCAATCGCTGCATTTAATCAGCTATCAGGGATCAACGCATTGATCTATTACACCCGCCGAATATTCGAAATGGCGGGTGCCTCCGGTACCTCTGCACTCCTTCAGGCCGTAATCATTGGCAGTGTTAACCTCATTGCAACCGCTGTCGCGCTTTCTGTTATTGACAAATTTGGTCGCAAGAAACTCATGTTGGTGGGATCTATTGGCTATATCCTAAGTCTGGGGGCTACTGCGGTCGCTTTTTATACCGAAATAACCGGCCCTGTAGTACTGGTCAGTCTTATCGTATTCATTGCGTCACATGCGTTCGGTCAGGGAGCAGTCATTTGGGTGTTCCTTGGTGAGATATTCCCCAATAGCGTACGGGCGCGTGGACAAAGCCTGGGTAGCTTTGTGCATTGGATTATGGCCGCTATAATATCGCTTACATTTCCTATGATTGCCGAAGTATCCGGGGCAAGTATTTTCGCGTTCTATGCGCTGTGTATGGTTGGGCAACTCCTGTGGGTAATTTTTGTCATGCCCGAAACCAAGGGGGTACCGCTTGAAGAAATATCTAAAAAGCTTGGGATTGACTGAAGCTGCAGATGCTATCAGTGCTTGACTACACCGTTATAGTAGTATACCTGATCGGCATAGCCGCTCTGGGTATACGCCTTGGAGGACGTCAGCGCTCAATGGATGACTATTTCCTAGGTGGCAGAGATTTGCCCTGGTGGGCAGTCTGTTTCTCAGTCGTAGCCACAGAAACAAGTACCTTGACAATAATTGGGGTGCCTGCGGTCGCTTACGGAGGTACTATGACCTTCCTGCAAATCACGGCTGGATACCTTGTAGGACGTATAGCAGTGAGCCTGCTGTTCCTGCCACGCTACTTTAAGGGAGCAATGACGACCGCGTATGCCTATTTGGGGGAACGCTTCGGGGATCGTATGAGATCCACTGCATCCGTTACGTTCATGGTCACGCGACTGTTGGCGGATGGTGTACGCCTGTTTGCTACGGCAATTCCCTTGAAGGTGATTGCTGATTCTGCTGGGTTGACGGTCATGGGGGATCCAATAACCTATGGTCAGATTATACTTCTGCTTGGGATTATCACGGTCATATATACCCTGGTCGGCGGTATTCGGGCAGTCATATGGATCGATGTCGTACAGATGGGACTATATGTTTTAGGAGGTGTGCTGTGTGCTGTTTTACTGTTTGATGGTTTACCGGAAGGAGCGACGAGATTGGCGGCAGTAGAAGGCAAACTGCGTGTGATTGACTTTGGACTAGGAGGTTCATTCACTGATTGGATCACTCAACCCTATATCACTGTGACGGCTATTATTGGGGGTGGAGTATTCTCTATGGCATCACATGGTACAGATCAATTAATCGTTCAACGATTGTTAACCTGCAGAACCCTCAAGGACAGCCAGTATGCGTTAGTAGGCAGTGCCGTACTCGTGGCCTTGCAATTTGCCTTGTTTCTCGCAATAGGTACACTGTTATGGGTACACTATGGTGGTGTTACACCTGCGGAACTTGGGCTCTCTCGCGGGGATGAGGTCTTTCCCCGTTATATAATTGAAGGTTTACCAGCCGGTCTGTCAGGGCTACTTCTGGCCGGTATTCTGGCAGCAGCAATGAGTACGCTGTCTTCCTCACTTAATTCTTTGGCATCCTCCTCAATGATGGATCTGGTTGAGCGGTGGATTAAAAAGCCTATCAGCAAAGCCAGAGGCTTATTACTCTCCCGGGGCCTGACTCTTTTTTGGGGAGCATTGTTTGTAGTCTTTGCAAGCCTGTTTGAGAATACAGATAATCCAGTAGTTGAACTTGGACTGGCCATTGCCTCGTTTACTTATGGAGGCCTCCTGGGAGGCTTCCTGTTGGGAATTGTAGTAAAAAATGCAATGGAATGGGATGCCGTGATTGCCTTTATTCTCACAATTGTGGTCATGGTACTTGTTATCTTTGGGCTTTGGCACAGCCCAACAGAGGGTTGGATATTTGCAATTAATCCAACAGACGGGATGATTGAAGAGGCCGGATTACGCCAGATTGCTTGGCCATGGTATACATTGATCGGAAGTGCTATTTGCATTTCTGTTGGCTTCCTTCTCTCGCTTCGCCGCAAGAGATAGCATTATCTATACTCGATGACATCACGACGGCGATATATTGTTTGGCGCTTACGTAAGCTGATCCGAGATTTTATTGGACCGAAGCTGGGTGTATTCATAGTACTGCTCATCGTAACTACACTGGCTTTCAGGCAAGGGGATATATCCGAAATTTCTAAGTCTGTGGGAGATCGATGGCAGGAAGAAACACTTATCGCAGAATCCGAATTTCCTCTTTACAAGTCCGATGATTCACTCCGCGCAGAAAGGCAGCGCGTACGGGATGCTACCGAGCCAATCTTCTACCCCTTTCACGAAGCAAGGCAGCAGACGCGCGATATGGCGGACTCTATTGCCGCATCATTGGATGCTGTGTTTTATGCTTATACAAATTATCTCATAGGGGCCCGGAGAGACAGCATTGCGGCAGGTACGGATCTTTCGCCTGAGCAATTATCTACCGCTACGGTGGAAGATTCTCTCCTTTTTATGGCCTTGCGTCTTCAAGCTCCAATCCGACTAAGTGGTTCAATCTGGCGTCACTTGGGCTGGGATTACGCTCGCCGCAGTCCCGACATGCCGACGGCAACCAGATTGGCTCCGATGGAATCACCACTCTTTGAACGTATGCTGGACGCAATCGCGGATCGAAGCCAACGGCTTCAGCTTCAAGGAGTGCTTGATGTTCCCATAGATTCAGTCCGTACAGAATATCTGACCGTACGGGATACACTTGCCCAGACTTTTGAGCAAAGAACGACGACAAGCGTGGTTGGTTATCATGAGGCCCGCGAACGAATTCGGGTTTGGCTTGAGGAAACGGTACTTCAAGGGGATTCTCTTCTTAGTACCGCGGCGATATCTCAGTTTATCGAAGCAATCTTTGTGCCGTCACTAATCTATCAATCTGGACCAACAGAGCTACGTCGTAGAGAAGCAGAAGCATTGATTCTTCCCGTTCGAGGCATGGTAGCGGAGGGCGAAGAAATTGTACGTAACGGGGAGCGCATAACCGCGGAAATCAAACAAAAGCTGGATTCCCTGGAAAGAGAGCGGGGGAGCGAATTATCGGCAACCCAGGGACGCCTACAATTGCTTGGACAGCTATTGTTAGGCTTAACGGTCGTTGGTATCTTCGGGATTTTCCTGAAGAATGCGCGCCCCACAGTCTTTCGCAGTAACAAGTTCATCCTACTTCTAGCTTTATTCTATACTGTGGTTGTCATTGCATTTGGCATAGTAATTCGATTTGCACCTGCTCAATCCATTTATGCAGTTCCTGTTGTCATCGTTTCAGTCTTGTTGACTGTGATTTTTGATTCACGCATGGCATTTTTCGGAACGTTCGTTTTAGCACTGCTTGGCGGATTAATGCTTGATTCCAATTTCACGTATACCTGGGCCACGCTTGTAGGAGGCTCCGCCGCAATATTCAGTGCGCGTGGGCTGCGCAATAGAGGACAATTATTTCTGACCGCTTTGTACGCATTTGTTGGTTACGCTTTGGCACTGTTGGCCATATGGCTTTATGAGGGCAGCGCTTGGCCACAGCTTCAGGAACGCCTTATGTTTGCGGGCGTGGGCTCATTCCTATTAGTCACAGCTTATCCGTTTCTCTGGGTAGTTGAGCGTGTATTTGATGTTACTACAGATATGCGCCTCTTGGAGCTGTCAGATACCAATCAACCCTTGCTCAGAGAATTGATAAAGAATGCTCCTGGAACATTCAATCATTCGATGCAGGTATCAAGCCTTGCTGAATCGGTAGCGGATGGAGTTGGTGCAGATATTCTTTTAACGAGGGTGGGGGGACTCTACCACGACATTGGCAAGCTCTTCGGCCCTCAATACTTCATTGAAAACTTGGCTGGGGATACCAACCCACACGACGAACTAACCCCGGAATCAAGTGCCCTGATCATCATTGGTCATGTAGCAAGCGGTCTGAAGCTTGCAGAACAATACCACCTTCCAGCCAAGGTCAGGTCCTTCATTAGTTCGCATCACGGAACTACCCGAACAGAATATTTCTATCAGCGGGCTGTTGAGTTAGCCAAAGCCAACGATTCCGCTGTTGATGAGACTGTTTTCAGGTACCCAGGTCCACGACCAACCTCTAAGGAGACCGGTATCCTAATGCTGACCGACACCGTTGAGGCAGCGTCTCGAACGATGCAGGAAATGACCGGGGAGAAATTGGAAAAACTAGTCGACCATCTCATTACCCAGAGGGTTGCCAGCGGGCAATTAGATGACACGGGCCTAACCCTCCGGGATATTTCTCTGATCAAAGAAGTTTTGCTGAAACAGCTAATTGGCATACATCATACTCGTATCAGTTACCCCGACGCGCCTGATACGACTGAACTTCCCCCCTATTTTCCTATCTGATCGGTAGTATTTGAGGATCTCCCC
>CAZCYQ010000017.1:0-55289 GCA_964503085.1 uncultured Rhodothermaceae bacterium | reverse complement strand
AGTTTAGAGGTTCAGGTGAACCCTCCCGAACTCCAACTAAAAATGATGCATCCCCGTGACAAAACCTTCGATTCCTGCAACTGTATGAAGTTTTGTCGCTGGACGCGAAGGAAGAGAGAGAGGTAAACCGTCTCGGGCCAATCCTGAATAGGTGGTTTAGGGAGGCCCATTCGTTCTTCAAGCCATATTTCTACCCATGATGTCTTTCCGGTTTTTACTCTTCCTGTTTGCCGGAGTGCTCGTGGTAAGCAATGGTTGCACGCCTTCCGAAAGTACACAGCATACCCTAGACACAGCAACAGGAGCTCCGATCTCGTTTCAGGACATTGCCTCGCCCGCAGGTCCTGGAAGTACTACGCCTACAGTGCATACCACCAATGCAGGGGTCGTGCTGCTGAGCTGGGTGGAGCCCTATGCAGAAGGCGGACACGTCCTGCGTTTCTCACGACTGGAACACGACGCATGGTCAGCGCCGACAACCATCGCTCAAGGAGAGGACTGGTTTGTTAATTGGGCCGACTTTCCTTCACTGATTTCGCTTGATGACGGTACGCTAGCGGCACACTATCTGGTTAAAAGTGGAGGAGCAACGTATGCCTACGATGTTCATGTGACCCAATCCCTTGACGGCGGCCAGACGTGGAGTCCGTCTGTGATTCCTCATTCGGATGGCACACAGACCGAACACGGCTTCGTGTCGATGCTACCGTCGATCGATGGCCAGCTCTTTGCTGCTTGGCTCGACGGACGTAATACTGGGGGAGGTCATGATGGTCGTGGACCGCGGGGAGCGATGACATTGCGCGCTGCTATACTCGATCATGCTGGCTCGCTTCACGGCGAAACCCTACTTGATGAGCGCATTTGTGAGTGCTGCCAGACCTCGGCGGCCCGTACTACTAACGGGCTTGTTGTGGCATACAGAGATCGGTCAGACGAAGAAATACGTGACATTGCGGTTGTCAGGTGGCAGAATGGCACCTGGTCGGCACCACAGACAGTGTACGAAGATCGATGGCACATTCTGGGATGCCCGGTTAACGGCCCGGCCATAGCAGCGGCCGGTGAGCAGGTTGCCGTTGTCTGGTTTACATCCGCCCAAGACACACGCCGCATCAAACTCAGCTTTTCCACCGACGAAGGACGGTCGTTTGGCGCTCCAGTTCAGATCGACGACGGTTCCCCCATCGGGCGCCTCGACACGATTTTATTGCAGGACGGTTCAGCTCTGGTCAGTTGGATTGAGAATACCGACGAAGGAGCCGAGATCCGCGTCCGCCGTGTTCACCCCGATGGCACGCGCGAGGCCTCTTCTGTGGTAGCTGCTACCTCGGCCTCACGGGCTAGCGGCGTTCCTCGTATTACCCGGAACGGCAACGCAGTTTACGTCGCCTGGACCAAAGCTGGAACCCCTATGTCCATCCGCACGGCCGTCGCGACGCTTTCGGGGGGTGTGTAGCTATGAGACTTCGAGGTGAGCAGGATCTTTCGTGACTTGGGACGACAGAGTGGGAGAACCAACATCAGTCAAGAGGAAATTCTAGTCCAGGTACGAGCTAGATTTAAAGCTGGCTACCTGATCGCTGCAGGATATCCCGAATTCCGGCAGAAAATTCTATTGCTGGATAATAAAGCATTGCGGATTGACTAAGAATTTACTGATGGTCTGGAGATCGTATTTACGGACGATAGTCCATGCCTGCAGTTTCGTTCTCCTTCAATTTCAGTCGGCTGCGTAGTAAGGAGCTATGTGAGTTACGTGATCCATCACGGTTCTACAAAGGCCCGAAAGAGAACCTCTCTGGGGCACCTAAATTAGTCCAATCCTTATCGCTTCCATCAAAGGCAGACTTGGCGGACTGGGGTGCAAGCGACCAGCACACCAAGGAGACTCAACGGGAGATTGAGCCTAGCACACGCCGATTTTCACACTCTGCAACGTATCGGACCATGATGGCTTTTCTGACTCTGTACATGACAACTTCTCTCATCACGAATGTACGCACTACTGCCACTGTAATTTGTGCTCTTGCTTTGACCTTCACAATGATTGGCACGGACTGCGGTTCAACTAGCACTGATTCTGGTGAAGGCTGGCCCGGTACGATTGATACACTTACTTCCGGCGAAATTATAGTCTGAGACTGTTGAAAAAAGGCGCTTAAATCCCGGGCTTTCCCTTTCCAATCAACATGCCATTCTGTATCGAGTTCTAGAGTGTACGGCCTTACTGAATCTATTTGACATGAAAACGATTAACCGAGACTCGTCTAAATCTGGTCATTACATACAAATGAGGATAGAACCACTTTTCAAGCTTCCCGCTCTTCTTGTGCTTGTGTTTTCCGGCAGCCTGATCGGGACTACAGTTGCACTTGGGCAGCCGACCGTTTCCATTCAAGCCGGTGCGAGCTTCGCGACCTGGGGTGGGGATGATGCTAAAGAGCTAGAAGGAATTGGCTTTGACCATGGCTATCGGACTGGCGTGGCCATTCGGGCATCGGCAGTCTTGCCGTTTGCGGACCTGCTGGGACTGCAGATTGGTGCGGCCTATGTGCAAAAGGGCACATTCACGCAGATGCGGGCGGATAATTCTTACGTCGAACTTACCGCCGATATGGACTATCTCGAATTTCCCTTGCTGCTGAAAATCAGTCCCCAACTGGAGGGGTCGCTGTCGCCTTACGTCACAGCGGGTCCAGCATTTTCTTTTGCGCTAAACTGTAGGGTTAACAGCAGCGTAACGGCCTCCATTCCTAACCTTATTACCGGTGAGAACGTAACGGTCGACAGGTCTGAGTCGGAAGAATGTGAAGAAGACGTATTTAAGACGTTAGACTTTGGCGTAATGGCTGGTGCGGGCCTGGCCTTCGCGGTGACTCCGTCTTGGTCGTTAATGCTGGATTTTATGTATAACCACGGCCTGACGTCAATTACAAAGCCGGACGATGAGGTAGAGTTTGCCGGAGACACAAAAAACCGGACATTCGCGATTATGATTGGTGTAGCCTTTCCAATACGGTAGACACGGGCGCACCGTCGTCGGCCACGCCTCACGTTGCCAACATGCTAAGCCGATCCATTTTACGAGCTTTTACTTCCCAATCGCGGCTATCTTAAGTATGATAGGATCAGGAATCTTCGTGCACAATGGCCTCTCATCACAAGCTATGGGGACAGTTCTCGGTAAATAGCGAATGCTCAAACTGGTAAGATATTTGTGCGCGAAGTGAATCCTGGTCAAATAAGCCAATTCACTACTGCCTTGAGGGTTCTTATTGCTTCTACCACGAATGCAAGCTCAGGCCCACCAACTCACTAATCCATCTTACCACTTAGCATTGCACGACACGGCAGGCGTGCTGGTCGCACAGGCCTGCTATTTTGAGTAAATCGCTAAGTCCATTCCAGACTGTTGTGCGGTAAGGAGTCGTGTGAGTTACAAGGTCCACCATGATTCTACGAAGACCCGAAAGAGAACCTCCCTGGGCCACCTGAGTTGGTCCAATCTCGGTCGTCCCAGTCGGTAGCAGACCTAGCGAACTGGGACGTAGGTGACCAGCACATCAATGCGAGTCATTGGGAGATGGGACCTGGCATACATGCAGAATTTCACACTCTTAAACGTAACGGACGAAGATGATTTTTCTGACTTTATTTGGGAAAACTTCCCTCATCATGAATGTACGCGCTAATGCCGCCGTAAATTGTGCTATTGCTATGACCTTCGCGTTGCTAGGCACCGGCTGCGGTTCAGCTAGCACTGATTCTGGTGAAGACTGGCCCGGAACGCTTGATACGCTTGCTTCCGGCGAAATCATAGTCCGAAATACCGAGGAACCGCTCTGGTCATCGGAAGAAACTTGGCAGGTTGTGGAGGAGATGAGGATTGGAAGCGACACGGGTGACGATGCGATTTTATTCGGCAATATTAGCTCCTTTGATGTGGATGCGCAGGGGCGAGTTTTCGCACTTGATGGCCAAACGCAAGAGATCCATGTCTTCGGCTCAGACGGCACCCACATAAACACCGTGGGGGGCAGGGGAACTGGGCCTGGGGAATTTGAAAACGCCAGTGCGGTTGACCTGAGCCGTAATGGAGAGATTTGGGTCATGGAAATGGCAAGGGGCCGGCTTTCCATACTAGACGGGTACGGGGACTACCTTAGAACTGAATCGATCGGTGGCGTTGGCTGGAGCCAAATGCCATATTCGGGTGGATTTGATCAAGTAGGCCGGTACAACGCTTTAATCAGATCCTTCCACGATGAAGGTACGACAGAGTCATTCGCCCGGTTTGATCAGTCCCTGACTCCACTGGACACGATACTGGTCCCGGAAAAACCTGACATTGAATACTTCAGTAATGAGACCGGAGACATGCAAGTGGGTGTTCCCTACCAAGGTTACATTGCGTGGTGCTTTGCTCCAAACGGTAATCTCTGGACGCTCCACACCGATCAATACGAGCTTGCTGAAATCACTGGCCACGGTGAAACGATCCGCAGGGTCACCAAGGAATATGATCCGATTCGGGTTACTGCTGAAGACAGGACAGAGTTGGGCCAGAGCATGGAGTGGTTCACTGACCAAGGAGGGAAGATCGACTGGTCAAAGATTCCCAAGACTCGGCCGGTAGTGAGTTCTCTCTTCTGCGACGACGAGGCCAATCTTTGGGTTAGGCGAGTCGCTATAGAGTCAGATGATGATGAGGAGAATGAAAGATCGCTTTTTGACCTGTTTGACCCTGAGGGACGCTATCTGGGAATGCTGAAAATCTCGTTTAATTTGCGTTCATATCCGATCATGCGGAATGGGGTTCTATATGGCCTCACTCGGGATGATCATGGTTCCGACATTATCGTGAGAGCGCGGATTGAAAAGCCCAAAGCCTGATTCACGGACGTTGTACAGGTGGCTTGAGTGACGGAATTTGAGCCATTATGCCCCCTTCTGTAACGTGGTTTGCTTGCAGTCCACAACTGGCAAGTAAGCGGGATCTGCGTATTGCTGCACCATTCCGGCCGAAGGGATTCGGACAGGCCCCGCCATAAGCGGAACGGCAGCGGTATTCCGGGTTGGCACGCATGGGCCCGCCCCAGCCGCATCGGAGTGGAAAAATGTTTTTTGGAGGCCGTTCAGCAAACCAAAAGGCGCACAATTCCCCCGAAACTCCGCCAACGACAACGCAATTATGTGTCTATGCCACTATGAGTATGGCAAGAACCACAAAAATGCCTATACTCTGTCAAACACTACTGATTGCTTACTTTCCTCGCTTGAGGACCAGCCCATATCCATATGCAGTTTGATAACTACTCTCTTACCTGCGTGCTCCTTATCGTACTCCTTGCTGCATGCTCGGATCAGAAAGTCTCACGCGAGCCCTCTGAAGTGGGTCAAGTTGAAATCAAGGAAGTGTTGCGGCTGGGGGATGAAGCAGCTGGTGATACGGTGCTCTTCTCGCAGATCACGCACCTTGCGGTCAACAGTCGAGGAGATATCATTGTGGAGGAAGCACGTCGGGCATCAATACGGGTATTTAACAGCGAGGGCGCATATGTGAACAATATCGGAGGTATGGGCGACGGGCCGGGTGAGTACAGATACACTTGGGGAATGGTTGTAGGGTCGGCGGATTCGGTGTATTTATGGGAGGTCTTTATGGATCGTGTAATGGTGTATGATCCTCACGATTTTTCCTTTGTCCGCCACGCCACTGTGGACGATGAGGTTAGCGGTATCATAGGAGTCGTTGAGGCCGGGTGGATCATGCCAATGCGCGCAATCTCTTTTCAGCCGACGAATGATGGGAAAATGACCGTTCATGAGGATAATGATTTTCAAATCCGTAAAGTTGATCTGGATGGAAGCTATGGGCAGGAGATTATTGCTACTGTACGAGAAAATGAGATGATTCCTCACGTTTATGAGGATGCTAATGGGTTTACTATATACAATGTGCCGTATGCTCGGAATCCGGCTTGGGCGATGGGTCCCAATGATATGCTTTACCATGGATGGGGCGACGCTATCCAAGTCACGGTGGCTAACATTGATGGTTCAATCCAAGGACGTATTCATTATGAACATGATCCTGTTTTCATCACGGATGCAGAAATAGAAGCTGCAGCGCAGGATATGGTGAGTGAGCAACATGAGGAATTACTTGCCGCACGAGGGCTCCACAAAACCAAGCCAGCATTCGAAACCTTTGTGGTGGACGAGGCCGGTAATGTATGGGTCAAATTGAGCTCTATTGAAAACTCCACTACTGCAGACTGGCTGATCTTAGATATGGAGAGTGAGGTAGTTGGTATTGCCGTGCTTCCGATTAACGTAACCCTCAAAGTGATTCGTAATGGCCACGCCTATGGTACTGAACAGCAGGACGGTGAAGACATCATGGTCGTGGTCTACGAAATAACGTGACCTTATCACCAAATCACGTGATCGTATTCCACCCTCTTAATGCGGTGCATCGTAGCTAGACGTACACTGGGGAGAGCCAGTTTATCATTAACCATTCCGAGTCTAAAGATCTCAAGACCACTCGCTGCGAAGGCCCCCTCGTTACGGTCTAGGATGTAGTTACGCGGACCAACAAGGCAGCAAATTGCCGATGCGCTTATTCTTTTGAAGGCGGTTCATAAGTGCCCAAGCGTAGGCAGTGCCATGTGCGTCCACATGCAGACAAATGATTACGTTGATGGTCATTCCTGCTAAGTAATTATTTGATTTTTCTTGTACTTATTGCTTACTTTGCGCTCTCGGGGGCAGTTCATATCCATATGCCGTTTAATAACCAATTTCTTACCTGCGTGCTCCTCATTGCACTCCTTGCTGCATGTTCGGATCAGGAAGCCTCACGCGAGCCCTCTGAGGTGGGCCAAGTTGACATCACGGAAGTGCTGCGGCTAGGGGATGAAGCAGCCGGTGATACGGTGCTCTTCTCACGGATTACAAATCTTGCGGTCAATAGTCGAGGAGATATCATTGTGGAGGAAGCACGTCGGCCGTCAATACGGGTATTCAACAGCGAGGGCGCGTACGTGAGTGATGTTGGAGGTATGGGCCAAGGACCGGGTGAGTACAGGTACACCTGGGGAGTGGTTGTAGGGTCGGCGGATTCGGTGTATGTATGGGAGGTCTACACTGATCGTGTAATGGTATATGATCCCCAAGATTTTTCCTTTGTCCGTCACGTCACTGTGGAAGATGACGGCATTAAGGGGGCAGTGGGTATCATAGGGATTGGTGAGGCCGGGTGGATCATGCCAATACAAGCCAGGCCTTTCCAGCCGGGGCACGATGGGAAAATGACCGTTCACGAGGATGCTGATTTTGAAATCCGTAAGGTTGATCTGGACGGAGACTATGGGCAGGAGATTATTGCTACTGTACGGGATAATGAGATGATTTATCACGTTTTTGAGGAGAGTGGCGGTTTTACGATACACCATGTACCGTATGCTCGAAATGCGGCTTGGGCGATGGGTCCCAATGACATGCTTTACTATGGATGGGGCGACGCTATCCAGATCTCGGTAGCTAATGTTGATGGTTCAATCCAGACGCGTATTTACCATGAACATGATCCCGTTTTCATCACGGATGCAGAAGCAGAAGCTGCGGCGCAGGACATGGTGAATGAGCAGCACGAGAAATTACTTGCTGCGCGAGGGCTCCACGAGACCAAGCCAGCATTCGAAACTTTTGTGGTGGACGAGGCCGGTAATGTATGGGTCAAATTGAGTTCTATCGAAAACGCCACCACTGCAGACTGGCTGATCCTGGGTATGGAGAGTGAGGTAGTTGGCATCGCTGCGCTTCCGATTAACGTGACCCTCAAAATGATTCGTAATGGTCGCGCCTATGGTACTGAGCAACAGAATGGTGAAGATATCATGGTCGTGGTCTACGAAATAACGTAACCTTGCCAGCTCTCCCGGCTTCTGAATAGCCCCCAATCCTAGCAGCATATCCGAAGGGCATCTCCCCGAGTGCCCCATGCTCGTTCGTTTGTCGTGATTTTTCCAGTAGCGTTACAAGTTTATGTGATTTCTAGGTTTACATATTAAAAATATATAATAAATTTATGTTATATTTTGTTTATGATATGTATATGGCATGTATTTATGTGCTTCGGCCTATGATGCGGATAGAAGGGTTTATTGTGGCCTTCTGTATCAGTCTCATTTCCCGGTACGCAGGAGTCCAAGTTTATTTCATCAACCGGATCTTGGCTATTTGGACTGGACAGACGAAATGGCAGGCCTCAGGAGCGCGTGGTACCGATTGTCAGTTGACGGCAATCCTCACCTACTCTGTTGCCAGCGCCGCATGCAGCGGCACTGGTTTTTATCTGGAACACAAAACTGACCTATGAAAGACTCATGACCAATTTTCCTCTTGCTAGTTTATCCCACGACATGAAAACCCCACTCAGTGCTATTGCACTCTACAACGACCGATTGCGTGATATGCGACCAGATGACCCCGAGCGTGACGCCTGCCATACCGTCATTACTGAGCAAGTCGACCGGCTCGTGCAAATGATGCGCAGCGTGTTGAAGAATTTCAGGTCATCGGTGCAGTATCAGGAAGTAGACATCGGGGCAATGCTTCGAGATACTGCTGACATTTACAGGCAGCTGCATCCAAATTACACGTTTGTTCTCCACGCAAGAAAAGAGTTGCCCCCGGTCTGGGGTGATGGGCCCGCACTTGGGCGTGTACTTACGAACCTGCTCGACAATGCAATTGCATACAGTCAGCCCACCGAGATTGTGATTGCTGCCGACTTGCAATCTGACGGCATACAGTTCCGGGTGCGCGACCGGGGGACTGGTATTGCGCCGGAGCATTTGCCGAGCATTTTTAAGCCGCGCTTTCGAGCCAGCGATACAGTATCCGGCAGTGGTATGGGGCTCGCGATAGCACAGGAAATTGTCCATGCCCACGGTGGGCGTATCGAAGTGGCCAGTACGGTCGGCGTAGGGACTGTGATGCGCGTGATTCTACCACAAAAAACATTCAGTTAATACAATGCCCTATACAGCAGACTCGGGAACGATCACCAATGTACTTGTCGCCGAAGATGATAGCCTGATCGCTAGGGGACTCAAGCATGTCTTCAAGCAGCGGGGTGCACGGGTGACCGTCATCTCTAATGGCTACGATGCGACAGACTTCATTCAGTCTGAAGATTTTTTGGATCTAGCCATTGTGGATATAACGATACCAGGCCTAAACGGGCTGGAAGTCGTACGGCGAATACGAGAATTCGGCTGTGAGACTCCGGTCATTATAGTTTCCGGTAAGGACACCATAGGGGACCGTGTGCGGGGCCTGGAAGCGGGTGCAGATGATTATATGGGTAAACCTTTCAATACCCACGAACTGGTGACGCGCGCCAAGGCCATCTGTAGACGTGTGCAGCATGGAGGCAGCCTTCCCCGTGTCATACAAGTGGGCGATACCCGATGTGATTTTGAGTCACATGTGGCCATCAAGAACGGTCAGCCAGTGCACTTCACACCAATGGAGTGGAAGGTACTGCATTACATGGCCGCTCGAAAGGGGCATGCAGTTTCGAGGCCGGAATTCAATGTTAAAGTATTAAAGATCCCGCATGATGTAAAAACAAGAACTACCGATCGTCACGCATACGCACTGCGATGCAAGCTGGAAAAAGACTCCTTGAATCCGAAACATGTCCTTAAGGTGCAGGGCGTTGGGTATCGTTTGGCCGATTTTGAGGTCATTGCGTAGCGGTGACTGAATGCGTTGCCACATGCCATCCCGACCCCAGATTGTTGGCGTTTTGGTTGTCTGCAGTTTTGTGGTCACTGCGGTGGTCATTCAATCCGCTCCTGTGGGCCGTGTGAGTTGGCCTCTTTTTGTTAACACGTCAGACTCATTGCCACTTGGATTTTATCGTATTACAAAAGTGTTTGATCTCCAACGCGGATATGTGCTCCGCACATGTCTTCCCGCCGAGGTTGGGCAGGGCGCGGTCCAACGGGGCTACGTTCGACGGGGATCCTGTCCTAATGGTTCAGCGCGAATCGGCAAGCCCATCATTGCCTTGCAGGGAGATACGGTAGTGGTCTCTGACGGAAGGATCCAGGTTCAGGGATGGGGCGATCACGAAGCCCCCATATACGCACATGATCGAAGGGGCAGAAGTCTGGCCAATGCCACCGGCATGCATATCCTGCAATCTGGTGAATGTTTTTTATTGAGCAGACATAACCCATTCAGCTATGACAGCAGATACTATGGTCCTGTTTCCTGTGGGGAACCACCATACTTTATCCTGGTGGGGAATGGATCCCGAGCGCCTTAGTGCCTTAATTCGGCAATACCTTGGTGACCAGATTCTTACGCTGCTTCGGAGCCCTGAAATCGAAGAAGTTTATGTGAACCCGGACCTGTGCGTACGTGCAATTACTACGACTGGAAGTAGGATATCTGTACCTGCTGATTTATCATCGCAAGGCGCTGAAGCGTTTCTTCGTGCTATTGCGTCCATCACCTCCAATCGTTTTGATCGTGATCATCCCTCACTTGCGGCTGCCGTTTTGCAGCGTGATCTTGGGAAATGTCGGATACAGGGGTTTATACCGCCACTGACCTCAGGGCCTGCCTTTAATATTCGCAAGCCGTGTCGGCAAATCCCTGCACTGGAAGACTATGTGAAGGATTCAATGCTGACTTACGATGGGTATTCTATACTGAGATCAGCCATTGAATCACGCCAGAACATCTTGGTTGCTGGACCCACCGGCAGTGGAAAGACAACTCTCTGTAATGCCATATTGAAGTCCATTATTGACATTTTTCCCGAAGAGCGTCTAGTGATCCTAGAGGATACCACGGAACTCAATGTCCGGGCAGCCGACACGCTCCAGCTTCAGACTACCGCCAAAATCAGTATGCGTGAGCTCGTGAAATTCAGTCTGCGTGCAACCCCCAATCGGATTATTGTAGGCGAGGTGCGCGATGCTTCGGCCAAGTCTCTACTGGATGCATGGATTACCGGTCATCCTGGTGGATGTGCTACGATCCACGGCGAGGATGCCGACAAGGCACTTGAGCGCTTGAGTGATCTTGCTCGCGAAGGTGCACATGGTATTGACCAGCGACATCTCGTACTTCGTGCAGTGCAAATTGTGGTATTGATCACGGGATTTGGGGAGGCGCGTCGCGTATGCCAGATTGTGCGGGTCACCGGATGTACACCAACGGGCTTTACGGTTGAGGCCATGTGCTCGCAGGTATGAGCCGGTTCGCTTTGAAGGCAATGTTCTAGGAGATAGGGAATCTTGCAAAAGGAGGCGCAGCGATGGTTGGTCCGAGCCAGTCTGGAGTGCATTGTTCAGCCGTTTTGCGAGAGGATATACGCGTTGTGAATCTGGGGACCTTGATGGCCGCGCTATTTCCACGTGCTCCGTCGCAGTTAGGATCGCACCTGGATTATACACGAACCTCAGACATGCAAAGAATTTTACCTCTATGCCACGCTTGGTGCAGATCCTGATTCATCTTTGTGATCAGGTATCGAAACTCGTTCTTGCCCAGCCAGGTCGTAATCCGACGAATATTATTCAACTTATCCCGTATTGAGGCCAATTGTCGCGGATAGCATGTGGTTTGAGTTTAGTGCGAACCACGATGGCAGCATGATAAGCCATCACCTTGATGAACAGGTACACTTCAGTACGGTCACCCATTCAATAGCTTCGCGCACATCAGAAGAAGGCGTCAGCGTGATAGTGTTCCACGGGCGCAGCCGTTCAACTAACATCGAAACTTACTTCCCTTTCCTTAATCTCCTTGGGAGAAATTACTACAGTTCCGGCGAGTTTGTCATGCCAACCCTGCTTCCTGTCATCAAACGCTATCCATATATATCCCATAAAGAGGGGGAGACCGGAAAGAATGTAGGCGAAATATCGCCCGATGAACTGGCCTGTGCTAGGGGCCTTGCCGGTCCTTGCATCAACAATCTTTGCTTGCAGTACCATTTTTCCAGGTGTTGCTTGTTTTGCAACCCAAAACCAGATAATTGCAATCGCCGGAAACAAAAATCTGAGCAGGAAATCGAAAGGGCCTGCAATGATGGCCCCATCTATCCAGTACGACATTCCATAATAGAGTGTTAGTATTGGAAACGTAATAGCAGTCAGTATCAAAGAATCAATAAAGGAGGCACCGAATCGCGCCCAAAACCCTACGTACTGCAGATCGCTGGATGTAGCTTCAGTTGTATTGATAGCCATGATTTCGAAAATTTGTGAGACACAGCACCTCTTGCAAGGCCCTTAAATCAAGGGAATTCCAAACTTGACCAGTCACCGGGACTGAGTCCTAACCGCCGCATTTATTTGAGCAGTGTTCATTGGCCCATTGAGGAAATAGTTGCAATGGTCTCGATGTCATCCGAGAATTGGGCAAAGCCAAAAGTAAGGAATCTGAGGCAAAATCAATGTTTGCGGTCCACGTATGACGAACTGATGATTAGTCGTATGTTCAGAGACTGTGTGGAAACCATTGGAGTGTCGAAGAACTAGGAACTCCAATCAAAAGTATTTGGAAGCCTACAATGAAAATCCGCTCTCCTTCGTCTGGGCAAAATCTGCCGGTCAGATTCTGGGATCCATCAATACTTGCTGCACAAGAATTGGTGATACACTACGCCAGTAGGTCGTGCACCACGCTTCCAAACACATCCGTTAGTCGATACCGCCGGCCCTGATGCCGAAACGTCAGACGTTCATGATCGACCCCCAGGAGGTGTAGAATGGTTGCCTGAAAGTCGTGTACATGCACGGGATTGTGAGCAATGTTGTAGCCAAGCTCGTCAGTCTCTCCGTACGAAAACCCCTTCTTTATACCTCCGCCGGTCATCCATAATGTGAAGCAGCGTGGATGATGGTCCCGTCCAAATCCTTCCTGGGTCAGGCGTCCCTGTGAGTAGTTGGTTCTTCCAAATTCACCTCCCCAAATCACCAGCGTATCATCCAGTAACCCGCGTTGCTTAAGGTCAAGAACCAGCGCCGCAGAGGCTTGGTCGGTTTCCCTTGCCTGATTCTGGATAGCACCATAGAGTCCTCCATGGTGGTCCCAGCCCTGGTGGTAGAGCTGAATGAACCGCACACCACGTTCGGCGAGACGGCGTGCCAGAAGGCAGTTGGCCGCGAATGTGCCCGCTACCCTGGCGTCCTCCCCATAAAGATTGAAGGTTGATTCAGGTTCATCTTCCAAGGAAGTGACTTCCGGTACAGAGGTTTGCATACGGAAGGCCATCTCGTATTGGGCGATCTTTGCCTCAATCTCCGGGTCCTGCAGGTTTTGCAATTGGATCTCTTGGAGTTCCCGCAGTGCGCGAACATGTCTTTCGCGGTCCGCCTGTGTAATTCCTGAAGGATTACTCAAATAAAGAACAGGGTCCTTACCGGCTCTGAACTGCACACCCTGGTGTCGTGAAGGCAGGAAGCCATTTCCCCAAAGCCGAGAATATAGGGGCTGGCCCATCTTGTCCTTGGTCACCAGAACAACGAAGGAGGGAAGGTTGGCATTCTCGCTTCCTAAACCGTAGCTCAACCAAGATCCCATGGATGGGCGACCAGGTTGCTGAGAGCCGCTTTGCAAGAATGTGATCGCAGGATCGTGGTTGATCGCGTCTGTATACATAGATCGAACAAAACAGAGCTCGTCTGCAATCTGGGATGTATAGGGCATCAGGTCGCTGATCCAGGCTCCGCTTGTTCCATGTTGTGCAAAGGAGAACGGGGACTGCACCATCGGGAAGCTCTTCTGTCCCGCGGTCATGCCGGTGAGGCGCTGCATGCCGCGCACCGACGGTGGAAGCTCCTCACCATGATGAGCTTTTAAGGCAGGCTTATAGTCAAAAAGGTCCAACTGAGACGGGGCTCCGCTCTGAAGCAAATAAATAATACGCTTGACCTTTGCAGGAAAGTGCGTGGTCCCAAGAATTCCCGGCACAGGATCCCCGCTGATTTGCTTTCCATTAGCAGAAATCGGATTCAGCAGCGAAGCCAGCGTCGCAGCCCCCAACCCAAGTGTCGTTCGCGTTAGAAAATCCCGTCGCGTGTACTGTTGATCATAATTGTGGCATTCGTGCATGATCTATCCTCAGCGCTTGGTGTAGGCTTCGTCGTGGTTAAGTATGAGTTGTGTGACCATAGTGAGTGCGGCCGTGTTGGTGCGGTCTAGCGATGCATCCGCAATCAGCTCTCCTACAGAGAAAAGCGAGTCAATATCCGCAGGTCGTGCTGCGAAGCGTTCTTTTTCTTGAATGTACAGTTTTTCCATGAGCGACACCTCTTGGTCACTAGGAGCACGACCAGTTGCAAGCCGAAAACCTCGTCGAATCTGAGCAGCAACGTTTTCGGGGGCTTCACGCTGGATACGCTCAGCCAGTGCCCGCGATGCCTCTACATATTGCGGGTCGTTTAAGAGTACCAAGGCCTGGAGTGGGGTATTGGTATTCTGGCGTTGAATGAAACATGTAGTTCGGTCGGGAGCATCAAAGACCAGCATCGTCGGCGGTGGCGATGTTCGACGGATAAAAGTGTACAGGCTCCGACGATAGAGAGCATCTCCTTCATCCTGTTTGTAGCGCAGCAAGAATTGCGAAAAATTGCCCTTTTCAATCCATAAGCCCGGAGGCTGATACGGCTTGACACTCGGGCCGCCTACCTGATTTACCAAGAGACCGCCAGCCGCAAGTGCGTTATCCCGAACCATTTCTGCAGTCAGGCGATGTTTTGGTCCCCGGGCCAGAAGTATATTGGCAGGGTCCAATTCTTGCAGTGTCGGAGATGCAGTGCTGGATTGACGGTACGATTCACTCATCACAATGGACTTGATGAACGCTTTAACGTCATACCCGGACTCCATAAAGGTGACTGCCAGATAATCCAGCAGTGCCGGATGCGAGGGCAGGGCACCCTGATTCCCAAAATCTTCCGGCGTGACGACCAACCCCTGCCCAAAAAACATCAACCAGTACCGGTTCACCGTTACACGTGCAGTCAGTGGCTGTTCGGAACTAAAAAGCCATTGCGCCAACCCTAGACGGTTAGGGGGCAGGCTGTCCGGTATAAATCCAAGCACCTCGGGGGTTGAGGGGTGCACTTGATCACGTGGCTGATCATAGAGACCGCGCTCAAGAATATGCGTTGGGCGCGGCTCGGCCATCTCTTCCATGACCATAACCTCCATCACTTCATTGACGGCTGTATTTTCCTCGACTCGAGCCTCTTTGAGCTCCCGAAGTAGCCGTTCATAGCGTGCATCGTGGTAGTGTAGGTAGGCCGCTAATTCATCTTCTTCCCGAGCCGGCACGTCAGCCAGCGTAGCGATATCGGAAGAGGTCAGCGTTCGTGTATATAGCCTGAGCTCGTCCATATCGCCCAGGAATATACCGTCATCTCCCCCAAATGCACGATAGCTTCGTCCAATGCGCAGCGGCCGGCTTGTGATGCGGTAGAGCCCATCTACGGGTAGAATGCTCTTGTAGAGTTTATCGTATTCAATCACGCTAGGGATACGCCGACCCTGTATATAGAGTTGAATTCCATCTGCACGGCTGGAGCCGTCGTAGGTTACCGCGGTATGCGTCCAATCTTCCGTGGCTATGGGTTCCGCGGATCGCACATGCAGATAGTTGTGTGGAAGAGCATGGATCAGTCGAGCCGACAGGTGATTGAGACTGTCCAGATATACCTCCCATCCGCGCCAGTATGTGTTTTTGTGGAATGCATTGCCGACAATGCGTGTATAGGCGCCAGACGTATCTGGTCGAAGCCATGCGACGACTGAAAAAGGATCGCTACGTTCAAAATCACCAGCCTCGGCAACCTGTAAAAAGTCGTAATCGCTGTCAAAAGTTGCTGCCGTCCCTGATGGTCCTTCTGTCAGTGTCAGTGTGCCGCCACCAGTCTTGCCCTCTTTGCCTTCCGGTGCCTCATTTGGTGTCGAATCACCTGTAGTCTCATCAAACGGAAAATAGCTGGCGAGGTCCAGGTCAAGTGCATTTTCTGGCACTTGTGTCTTCATGTATGTTCCTAAACGCCTGACTTCCTCTTCATGGGCGATCAATGCGACTTCCAATTCTTCAATACGATCACGCTTTTTTTCGAGCTCAACTTCTTCTTCTGGTGTAGGCAGCATGAGCAGAGGACCGGCATTGCCATCATCGCCAGTCATTCCCAACTCATTTACGTTATTAAAGAATGCAGAGAGTTGGAAATACTCCGCCTGGGAAACAGGATCAAACTTGTGATCATGACATCGCGCGCATTCCATCGTCAGCCCCAAAAAGGCCCGTGACGTTGTGTTTGTGCGGTCGGCTACGTACTCGAGACGGTATTCTTCGTCGATCACACCGCCTTCCGCGGTCATGGGATGGTTCCTATGAAATCCCGTAGCCAGTATCTGCTCTCGGGTAGGGTTAGGGAGCAGGTCACCGGCCAGCTGCCAGGTCACGAACTGATCGTAAGGCATGTTTTCATTGAAAGCCTTGATCACCCAGTCCCGCCAGGGCCACATCGTTCGGATACCGTCTGCATGATATCCATGACTGTCTGCGTACCTGGATAGATCCATCCACTCGGTTGCCATGCGTTCGCCGTAGTTTTCGGAGGCCAACAGGCGATCTACCACGCGCTCGTATGCACCGGGTCTGATATCTGTCAGAAAATCATCTATTTCTTCAAGCGTTGGGGGTAACCCGGTAAGATCCAGCGTTACACGGCGAAGCAGGCGTTCACGATCTGCTTCCCCAGTGGGCGCCAGACCTTCTCGCTCAAGGCGTGCAAGGATGAAGCGGTCGATGTCGTTCTGCGGCCAGCCCTCGTTTTCCACAGTGGGAATCGGGGGCAGGGCCGGTGGGATGAAGGCCCAATGGGGTTTCCATTCGGCACCCTGTTTGATCCAGCGCTCAATCAGGGCGATTTCGTAGTCGGAAAGCACCAGATTGGATTCGGGGGGCGGCATGACCGTTTCCGGATCCGCGGAGGTGATGCGGTGCATCACTTTACTGCGTCCGGGTCGCTTGGGGACGATCGCATGTCCACCGGACTGCAACTTTGTTAGGAGTGCCCCCTCCTCCGTATAGAGCCGCAGATCTCCCTGGCGAGCATTGTCGTCTGGTCCGTGGCATGCATAGCAACGGTCGGATAATAGTGGCTTAATGTGGAAGTTGTAATCTACGCGTTCCGGCAGGCGGGCAAGCGTGTCGGCATCCAGCTCAGTACCGGATGAACAGGCCCCTACCAGAAGTATGAGCACAAGCGAAAAGAAACGCATTAAGAAAAATTCAACATGACAACCCTCAATTTAGTCATTTCTTGCAAGACGTTCTTACAATATCCTTGTCGCCAGATAGGAAAGCCAATTGTCGATGAATACCCGTGGTGAGGCTGCACGTAAGGCAGAGGGTATGCATTTTCGATGGATGATGGCGAACACGCACGCTATTCGGGAGGATTACGCCAATTCACGCTCCCAGATCACATGATTCGAGGACGGATAGTTTGCGAGTCCCTCGTTATTTCAACTCATTCAGGGCAATCCGTGCAAAAGCAATTCCGTAGTAGCTGTTTTCGTGATCGGGGCCGGCTTCATACAACAGCCCAATAACGTTATCGGGCAGCCGCACGATATCTGAATAAGCGCTCATGCTTTCGTGCACCACGAGTGAGGCGGGCCATGTGATTCCGTCATCAAAACTGGCGCGGAGCGTCATACGTTCACGCCGCACTTGACTGGCCGGGTTTGAGAACAACAGTACATTCTGACCCTCTTCGGCGAAGGAAAAGCGCTGTAAACTGGCTTGGCATATGGGTTCAATCAGCGTAGAATCTGCGACCAAGCTGCTCCAGGACATGCCACCGTCACTGCTGTGAGCAATTTTTCGGTATCGTTCGCTTGGTGCATAGTTACGCATGTTGAGTAGCAGGCGGCCATCGCTCAATTCGGCTACTTCAGATTCATTGACTTGGTGCTGTGGTGTAGTACCACCTAGCTGCCATGTTTCGCCGTGATCGTCGGAGTAGATAACGTGTGAGTAGTAATGTTTAGTTGACGCTTCTATGTGATCACAGGCGACCATCAACCGCCCTTTATGTGGTCCGCGTGTGAGTTGAATTCCTGAACCCGGACCGGTAGCATACCAGGTCCAGTCTGGCTGCTTAACATCCTGTGTGATCTCTTTGGGTTTTGTCCATGTGTGCCCACTGTCCATGGATGAAAGCACAAAGACGCGTCTCGTATCTGTTGAGGTTTGTGTAATGATCTCTCGCTCATGATCAGTGCCCAGGTTGTGGGTGACCAGGAGGAACAGCGTGCCTGTTTCGGCGTCAACGACGGGAGCTGGGTTGCCGACAGTGTGCTCATCTTTGTCCCAGAGGAGTTCCAGCGTACCCCATGTGCGTCCTTGATCAGTAGAACGCTTGTAAACAAGATCAATGTCACCAGTATCAGAGCAGCTGTTCTTGCGTCCCTCAGCAAAGGCTAGCACATCACCGTTGGGAACTACGATTACCGCGGGAATCCTATAACAGTTGTATCCTTCCAGTCCGCCCACGAATATGTAATCAGGAGAAGGGAAGAACAGTGTACTCAAAAGTATCGGGATAAGCGTCATGGAATTACTAACTTCGGAGTAGATACGAAAGTTACCGCAAACTAGGGGCGTTTCCTGGCATGAGCTGTATGGATCGCAATACACAGGCAGCCAATTGGTTCGATCGGGGTCGTCAGGGACATTACCATAATGTACTTATTAGGGATAGAAATCGAATACCCTGCCCGGACGAACATACGGACAAACTCCGAGAACAGCAAAAGACGCATCAATGTGAAAAATGGGGACGACCGGCCCAGTATATGATCACCGACGACAGTCTGTACTGGACAAAAGAGTGCCAACCAAGGCAGGCCTGGTGCACGCCTTGCAGTACGCTCATTATGCAGATGGGCAGTGTCCTGCCAGTAGTTGTTCAACAGGAGTTATGTTTGTTCATGCATTCTTGGCCTGATTCGTTTACAGAGGAGCTGTCGCAGGGTCCCAAAGAATTTATACGATAGCCCTCCACCCTAGTACATTTCTACCCACCATTGTCCATCATGGTAAACATATCCAAAGCAATGGGGAAGCACTTCGGAATCGCTTACGGCACTGTCCCTATTGTCCACCAGTATCTTGCCAGCCATACACCAGGTGTTTTGCTGATAGGGACACAAATCCTCTTCCTTCACTTCAGGCGCTTCCGTTATGATGCCGTCAACAGTGACAAAGGACATCTGTAACCCGCGCTTCGTGCAGGCCTTTGCTGGTTTAGCAGCAGAGGTAAGCACGTTTCTGACGTAATCGGGCCTTCCTGAGGCATACACAGAGCGAAGATTTTCGGCAGCCATTTCCGCATCTGAGGACGCTTCGTAAAGTTCAATGAACGTTTGTTGCATTCTCGTATATGGACTGCCACCCCCATATCCACGTGCCGCCTTTTCGAGCAGGAATCTCGCGTCAAGCCGAACTATGAAATCATTATCATCCAGCATTATTCGCACAAGATCATCCGCCAGTGTATCCAGCACTGAAGCAGGCTGGCTATTAAGCGTTTGAGTCAAAATTGCCAGCGCAGGTTCGTGATCACCGTTATCGACAAACAGTTCCAGTGCGGCTTCTGCCGTTGGGTTTACAAAAACGCCGTCCTTGAAAATCATGCCCGTGTTGTATTGTGCAGACGCGGAAGTGCCCACCAAAAGCGTTAGGAATAAAAGCAAAATCTTGATGTTCATGTCATTGTTGTTGTTTAGAATCCGCTTCGTCCACTCGCGCCGTTCAACCTAGGGCGTCCATGTTGCCATGAGGCTGAACTGAGATACCATGTATAGGTCCAGATATCGGCATCCAAGGTTCCCCCGGAAGCCTGTTCCGCTGATCCTATAAGGCTGTTTGAGCAAAAAACATTCCAGAACCCCTGGATCACAGTTGCAGCCGTACCTGTTGCCCTACTATGCCCTCAATATTGGTGATGGTCTGCACTGCCTTAGTGCTAGGTAGACACGCATTGTAACCACTCTCATGTTCCTGCTCAGAGGGATATACTTCACTGAAATGGGCTGTCATCCCCGCAGATGTGCCACAGGTGTTGTTTACAGTTCCCACCCGCTTACGCAGGCGCAATGACGACGATGCGTCACACGTGCTATACGCATCCCAATATCCCAACCCCTTGCCCCAAAGGTTGATCAGGATCAATACCGCTTAACAATATACAGATGTCATGCAAATGCCGACTGGAGGCTCATTCCAACGATTTTGCACTCAGATACCGAACCATTAAGTACGCCGACAAAACAGCCTCACTCGCCCGGCTGCCCTGTATCTTTTATGAGGCAGGGGCCTGTAGTAAAGACTTTTAGAAGTTGGAAATTCAAGAAAAACTTTAAGAAATCACATGGTCTGCTGAAGTACCTCCTGTGGGATTCCATTACAGTTGAGTAGGAGCTGTACTGCAACTTTTATGTTTGCAGACCGTGTGAGGGTTGAGGGTTGAGGGTTGATTTCGATGGTTATATCTTTATGATAGCCACTTGCGGGTCTGGGGGCTGTGGAACAAGGTCGTATGCCAGGTGAGACAGGGAAACTTACCATGCCGAATCAAGAATATCGTACCGGGAAAATGGAAGATAAAAAGCTGTTCACTGTCGTTAAAGTGTCGAATTATGGTATGAAAGTTAAGCTGGAGGATGGTTCCGAATGGCGAATAGTCTATTATAATTTGCCTACAACCTTGGACTGGACACCTGGCGAGACCAAGGTGGTTGTACGGGAAGGCGAAGGTTCTCCCTATCCTTACGATACCTTTTTGATGACGGATAGGGAGGGAGGCGTGAATGCACAGCAGTTGGTTTAATTGCGGAATCCGCGAGAGATACGTCGGGAGACTGCCGTACAGAGACATATTGTTAGTATACAACCTCCACCTGAGCACCAGGAATTGCTACGTGAGGAAGGCAGGGGAGTCTCTATGGAGATGAGTAATAACAAGTTTCATCCGCCCGGATGCGCTGTATGTTTTATGAGGCGGGAGCTTATGGTCTAGACATTTGGAAAGTTGGCAATTCAGGAAAAAACATTCGAAAAATCACGTGACCTGCTGGAACATCTCTTGTGGGATTCTACTGCAGATGATCAGGATCCATACCACGCGACAGTATACAGAGGTCATGCAAGTGCCGACTGGCAACTCATTCCAACGATTTTACGCCCTAATTCCGTACCGCTTGGGGCGCTGCAAAATCAGGATCAGTTGTTGTGTGAAGAACAGGTATGGTTTGAATTTCAGATGTTGCGTGCATTCATATATGCCTGTAATGATTCAGGTGTCACTGTTCCTGGTGACTCAGTCAAATTCAGGAGTAAAAATCTGGTAAATCAAGAATTCCGAGAGTATCACGATGCTCCTTACAGGTGGCCTGGAGAAGACTTGGTTGAAGCTATGGCTCTGGCCAGGATGCACGGGCTTCCAACGAGACTGCTTGACTGGACAACAAACCCTCTTATTGCAATGTATTTCGCTGCTAGTGAGGCCTTGCAAACGGATTGGGAAGAAGGGCAGAAGCTCGCCATATTTGAGTTAAAACTAGACAGGGATGTATACTTTGATAGCTCTCCCGGTCAGATCAAGTTGTTGCAAGTACCAAGTTCTATCTCGAAAAATGTAATGGCACAGCAGGGGCTATTTACGGTTCATCCGATACGCGAGCAAAAGGGAGAGATTGCCGCCACCAAGGGGTTGGAGCAGTACTTATCTGCGTCATCCCGTTCGTCAATGCGGAAACTGACTATTCCGGTAGAAGAATGTTTGGGGTTATACAAACTGTGCAGAGGCCTAGGGTACGGTGCGGCCCGTCTATACCCTGGCGCTGATGGTGCAAGTAAGTCTGTTGTTGAGGATCAGTGGTACTTCGTTGCTGATGCAAGAGTCAGGGGCCATGCGTGAAATGTCAAGATTGGTCGAACTGATATCACGCGCAAGGTTCGTGTTGTGCACGCCGAAATGCCAACAAACTCCCGCTCTGCAAATGTCAGGCAGCCGTGGTGCCTGCTGTCGTCGTTAGGCGCAAGCGTAGCTGTGTTATCTTAGATTTCTATCGCTATTTCTTCTGAACCAATCATACAAGGCTAATTATGACACGGTGCACATTCTTGATGCTATTTCTAGTTTTCGCTGTAACACAAAATTCTGCGCAGGCACAACACCGTATTATTTTTCTGGGCGATTCCATTACGGAGGCAGGAGCGAATCCGGGGGGTTATGTTGCGCTTGCTGCAGATTCGCTGCAAGAGCTCAGTGCGGACATGGTAGTGCAAGGTGCAGGAATCAGCGGTAACAAGGTTCCCGACCTCCTTGAGCGACTGGATGCAGATGTGTTGGCACATGAGCCAACTCATGTGGTGATCTATATTGGCATAAATGATGTCTGGCATCATTTTGAATTTGATCAAGTTACGGGTACTGATCCAGAGACGTTTGAGCTCGGACTGGGAGAGCTAATTGACCGCATTGAGCAAGCCGATGCCGTGCCACTGCTGTGCACGCCGAGTGTGATCGGAGAAGATACAGAAAGTGATTCTGCTGTCAATATTCGTCTGCAGGAATATGCACAAATCAGCCGCAGAGTAGCACGGGATGAGGGAGTTCACCTCTGTGACCTACGTGCAGCCTTTGAAACATATCTGACTGCAAATAATCCCGATAAGGCATACGAGGGAGTGCTTACTTCTGATGGAGTCCATCTGAATGGAGACGGGAATCGCTTTGTAGCCGATTTCATGGTATACGAATTACGATCGGTGCTGGAGCTCTAGGACACGTACGGAATCGTCAGCGGACCTTCTGGCACTACGGCCACTGGGGCATCAGGATTACCTAGACGCATAAGCTCGGCATCAATCGCGCTCCGCACATCTTTAATGGGAGTCAGGTGGGCACGCTCAACGAGTGCAGGATCCAACTCGCTGAACAAATCGACCCGGCATGTGCGGACAATCTGAAGCAGCTTCTGTGTCTGCCATTGGTCAGGTTCACTGAAATCAGGGCTGCGAATTGCTTTCCATGCTTCGTCCGGGCTTCCCCAGCGAAGGAGCTGATTCTTAAAGGCACCATGTTCGGGAAAGCCGTCATTGCAACGGGCTGCGGTAATTATAAGGCCGCTCGGTGCAGTTATTGAATGCGCAGCGGACATCCCCTTGACGCTCTGGTACAGGTTGAGGTCCAGCGGATATCCGCTGTTCGTCGTAACCACGATTGGGAATGGTTCTTCGACACGGACCATTGCTGTTTTTTTGGAAAAAGCGCATCCCGCCTCGTGAGCGGCATCAACGTCACCACAGAAGTATCCTGTGATCTGTCGATCAGTATTAAGGGTTACGTTCACCAGAAAGTCTACCGAGAGCAGTTTTCCCGCTGCGCGTACATGATTTTGTGTGGGATTTCCCTCAATCAGCCCCCATGTGCTCTTTGGATGAGCGATGTTGGTAAATCCGTGATAAGTCTGGATGGCGTCCAGGTTGGCTATTCCCGGAAACACTGCTTTGTATCCACCGCTGAATCCTGCCATAAAATGCGGTTCAATGAATCCCATCAGAATACGACGATCCGCCCGTACGTAGTCCGCACAATAGGCAACATCATAACCGTGGGGGCTTCGGCCTGCCGGCAGCAGCGAAGTGTTATCCCGGGAATCGTGATTAATTATGCGATATTTGGCTACGATTTCCGAGCCAACCATTTGAAGCAACTCATCATGCGTATTGCCCCGATGTGTGCCTGTACCGACGATTATGGTGACATCATCCGGATCAAGGCCACGCAGCTCTGCGAAGAGCCAGGGTAGTAGACGATCACTGGGAAGCGCTCGTGTGATGTCTGGAATGGCGATGGCAAGCGTTTCTCCGGGAGCTATGAGTTCATGAAGGGGCGCCGTCTTATAGGGGCGTCGAACGGACTCAAGGAATGCGGCATGCTCGTTTTGCAGGCCCTCGAGATATCGTGGGCGGAGTACCGTGGAATTGAGCCCAGTCAGGTCCAGCGGTAATCCCTCAGAACCATAGTCTAAACGCACTACGTTCGTATGTTCATTCATAGTAGCTGATGTCTCACATGCAGAATTGATCCTTTTACACCAATCAAGGTACGCGGTCGCATGGGGAATCGTTCAAGTAATGGTTACCCAGCGTTTCACATCAGTCTAAGGCACCAAAATGCATGTTTGATGTATCAAGTGGTGGATGCTCTTTTGAGATACAGTACAGGAGGCTAGATTTATTTTGCGCACGGAGGGACATTACTGGCTGCCGTAAGATAGGTGGACAGAATACTAAATGCATTTGATTCGCATGATAGGCGCTTCGTTTGCCCATTTCCGTAGCTTACATTTCTCATATTCGTTTGATGCATGGGATTGTATGTATGCGCGTAGCTGTGGGATATCTCCGTGCGCTGTTCTCCAAGACCCAACACTCAAACGAATGTCAAAACAATGAGTGACTCATTCGATCCGGTCAATGGCAGACCCGAAGGTGCTTCTCCGGCCAAACAACTGCCAGCACGGGACTCTGATTACACTATGCAACTTCCTCCCGCCGATGAACTTGCGAAATACGAAGAAATATCCCCTGGCATAGCCGATCGAATCTTGGCCGTTATGGAGCAAGAGCGGGAACTAGGTGGCCTTAAGATTGCTCTGCGGCGCAGACGTGCTGCTATGACAACGGCAGTCTCGCTTTCGTTCGTCGCCGTGGCAGGCGTTGGGATCTGGCTTGAAGTATTTTGGCCTGTGGTACTATTGCTTGGCCTTGGTGGGATCGTGCCATTTATCTTGCGCGGGGTTTCCAAGCAGTAGTAAAGCCGGGGGTACGGGAATAGAATACCCAGGAGATTGTATAGACTGGATTGGGGCTGTTGTATGAAGGATACGGCGACAGCTCCCAAAATTTCGCAGACCAATTGTGACAAGAGCTGAAACAGGTAAGCGTTAGCTACAATTTCCTGCTTAGCAGCAAAACAGCGTTCCTATTCGTAGTTCAGGATGTCTACGGATGGCGAGTCTTCAATAAGATCCGCAAGGTTATCTAGGGCTGCCATCTCGTCACGCTGCATCAGGGGGCGGATAACAGGTAGCAGCGCGCGGCTGATGAATGACGACCCACGCATGACGATGGTCTGTTGGATGCGTGAACCTTCCCCTAGAATCTCGAACGTTACAGAACGGTAACCGGAATAGGTCGAAGTTTCGATATCCGCGTGGTATTCTTGTAGAGGGATGACCGAAGTAACTGTTTCCAGACGTGTGTTCCCATTTGCGAATTCCAGGCGGAAGGAAGCGCCCAAAGACATGGGTTGACCATCGAGGGCTTCAACATTCTCCAGGTTCCTTTGCCAAAGATTTTGTCTATCTATGTCAATAAAGGTTACCCAGGATTCAGCAACCGGAGCCTTAACACGTGCGGTTGCAGTATAGCGGACTTCCTTTACGAATAGGCCCATGATCACAAGCGCGAGCAAGGCTGCCGAAAGCAGCACAAAAACCGTACGGAGCAATTGCTTCATGGTGCGTGAGACGAAGTTGACCAGCGTGTCGAGTTAAGCACAAGTTTATACGCTATAGGTTCTACCTTAGTGTTATGATACAAAAATCAACCTCCATGCCAGCCCCGCGAGGGCGTGCCACAGCAACAAACCCCGCTACACGTTTCGACCCTATCAGCGTGGAGCTTGACCCAAGTGTGTTAGAGCCTGATGAGCTACGACAGACCAGCACCCAGTTCTTTGAGGATGCGTCCAGGTCAATTCTTGTCAGCAATGATTCTCCAGATGTTGGGTTTAACTGGGGCATTAATCCATACCGCGGCTGCGAACACGGTTGTATATACTGTTATGCACGACCAAGTCACGAATTTCTGGGATGGAGTGCGGGGCTGGATTTTGAAACAAAGATCCTGGTCAAACGAAAGGCCCCCGAGCTCTTGAGCAGGGAGTTGAGAAAAAAATCTTGGAAACCAGACGTCATTTCATTGTCTGGTAATACAGATCCGTATCAACCCGCGGAACGCCAATTCAAACTGACACGTGCCTGTTTGCAGACGCTTCTGGATCACCGCAATCCTGTAGGTATTATCACGAAGAATCATTTAGTTACACGGGATTTGGATATCCTGGCTCCAATGGCGAAACTTGGCCTGGTGCATGTATTTATCTCAGTAACAACACTCCGCGACGAGATAGCCAGTGCGATGGAACCGCGCACCAGTATCCCGTCACGCCGTCTGGATACCATAGAAAAGCTAACCAAGGCGGGAGTGCCTGTGGGGGTGATGGTGGCTCCTGTGGTTCCGGGTTTGACGGATGAGGAGCTTCCTGCGGTTATGCGGGCCGCCGCTGAACGTGGCGCTGTTCGTGCCGGGTATATTCTACTTCGGCTTCCCGGACCGGTGGCACCTCTCTTTCAGGATTGGCTGGATCGTGTGATGCCTGAACGCAAGGACAAAATATTGAGTCGGGTTAGAGAAGTGCGCTCGGGCAGACTGAATGATCCCCGCTTTCGTCATCGGATGAAGGGGGAGGGCGTGTGGGCGCAAACCCTGGCTAAGCTCTTTGAGGTAACCTGCAAGCGATACAACCTTAATCAGCCATTGCCGCCACTTCGAACAGATCTGTTTATCCGAAATCCAAGTAATCAGCTGAATCTCTTTGATCAGGATCTTCCAGATCCGGTATAACAGGGTTATGGAGGCGTTCCATCCAATTGTGGCTTCCTGGTTCGGAGATGTATTCGAGTCCCCGACCGAAGTGCAGGAGCAGGCATGGCCCTGCATCCAGCGTGGAGAGAATACGCTGATCGCCGCGCCCACAGGTGCAGGGAAGACGCTGGCAGCATTTTTGGTAGCAATTGACCGACTCCTGCAGAAGAGTCTTGAAGGTACGCTGGTCAATGAGACCATGGTCGTATACGTATCACCATTGAAAGCGCTCAGCACGGATGTAAACGTAAACTTGGCTGTTCCACTCGAGGGTATACAGAAACGGATTCGTGCGCACGGGTACTCGATGGCCCCCATAAGCACTGCTGTACGAACGGGGGACACCAGTGCATCCAGGCGGGCAGCAATGCTTCGAAAGCCGCCACATATACTGGTAACGACCCCCGAGTCCCTCTATCTCCTGGTTACAGCGAAGCGTAGCCGGGAAATACTCCAGACTGTGCAGACGGTCATTGTTGACGAAATCCATGCCGTCCTTCCATCACGCAGAGGGGCGCATCTAGCATTGACACTGGAGCGTCTGGAGCATGTATCCAGACATTCGATTCAGCGTATTGGGCTCTCGGCTACTCAAAGGCCAGTGAACATCGTAGCGTCCTATCTCACTGGACGTGAGGCAGACTGTACGATTGTAGACCTCGGGCATAGCCGCAAGATGGAGCTTGCGCTGGAACTTCCTCAGTCGCCCCTGGACGCCATAATGGCTCACGAGGTCTGGGAAGAAATCTATGATCGTCTCGCGGAGCTCGCAACTGACCACCGTACGACGCTGGTATTCACAAGCACACGGCACCTAGCCGAACGCATTGCGCGCCATTTAGGTGAGCGTCTGGGACGGGATAACGTGTCAGCACATCACGGTAGTCTGGCACACGTACGCAGGCGAGATGCTGAAGTTAAGCTTAAGCGGGGAGAGCTTCGTGTACTTGTAGCCACAGCTTCTCTGGAATTGGGCATCGATATTGGATCCGTTGATCTGGTTTGTCAGATCGGGTCCCCAAGATCCATTTCGACATTCTTACAGCGTGTCGGCAGGTCGGGGCACTACATTGGGGGGATTGCCAGAGGGCGACTGTTCCCAACCACACGTGATGATTTGCTTGAATGTGCAGCCTTGCTTGCTGCCGTTCATGATGGGATGCTGGAGCGCGTGGAGCCCCACGAAAACCCGATAGATGTGCTAGCACAGCAGATTATAGCAGAGGCTTCTGCGGAAGATTGGCAAACAGACGCGCTCTATGAACTATTCAAGCGTGCCTGGCCCTATCGTAATCTTAGCCGTAAGGTTTTTGACGCAACGGTTTCAATGACTGCACGGGGGTTTGATACTGCCCGTGGTCGGCGTAAAGCGCTTCTGTACCATGACGCCATCAACGGACGTATCAGCGGCAGACCTGCTGCACGTTTGGTCGCACTCACATCCGGGGGTGCAATCCCGGATTCTGCGGAGTACAGGGTAATTATGGAACCAACCGGAACACCAGTCGGGAAGGTTCATGAAGATTTTGCAGTTGAAAGTTTTGCAGGGGATGTATTTCAGTTGGGCAGTAGTTCATGGCGCATTCTAAAAGTAGGTTCGGGTATTGTTCGAGTAGAAGATGCCCAGGGCGCACCACCCACATTTCCGTTTTGGTTGGGGGAATCCAATGCACGCAGCGACGAGCTTTCCAGAGCACTCTCGAAGTTCCGGGCGACGATCAATCCATATCTGGACAGTCGCACAAACGCAGCGAACTGGCTAGAGAAAAATAAAAAGCTCCCTGGTCCGGCCGCTGTGCAGATAGCCGAGTACCTAGTTGCCTCCAGGGAGTCACTCGGTGTACTTCCGTTGCAGGAAAAACTAGTTGCCGAACGTTTTTTTGATGATTCCGGTGGGACCCAGTTAGTGATTCATACCCCGTATGGGGCGCGCGTCAATCGTGCCTGGGGCTTGGCGTTACGCAAACGGCTTTGCCAGATATATAACTGTGAATTGCAGGCGGCAGCCACCGAGAACAGCATCCTTCTTTCATTCGGACCGCAACACTCTTTTCCCGTAGAGGATGTATTTAAGCTTCTCGAATCAACGAAGGTAAGGGATATCCTGGTGCAGGCAGTTCTAGGGGCTCCGATGTTCCAAGTGCGCTGGCGCTGGGTGATGAATATTGCACTGGTGGTGCCACGGGCGCGTGGAGGAAAGAAGGTGGCGCCGCAGTTGCAACGAATGCAGGCCGAAGATATATTGGATTCGATATTTCCAGATGCCGGAGTACATTTGGAGAATTTTTCCGGCGAGCGTACACCGCCCAGACATCCCCTGGTTGACCAGGTGCTTGAAGACTGTCTGGAGGAGGCAATGGATTGTAAACTCCTCCAGAGATTGTTAGAGCAGATCCAGTCAGAAGCCATTCAAGTTCATGCGGTGAGTACACCAGAACCTTCATCCTTGGCGCAGGAAGTATTGGCCGCAAGCCCTTACGCCTTCCTGGATGATGCGCCACTGCAGGAACGACGCGCACAAGCGGTATACCGTCGTCGAGCTTTTGAGCCTTCCCAGAACATGGATTTGGGTTATCTGGATGCGGGGATTCTGGAGGAAGTACTGGAAGAAATACAGCCCCGGATTCGGAGTACTGATGAATTACATGATTGTCTGCTGACTGCCGGCTGCCTTAATGCCAGGCAGGACAGTCCATACACGGACTGGTTTGATGAACTTGTCCGGGATGGTCGAACAGCCCTTCTTCGCCTTGCAGAAGGACGGGAGTTATGGGTTGCCGCGGAAAGATTACATGAAGCCTTAATGCTCTGGGAACAGGCGGTAGTAACCCCATCGGTAAAAGTATTGGACAACGATGTGGATACGTCCGAAGCTGTGCAGGATTTTGTGCTTGGGCTAATGGAAGTGCATGCACCAATGACGGCTGAAGAAGTCGCAACACATCTGCATATCACACCTGCTGATGCTGAATCTGCCCTCGTGGCCCTAGAAGGCCGGGGAGCACTGCTTAGAGGCAATTTTACTCAAAACACCAGCGGATCCAGACAATGGTGTCATCGCGGGATTCTCGCAAAAGTCTACAGAAGGACCGTTGGCCATCTTCGCGCTGAAATCAGCCCGGTCACACAGGCAGACTATGTACGGTTTTTATTCGCGTGGCAAAAAGCAGCCCCCGCTTATCAGGTTGCTGGACAGGATGGATTGCTGGCCGTTATAAAGCAGTTGAGCGGCTTCGCATTGCAAGCTGCTGCCTGGGAGTCAGATGTTCTATCGGTACGCGTCAGGGATTACAGTCCAGCAATGCTGGATCTGCTGTGCATGACCGGACAGGTGCAGTGGTTTCGGGCAGTGGTCAGCAAGTCTGCGCCGATACGCTCAACCTCCATTACCCTTTGTGTTCGAGAGGACTGTGATCTGTTCAGCCGTACAGCCTCGCAGGACGAGCTATCTACGGTCGCCGAAGAAGTTCTTGAAGTGTTCACAACAAGAGGGGCCTCATTTCTGCATGAACTGGAAAATGCCTGCAATCTCCTGCCCACACAGATTGAATCGGCCCTGCAGGAGCTGGTCTCACGTGGGATCGTGACCAGTGATGGGTTTGCAGGCTTGCGATTCCTGTTGACTCCAGTAGATAAGCGACGAAAGCGTCGCAGGACGGAAGTACATTTGAATGCGATCGGTCGGTGGAGTATCCTGGCACGAGGACAGGTGCAGGATGATGATGCAAATACAAGATTGGCGAAGCTCATATTGGCACGTTATGGAGTTATCTGTCGTCGGGTACTGTTACGGGAACCCAACCTTCCGCCATGGCGTGATCTCGTACGCATTTTCTGGGATATGGAGCTTCGTGGAGAGGTTCGGGGAGGGCGCTTTATTGCAGGAGTCCCCGGTGAGCAGTTCGGATTACCTGAGGCGGTGGGGTTATTACGGCGTATCAGGCGGGATAAAACGCTCTGCGCCGAACCTGTGGGGCTTAGCGCCGCCGACCCTTTAAATCTGGCAGGTATTGTTGGCCCTGGGGCGAGACTGCCTGCACTCGCATCAAACCGGATGGTTTACCAGTCGGGCGAAGTTGTGGCTAAACTGTCTGGAAAGAACGACGAGGATGACTCAGCAGCTCCTGAACTTCGGAAGATGTTACGCACGCAGCAAGTTTATTTCAGGTCGCGGCCTCAGTAGCACACAGGCCCGTTGCAATTGAGCATGCTTCCTGGATCATCTCTTCCAAAACCTCCAGGTTTACATCACTCAGTCGTTTGATGTAGAGGCAACTCTTGCCGCGTGTATGTTTGCCCAGCTTTTTCAAGGCTTCGTTATGGTGATCTAACCCACCGGCTAAATACAGGCTGAAGGCTTTTTTTCGGGGTGAGAACCCTACCTTGAACCATTCACCGGTGCGTCCCGATGCATAACGGTAATGGAATTGACCAAACCCAATAATAGTGGGCCCCCACATTGTTGGTGAATCGCCAGTAGCTTCTCCCATCATGCGAAGGAGAATAGCGCTGTCTGCCTGCTGTTCGGGGCGTCCGAGTTCGTCCAGAAAATTCTGTACGTCTGCCTCTGTTGGTCGGGTTTTTGGACTGGACATTTTTGGTGAGCTCGTGTTTGAATTAAAGTTAAATATGCAGGTGTTCAGCAAAGGTTTGAACCCAAGTTAGCCGGGCTAGTACTTCCGTGCCGGGATCAAGTGCGAGGCCTCTAATTGTGGGTATACAAACTGGATATGACGTTACATGCATTTCTAGATACAGGATATGGACGCTTTGGAGATGTGCGATTGCGAAGTATCCTACGAAAGGGTGCAGATCTGGAAATGCGCAGGGGTCCTGCAGCAGAGACACCGCTACATGTTGCGGTTCGCCGCCGCCGCTTACGGGCTGTACAGCAACTCGTTTGTGCCGGAGCAAAGATCGATGCGCTGAATGCGTATCAGAAGACTGCTTATGCGCATGCAGCCCGTCGCGGGTTTACCACAATCGCGGCATATCTGGCTGACCGGGGCGCGAGCACTTCTCTCACTGAGGCTGATCAGCTGGCTTTGGCAATGTCCAGTGGCAAAGAGGCGGACGCCCGACGAATTCTTTTGGCGAGTCCGCATCTTGCCCACACAGGTAACTCCGGCGAGGATCGATTATTGGCGGACATGGCAGGCAGGAATGCAGACTGGCCGGTACAACTGTTGATAGAAGCAAAGGCATCCCTAACCGCTCCGGGCCTTGATGGCGGGACGCCGCTGCATCAGGCAGCCTGGTTTGGTCAACCTGATCATGTGCACATGCTACTGGTAGCAGGGGCACCGCTGGAGGTATGGTGCACGGACCACACTTCGTCTCCGCTGGGCTGGGCAGTTCACGGATCATGGGAATCTGGCGGCGCCAGTTCCCGCCAGAAAGCATATACAACCATTGTGACTATGCTTCTGGATGGTGGAGCACAGCTACATTATGCAAATGATGACACAGATGCCTACTACCGGAGATTACTGCGACAAGCAAGTAGGCCTGTGCGAGCACTTCTGCGGGAGGCCTGGAGAAATATATGAGGCTGCATTGGTTGATATCCTATGTGAATGCTGTTCAGAGCCAGTCCTGCGTGCGTTATTGCGCCGTCATAACTCCGTGTCCAAGCTATACGCATGCTGCATGCCCATTCATTCCAGAGCAATCGGCCCCCTTGGTGCATATTCCGGCCATGTGGCCCACTTCGCTCGGTATACGTACCTTGGCATTCATTCCCCAGAACACGCAATCTTTGCCCAAAGTAGTCCTCATCAAGTGCCAACGACAACGACTTGCGGCGTGGCTACAAAGACTAGTACGGAGCGGTAGATTGGGCGCCCAGTTTACGACATAAAGTTGCTGTGCGGTTAGCCGATACGAAACTGGTGAGTATCCACCACACATAAATTAGGGGGAACGCCCAAACCAAGAAGCTTCTGGGGGCGAAAACATGACCTTGCCTGAAAATCGGGGTGCAGGAAAATCGCACTTCCGATTTGATGAGCAGCGGGCAGAAACGTGATCGAAGACAGGGAACAGGCCCATAGCAGAATTGGTGAAAGCCGCAGGCAAACATTCTCCATCTAGATGTACCGCGCTGCCCACCTACGCTACGAGTTCGGTCCAGATGGACGACCAGATTCGGTCAGCCTACATACGCATGACTGCCGTTCGCCGCACGTGTCTTACACACCGACCCATTTCAGAGATCCGGCGGTGCCAAAATCCGTTTGGCTCCCGATATGCCCCTCATCGGATTTGTACGAAACGCCCCATATGCGTTGAAACTCTCCCTTCGGACGACGTCGCGATCAGGCGGTACAAGTACACTCCCGAGGGCAGGGCTTCGCCGCGTAATTCCAGGCTGCGCTCCCAGCCAGCAGACAACGCCACCGCCGGTACCGAAAGCACGCGCCGTCCCGTCACGTCCAGCACCTCGACCGCCACACGGGCCGGCCATGGAAGGTCCAGCACCAGGCGCGTCGCATCCCGAAAGGGATTGGGATAGTTGCCCTGTATTGTAAAGACCTCCGGCAGCGACGCGTTCTCCACAGCGACAACCGTACAGGTAGGTCCGAACACATTCGGGATACTGCCCAGCCATGCCTGAAATTCATCGTCCGAAGGCGCACAAAGATCTTGACCGTCAAAGGTTAAAGACTTAAGACTGTCCAGTTGCATGAAACTCCGCGGCAGCTGACCTGTCAACGAATTATTATCCAGCGACAGGACTTCCAGTCGTGACAGCTGTCCCATTTCCGCAGGAATCGGCCCGGACAGCGAATTGCGACTCAGCAACAGCACTTGCAGTTGGGACAGTTGTCCCAGTTCCGCGGGGATTGGCCCAGAGAGCGAATTGTCCGCCAGCCACAGCAATCGCAACTCCGAGAGTTGCCCCAGTTCTGCGGGGATAGACCCCGACAGCGAATTACTATTCAGCGTCAGCAATCGCAACTGTGACAATTGTCCCAGTTCTGCAGGGATCGGCCCCGATAGCGAGTTAATATCCAGCCACAGTTCCTGCAATGCCAACAACTGTCCCAATTCTGCAGGGATCTCTGCGCTCAACAAATTACCAACTAGATCCAGTACTCGCAATTCCGATAGCTGTCCCAGTTCCGCAGGGATCGGCCCCGACAGCGAATTGAAACTTAGCAACAATAATTCCAACTCCGAGAGACCGCTCCACTCAACAGGCAGCATCCCAGTTAGATTGTTTTCGTAGAGGTCAAGTCCAATAACCCTGTCCTGGACGGTTATTATTCCATACCAGTCTGCGAACTCCCCCCCCGTGGGCACCATGGTGGTATCCCATCCGGTATTGTTGGTCCAGTTGTCGCCGTCAGTGGCAGCGTACAGCGCGCTGAGCGAAGCGTGCACTAAATCAGGCCGCCTGTTTATACCAAAATGAAACATGTCCACTTCGTCTGTGAACGCACCGTCGCGAACGCGAGCATAAAACCGCGCGCTCACATTCGGGGGCGCATCCGCGGCAACCTCGAATTGGAATGTAACCTCTGTGGAATCGCCACTCTCCAAAGAGCCCACCTGATACTTAGGCGCCATCATAGTAATGAAGGGATACGATTCGGCTGGCACTAGCTCCACGGTCAACGACTGGGCGGCCGACAGGTAATTGATGACCGTAGCGTCAACCGTCACGTGTTCCCCGGGATCAATCTGACCGTCTCCGTCAGCATCACTCCAGGACCAGCGCTTGACACGGACGGCCGGAACCGTGGGCGCTCGCAGACTCACCTCCGCATTGACATACCCGCTGCCCAGTTGCCCAACATAACCCGGATTCTCTGCATCCATGTTCTCGCTGGAAAGCCGCAACTGCTCCCTGAGCGCATCCGGCGATATTTCGGGAAACTGGGTCTTTACCAATGCGGCTACACCGCTTACTAGTGGCGATGCAAAGGAAGTGCCGCTGGCTGAAAAATCGTATTCGTTGCCCGGCGATGTCGTAATTATATCTTCGCCGGGAGCAAAGACGTTCACCGTCTTTCCGTACTGCGAAAACTCCGCCCGTCCGCGCGAATCTTTCTCCGTTGCGCCCACCGAAAGCACGCGAGGATGCGAAGCAGGGTAGCTTGGAGATATATCGCTATTGATATCGTCATTACCGGCTGCTGCCACTACCAATGCCCCCATGTCCGTGGCGAGATCGAGTGTCTGCACGATCATTTTTAACTCCTGCCCTCCAGAAAATCCACCCCAACTGGCATTAATGATGTCGGCACCGTTGGCGGCTGCATACAGGACGCCCGCGTAGGTACAAGTAACCATACCATCCAGACAATCCGCATTGACAGACATGAATTCGGCATTCCAGGCCGCACCGGCCAGCCCGGTCACATTGTCGGTCACGGCACTGGCTACACCCGTAACCAAAGTTCCGTGCGTATGTCCATACTGCGACTTGGGGTCGTTGTCCATCTCGTCCCCGTTGGCGAAGTTTGCCCCGTGCACGTCATCAATGAAACCATTCGCATCGTCGTCAATGCCGTTACCGGGAATCTCGTCCTCATTGGTCCACACGTTGGCCAGCAGATCCTCGTGATCCCAGTCGGTTCCGCTGTCCACGATGGCAATCACCACCGGCGGCGTGCCATCCTCCCCCTTGACGAGATCCCAGGCTTCCGGCAGGCGCATATGTCGCAGATACGTCTGATCACCGTAAGACGAGTCATTGGGGTCTGCTGGGCGCTCGGGACCATACATGCGGTGGATGAGAACGGGCTCGGCATACACAACGCCCTGCACGGCAGACAGCGCCCGTGCTACACGCTCTGGATCTGTTTCCGTACGGTAGCGAACATAGTACGTGCGGCGAAGCGCAGCAAGGTTCTTGGCCGTCTTCGGTGTGGGTTCCACATAATCCAGAAACGGAAATGCACGCTCAATCACCTCCACCTGGTAGCGGGCCACCGCGCGGTCAAAAGCCGCTAGTCCCGTCTTGGCTGCGTCCGCTCCTATGGCAATACCCGGCTCAAATTGTATGACGACAACCCGGGGCTCAAATACAGGTTGCTTTTCCTGGGCCAGGCCCACACGCCCGGACGCAACACTGATCAGGACCAAAAACCAGGCCCACCACACGCGGACCCGACTTGCTTGCAGGCCAAAAAATGAAAAATATGTGCTCATTTGGAGACACTTTGATCTAACGGGGTACTTCCGAGGCAACGAGACCAGAAAGAAAGGGATAAGGTATATATGAACCGCATGCAAAACTTCTTGAATGAAAGCGGTATTCACGTGTGAGGGAGACATCCCATGTAACCGGGGGTGTCTGTAATGGTTCTGAAGTTGGCTCTTCTCCTATACAAATGGGGGAAGCACCAACTTTGTTCGGCTGTGCCGCGAAAAAACGGATCTATCTTTGAGGTTTTTGCCAAACATAATCCCAACAGAGAATGAATCCTAGATAATGCCCGGAGACTGTTGCATAATATTCGATGGTTTTGGTACAACAGTCTCATACACGTAGATAATTTTCTGGCGGACACTCTTGTTCGTGAGCTGCCAGATATTGTCAATCGAGTTGTCATTCGAAGTTATGAAGCACGTTTAGCCCTGCGGCCCCTGGTAAGAATCTACGCCACTACGGCATTCTTTTCAGTATCCCAGCCGTGGATGGTCTTGTTGCCGATTTCCTCAATGCAATAGCAGCGGTTCAAACCGAAAATTGGACTAAACGGATGAGTTGAAGGCCCCGTATTGGTTGACACACAGCAAAGTGGGTTCATCATAAAACCGGCCGGCTTCCGCCTTGGAGACAAAGTTATACTGACCGTGACCAAATTGGAACGGTGCACGTCACGCGGTGAATGAATTGCCGCAGCGAATGATTCCGTCCACCTTCGTTCGGGTCTAAGCGGGCTTGGGTCTTGTCACGATGGAAGTGCTTAGAGGCTACGAAAATGGTCAAAAAGGTGCGCTCGACGGCGAGGTCCTTTTCAAGGTGGTTAAGGAAGTGGCCGGAATGTTTTCGGTGATCGTTGCAGGCATCCGAGATTTGTTCATGACTGCAGCACCATCAAAGACTTGTCAGGTTTAGCATCTCAAAATCGAAGGTAATCTGTCAGAGAATGTACTTGGTAATGCCCTCACTTGACATTGCAAGGGGGTAATTTCCATTACTCCACAATTAGTGCCGCTCGATTTTTGCAATTCAAACAAGCATCTATTACAACTCGCAGCCAATTCCTGGAAATTTGGACGACTCCGGTGCTGCGTGAATGTCCATTATCCAGCGAGTATTCTACATTATGGAAAAAGTTATCCACGAAAAAATCCCATCCGCAGAATGCATGGTCGTGTGGCGCACGAATTCTGCGCCTGGAATCCACCCGATGCCGAATCGTTGAACCGGGTCAAGCAGCTATCACGCACCTGTCATGTTTGATTCCGGCGAACGTAGTATCTATCCGAAGCCGAATAACTTTGGGGCCATGCAGTCGGAGTACGAGGATATGGAGGACGGAACGATCCAGGCCTCGACTGTTCTTACCCCGTTCTGGACCACGGGCGCGAGCAGCACCCGGCCCGGTTTACTACGTACAGGCCTATATTGGGCGCACATGACCTACAATTCGTACCACCCGTTCTATGTAATGCCAAGCCCTTTCTGGATTCGATCACAGAACAGGGAGATGTAGGGTGGAAGCTTTGGATTTGACCAACATATATCGGCCCCGCTCTGTGCTTATGCGCTTCATTCTTATGTTCGCGGCGCTTCTCGCGATTGTCAACGGCACTTCTGCGCAAACGGGCCCCCCTCTGACCATTCCGCGTGTAACGGGCCCCGTTACGCTAGATGGCATCAGCACCGAAGCTGCTTGGGATTCGGTTGCGCCTTGGATCCCTGTACAGTATGAGCCTAACAATGGCGCGCCAGCGACCGAACGAACGGAATTCCTGGTGGCCTACGATGACGAGTATGTGTACCTCGCGCTGCGCGCATTTGACAGCGACCCCGATGGGCTTCGGGCAAATACTTTGTACCGCGACCGCCTGAGCGGAGATGATCATTTTGAAATCCTGCTTGATACGTTTAACGATGACGAGACTGCGCTGCTGTTTACAACGACCCCAGCCGGTATACGAAAGGACGCGGCCATCTCCAATGATGCAAGCGGAGGTGGGATCTCTTCCGGCGGCTGGATAAACGGAGATTTCAACACGTACTGGGACGTAGCCACGACCATTGATCCCGAAGGGTGGTTCGCTGAAATTCGTGTTCCGATCAGCAGTTTGCGGTTCCAAAATAAAGAGGGTGCTGTAGTAATGGGAATCGCACTCCAGCGCAAGGTCGCGCGCAAAACCGAGCGTGTCGTGTTTCCCCCCGTACCGCCAGTAGCCGATTGGGCCTTTCTCAAACCCTCCCTGGCCCAAAAAATCGTGTTTGAGGGCATTAAGTCTGAGCAGCCGCTTTACGTGACCGGCTACGGTCTGGGCGGTACTGAATCGCGGCCTGGCGCCGCCCAGGATGCACGCACCAACTCGTGGAGGGGCGGGCTGGATCTCAAATACGGGCTGACCAATAACGTGACGGCTGACTTGACATTCAATACCGATTTCGCCCAAGTGGAAGCAGACGATCAGCAGGTCAATCTGACGCGATTTTCCCTCTTCTATCCTGAGAAAAGACAGTTCTTTCAGGAGCGTTCTGGACTGTTTGACTTTCGTGTAGGAACCCAAAGCCGACTCTTTCACAGTCGACGCATCGGTTTGGATGAGACTGGTCAGCCCGTGCGTATATGGGGCGGCGGACGCGTGGTGGGCCGCATCGGCGGGTGGGATTTCGGGGTTTTGGGGCTTCAAACCGGTGTCAGTGACACACGATCCTCAGAGAATTTCGGGGTCCTACGACTACGCCGTCAAATGCCTGACGGACTAAGTCGCCTTGGGGGCATGCTCACGAGTCGACTAGGACAGAATGGCGAATACAACTTGGCCTTTGGCCTTGATGGTATCGTCCATTTGAGAGGTGAAGACTTTCTGATCTACCAATGGTCACAATCTGTAGATCACGAAGCGCGAGAAGTCGACACATTTGACGCTACGCGCATTGCCATATCCGCAGAACGACGTAGGCGGCGGGGATGGGGCTATAACTCAATCGCAGAGTGGGCCGGCCCTGCATACAACCCGGGCATAGGATTCACGCAACGAATCAATTACTTCCTCGTGGATCACACGACGTCGTACACCTGGGTCAAGGGCTCCGACTCTCCGCTTATCTGGCACCGGCCCAGCTTCCGCGGATTTGCTTTTTCCAGCCCGTCCTTTGACATCGAAACTGCCGAATTAGGTCTGGAGTGGGATTTCGCAGCCAAGAGCGGCGCGGGAGGCGGCGTGGAATTCAAGATCCAGACGGAACTTCTGAGGGAGCCCTTTGCGCTGTCAGATCAGGTACAGATCCCGGCCGGTCGGTACGACTTTTTTCGTGTACGGGCAAAATACAATGTGTCGCACACAAGCCTCTTCCAAATACGACCCCACGTTCAAACCGGTGCATTTTACGATGGCTGGCAAGTGGCAGTGGGTGCCGCCCCCATCTGGTATTTGTCGAAGCATCTCGAACTGTCCGGTTCCTACCAATTGACGCGTATCCGCTTTCCGTCGCGCAACGACACGTTTCTGGCTCACCTGGGTCGCCTTCGTATTGGCAGCGCATTAAATGCCAAGTTCAGCGCCAACGTGTTTCTCCAACTCAACAGTATTCAGCACGTAGTCAGTGGTAACGTACGCGTGCGGTACAATTTCAGGGAAGGCAACGACCTATGGGTGGTCTATAACCAGAACCTGAATACAGATCGGGATCGGGTGCTGCCTCGCCTGCCGGCGACAGAAGTGCGCACCTTGCTCATCAAGTACACGCACACCTTCCACTATTAAATTAGATACAACTACGACAGGGTCATCGTCGGAGGGGAGTCCGGGGCGGGGGCGGCCGCAGCAGCGGTGGCTACGAGCCTTACACGTGGTACGAACAGATATGCTGTAAAATTATTGTAGCTCGGGTAGCGAAAAATAGTTGCGCCCGGCCGGATGCCTCCTTATGGCGTGATTTCATAGGCTACCACAAACGGCACACCCTGCTCATCACTTGAAGTGCCAAAGGCGCGGTTGCCTGCAATCGCCTTCAGCCAGATTGTTGAGGGTAATGTGGTGGTGGCCTGTATCTTGCCCTCAAGGTCTACGACAATCCAGCGCACCTCAACCGCATCTTTTGGTGCACTTAGCCTTAGCCAAATGCGCTCCGAGTCATCTAATACAAGCGCTTCATAGGCCGGCCTCGTCTCAGGCAGGACGGACCGCATTTCATGTCGTGCATCGGGGTATGTGCTTAGCCATATGTTTCTTTCGACTTCTGTCACTGGCACCGGGTCGTGGGGGACATAGATAGTGCGATTCGTGTTGCCGTCTATGGATCGGACCTTTATTTCGATCGAGTCATTACGGCCGTAATACAATAGGTTATCCGGGCTCAGTACGATGAAAACGTCTCTCGCAAAGGGAATCTTTATTGTCATGGCCGACTGGCCACCAGTTCTCGCATGTAGCAAGTCACGCTTAGGCATCTGTACGATCGTGTCTGCGGTTACATTCCCTTTACGGTCCAACAGCTTGAGCACTACATGTTCAGGTGCATCCATATCTGACACTAGCGGAATTATTTCGTCCTCAAATCGAACAAGAAATCCATCCCTTACGACACCTACTAGGCTTTGCGCATACTGTAAGGTCTGAAATTCGGCGTTGAAGGTCGTCGTGCCCGAAATGTCTACGGTCTCCACTGACGAAAAATCATTCGGCGCAAACACGGTCAGCCGATTAGCTTCTATATCCAGTGCATAGACGGTATCTTGCAATCCCACGTGAACCAGTGGCGTGCTCTGGAATTCGCCCGGTCCGTCACCAGCTCGGCCTATCCTTCGCATCAGGGCTCCGGTATTGGAACAAACCCGGATGCCCGCTATTCCCCGATCCGTCACGTATAACTGCCCCCTTGAGTCAACAGCTACTTCAATGTCACCGCCGAAAAGCACGGTATCTCCGGCAGCCTCGTCTCCAATGCGGAACACTTCGGTCAAAGTGAGATCAGCCGCCCGAACTAAGGATACCTCGCTGGGCACGTCTGTTCGTTGGCCGGCCCCTAGAAACAGAAGTGACACAAACAGTGTGCAGCGCAGTAGCTTTTCAGAGTACGCAGCGAAGGATGACATTTCAGATCTCGTAGTAATACAACTCAATTGTAGAGCCAAGACTTTGAGGATGTTCCGAAGGTCTTGCGGCACGTATGTCGTCACTAAATCGTCGCCACTTGCCCTCTGCTCATACAGAGGATGAGAGGCAACGATTCTCCAGCGTAGTCCAGACCTATTGAGCACAGTTGGCTGGGCCGTGATCCCGTGTCGCTACCGCGAAATGACTCAGACTATAGCAATTGCGGCTGTGGTCCTCCGTAGCGAGAGGCCTTCTTTGTGCCAGTAGTACAGTTAACAGCATCAAAGTTATGTTGCATCGACATCAACAGCAGGAATCGTGAAGGAGGGCCGACGACACCTTGGAATGGTGACCCGCATGGCTTTGAATCGGTGCTCCATATGGCCAAACTGTGCGCAATAAAGTCCTGCACAATAAAGTCCTGATTGCGGGAAACCCGGGTAATTATCACCGAATTACCCAGATGCAGCTCAACATTTGGTGGAGGAAGCCTCGAGGTTAGGAGGGTTGCCAGACGTCACAACCGGGCCACGTGGGTCGAAAACGGTCAGCAACCCATCTAAGAAGCCAACTGACACACTCTAAACCGATCGATATTCAATTTCCTGGCGACCACTAAATGAAAGAAATCATGAGTGAAGTAGAAATGGCAGCGTTTTCTGTGAGTTTGCCTGTTCGCGATATTGATGCGTCATGCGAGTTCGATTGCCTATACGGGATACTGCTGCGGCAGGCAAGTCGACTTGTGCGGGTACTTTTACGGGAGGATTGGAACAACCCACGAAGCTGCGTAGATCAATTAGAATCTGATCATTCAGTCCAGATCACACATTCGCCAAAGGCAAAACCCACAGCAGATCAAACGCGACCTTCCTGCAGCTCCTCTGACCTCAGATCTACGCGCCTCACCTGCTTCAAGGGAAAAACATGAAGGAGTATGAAAACTCGGAATTGTCGTCAGCAGAAAGAGTCAAGTTTTGCCAGAACGATCTACTCAGACTGTTCGGGCATCAGAGTCACCTGTACATAGCGATCAGTTAACCATTCTATAGCAGCCTGTTGCAGGTCATCAGCCGTCAGGCCATCCACAAGTTCATCGTAACGTAAAACATCAAGTGGGTCCGAGCCACTATCTGCATAGTAGGCTGAGCGAAGTGCGCCAATCCAGAATCCATTCTCCTCAAGACTCACAGTGCGGGCTTGGCGCTGCTGTTCCTGTACGCGTGCTACGTAATCCTCCGACACACCGTCGCGCTTAATTTCTTCAATGGTTTCGAAGACAGCATTCGTCAATTCTTCGGCACGGTCTGGATCGCAGCCAAAGCTGATCGAGAATCTGTACCATTCTCGTGGGCGTCGAAGTGGTGTGGCATTAACTCCCGCACCATAGATACCACCACGCTCTTCCCGCAATTCCTCGAATAAAAGGATGTCAAGCAACATTCCTAGAGACTCCATTTGATGGCGTGCCTGTCGTGAATGTGTGTAAGGGCCATTAAAGGTAATGCTGACGCGACTCTGTGGGTCCTGACCTTTATAAACGGTTTTAACCACTGTACCCTCAGGGTTTTGAGCGCTTTTATCCAGCCAGGTTTCCTCCCGGTCTGTAGCAGGAAGAGTGCCAAGGTAGGTTTGGGCAAGTGCCTTCACCGTGTCAACTTCGAAGGCACCTACGAAAATGAAGACAAAGTCATCCATGTCTGCAAATCTCTCCTGATATATTTCCAGGGTGCGCTTCATATCAATGGCATCAAGCTCTTCCAAGGTGACAGAGCGGTATCGCGGGTGGTTCATATAGAGCGTAGTGCGGAGTGTGTCACTGAATGCAGCATTCGGGGAATTCCTTCGGTTCTCCTGAAATGTGCGTTGGAAGTTGATCTCAGACAGAAATGCTGACGAGTCAAGCCGTGCTTGCGTAGCACGCAGGTGAATCAACTGGAATAAAAGCTCCAAATCTTTCGGTGAAGCTTCGCCTCTGAATCCTTCATACAACGAGCCAATTGATGCCGATACAGAGGCGCGCTTGCCCGACATCTTTTTCCCCAATGCTGTCTGGTCAAACGCACCGACACCGCTGCTGCCGACGAAAACATCTGCATATGTCGCCGCTCGAAACTCATCGTCGTCATACAAGGAGGTCCCACCTTCGCTGAAGGAAGCAAACTGAACCTCGTCAGCACGGAAATCTGTGGGCTTCATCACGACACGAATCCCGTTATCCAACGTGATCTCCGTAACTCCAAGTTCGGAGATCGAACGTTCACTTACGATCGCTGCCGGAGTCAGCACTTCTTCAAACAGGGGAGCATCAACTGCCGTATCAACATATGGCTCTACCTTAGTACCATTATATTTTTCGAAGGTACTAGCTAACAGATCCTCGGTAATCCATTCCAGGGATTCTTTCTCCGGGATATCCACGGTAATTGCCCGATCCTGACTGCTCAGTGCCTCCGGCAGATACGCACTAACCTCTTCCAGTGTAATTGTAGGCACGAGCTGTTGTGCAAGTTGATAATTATTGACTACACCGGGGATTGGATTGTCTTCTAGAAAATGGGAAACATATGAGGATACAAGTCTTGCCGAAGGGGTGTTTTCGCGCTCATTATACGCCTCTTCGCGCGAGCGCATGAATGACTCTTTGAAGCGTGAAAATTCGCCAGGAGTGAAGCTGTGCTGCTTGACGCGTTCCGCCTCCAGCACCACCGTACGAAGTGCAGCGGTTAAGCTGTCTTCGTTCGCATATGCTTGTAAAACAAAAAACGACGCACCGCGCACCATATCCCCAAGGCCGGCATTTGCTATGAGGAAAGGGGTACTTGTACCATCCTGAGCAATCTCGGAAAAACGCCGTGAGAGCATACCGTTCGCCAATGACCTCACCAAAGACTGGCGATAGTCGGCGACGGTTTTAACGGTCATCTTTGGTTGTCTGTAGAGTAACGAAAGTCCTGGAAAGAAGTCGTACTCTGGGTCGCTTATAACCTTGTATCGTATCTCTTGTAGCGGCACATCGAATGTCGGACGAGGTATTGGGTCTACGGCGGGAGGGATCGTGGAAAAATGCTCCTCTACAAGTGACTTCATAGTAGATACATCCAGAGCCCCGACTACGACAACAGCCATCAGATCCGGTCTATACCAAGTTTCGTAAAAACGTCGCACAGTCTCGTAGGAGCTCTGTTTGATCACAAGCGTGTCACCGATGGGGAGTCGTTCTGCGTAGTGTGAGTCACCAAGAAGAGTCGGAATCAATTCGTCTAACATGCGTCCGGATGCGCCGCGGCCACTACGCCATTCCTCTATCACCACGCCGCGCTCATTGTCAATTTCTTCATCACTCAACGTGGCGTAGGCTGCCCAATCCTCCAACACCTCGAATGCCTTGCGTACCACTTCCATGCTGTCCGTAGGCACTTGGAGTTGGTAGACCGTTTCGTCGAAGCTTGTGTACGCATTGACGTCTGGTCCGATTTGCATGCCTATGCGCTGCAGAAATGCCATGAGCGTTTGCTTAGGAAAGCGCCTTGTTCCATTGAAGAGCATGTGCTCTACAAAATGAGCCAACCCAAGCTGGTCGTCATCCTCCTGTACACTACCTGCGTTTACGACCAGCCGAAGCTCAAGGCGAGATTCCGGCTCGTGATTCTCTCGCAAATAGTAGGTGATGCCATTCTCCAGTTGTCCAATGGTAACCGCACTATCCACAGGGACAGGAAGGTCTAGGGCTGACTGGGCCTGTGTGTTTGTAGCCAGCGCAGATGCTCCCAGAGGAAGTAAGCATAAAAAGAGAAAGATCTTGAACGAAGAATGTTGTACGTACATGGAGAGTGGAATTTTTGGAAAAGAACCAGTGGACCAAAAACGTATGAATGTGCAGTTCAGAGTCGGGTTCCACTTTACGTGAGTTGTATTTTTGAGTAACTGTAACCCGTGGAGAGGGCAACTGGCAAGAAGTGGTCAATGTCAATAGTCCCTGCACGAACCTGATTCCGGTCACAGACGGCCATTTCCCCTATACCGGGAGTTAAAGGTTGGCCATTAGCCGGGCGGATTCGACTTAGGGGGGCGCTCGTCAATTAGCGAGTTGATTCCCTTTCAGGGGTCCTTTGAATGGCACTTCTCTCCAACCGGGAATCTTTGGACGCCGACCACTAAAGAATGTGAGCTTGTCGAACTGAGTCCGGTTGGAGAAATGCTCCGACGAGTCTATGAAGACCATAACCCAGTCCCTGTGAGCGAGGAAGAGATGGATGACGGGCCGGAGGAATTCCAGTGGTTCATCAATCTGGGTAGGACCGTCGATTGGAAAAGGATTCCGGATACAATGCCCGCAGTTGTTTCATTCATCAGTGACGATGAAAGCAATCTGTGGGTGAAGCGGGAAGCAGCGAGGCCCGAGGACGAAGGCCGTCTTTTCGATCTGTTCAATCCCAAACCAATCGTGAGAGAAGGGATGCTATGTGGCGTCACTACAGACGACCCTGATGCTCCAAACGTCGTAAGACCGCGGATGGAAAAGCCTTAGCAGCCTCGTCTGTTATTTTGACAAGAGAGGAACGTCGTCGGATGGATGTAAGAAGAACGCCACGGATACATTGTAAGCGGCCCGACACTTAACTTTTGGCAACCACTAAATCAACGAAATCATGGGTGAATTAGAATTGGGAGCATTCTCTGTGAGCTTGTCTGTCAGCGATCTCGACGCGTCATGTGCGTTCTATGAAAAACTCGGTTTCGAGGTGACAGGACGGGGGCAGGGCTACCTGATCATGGTAAATGGTACGACGGTTATAGGGCTTTTTCAGGACATGTTTGAAGGTAACATCTTAACCTTCAATCCCGGCTTGTTAGCGAAGGCCGATGCTAATGCAGAGGATTCATTACTGGAAGCCTGGCGGGTCCACGAGTTTGCGGACATTCGGGTGATCCAGGAGCGCCTCAAGGCTTCCGGCCTAGCACTTATGTCTGAGGTGGATGAGCAGGCTAACCCTGATGGGCCCGGGAGCCTAATGCTTGCAGACCCAGACGATAATATCATCCTGATCGACCAGTTCTTCAACCGGCCAGATAGATCAGAGGAGTAGAATTCTGACAAGATTCTGACAAGAAACCGCCAAATTCAAAAACAGCTATTCAGTAAATGAACATATAACTGAGAGTATAGTAACTGGACATCGAATATAACAAAACAATGGTGGTAGCTATGTCCCAACGGTTGACCGAAAAGCAGCGAGCTGTGCTTGATTTCATTGCGGAGTGTGTAGAGGAGGGTCGAGAATGGCCCAGTTACGACGACTTTAAGCGGGAGTTCGGTTATAAATCTTCCAACAGTGTTACGCAGAACCTCAAGGCACTTGCAAAGAAGGGATATCTCATCAAGACGGAGGCGGGCTACCAGTTGCCGCCCGAAAACAGGCGAGAATCAGAATCGGCCATCCCTGTTCTTGGCGAGATTAGTGCCGGAGTACTCCAGGAAGCCGTGGGAGCCAATCTGGGGAATATCACGCTCGGAACGATTTTCCCCAGCCTGGATCGGATCTTTGCATTACGAGTGAAAGGGCAATCTATGATTGGGGCGGATATTCATGACGGAGACTATGTGCTCCTAGTGGATGACGATATCCCGAACGGAGGAATCGGCGCTGTGCTGTATGATGGCGAAACTTCGCTCAAGAGGGTTTACATGGATTACGGAGGCCTCCGTCTGGAGCCTGCGAATCCCGAGTTTGATGATATTCGAATTGACCCGGATATCTTTGAAGAGGTTAAGATATTGGGACGATATATTGGGCATGTGAACAAGCAGGGGCTCTACAGGACTCCCTCTACACACCAGATTTCCACGCGGAGCTACTCGCCGTTCAAGCGCAATCTATGGCCTTCGGCATAGGTCATACAGCGTGAATCAGGCGGAAGTCAAGTATTTCTGCAACTTCCTGAGGTACTGCGCCCAGCAGTAGCTGGTGTGCCTGAAGTGATCGTTTAGGATTCGCCAGCCGGTGTGTTCCATGCGCAATAGGGGGCCTCTGTCGGTGGTGACTATGCTAAAGCTGAGCTTGGTGCCGGTCCAGTCACTATCTGCTTGCGTGAAGCACCAAACAACATGCTGGGACGTAGACCATTCTACAACCTCGGCGTACCAATCATAGTCCGGTTCAAAGTGGAAGTGATATTCTCCGCCTGCTTTTCGCTCGGTGCTGCAGGCATCTGTCCACCATGCATTTAATCCGGCCTCGGATGTCACAGCGTCAAAGATGTGTTCAGGGGAAGCGTCTATGTAGACGTCGTGATAAATTCCGTGCATGGTCGTCTTGATATATCTTCACGTGGTACGAATGTATATGAGAAATGCTGCATGTGACTAACGGAGATTCGGCGGCGGACCTGATCCTCAGTTCGGGCATTGGAGGCCGTGTGCTGCCTTGGAGGGATGTGCTTCATGTAGGACCCGTGCCCGGTAGGTTGTCAATGCGGGAGCTGAGTGAAAAGCGGGCAGCATTTCTGGCGTCGTTAGGATGGGGAATCAAAGAGGAGCTGGCACAGAGCTTTCTGCTTCGAAACTCAACGCTGCGCAAGCACGCGGAAGATGATGAAGTTGTTCTTTGGTTTGAGCACGACCTGTATGATCAACTTCAATTGATTCAGATTCTTGCATGGCTGATAGAAAACAAGTTTTGCTCGTCCGAGAGACTATTTCTGATTTGTATTGACAGGTATCCCGGAGTTAGGTCATTTCGTGGTTTGGGTGATCTCAATCCTGCGCAGATTCGCCACCTGTTCGACACGCGCAAACCAATTAAGCTACCACAGTTTCATGCTGCTGCCGACGCATGGGCGTGCTTTACCAGTTCTAAACCTGGACGACACCAAGCAGTAGCTGACAACCTTAATATTGAACTGCCATTTTTGCAAGCTGCATATCGGCGCTTTTTACAAGAATGGCCCTCTGTACACAATGGGTTATCTCGAACTGAAGGTCATGCATTGAGACTTATTGCAAACGGAGTAAGCGATCCGACAGAAATCCTTCATTCACATTGGGCCAATGAGCGTGCCCCATTTATGGGTGACTGGACGTTTTGGGAAGTGATTCTGGATATGGCTCGTGGAGGATATCCTCTGGTGACTGTTGAGGGAGACAAAAGTCCGGAGGGTTTTCGGAATGTAAGCGTCTCCGCAACTCCAGAAGGATTGGCGGTACTCCGCGGTGATGAAGATGCCATTACCCTTCGCGGAATTGATCGCTGGTATGGGGGATATCACGCTATTCGGCCGGAAGAAACTTCAAGATGGGATCCGAATCAAGGGAGACTCCAAGTTCCAGGTGTAGATTCGTAGCTCGGGCTGACGATTACGGCTTGCTATGGACTGCTTCCATTTAGCCGTAGGCGCGGTGTCAAGGTTACAAGAATCATTCCCGATATATCTTTTGGGGGAATCACCCCCGCGAAAAGTGAATCAACGTTCCATCCCGAATTCGCTCACTCGCGGAGGTTTGACCTAGATGTGAGAGTAATTCGTCACCAGCCAATCATGCATAGAGGGAATCGGGATCGCGTAAGTTCCTCTGCGCCTGTGCAGTACACCTCTGTCAAGCGCCCGCCGAAACAGTATCTCTGCTTCCGGTTTACCGTACTCCTGTGTTAGTGATGAGATGATGTCTTCTGGGTCCAAGGTTCCTCCTAATGGAATCTCCTTAATCAGTTCTGCCAGACTATGGCGCTGTTTTCTGCTAAAATCATGTGCCCGCTGTTCACAATATTCCGACCGAAAGGTCCGCCCTGCGTCCAGGACAACATTCAATCCTTCTGCTGTCATATTCCCGTCGTCGGCTCGTAACCGACCCAATGCGGGCTCCACATATGACAAAATGTGCTGTGGCCAGCCATGAGTTTCCTGGGCAATGGCTTCAATCCATACCGTGGGATCCCCTTTGGCACGGGCCTCTTTCTTAAGCCAGTCGTGTATTACCGCGCGAGTTGCTTCTTTGTCCAGTGTCCCCAATTCCACGAGACATTCCAATGAGAATCTTGATATTCCCAGTGATCTAAAGGTATCCACTGTCGTCCCCAATCCAGCTGCGATCAGAATGACAGGCCGGTCCATCTCGCCGTTATGAAGCGCATTAAGCACATCGGTTACAGTCCCAGCGTGTTCAGGAGGAGGGGCATTGGTTGTTTCCAGAGTTTGCGCTTCATCCATCTTGAGGAGTAGTGGATGCTTCCCACTTCGGAGGATATCAAGTGGTGCACCGGAGGCCTTTTCAACTGGGACACCACCTCTAGCAAAAGGACCAGCACTGATTTCTACTGTCCCACCTGTAACTTGGGAGATGTTTCCTAAACCGAGGGTTCGTCGCAATTTATCTGGATCCCACAAGGCACGCGCGGGCATTCTGAAAACATTCCATCCACTATTCCGCGCCAGCTTTTCACATTCATACATTAGGGCCGTCTTCCCAGCCCAGGTGCGCCTTGAATCAGGAAGGTTGTGCCAGACTTGGTCCGAATCGCACGCCCTGCGACTTTATTAAAATCGATCAAGATCTGTTTCCGCCCGTGAAAATACTTGGCAGGCCCACGGTCAAACGCTGCCGTCACTGGACGGGAAGCAGAATGAAGGGATTTAGTCATGGGGATTTAGTCATGGGTCATTCAGACAGGCCAGGCCCTCTGTCATGATCAATTAGACAGAGAGCAAGGTTCCTAGGCTCCAAGATGTAGTTGTGTGATCCACTCCAACTGTTCTCGGCTCTCTTCTCGAGCCCCTGTGTTCTTTGCGAAATACGCGGGTAACCCGTAAGCCACGGCTAATTCTCCTCAGACGAAAGCTCACCCAAAAATAGAGTAGGTGCAATCAGGAAAGTCAACCGATCCTATTCAGGAAAAGGTAGCCAAGTCGCAAAGGCGAGTCCTGCTCCTGTGGGATCACAGATATGCAGTAAGCGGCCGACCTCCGGTAAGTCGAAGGCGGGCGCAGTGATTGTGGCTCCCAATTCAGCAGCTTTGGCCTGAATAGCATCTACATCATCTACGGTGACATAGCAGTTCCAATGGGACGGAACGTTTGGATATACGCATTCCATAATTCCACCTATCTGTGTATCCTCCACGGAAATCACCCAATACTTTCCTGCCTCCATATGTTGTTCGGTAACGGTCCAGCCAAACAACTTACTGTACCAGTCAGCTGCAGCTATCGGGTCAGCAGTCTGGAGCTCAAACCAGGAGAATGCACCATGCGTGAGAAAAGCCTCCTGGGTGTTGGCGATAGTCTGATCATCCTGTTCGTCCTCATCATGGTATTGGATGACGGACAAGTAAGCGCCCTGTGGATCCAGGAATCCTGCAAAGGGGCCGACCATCGTATCGCTAAGAGGTACGATTAGGTTTAATTCGGTTCCCCCAAGCAGTTTCTGGATATCATGCACCGTCACATAATATGTCCAGCAGGGTGGAGCACCGCCAGGAGGGCAGGCCATCAAGCCCCCTATACGTTTTGATCCGCTATACAGAAGATTATACATCTCGCCGTCGGGCATGGGCATATCGCTAGTTGTCCAGCCAAGGAGCTCACTGTAGAACTTGAGTGCCGAAGGTACATCGGCAGCGAGGTATTCATGCCAGCTAAAGGCACCATGTGTCTGAAAAGGGTTCATTCCGATGAGGTAGGTCTAGTTTATCGTGTATTGTGTATCCCACTAAGGGCGCCGGATGTACGCACTAAACATGCAATGGGTCCTAGCCGGAGCTGCAAACCCGTCGGTCTTTGTGCATTGTTACCAGGGATGACCAAGCGTACGTGTCAAGTACTCCATGTATCCAGTACCAGTACTGTATATCCCTGCCAGTGTAGCAATGAAATCATCCGAACAAGCCAGCTCTTCCGTCAGCGGGCACGAAGCCACAAAATGCTTGCACCTGAGGTCGTCAATCAGTGGGTGGTTGGGATCGAAGCCCTTAGGGGCACGCTTCAATTTATCATGCTCAAACCCCGCCGAGAAAACCTTCAGGAAATTCGGGTTCTGGCTTACCTGGGTCCATAATTCAGGATCGTCAACGATGTGTTGTCTGATAGCGCGCAATTCCTTACTGCCAGGTCCCCAAATTCCGACAGCGGCAAATACTTCCCCGGGCCCCAGGTGCAGATAAAAACCTGGAGCATGTGCATTCTTTCCTAATGTATGTCGAAAATGCACGCCCGCAGCTTCCTTGTACGGTCTCTTGTCTTTTGAAAAACGAATGTCACGATAAATACGGAATAGAGAGCCCCCGATCTTGGGAATGGCCAGGAAGTGTGGACTGATTGACCTGAGCGGTATTTCAAAATCTCTAATCAAAGTCAGCAGTGGCTCCTTTACGTGGTCCTCGTAACGGGCACGGTTCGCATTAAACCAATCGCGGTTATTATTAGCTTTGAGATCCCGGAAAAAGGTGAAAAGTTCAGGCGTAATCATGGCAGGCGATTTTGACCAGCTTTAACGGGGTCGTGTACGGTCTGTTTGATTCAGGTTACCTTACCTGGGTTTATTCTCACAATTTAATCATGTCAAAATATTCTCCACGAACACAAGCCATCCATGCAGGTGAAGAGCCTGAGGGGAAGATCCTGCCAGTTGCACCCCCGTTGCATATGGCCAATTCTTATATGGTTGATGCGGGAGAGCCCTTTTCTGCAGAGGGCCTGGATGCTGATGCACCGTATATCTATGGTCGGTGGTCCAATCCGACGATCAGGCGATTAGAGCAGCGGATCGCGGTGCTTGAAGAGGCAGGGGGTGCGGCCTGCTTTGCCAGTGGAATGGCTGCCATTACCGCGCTGTTTACACATGTTCTCGGAGCAGGGGACCACCTCGTAATGAGTGATGTTGCTTATGCAGGTGCCGTTGAGTACACACGCGACCTGCTCCCGCATCTTGGTGTTTCCGTAACCGCCGTTGATGCATCGGATAACGAGGCGGTAGCACGGGCGATACGGCAAAATACACGTCTGATACATGTGGAAACACCGTGCAACCCAATCTTGAGGCTAGCTGATCTCAGCGCACTAAGCAACATCGCGCACGAGAACGACGTCCTCCTAAGTGTGGACTCCACATTTGCCTCTCCCGAAATTACTAAGCCGCTAGGGTATGGTGCTGACTTTGTAATGCACTCATTAACAAAATACTTCGGTGGGCATGGAGACGCCCTCGGTGGTGTGATTGTGGGTAGTAGTTCTGCTGTAGAAGCTTTGCGTGCAAGGGTAGGGGTACATGCAGGCGGTGTACTGAGTCCCTTTAATGCCTGGTTGATTCTGCGGGGCATAGCGACACTGCCACTTCGGATGCGGGCACACAGCGAAAGTGCCTTGGCGGTGGCACGCTTTCTTGAGGGACATCCGCGCGTCAAACGTGTCATTTACCCTGGCCTTCCCTCACATCCGCAGTACGAACTGGCGTGCAGGCAAATGCGTCAGTTCTCTGGAATAGTCAGCTTCCAAGCCAGTGGAGGTGTTGCACTGGCCAAACAATTACAGGAGCGGATGGATCTTATCAGCTATGCGGTATCGTTGGGAGATGTCCGTAGTCTGTTGTTCTATATTGATACAGAGGAGATCGTGGATTCCAGTTTTGGATTGAAGGGGGCTGCGCTTGCTGCATATCGAGAGTGGGCGGGAGACGGCGTATTCAGAATATCGGTAGGTCTGGAAGATCCAGACGATCTTTGCCAGGATCTGGATCAGGCTCTCGGCAATTTGTAGTCTGCAAGATGGACCCTTCAGCGCGAGAAGGAGTCGTCCCGCTTTGGGAATATGTATCGATTCGTTCAGCCTATCCCAGCCTCGTTTTTCGAGGCACTCCAGGAATGAGCGCTAAACAGCGGCTGCCAAATAGGATCGGAGGCTATCCAGACTCATCTTCCATCCCTGTACACATCCTTCAAAGTACGCGTCCCCTTCGCCATCTTCGGGAAAACCGGCATGCATGAGCTTCAGCTGCGCGCCTTCGGGGTGCGGTGAAATATCGTAGGTGATTGATATCGGAGCGTCGGGCATGCTAGGCCCCGTCTGGGCATAGTACCTGAGATCCACCATTACAATCTTATGTGGGGGAGCGAAGACCTCATAAGTTCCTGAAGAAACATGTATGGGATCATCTTCGTGTTCTCCCCATGCAGCTGTAAACACGCCGCCCTCGCGGGGAATTACAATGATCCGGTCAGCATGCCACCAGGCACGCACTGAACTCGGTGTATGAAGTGCATCAAATAATGCCTGAGGCGTGCAGGAAAAAATTTCTTTGCAACTGATCGTGCGCATAGGACTATACAAAATGAAAAGGGAGTGATATACCTGAGTACCATATGTTCTCACCTGCGTATAACATACACGTTACCGCCAGGTTGCTCAAAGAGTATGGCTGCAGTCACTGACGACCAATTGACGATTCCTGTAACTGGGATGCATTGTGCTTCCTGTGCGGCAGGTCTGGAGCGTCGGCTAAGCCAGCTACCGGCGGCTGATCAGGTAGCTGTTAATATTGCTACGCACGAGGCACATGTTCGGGGATTGCCGCCTAAGATCATTGTAGAAACAATTGAGAGTGCGGGCTATGGAGTTGCTCGCTCCGAGGTTAGGTTGCAGCTCCAGAAGGGACAGATTGCTCCCGGGCAGAAAACTATTGAGACGCGTTGTGCTGCGATTGGCCCACTGGTTAGAGGCAAACTGTCCGGCGAAGAGCTTGAGCTATCATGGGTTCCCGGTTTGGTCGAGGCTGAAGTCGTATTGAAGGCTTTTCCAGAATATACCCAGGCAGCCGTCACGATGGACAGTAGGCATGCGTTCAAGCATTCCCGCCTGATTGTTGCGGTATTGGGGGCCGCAGTATTGATGGTACTTACAATGCTACTGAGTGCACCTCGTCTGGTGCTTTTTGCTGTTGCAACGCCCGTTGTGTTTTACAGTGGGGGTAGATTTTTCAGGACCGCATGGGCTGCACTTCAGCGGGGCACGGCAAACATGTACACGCTCATTGCAATGGGGGTGGGGACAGCATGGACATACAGCACAGTGGTTGTATTCTGGCCTGGGTTATTTGACTCTTTGCCGGCGGTTTATTTTGAGGCGGCAGCCGTTATTGTGGCGCTTGTGCTGGTTGGTCAGTTCCTCGAATCACGCGCAATGGCAAAAACGGGATCGGCAATTGAAGCGCTCCTTCGCCTACAGGTTCCTGTTGCCCGCGTACAACGGGGGCCGCATGTGGTGGATGTGCCTGTGGAAGCTGTTCAAACGGGTGATATTGTGATCGTCAGACCGGGCGATCAGGTGCCTGTGGATGGCCAAATTATACAAGGAACTGGAGCAGTTGACGAAAGCATGCTGACTGGCGAGCCGTTGCCGGTTCCCAAGTCAACGGGTGCATCCGTGGTCGCAGGCACACTGAACACAGAAGGCGTCCTGACTGTTCGCGTAACCCATACAGGACACGATACAGTACTGCAACAGATCGTGAGGCTCACCAGAGAAGCTCAGGGCCGTAAAGCCCCCATCCAAAAGTTGGCAGACAAGGTATCCAGTATTTTTGTACCGGTGGTTTTGGCGATCGCAGTTATCACATTTGCGGTATGGTTGACGGTAGGTGGGGGATTGGATCATGCACTTACTGCATTCGTGTCTGTGTTGATCATTGCCTGTCCGTGTGCCTTGGGACTGGCGACTCCTGCTGCCGTAGTAGCAGCTACTGGTGCGGGGGCCCGCCGAGGTATTTTGTTTAAGGGAGCGGATGCTCTGGAGCGCACCAGTCAGATTACGCACATTGTACTTGATAAGACTGGCACGCTTACGACCGGAACGCCCATGGTTGCGTCAATTGAGACCGCAGAAGGTATCTCGTCCAAGGATTTTCTGCAACTGACGGCCTCACTTGAAGCGCATTCTCAGCATCCACTGGCGGAGGCGATCGTTGAGAGCGCCAGGGCAGAGAAACTGGTTTTCAGTTCGGTGGAAGTCACAGAAACTGCTCCAGGTCGATGTATCTGTGGAGTGGTTGAAGGTCGCGAGGTGTGTGTGGGCAGTTATATATTTTTGAATGAGCGAGGGATTAATCTTCCCCCTGTTGCTGCGGAAGATAGGAGGGTACATGCGGCTATTGAAGGGCAGTGGGCCGGCCAATTTATGATCACAGATGCACTGCGCAGTACTTCCA
>CAZCYQ010000016.1:0-59253 GCA_964503085.1 uncultured Rhodothermaceae bacterium | reverse complement strand
CCTGAGCCCCAGAATTTGAAAATATCAACCTCTCACAAAAATAGCCGAAGAGCCTATATTTTGAATGCTGCTGTGTCCGTCACCGACGGACAAGAAATGACTGAGAGTCTCCTCCACACGGTTGATGGCATTTACAAGTCTTTTCAGGGGCTTCGCCCTGTTCCGGGTACCGAATACACATTGACGGTAGAGGCGCCATCGTTCACGCCCGTGCAGGCAAAATCATCTGCACCGGAGCTGGTCGTGTACTTGGATTCGATAGAGGAGATTCAGGAGCCTGACCGGGGAAACTTCGGGCTGTATGAGGTAACATTATCTTTGGAGGACCAACCCGGAGATCACCGGTACAGTATACACGCACTGCACGTATGGCCGAAGTGCGTAGAAAGAAGGAGATTTGATGGTTTGCCGTTTTTGGATGATGCAGGAACTGGATTGAGAGGAAGTACTATTGAGAGTTCCTTTCCTGGGTTGTACCTCACTCCAGAAGAGGTCGAGGATGCTTCTGCAGAACCCAGCTCAACTGAAGGAGGCACTGCAAGTGTTTATTTTTCTGACAGGTTATTTGAGCAGGAATTTGCCAAGATCAACCTCACATTGGAATTGCGCCATTATGCGACAGTTGCTCCATACTTTATGATTGTTGTACGCAGCTGGAGTCGCGAGCTATGGGATTATGACATTTCTCTTTCGAGGAGGACTGGTTTTGATGATTACGAGTATTTTCTTGTGAGTTCCCGTCCGATCCCTGCAATAACGAACGTAGAGAATGGATTGGGATATTTTGCGGGGAGGACAGAAAAATCGTTTCGCAGTGATCGACAAGGGAGAGAATGGACAGATGAGCAGGCGAGGCTGGGCAAGGATTGTAATGATCCGAATTAGTCCGAGAGAGGGTGCAAGTTCAGCAGCCGGGTTTTGCCATCCTAGTGGTAAACTCCTAATCAGGCCTTAGCCGATTCATCAAATTTCTCGCCAAGGTTTCCCCTATGGCAAGTGACGCGGTTGCGCTTGGCGAACTCGCATTTAGTACACTCAGCACTCGTCGACTTTCTTGGATGCACATGCTTCGAACCATTGTGCCGTCTGCTCTGACTGCCTGTGCGCGCACACCACTTCGCGCAGGTCTGAGATCGGATAGTTTAACTGCGGGAATCAGACGCTGCAATATCCGTAAATAATACTTTTTGCTAAGGCTCTGCAGAATTTCTCGTATGCCCGTTCGCCAAAATGAGCGTGCGAGATGCCAGCTGCCAGACCAAAGGACTGTTTCCAGGATGTCTGCTGGTGCAACTGTGAAGCGTTTGTATCCCTCCCGGGACAATGCCAGAACGGCGCTTGGGCCACAGAGTACGCGGCTATCTGTCATGCGGGTTGCATGTACACCAAGGAAGGGGACGCGTTCATCCCCCGCGGGATAAATTAGATGGCGGCAGTACTGTCGGGGTACGAGTTCGTAATACTCCCCTCTGAACGGTAATACACGAATATTTGGCTCCTGTCCCAGAAGTTTAGCTACACGGTCAGCATATAGCCCTGCACAGTTGAGGACGTGTCGTGCATGGACTGTGAGATTGTCGGTCTCCAGAACAATATGTTGACGTTCCTCGTGCGCCCTGTGCACGTATGAATTGGTCAGTATCTCGGTACCTTGTTCCTTTGATAGCGACGTCAGGCACTTTACAACACTCGGAAAATCCACAATACCAGCATCACGCACCAGAAGTGCTTTATTACCGGCTGCATAGGGCTCGCGTTCGAGGAGTGCGTCTCGGTCTATAATCTGGCATTGCACACCATTTGAATGCCCCCATTCGTGTAGGGTGTGTAGGCGGGCCAATTCCCGGGAGGTGCTGCCTGTAATCACTTTGCCGCAGAGCTCGAATGGTAGGTGGTTAGTGCGGCAGAAATTTTCCATTAACCGCCTCCCTCGCAGGCACATTTGTGCCTGCTTCGACCCTGGCCGATAGTAGACTCCTGAGTGCAGCACGCCCGAGTTACGGCCTGACTGATGTGTTGCGACGGAATTTTCCTTCTCAAGAACCAATACCCGACATTCACAGTGCTCGTGCAGTTGCCAAGCTGTTGCAAGGCCGACAATCCCTCCCCCAATGATTGCTATGTCACACTCCACCGCTAGGACTCGGAGCTCTCTGCTGCAGGTAAGCCATTGAGCACAACCTGTTCCATGGCGTCCACGAAACGGTCCAGTTCCTCCAAGGTTGTGAACAGGTTAGCCGTAACTCGCAGGCCTTCAAATTCCTCGTGTTTGATAGGTGTGGCAATTATACGGTGTGCATCCCAGAGGTGCGTGCCCAACTCCGCCGTATCAATGCCCTCAATCTGGACTGTGCCGATGCAACAGGAGAATTCGGGCTTGAGACTGGTATGCATGCGAATGCGGTCGTGCTGCATGAGCGGTTTTGCCCAGTAGTCACGCAGGTAACGCAGGCGATCCTCCTTGCGTTTAGCACCAATGCCCTGATGAAAGGTCAGCGCTTCGGCAATGGCTATGTAGTTAGCTGCAGGGTGCGTACCAATTTCTTCGTATTTGCGAATATCCTCATCCATCCCCTCAGGAGCTGCCATAAGCGGCCATAAATCCTTGATTTTATCCTTGCGCACGTACAGCAGCCCCGTGCCATGTGGTGCTAAGAGCCATTTGTGCAGGCTGGAAGCATAGTAGTCACAGTCCAGATCTTCATGCTTAAAATCAAAATGACCAAACGCGTGTGCACCGTCCACGATAACCGGGATTCCCTTGCGCCGAGCCATTTGAACTACTGGCTTCACAGGCAGGATTTGACCGGTAATATTGATGATGTGGCACATAAGTATGGCACGCGTGCGGGGGCCAATGTTTTCCTCAAACAAGCGTACAATCTCATCGGGATCTTCGGAGGGTACGGGTATGGAAAACTGTTTAAGGACGATGCCGTCGCGACGTTCTCGTTGCTTGAACGTTGTGATCATGCGTCCGTAGTCCTGCGTGGTAGTTAGCACTTCATCACCGGGCTTGAAATCCAGTCCTAATTGGCAAATTTGAAGTCCCTCACTGGAATTACGTGTCAGTGCGATCTCCTCGGTGTCACAGCCAAACTCCAACGCCAGACGCTGTCGGACTCCCTCGCGCTGAGGTTCCAGGATGCGCCACATGGTGTACACCGGTGCTTCATTGGAGTAGTCCAGATGTCCTTTCATAGCCTCTTGTACAATCCTTGGTGAAGGACTCACGCCGCCGCTGTTGAGATTGATCAGACTGCGATCAACCGTGAAGGCTTGTTGCACCGCCAGCCAAAAAGTCTCATCACGCGTTACATCACCAGTCACACCTGCTATGTGTTCAAGAACAGCCGGGACCCGCTCAGGAATCAGTGAGCTGTATGTGAGGGCTGCGGCTGCGGGGGCCCCGATTTGGTAAAGAAACTGCCTGCGGTTTGACATGATTAAAGGGAATTATAGGGCATAGTTGAACACGCCATCAATTTCACGGGTCTTAGGGGTCGGAAACCCGAACGCCCCTCGCCGTGCAGAAGCCCCAATCCCGGAGGCCAGTATGTTCGCAGACGCGTTGAGGTCTGCATGATCCGCATGTCCACAAGACACACACCTGAAGCTGCGTTGTGTTTGACGGTTTACTTTGTCCACGTGCCCGCACGAGTTACACGTTTGGCTTGTGTACCGTGGATCGACACCTACTACCGTCTCAAATTTATAGTCGCAATACTGGTTGAACCTGCCGTGCGAAGCGTTGAGCATGGATCGATTCAGGCCTGCCTTCGCGTTGACGTTCTTGCCAGGGTTCTCTACCGTTCCTTTCGCGGATGCTGTCATGTTCTTCAACTTCAAGTCCTCGCGGACTAACGCCTCTGCACGGTTGGCAAGAAACCTGCTGTTTTGGTGAGCTTGATTCTTGCGACAATTCTTCTGTTTACGCTTCCACTTGGCGATCTTCCGCTTGGTTACCCGTCTGCGATTTGATCCTTTCTGCTGGCGCGCTAACTTGCGCTGGTATCGCCGTATGCGTATCTCCTTCTTGTCCGACTTGGGAACATCCAGCATCCCCCGTTCGCCTGTCGTGTCCGTCCATGCTACGTTGTACGTGTTCAAGTCAACGCCAACCGCAACTCCATTCTCTGTGCGCTTGCGTGCATCAATCTCATAGCATACAGATACCTTCCAATACCGCCCCGATTTCTTTATGGTAGCCCGAATCGGTCTACCGTCTGGATATGGATTGCCACCTTTTCGGCGCATTTGCATCCATCCAGCCTTCGGAATAAACAACCTCCCATCCTTGATCTTTACGTTATCCGGGATCGTGAAGGATGGACGCTTGCCGTATTTAGAATGGAACTTCGGATGCTTCCGGACTCCCTTGAAAAACCCTTGCCAGGCGTCCGCCTGATGCTTGAGCGAATATCTGACTATCTTGAATGAGTACTCTGAAAGCCAGTCGACCTCCTTCCTCAATTGCGTGAACTGCTTGCCAAGCGAGAAAAATGATACAGAGGGCTTTTTGCCATCGGATTCCTTTGCCCGCTTGTATTCCTCTTTGTTCTTTGCAAGAAAGTAGTTCCAGACAAACCTGCATGCGCCCGCTATACCAGCGAGTTTCCTTGCATTTGCGCGTGAACCTGGGAGTAACCTGTACTCAACTCCGCGAAAATCCTTATCTTTTGCCTTGTCAGGCATGGCATCAATCCAGCTGATGTTATGGTAAGCAATGGGCAGGATGGCATTCCTGTTCCATTGTGTCTGACGAAGTATACGGAATTGTTTGCTAATAAGCATTCAACTATCCCCTATAATTCCCTGATTAAACCCTTACTTAACTGATCAGTAAATAAATTAAAGCATTTCATTCACTGATATAGAGTTTATTGTGCGATCTGGGATGCGCATGTTTTATTGGGTACTAGTCTGTTTACTGATTGCTAACTGCGACGCAGGAGACCGGCGAAATGATACGGACGCCGTGATCCGAGCCGTTACACTTGATGCTAGGAATGAGCCGTCCGCGGCAATGTTGCCAAAGTTGAAGGAATCCGGGTTCACACATATAACACTGGTGCAGTTCGGCTTTCAGCGGGATGCTGACGTTCCCGAGATCCGCATGAATCCCGATGCAAGATGGTACAGCGAAAGTGATCGGGCGGCACGGGAATTGTCTCGAAAAACGGATAGCCTCGGAATGGCAATCATCCTGAAGCCGCATCTATGGCTTGGTCGCTACAGTGCTGAGGGTCAGTCGAGAAGCTCAATTGGTTATTCGGGGGAGCACGATTGGCAGACTTGGGAAACGCAGTACTCTGAGCTGCTCATGCACTACGCACACCTCGCGGAAGAGATTGATGCTGCAATGCTTGTAATTGGTACGGAACTTGCGAGAAGTGCACATGAGCGCCCGGATTATTGGCGCGGACTCATCAAAGATATTCGCTCGGTGTACCAGGGTGATCTGACTTATGCGGCTAACTGGTGGGAGGAATACGAGGAAATTGAGTTCTGGGATATGCTGGATTATATAGGTGTACAGGCGTATTTCGAACTTACCGATGAGCCCAGCCCAACCAACGGGATGCTCGCACAGGGCTGGGAGCCTCATATTGAGGCTCTTACGGGTCTCTCCAAGCGTATGAATCTGCCCATTCTTTTTACTGAGATTGGCTACCGGAATGTCCCTGATGCGGCATCCAAGCCATGGCGTTGGCCCTCGCGTGGAGAAGCGGATTCGGTGGAGCCGGATGATGACTTACAGGCCAGGCTGTATGAAGTATTTTTTGACGAGTTGTGGAACAAACCGTGGTTCAGTGGTGCCATTCTCTGGAAATGGTACGGTGATCGCGACCGGCCTCGCACCTATCTGGATTTCACTCCACAAGGTAAGCCGGCCGAAGAAGTTATCCGTTCCCGGTTCACAGCCAGCCTGTAGGTACATGCGAACGCTCTGTTTGCTGCTTGTGATTTTTTTGCTGGGCTGCGATTCGTCAGGCATCGAACCCGAACCCCCTCCGGTCAGGGGGGATGTCATTGATGTGACCACTCTTGCAACCTACACAGCTGAGGAGGTATCGCAACTGGTTGGCGCATATGGGATACCTTATTCAGCGAGGTATGGTGTTTCATTTTATGTTATAGAGTACCTGACCGTGGACACACATGGAGAGGAAACAACAGCTTCGGGTGCAGTAGCCGTTCCGCAACCTTTTCTACGGCCGCTTCCGATGGTTTCGTATCAGCACGGGACGATCACTCGGCGTTCATCTGCGCCTTCTAGAGGTGACACGAATGAAGCTGTGGTGGGCATGTTTTTTGCCGCAGACGGGTATTTATCAGTAATGCCGGACCTGATTGGGTTAGGGCGGTCGCCGGGATTGCATCCCTATTTGATAGCTGATGTATCTGCGTCGGCCATAGTCGATATGATGCAGGCTGTGGTCCGCTGGTCCGCCACCCAGCCTTGGAGCTACTCAGGCGAGGTTTACATGGCGGGATACTCGGCAGGCGGTTACACGGGCATGGCAGCACATCGCCTTTTGGAGGCCGAGTATTCGAGCGAATTTAACATTAAGGCGTCTTCCCTGATGGCAGGACCTTACGATTTAAGTGGAACCATGTTGGACCTCATGCTGCGGGAGGAACCATATCCCCAACCATATTATTTCCCCTACGTGTTATTCAGCTATAACGAGGCTTACGGCTTGTATAACAGTCCGTCTGATTTTCTTGCGAGCCCTTACGATGTTACGTTACCTCCACTATTTGACGGAATGCATGGCGGTGGTGACATTAATGAGGCTATGCCAACTATCCCAATTCAAATTGTACATCCAAATGTACTTCGGTCCTTTAGGTCTGACCTCAACCACCCATTTCGTCAGCGCCTTCGTGAGAATGATCTGATCAACTGGACACCGCGGGCACCAACCCGGTTATATCATTGCGCGGCAGACGAACTTGTGCCCATTGAAAATTCTAGTATTGCCGCACAGGTACTTGGTGAGGCCGCTACATTGTTGGATCCAAGCCCACAAAGTGAACATGGTGATTGTGCACCTATCGCAATTGCAAGCACACGAGCGTGGTTCAATTCGATTTCTACATCGGGGCAATAACATCGGGGATCAGCCTGAATTGATCAGGCTTTCCGGGACAAGCAAGAGGGTCACTGAACCAAAAGCTTTCCGCGAGCAGTCATCGAAGCATTCTGTTTGGTTACGATGACACGGTACAGATACATTCCTCCGGGGAGCGTGCTCGTGGGTACGAGGACAGATTGTTGAATTGCCGGAGCCATGATTCGTGGAGGTATGGTGGCAACGCGGCGCCCAATCAAATCATGCAACTCAACCGATACGCTGGCTCGTTCAGGCAGGTCAAAAATGATCTGCGTGTCACCGGACGAGGGACTGGGATAGTGGCCATGAAGAATAAAGCCAGGTAACGCATCAGAGCGCTCATTGCTCAGTGATTCGAGTACGGAGAGTTCAAACTGTAATGTCCCCTGCAAACCGTTGGTATCCACAGCGTGGAGCGTATAGGTAGTCGTGTCTGAGAGGATCGTGGCTGTTCCCTGTAATGTGCGCGTTGAAGGATCGAAGGAAAGCCCCGCGGGAAGAGAGGGAGAAAGCGAATAGGTGAATGAGCCACTGCCACCTCGGGCAGCAGGTAGCGTGGTGGTTGGGATCGGTACGCCCAGCGTGAACTGCAGAGGCTTACCAAAGGATTCAAATCCCAATGAGCCGCCCGTTGCCGAGAACCTGTAAATCCGCCCATTTCCGGCGAGCATAAAAACTTCGCCTTGGTGATCTATACCGAAGGATAGGGGTGACAGGAAAGTGTCTTCTAGTAATGAGGTTCCCAGCAGGGAAGTCCCGTCGTGGAGCAGTCCCCAAAATCGGCCGTCGACATAATCTCCAAGAACATACCAGCCTGTAAGATCCGGTACACCAGGGCCGCGATAAACGTATCCGCCCGTTACAGAGGCAGGACCGTTTGAGTGATCATACTCAAAAATCGGTAGCACCAGACCACTTTGGTTACAGTTCGCACGCGGCCGAAAACACCGCGTCCCTTCCATGATCGGCCACCCATAGTTTTTGCCTTTTTCGATGATATTGACTTCTTCGATCGTGTTTTGCCCCACATCTGCGGCGTAAACAACGTCAGTCTTGAAATCGAAAGTGAATCTCCATGGGTTACGCAGTCCCCAGGCAAAGATTTCCGGCAGACCGGCAGCTCCGCTGGCAAAAGGGTTATCCGGCGGGATTGTGTAGGGAAGATCATCCACATTGATTCTGGAAATGGTACCCAGGAGGGAGCGTGTATTCTGACCGTTTCCGTATTGATCGTTGGCACCACCCCCATCACCAAAGGCAATGTACAGAGCTCCGTCGGGCCCAAATGCCAATTGTCCGCCGTTGTGATTGCCGGCCGGCTGGTTAACCTCAAGGACCACGATTTCGCTGTTCACATCGGCCCGGTTTGCATCGCCGGCGAGCACACTGTAACGTGCGATCACGCTCCGCCTCGGGTTTGAGGCGGTGTAGTAGACAAAAAAGTATCCGTTAACGCTGTATTCCGGGTGGAAGGCCAGCCCAAGCAAGCCTTCCTCGTTATTAACTGCTCGAACGCGGTTCCGAATGTCTAAGAATCTGTGACGATCGGTTACATCCTGTTTGTTTTCAAAAGTCCAAATAATGCCTTGCTGCTCGACCACAAATAGCTGTTCTCCGAAGTGCTGCATATCCACCGGCCGATTAAAGAAGAGGTTCGTAAACGCGTGTTCAAGAGTGACCTGCGGCTGGCTCCAGGAAGGAGCAACTCCGATAAATATTCCAGCGATAATGACGATGTACGTCCTTTGCATAACTGACTGAGGCTATGAAGTTTCTGGGATGCAATCCAATAGGCTTACCCGTCTCCAACAAAGACGTTCTTTCGAGATTGCAATAATCGCGGGACATTCGGTGTTGGGATTTAGAATCCGTCCCGATTCAGGATGATCCAGAACGGCCTGCGGGGGCGGTTCGGGAAGCCTAAAGGGAATATCTTATAAGGTCTCAAGAGAGATTGGTCTTAATTAGTAGGTTACTCATGAAAACATTCGCAAGCTTAGTGGTCTTTTTCGTAATTGCTGCCAGCGTGCAGGCACAGGACCGTATAGAACTGGTGCAGTATCTGGACATGGAAACGGTATCCAATCCGCAGTTGTCCCCGGATGGGACGGAAATCATTTACACGAGAGGCTGGATTGATCGGATGGAGGATCGAAGAGCATCAAGCCTCTGGATCATGGATTCGGACGGCGCACACAACCGATTCCTGACTCACGGTTCTTCTCCTCGCTGGTCACCTGACGGTACACGCTATCTCTATCTCGCTGAGGGAGAGCCCAGCGGGCGACAAATTTATGTACAATGGCGGACTATTGCCGGTCCGGCCACACAAGTCACGCGCCTCGAGCAGGCGCCCTCCAATGTGCGATGGAGCCCAGATGGCAAATGGATTGCCTTTACAGCCTTTGTGCCTGGAGATAAAGGCTGGGGCATTAACCCACCCGGCAAACCGGACGGGGCCAAGTGGACGACTTCTCCGAGAGTCGTAGAAGATTTAGTCTACCGGCGCGACCGCGTTGGATTCTACGAGCCGGGGTATACACATGTGTTTGTAGTTTCCGCCGAAGGAGGAACAGCGCGGCAGCTCACTGATGGTGACTGGCATCATGGACGTGGAGGCATCGCCTGGACCCCAAATGGATCCGAGATCCTGTTTTCCAGTCTTCGCACTAAAGATGCGCCTTGGGCATGGAGGGAGTCCGAAATTTATGCGGTCAATGTGACTTCAGGTGATATTCGTCAGCTTACGACACGCAGGGGACCTGACAGTAACCCTGTGGTATCTCCTGATGGACGTATGGTCGCTTACACGGGATATGACTTTTCAGATGATACATACATTGCGCAGCGCCTTTATGTGATGAATATTGACGGCAGCGGCTCAAGAGTATTGACGGAAAGTCTTGACCGGTCTCCCAGAGGATTGATATGGCAATCTGACAGTGAGGGGGTATATTTTACGGCCAACGATCACGGTACGCGTAACCTGTACCATGTTGATCTGGAGAGCAACGTGAGACCGATCACCCAATTGAATGCTATGCTGAGCGTTTCGAGTGCGGTGAGAGGCCAGTTTGCCGGTACGTACAGCGATTCATACAATACTTCACAACTGGTTACTTTGAGTGTCGAGGAAAATTCTCCTCAAGTATTGCTTGATGTTAATGAGGATGTTTTAGGGCAGATGGATCTAGGTGTTGTCGAAGAAATAAACTATTCCTCTGTGGATGATCTAGGCATTCAGGGGTGGATCATCAAGCCGCCGGACTTTGATGCCGATAAGAAGTATCCGCTAATCCTTGCGATCCATGGCGGTCCGCATGGTATGTACAGTGTCGGTTTCAATTTTTCCTGGCAGTATCATGCCGCTCAGGGGTATGTCGTACTGTACACCAACCCACGTGGATCAAGCGGCTATGGTAGTGACTTTGGCAACGCCATCAAGCGGGCATACCCTGGCAAAGATTACAATGATCTGATGCGTGGAGTAGACGAGGTTGTTGCACACGGGTATATAGATGAAGACAACATGTTTGTGTACGGTTGCAGTGGGGGAGGTGTACTAACTTCGTGGGTTGTTGGACAGACTGACCGTTTTGCTGCCGCCAGTGCCAACTGTCCGGTAACCAACTGGCTTTCGTTTGTAGGGACGACAGACGGTGCTTCTTGGTACTATAATTTTGACCATCTTCCTTGGGAAGATCCGTCGGAGCACCTGCGTCGCTCTCCGCTTATGCATGTCGGTAATGTCTCGACACCAACCATGCTCATGACGGGGGTCAATGATTTACGTACACCCATGTCGCAGACGGAGGAGTACTATCAGGCGCTCAAGCTCCTCAAGGTGCCAACTGCCATGATCCGCTTCAATGGGGAATACCATGGAACAACCTCCAAACCCAGCAACTATTTGCGCACGCAGCAATATCTGCACCACTGGTTCAAGAGGCATGCTCGTGACAGCGATAGGCCACAAATGTAAGTTTCTGGATGATTACACATCCTATAGCCGTATTCCTGATTCTAGCAGTTATCGTTTGGGCCGCGGTGTGGTTGGAGTCTCGCGTAGCGCTCTTCAAGGCGCTCAGCGCCGCGTTGGTTGGCATACTGCTGGCCATGGTATTATCCAATGTGGGGATCATTCCTGCAGATAACAAGGCCTATGATGTTCTGATCAATCCAGGCATCAGTCTGGGCATTGTATTGATTTTGCTGGAGGTAAATGTCAAAACCATTCGCAAGGCAGGTGGAGCAATGCTGGCTGCGTTTGGTCTGGGAGCAGTCGGTACAGCTACGGGTGCATTTGTCTCGGCGCTAGTATTGGCTCCGCTCGTTGGACCTGAGACTTGGAAGTTAGCAGGTCAGTTTACCGGTACCTATAACGGAGGTGGCGTCAATTTTGCAGCGCTGGGTCGCGCGTTTGATACCAGTAGCGAGCTTTTTTCTGCTGCAATCGCGGCAGATGTACTCTTGACAGCGCTATGGATGGCTGCATGCCTGACTGTCCCGTTACTTTTCAGGCAAACGCAGGCGCAGAAAAGTACTCAGGCTCAGGATGGACTGACCCAATCTTTATACAAGAGTAAAGAGCGCATAAGATTACAGGATACCGCCCTCCTGGTGGTTATCGCGCTGGGCGCCGTATGGTTTTCCGAACAATTGGGGAGTATAGTTCCGGGCATCCCCGAGGTGCTGTGGTTGACCACCATTGCACTCGCAGTCGCACAAATACCGCAAGTGCGTCGGCTTTCGGGTGCGGCCATGTGGGGATACTATTTGCTCCTGCTCTTCCTCACTACGAATGGGGCACAGTCCGTAGTGCGTAATATTGTGGCTATCGGCCCAGGTGTGCTTTATTTTGCGGTTGGTACAGTGATGTTGCATGGAGCTTTCGTGTTTGGCTTTGGAGTGTTACTCAGGATAGATCCGACTACGCTGGCAATCGCGTCACAGGCAAATGTGGGCGGACCTGCGTCAGCAATGGCGCTGGCCACCGCACGGGGCGCGACGGATCGGGTATTGTCAGGAGTGGCGGTGGGACTGCTTGGATACGCGATCGGCAATTACACTGGTTTCGCAATTGGTATGCTGGTGCGTGGAATCCTGGGGTACTGAGATGAGGACCGTATCAGGTGTGGGCGATGGGAAAACAAGGATGGGCGCAAGTTGGGACGGGTATAACGGCAACCGTGTAATTCCAGACGGATCAATACATGTTGTGGAGGGAATAAGTGTAGTCTTCTACACTGCCATAGTTTCGTGATCGGTAAGCGCCGTAAAATCACTCGGTCGGCTTGGCATCAGGCACGGCGCCTGATGTGGAATTATCGAAAGATTCTCGCCATAGGTATGGGTCTTATGGTGGTCAATCGTGTGAGTGGGTTTGTGTTACCGGGCAGTAGTAAGTGGTTGATAGACGACGTGATTGGCAACAATCAGATGGAGCTCCTTCTGCCGCTGGCTCTCTTGGCGGCTTTGGCTACCATCGTCCAGGCAGGAACGTCCTATTTACTGTCGAATGTGATCAGCATAGCGGCCCAGCGCGCTATTATGGATATGCGCCGCCGCGTTCATGAACATGTGATTCATCTGCCGGCACGTTTTTTCGAGCGACATAAGAGTGGGGAGCTTATATCGCGTGTAATGAGTGATGCGGAAGGGATCCGCAATCTAGTGGGTACAGGTATTGTAATGCTGGCGGGGGGCGTAGTCACGGCGGTTTTGGCACTCGTAATCATGTTTGTACTCTACTGGCAACTGACGCTTATTACCTGTGTTGTCCTGGGGGTCTTCGGGGGCTTGATGGCCTATGCTTTCCGGGCATTACGTCCCATATTCAGGAAACGTCAGAAAATCCAGGCGGAGGTTACAGGTGCTCTGGGGGAGACGTTGGGAGGTATTAGGCTGGTCAAGGCCTACGGCTCTGAAAATCGGGAGCAAGCTAAATTCAGCGACGGAATTGAACGACTGTTTGATCTGATTGCCAGATCTATTCGAGGACGTTCTGCAACGGTTGCGTTCGGCACGGTCTTCGTTGGCGTAGTTGGTGTTCTCATGATCGTGATGGGGGGCAGGGCTATCACCGAAGGCGTATTGACACTCGGGGACTTTGTGATGTACATCTTTGTGGTTGGTGTCATGGTCGCGCCGATTGTGCAAATGGCTATGGTAGGCACCCAAGTTTCAGAGGCATTTGCAGGTCTCGATCGAATCAGGGAGCTGATGGCAGAGACACGCGAAGATGAGGACGAAGATCAGCGTAAGACGCTGAGAACTGTCCGGGGAGATATTGTCCTGGAAAACGTACATTTTCGATACGACGAAACTGTACCTGTAATACGGAATGTTTCGCTCAGTGCCGCCGAGGGGACGACGACTGCGCTTGTTGGTTCGAGTGGTTCAGGCAAGAGTACGCTCGTAAGCTTGGTCCTGGGATTCAATAAACCCGACGCGGGACGGGTTTTGGTGGACGGCCAGGATCTGGCTACCTTGAAGTTGAGGGATTACCGCAAGCATCTGGGGGTAGTGATGCAGGAGAATTTCCTGTTTGATGGCACGATCGCGGAAAACATCAGCTTTGCCCGACCAGAGGCCTCACTCAACGAGATTGAGGATGCAGGCAGGATTGCCAATGCAGACAAGTTCATTCGAAGCTTTCCCGATGCCTACAATACGATAGTCGGTGAGCGCGGGGTCAAACTCAGCGGAGGGCAGCGGCAAAGAATCTCCATCGCACGTGCGATCCTGGCAAATCCAAGAATCCTGATTCTCGACGAGGCTACGTCCAATCTTGATACGCAAAGCGAAGCATTAATCCAGGAAGGATTCCAAAATCTGCGTTATGGAAGAACGACGTTTGTGATCGCACATCGACTCTCAACGATCCGCAGTGCGGATCAAATACTAGTCCTGGAGGACGGAGAGATTATCGAACGTGGCAATCATCACACACTCTACGACCTGGCAGGCCGTTACCGAGAGCTGTATGACCAGCAGCACACCTACGAAAAAGATCTTTACGTGAATCCCGGTGAAGACTACTTGCCAAGTTCCAGCCAGTAAAGCTGAGAATTACAGGCGATAGCGTACTGTAGCCATAACGGTAGCCAGATTGACCTCACTGAAAGTTGTCGTATAGGTTAGATTTGGGATCTTGTGCTCGGTGTAGCTGTCCTCACCGGTAATGCTCTGTAAAAGGGTATAGCTGATACGTATGCCTGCCAGTATCCTGTTTGTGAGCGTATACTCAAACCCAGCGTGTCCGACGGCTAGGAGGACCGTGTCCGATAGATCTTTGTCAGCCAGCGAGTCATAACTTGAAAGGTCTCCCTTACATGGAGGGCCAGTGCATGAGAAACGCTCCTCGAAGTACAAACCCGTGACCACTCCGCGTGCAGCTCCCCCTCCCACACCGACATAAGGACGGAACATACGCGTCTCAGGGAGAAGGTTCAGAAATGCATTCAGACGAAAGGAGGATGCCTGTAGCCGTCCCAAAGTTGCTGTGACCGTGCTTTGAACCCCACTGCCCGGGTCATATGCAGGATAGTCTGATCCATCCAGAAATGTGATACGAGAAAAGACTTGCTCCAGATTTTGTGCGGAGTACTTAACATTTGCATCTACGCGCAGGTTGCCTTGCTCTCTTCCGGCACCAACGCGAAAAGCAAACCCCGCATCCGTTGGTATTTGGTAGTGCCAGCGATATCCGTCACCGGGTTCACAGTCTGCTCGACCAGGGTAACAGGATGTATCGAGATTAAATCCTACCTGGGTCAGCTCGCCACTGAAGGTCGGGCCTGCCCCGATTTCTATATACCAACTGTCTGTTTGAGCGTGTGTGATCGAAAATGCAGCTACGGCAATCATTGCGAGAACAGCGGCTCGTCTCGCAGTCTTAGCGGCAAGCTTTGAGATAAACCGTTTATCTTGGGAGTTCATAGCGATTTGGGCAAACAATTCGGCGAAATGCGTTTTTCTGGAATATTAGCGGCTTTGGTTATTGCGGCATTTTGCGGTTGCGAATCGAACTCACGAATGAGTGGGAATGATTCATTTGCTGGGCAACCAAACTTTGTGGTAATCTTCGCCGATGACTTAGGTTACGGGGACTTGGGCGTATATGGTCATCCGACGATTCGAACTCCACATTTGGATCGGATGGCCACCGAGGGGCTTCGTTTTGCCCAGTTCTATACCGGCGCATCTGTATGCACGCCTAGCCGAGCCGCTCTTCTGACAGGGCGGCTACCTGTTCGAAGCGGCATGGCAGACGATCGAATCAGAGTCATTTTCCCTCCGAGCAAGGGAGGGTTGCCAGCGGAGGAGATCACCATAGCGGAAGCACTGAAGTCGGTAGGTTACGCGACGGCAGCGATTGGTAAGTGGCATCTGGGGCACTTGCCAGAGTATTTGCCGACGGCACATGGCTTTGATGAGTATTTCGGAATCCCGTACTCAAATGATATGACCCCTTCGGCGAGTAAGGGGGCACGTGTACAGACCTATCCGCCGCTACCACTTATGCGCGGTGAGGAAATCATTGAAGAGGAGCCCGACCAGCGTCTCTTGACACGCCGATATACTGAAGAATCGATCACCTTCATTCGAAACAATGTAGATAACCCTTTCTTCTTGTATGTACCTCATACGATGCCCCATATACCCATTTTTGCATCAGAAGATTTTGAGGGGACGAGTACACGTGGGCTTTATGGGGACGTAATTGAAGAGATGGACTGGAGCGTTGGACAAATACTGGATGTCCTGCGTGAGACCGGCTTAGATCGCAAGACATTCGTGATTTTCACCAGCGACAATGGTCCATGGCTCACCGTGGGGCTAGCGGGTGGTACGGCTGGGCTCCTACGCAATGGGAAGGGAACGACTTGGGAAGGGGGGATGCGTGTACCTAGTATAGCTTGGTGGCCGGAAACAATCCCGGCTGGCAACACTACGCAGGCGCTGGCGACGACCATGGATCTACTACCGACCATGCTAGGACTGGCCGGTGCGGCTCTGCCGGGTGACCGTGTTCTGGATGGCGTAGACCTGACACCGGTTCTTAAGGATCCTGCGGCTCGTGTTCGGGAATCTGTCTACTACTATCGAGGCGCACAACTGTGGGCCGCGCGGAAGGGTCCTTGGAAAATGCATTACATTACGCGGAGTGCCTATGTGGGAGATCAGCCGGTCATGCATATTCCACCCGCACTCTATCACCTCGACCGGGATCCAGGAGAGCGGTTCAATGTAGCCGAGGACGAGCCGGAGGTCCTGCTTGAGATCCAGGCAATGGTGGACGCACATAAGGAGGAGCTTGTAAAAGCGCCGTCGCAACTAGATATCCCAGAATGGAACGACTAACAGGCTACTGCTTGGTTTTGCTGTTTTTTGGTATAGCTGCGTGCAGTCAAGGGCCACCTCCAACCCCGCCGCCTGGCATGGTGTATATCCCGGGTGGGAGAACACAGATTGGTTCAGAGGATGGTGTACCGCATGAGAGGCCAGCCTTCAAGGCACGAGTCAAGTCCTTTTTTATGGATGCATCCCCCGTTACTGTTGGAGAATTTCGGAAGTTCATTCAGACAACAGGGTATGTGACTGAGGCTGAGTCATTTGGGAACGCAGCCGTATTCAACGTTGGAACCAGACAATGGGAGCTCAGAGACGGGGCGTACTGGGAGTGGCCAATGGGGCCCGAAGATCAGCCGGCACCGGAAAATCATCCGGTAACGCAGGTATCGTGGAATGATGCAGTTGCATATGCGGCATGGGCTAGTAAACGGCTGCCGACTGAAATAGAATGGGAGCATGCCGCCCGTCAGGGAAGCGATGGTCAGTACGCCTGGGGGGATTCGCTAGTAAAAGATGGCCAGTACAAGGCGAATGTATGGAATGGGCGTTTTCCCGCGTTCAATACCAATGCGGATGGATATGCGACTACCTCACCTGTTGGGGTATTCGGGACCACATCAACGGGACTTGTTGATATGGGGGGCAATGTTTGGGAGTGGACATCGGACTGGTATCGGTCGTACGCAGACCGCAATAAAGAATTCCAGCCGAATCCGAGCAGCGAAAAAGCACAGCGTGGGGGGAGTTTTCTGTGCGAACCGGGTTGGTGTCACGGCTACCGTGTGTCCGGGCGAAGCCACTCAACGCCGGAGACGGCACTCTATCACGTAGGTTTCCGCCTCGTGAAGGATGTGCCGTAATTCAGGTACTGATCAACTGCCGCCACAGCGGTATTCAAGCGTTCGGTGTGGGTCCCCGTGATACTGACCGTGTTCAGAGCATGCTTTTCCGTCTCAGCGCGTAGGAGCGCATGCGAACGTAAACGTTCTTCTGGACTCGCACGTTGGCCGGGATCTGGTTCCCATGGAATATCCGGTTCTGTGAACAGGTATAGTCCTGATCTATGACGTAAGGCGGACTTCTCAATGTCTGACGGGCATGTTCCAAAGTAAATGCGCTGGTAGACACACGTAGTAAAGAGATCTGTATCCACGAATAGAACTCTGCGGGCCTTAGGCCGCATCCGGGCGACAAGTTTCAGGTGTCCCTGAGCGATAGCATAGACATCAGACTCTTCGGGAAGTGCCCCTTTGGTGTCGACAAATAGACGCAGATATTCGGCAGCCCAGGCCGTCTTGTAATGTTTCGCTAGGGCCGCCGCCAGTGTTGTTTTCCCGGTCGATTCCGCCCCCATCAATACCACGGTATGTAGGCTGCTGATGTTAGCGCTTGCCAGTTCAGTCTCCTGTTGGTCTGTTTTACAGGCCATGCATCAATCAAATGCAAACGTTCTTAATGGAATGAACCCAAGTATAATCATAGGGAGTTATGTATTTAATCGTGCAAGTCACTCAATTATTTTTGATATTCCAACACCTTGTCCTCGTTGCAGACTTGTCACTCGCCCTGGTGAGTTATGGTAGCTTTGAAATATCAGGTAACTTCGGTGCAGATAAAGCCAATAGAGTGAAGTGTCAGCCGGAATAAAAGGGCGACAGATCACGTCTTACTTTTAATGCATGCGCATGCATATAGCCTTCAATCAGTTGTACAAGAGTGAAAAATCATGGATTCAGACGATATTCCAGTTGGTCGGATACTTAGTCGACGGGAGATTATGCAGATCTTCGGAGCTGCTTTCCTGGTTAGTTCGGGGAGCAATGCTGTCAGGCAACCGGCTTCTGCTGTGGGGAAGACTACGTTGCCCCCGTGTATTGTTCGTCCTGAGCAGACTGAGGGACCCTTCTTTGCGGATCTGGAGCTTGAACGGTCTGATATTCGAACTGAACCGTCTACGGGGGCCTTCCTGCCAGGTTTGCCATTGGAATTGATCTTCCAGGTATCCCGAGTTGGCAATGAAGAGTGCGCTCCGTTGTCCGGTGCCAGAGTAGACGTTTGGCAGTGTGATGCAGCGGGACGCTACTCGGCATTTCAGGATCGGAGTGCAGGTGGAGATCTGCGCGAAGAGAAATTCCTGCGTGGTTATCAGTTGACTGATGCGTCTGGAATGGCCAGATTCATGACGATTTATCCAGGATGGTATCGGGGGCGGGCAGTGCATATCCATTTCAAGATACGCACCGAGGTCAGTCAGGGCAGCGCGTATGAGTTCACATCGCAGCTATATTTTGATGATGCACTGTCTGATCAGGTGTATGCCGAAGCGCCCTATGCAGCTCGTGGAGTGCGCGCCACACGGAATTCCAATGATGGAATTTTTCGACGCACCGGAGATAACCTGATGCTTGCTCTCTCTCCTAATGATGACGGCTATCAGGCGACATTCGGTATTGGCCTTGATCTTTCCGATACCAACGCAGGCGGTCGGGATTCAAATCGTAGGTCTCGTAGGTCTCGCAGGTCCAATTGAAGGTGTTGAGTCAGACTCAAGCCGGTCCTACAGGCAGCGTCTGCGCTTCAAATTGAATATCGACTGCACTGTGGGTTCCCACCAGCCGTGATCGAACGATTACTGTTGATAGGTGTAGCAGTTTATTGCTATTGACGCAGGCAAATTACTAATGCTGCCGTCTGCACAGGTATGTCATTAGGGGAGCGTGAGGATGGATGGAAAGCGACGTCTGTAGGAGGCGGTTTTGCTCAAAGCTCAATTATCCAACTCACAAGCCCTTAGAGTGCATTGTTAAAGCTTCGTGTCCACTAATCTGACACAAATTACAGATATAGATGTACTCAGTCAGTGTGAGATTCTAGACCGGTCACGGTTCCAGACAGCGTAAGTCTTTTCAGATCAGTTGGAATAATCAGGCCAGGCAATTGTACTAGGCAAGAATTCTGAATAATGCACGGCAGCGGGTTGCTATGGCACGGTACGTATTTGCTGAGGGAATCAAATATCTCAAGGGGGTAGGACCAGCGCGCGCAGACGCATTGGCCCAGGTTGGCATTAAGACATGTCGTGACCTCCTGCATTTCTATCCCCGGCGGTACCTTGATCACACCAATGTATCTCGGGTGATAGACCTTAATAAGGAGGGGGAGACCGTAACGATTATAGGGACCGTTGTTAGTACCAAGGTAATTTCCGGTCGTCACCGTGAACGATTTGAAGTAGATGTTCATGACGACCGGGGCGGTCGTTTAAAACTGGTCTGGTTCAAGGGCTATAAATGGCTAGGTCGATTTTTTGTGGAGGGCTATCGTATTGCATTCACAGGGGATGTGTCTTCAAAGTATGGGGGAAGATGGACAATGGTGCACCCGGATTTCGACAGACTGGATGAAGGGGGGCCGCGGCTCTCAACAGCTCGGATTATGGCGCTTTATCCTGGCAGCGCACGGTTACAGGCGGTAGGATTGAGCAGCAGGACATTTCGGCATATAATCTATCGACTCATCAAAACGCGCGGGCTGGAGTTCCCGCAGGTTCTTCCCGAGTGGGTTCAGGAGGAGTATGACTTATTGGATGGTCGCGTAGCCCTGCGTGCTATCCACTTCCCGAAAAGCCATGACGAACTTCATAAAGCCAAGCAGCGACTAAAATTTGAGGAGTTATTCTTTCTCCAGCTCATGCTCCGGCAGATCAAGAAGATGCGTGCCAAACGACAGGGCATTCGTCTCGAGGTTCAGGGTTCGCGCTGTTCGCAGTTTATCGATGATGTATTGCCATTTGAATTAACCCACGATCAGAAGAAAGCCCTGGGCGATATTAAACGGGATATGCTAAGTGGGCACCCCATGTACCGCTTGCTGCAGGGCGATGTGGGTTGCGGAAAGACGGTTGTTGCTGTTGCAGCGTTGATTCTGGTAGTAGATAGCAAATTCCAGGGTGCTTTCATGGCACCAACAGAAGTTCTGGCGGAACAGCAGTATACCAGCCTTCAAAGGTACCTTGAGCCGATCGGCATTCGTGTGTGTATGCTGGTGGGGGGGCAGCGCAAGCGTTTGCGTGAGCAAATCCTGACAGAGATTGCCAGTGGCTCAGTAGATATCGTTGTAGGCACACATGCAGTATTTCAGGAACAAGTGAAGTTCAAAAATCTGGCACTTGCAGTGATTGATGAGCAGCATCGCTTCGGTGTTGAGCAGCGGGCCACGCTTTTTGCGAAAGGCAATAACCCGCATATGCTCTTGATGACTGCAACACCAATTCCACGCTCTCTTGCGCTGACCGTGTATGGAGATTTAGGGGTTACTACTATACGGGAGCTTCCCAAGGGACGCAGGCGCATAGTAACAAAGCTGTTTCGAGACAAGTATCGCTCCGAAATGGAGAAATTGGTTCTGCAGCAATTGAGTGAAGGGCGTCAAGCATATATTGTTTACCCGCAAGTGGAGGAGAGCGAGAGCAGTGATCTCAAGAATGCAGAAGCAGGTTTTTTTGCATGGCAACAGTTGTGTGGGAGGTATGCGGTAGGACTTGTGCATGGCAAGATGAAATCTCGAGACAAGGAAGCTGCAATGGCGCAGTTTAAGTCGGGCGAGACCCAAGTTCTTGTCGCAACTACGGTCATTGAGGTTGGTGTCGATACCCCAAACGCAACAGTGATTGTAATTGAACACGCCGAGCGGTTTGGGCTGAGTCAGTTGCATCAGTTGCGTGGACGTGTGGGGCGCGGGAAACACCAGAGCTATTGTGTTCTTATGGCAGATTGGCGGCAGTCCATTGAATCAAGGGAGCGGTTAAACGTGATTTTACGTACTACAGATGGTTTTGAGATCAGTGAAGCTGACTTGAAGCTGCGTGGGGCAGGAGATTTTTTTGGAACACGCCAGAGTGGTATGCCTGAGCTCAGGATTGCGGACATCTCGGAGGATATGCCGATCCTGGAGCAGGCGCAGGAGGCAGCCAGACGGATTTGGGAACAGGATCGGAATTTGATCTTACCGGAGTACCAGACCATGCGCACATATTTTGAGACTTTTGTACTGGCACGTATGGAAGGTTATGCGCGTACAGGCTAACTGAACATGGAGAGATACTGGGAAATATTTCTGGATGCCTACGAAGGGTACGCCTCCTATCTGTGGGGGGAAATCACGACGCCTCACTGGCAGAACTATTTCTATTGGCTTATTGGGGTAAGTGCATTTTTCTTTGTGCTAGAGTTGTTCGCACCCTGGCGGAAAGAGCAAAAGAAATTCAGGCATGATTTCTGGCTTGATCTCTTTTACATGTTCTTTAACTACTTCCTGTTCTCGCTATTTATTTTTAATGCGGCGAGTATGGTGTTAGTGAATCTTTTCAACGATGCGCTGGCGAGTATAGGGATCACCAACCTAGTGGCCATCCAGGTGGGGAACCTCCCGGTGTGGGCTCAATTGCTTGTTCTGTTTGTGATTCGGGACTTTATACATTGGAATGTTCATCGGTTACTGCATCGGATCCCGGCACTGTGGGAGTTTCACAAGGTGCATCATTCTGTTGAGGAGATGGGTTTTGCCGCACATCTTCGGTTTCACTGGATGGAAAATGTGGTCTACAATGGATTACAGTACATCCCTTTGGCTATGATCGGTTTTGGAATTGAAGAGTTCTTCATTGTTTACCTGATCACCCTAGTTATCGGACATGCGAACCACAGCAATATCTGGGTACCGCTGGGGCCATTGCGTTACGTGATCAACAACCCTCAGATGCACATCTGGCATCATGCCAAGCGTTGGCCGGAGGGACACCCTTACGGAATTAATTACGGGATTAGCCTCAGTCTGTGGGATTACCTGTTCAAGACCGCGTCCATTCCACACGATGGGCGTGATATTGAACTGGGCTTCGAGGATATTGAAGAGTTCCCAAAAACATTCGTAGGACATAGTATACACGGCCTTGGACTGGATAAAAAAGGGGACAATACACGTGAGCGCTCATAATACTGTCCTGCTGCAGATGTCGGGCTCCGCAGATTCTGAGATCTCCTATGAAGCTTGCTCGAAGGTGCGGTAAAGATTACTATTGTAAGCTGCTCTGGTCTTGCAGGAATAGATATCTGCAAGTTCAGGGTGTCGTTCACTTATGGCCTGCCATGCTGCTTTGTTATCGCTTGGTTTGGCCGATAACAATGGTACCGGATTTCTTTGGGGTTTCATGGAAACTTCGTCTTTTTGAACAGCTGTGGCAGATTCATTGATTTGCCTGTATGAGGATCATTCACTACGGGAAACTTGGGGGGACAATCGATGGTTAACAGACTGAGTGAGCTTCTTCGCTGTATCCTTAATTGTGGCAGTCAATGGAGCGTCCAGAGCAAGTAACACCGTACCGAGCGTCTAATTCCATTCGGATTGTTACGGCAGCGAGTCTATTTGACGGGCACGATGCCGCCATTAACATCATTCGGCGCGTACTGCAGGCTTCAGGTGCAGAGGTGATTCATCTTGGGCATGATCGGTCTGTGCAAGAAGTCTTGGAAACAGCTTTGCAGGAGGATGTGCAGGGGATTGCAGTGTCTTCATATCAGGGTGGCCATCTAGAATACTTCGGCTATCTGCTTACAGAATTGGACGCGCGCGGAGCGGCGCACATAAAAGTCTTTGGGGGTGGAGGTGGTGTGATTTCCCCGGACGAGGTCAGGCAGTTGCATGCTATGGGCGTGACTCGCGTGTTCACATCTGAGGATGGGATGCGGCTTGGGCTTCAGGACATGATCAATATTATTCTCAAGGCCTGCGATTTTCCAGTCAATTCCCAACCGGTAGGTAAACTTCCGTTTGATAAGTTGGCCCGCCAACTTACCCGTGCAGAATTGCAGTCTTCTAATGAAATAGAATGTCTAGATCGCGCAGTCGTTGTCGGGATTACGGGAACAGGCGGTGCCGGCAAGTCCACGCTCGCCGATGAACTTGTTCTTCGTCTGCTTGAAGACATAGCTGAGGTAAGCGTGGCGATTCTGTCCGTGGATCCTACACAACGGCGTTCCGGAGGCGCACTGCTGGGCGACAGGATTCGGATGAATGCCCTCTATGGTCCTACGGCTGAGGGGCGGGCATTCTTGCGTAGCCTAGCCACAAGGCGAGCACATCGCGCTACCAGCAAGGCACTCTTGGGAAGCATAAGGGCCTGCTCCAATGCTAAATTCGATTTAGTTATAGTAGAAACAGCTGGCGTTGGACAAAGTGACACCGAAATTGCCGATCTGGCGGATATAACGCTGTATGTCATGACCTCTGACTATGGTGCGGCGACGCAGCTGGAAAAAATTGGTATGCTGGATGTGGCCGACTTTGTCGTGCTCAACAAATTTGATCACAGAGGTAGCATGGATGCCCTGCGTGATGTCCGAAAACAAGTCCAGCGCAATCGGATGGCATTTGACCAGTCTCCAGACACCATGCCGGTTTATCCCACCACGGCCTCTCGCTTTAATGATCCGGGTGTCACGGCTTTGTACATGGATTTGGTTGCTATGCTGCGTGAGAAATGCAGTTTTCAATACACTACGTCTATGGAAGGGCATCCGGTGTCTTCCAATAGCGAAACAATTATACCAGCTCGGCGCCAACGCTATTTGGGTGAGATCTGTGACTCGGTCCGGGATTACCATGATTGGGTGCGGAGCCAGGTCACTTGTGCCCGCAAATGGGGGCAGGTGAGAGGGACGAAAGATCAAGTGGAGGCTTGGAATCCCACTGATGCCGAACAATTATGCACGCGCCTTGGCATGATGGAGGCCCACTGGTGGGGTCGTTTGGATAGTCGGTGCAGGAATATCCTGACCAATTGGGATATATGGGCCGATAAGTATCGGAAGGAATCGTATACCTACACGGTGCGTGATCGCGATATCAACGTTCCGCTATATATCCGGTCTTTGTCCAATACCAAGGTACCACGTATAGCCTTGCCTGCAGTGGCCGACCAGGGTGCGCGGCTGAATTTTGCCCTGAAAGAGAATCTGCCTGGCTATTTCCCGTTTACGGCCGGCGTGTTTCCTTTCAAACGAAGGTATGAAGCGCCGACACGGATGTTCGCGGGAGAGGGATGCCCAGAGCGGACTAATCGCAGGTTCCATGTAGTGAGCCAAGGTATGTCCGTCCACCGGCTTTCAACGGCTTTTGACTCCGTGACACTCTACGGATTTGACCCCCACAAGCGGCCTGATATTTATGGTAAAGTGGGAAATGCAGGAGTGTCAGTGGCGACGCTGGATGACATGAAGAAGCTCTACAGCGGATTTAACCTTTGCGATCCGGACACCAGTGTATCTATGACCATTAATGGACCGGCGCCTGTGGTCTTGGCTCTGTTTTTCAATACTGCGATTGATCAGGCCACCGAGTTGTTTCTTCGTGAATCGGGGCGCTGGGAGAAGGCCCAGAGGGTTATTAACAGCCAACTGGAATCAAACCGTCCTCAGTACACCCCCTTCGGTCCTGAGGGATGTGAAACGGATTTTCCTACGGGACATGACGGTAGTGGTCTCGGTCTTTTGGGCACCTCCTCCAAGGAACTCGTCGAGTGGGGCGTGTTGGAGGACACGGAGTTCGAGCGAATCTGTCGCAAGGCACTACAGACCGTTCGCGGTACTGTGCAAGCGGACATCCTCAAGGAAGACCAGGCCCAGAATACGTGCATTTTCTCTACGGAGCTAGCGCTGCGCATGATGGGCGACATCCAGGAATTTTTTAAGCAGGAACAGGTCCGTAATTTTTATTCGGTATCCATTTCCGGGTACCATATTGCAGAGGCCGGAGCTAATCCAATTACGCAGCTCGCTTTCACGCTGGCGAATGGATTTACCTATGTGGAGTACTACCTAAGCCGCGGGATGCATATTGATGACTTTGCGCCCAATTTGTCCTTCTTTTTTTCAAACGGGATGGATGCTGAGTACGCAGTCATTGGTCGCGTAGCACGGCGCATCTGGTCTGTAGCCATGCGGCAGCGATACGGGGCAAATGAGCGAAGTCAAAAACTGAAGTATCATGTTCAGACATCCGGCCGCAGCCTCCACGCTCAAGAAATCAGTTTCAATGACATTCGGACAACTTTACAAGCACTACTTGCGATATATGACAACTGCAATAGTTTGCACACGAATGCCTATGACGAAGCATTAACAACACCGACAGAAGAGAGCGTCCGCGGTGCAATTGCGATCCAGCGAATCGTTAACGAGGAATTCGGTTTGGCTCAAAATGAGAATCCGCAGCAAGGATCTTTCATAATAGACGAACTGACTGATTTAGTGGAAGAGGCAGTTCTGCTTGAATTTGAGCGGATAAATGCACGGGGAGGTGTACTGGGAGCCATGGAGCTAATGTATCAGCGTAGCAAGATTCAAGAAGAGTCGTTACACTATGAGCGCCAAAAGCAATCTGGTGCACTGCCATTAATCGGAGTAAATACTTTCCTTCCGCGCACTCAGCCCATCCAAGTTGGACAATCACTAATGCGATCCTCGGATGACGAAAAGCAGCATCAGATTGCAGGTCTCAAGGCATTTCAGTTGCGTAATCGACATCGATCAGAGGCGGCCTTGAATAAACTCATGAACACGGCCCACAATGGAGGCAATTTGTTTGCAGAACTTATGGACACAGTGCGGTGGTGTTCATTGGGGCAGATCACTGAGGCACTGTTTCGCGTAGGCGGTCGTTATCGGCGCAGCATGTGAGCATGTTATTGGCGATTGGAGGCATGCTCAGGTAACGGGACGTCTCCATAGTGATCTGGATTGAGGTGCACAACCAGTGAAGGCACACAGATCACGAAGTACCGGACCTTAAGGGCCTAGCTCCGAAAATGTATAAAGGCCGAAGGTCCGCTAGCCATTAGTATTGATCTGATCGAGTTGGCGGGGAATATCGGTGTACCTCCAGTATAGGATTAGTTCTACTGCCATCGGTTTCCGTGTGCCATGTTGTACGATATGTCAAACCGTGCTTCGCAAATAATAGCCTCCCAGCATCTCCTGTGCTAATCTCTTCCTCTATCAGGGGATTTCCCATTGTATCCATTATCATCAAGCCCATGTGTTCCTCTGGTTTGGTACCTAATTTGTACTGATTTAGGTACAGCACAAGTAAAACATTTTCGGTCAGCATGAAGATTTTACCAGAACTTGATGCCGCATCCATCCTTTCGCTCAATGCCTCCATCATCATTGGATCGCTCTCGTGGATCCCGACATCGCTGACCTCTCGGTAGTATGATGGTCTTTGGCCGAGCAGTCTCACGAGCTTCCCGCTTAAATCATACTTGTAAACGTGAGGAATAAATGGATACAGTACATAAACAAAGTCCTGGTTGTCCGTCAGGAGTCCACCGGCTATTATACGGCGTGTTATTCCGATCTTCTTTTTGCTCCCACCAAACCGGGTTAATTCCTGTCCGGATGGATTCATTGTCGCAATGATACTTTCTGGCGGATATATATATAATCCCAAAAGGTTGCCCTTCGAGGTAAAGTCAAGCAGTCTGGGCGGCCAGAAAGTCTCGTCCATTCGTTCGATACACACACCACTCCCACTGAAATAAAAGCCCGGCTGGCCGGCAAGGACGACCAAGATGTTCCCGTTTGGCGTAAACCTCGCCATCATAGGTGCCCAGTTAATTCCCGGATGGCATGGTTCTACAGACAACTGTTTGAGCATCTCGCCACTCTCTGCAAATAAAACAACCTCACGAGAAAGCATATCCGTAACAAGGAGGTTGCCATTAGGACCTATGTCCATGCTGTTTATGCCTCCGAGCAATACTTCGTCTGATAGCAGTATTGTGTTTTCAAACTGGAAATAACGCTCAAAGGCCGGTAACCCTGTTAAAGTGCTCGGAGGGAGCCTTGGCAATGCAGCAAGACTGTCCGTCATCCTTCTTTCTTCGATCAAAGAATCGGACTGTCTGCTACAACCGGTGAGCGTTAGCACAACAAGGCTGATTGCCGCAACAGGAACTCGAATTGTTTCACAACAGAGCAAAGGCCGTCGCATCAATTTATGATATCGGTGGTACCCGTACGAAAAACAGAGGCTATAACCAACTAGAAATCCCGCTCCATCAAGCCCTCCTCGAGAGGACTTACAGATAGAGCCTCAACTTGGGAAACAAATTCGAGCTAAGTTGTTGCGCACAAGCGCGACAAAATCAACTCACGGATCACAATATAGGCATCCTTGAGGGCCAGCAGGAACTCCTATACAGTCAGAACATACCTCAACAATATTGCATTCTATGCAATGTGCCGTCTCACCACACCGACAATTGAAGTCTTGCACCCAAGCAAACCTTTTGTGATCGTCAGCTCCGGCGGCTTCCGGGGTCCTTTCATTGCTAAGAATGGGAATCGCAACGATTGCCATGGCCACCAATAAATACTTCAAGGTTTGGTGAGTGTCGGTGTGAATTTTGTCATTTCCAGTTTCCTCATGATAGAATTTGTGAACGGCGCCAATCTAGGCATAAAACCTTAGGAATTTCAGGAATTCCGAAATGAGATCCTGGTACGTTGCGGATTCTCTACAGCGTATATGCTACTGAGGCCAAAGCCAGCCAAATACGCCGGCAGTCAGCGCGCCGTAGAAAAGGCCCTCGAGTACACGAACCCATGTCACCTTCCAGCTGAATCCGTACCAGATGGCATGTGTGATATGTCCAGCCGAATGGGCCAGAAAAGCAGCCGTTCCAACTACCTGAAATACTTCCAGATACGATGTGCCGGGTCCGAGGCTGGCGGTGCCCAGATAGGCTGCCATTGTGGCGACTGCAACCGAAAATATTGCCTCAAAGATGAGCTGCTTAGTCATACTCGTGCCAGGCTGCACAATGAAAAGAAACCCCACAGGGCCCCGGTTAGCCTTCTCAGTCCACTCCGGGGTATTCCATTCCTTGCGGCTCTCTACACCCGGAAACATGTATTGCCCTCTTTGCAGCACTTCCTGTGCACGCAAAGCGTCACTGACAGCATCCTCATTCGGGAGTTTCATAAAATCCTTTGAATGCAGCGGAAGGGCAGCGTTCAGCACGAAGGCGGCAACATACACTAATGCTGCAGAGACAAGAATCGGGAGCCAGAGCGAGAGAATTGAGACCATTTATCTATGTTTTTGGGAGTTAAACAAAACCAATGACGCGACAATATACGGTCATAGTTCGACAGAAAAGGCCTGCACACTGTCAGTGCAGAACACAAAGTACGAATGATACAGAACCAAACATTGACGCTTCCGAATATACTCAGTCGGTGGATTCACGAAATTACACAGCCCGCACTATGAAGGAGGCGGTTTTTATCCGCCGTTCGGGGTTTCCACAGCATGTTATCCAGCGTATATGAGTGACTATTCAGCGAAATTCCATCGGGCAATTTTGGAGTCGCTGCGCGACTGCATAAGTGCGAGCAACTCTGAGGCGATCTCGGGGTGTGTATCTGCGAGATCGGTTGTTTCTGCAGGATCATCTACGAGATTGTAGACCCTCACGGGGGCGGAAACACTATCCTTGCCGCCTAAACGAATGCCTTTCCAAGGGCCAATTCTGGCGGCCTGCGCTCCGCGCCAGTTTCGTCCGTGGTATTCCCAGTACATTTCGCTTGGCGTTGGAGGCTGCTCTCCCAAGAGGACGGGAAGAAAGGAAGTCCCATCTATTTCGATTGTCAGTTCTGTATTCACGACATTGGCAAGTGTAGGCATTACGTCCCAGAATGCGGATACGTGATCGGTTACTGATCCGGGGGTAATGACGCCGGGCCAGGTAGCAATCATGGGTACGCGAAGTCCACCTTCGTAGACCTCTCCTTTACCACCTCTCAAGCCCCCCGAACTCTGAAACTGTTCCGTATCCACGCCTCCTACATAGGTGGGGCCGTTGTCGCTGGAGAACATGATCAACGTTTCATCATCAATACCGAGTTCACGGAGGACCTCCATAACCTGTCCTACATGCGCATCCATTCGCGAAATCATGCCAGCATAGGCCGATTGCGGACGGATATGTGGCAGGTAGCCCCTGGATCCATCGTAGGGCGACTCGGACAGTATGTTATCGTATGCCTCCAGTTCTTCGTCCGGCACCTGGAGCGCTAGATGAGGTACGATGTGTGCCAGGTAGAGGAAGAACGGTCCTTCTGCATTTTCCCGGATGAACGCCTCAGCTTCATGTGCCATAAGATCCGGAGCATAATCAACACCTTTATAGCGGTCGTAGGCAGACGGGTCATGTGGATCTGCGCCCTCAAACCGTTGATGTGGATGGAAGTAGCCGTTAGCAAGTGTATCCCATTCCGCATTGCGCCACAGGTGAGAGGGATAATAGTTATGGGCCTGTTTTTGGTCTAGGTAGCCATAGAAATAATCGAATCCCTGTTGGTTAGGCACACCGATGGAGTTAGGCCCTCCCAGCCCCCATTTGCCGATAATTGCCGTAGTGTACCCCGCCTCCTGCATCATGCGACCAAGCGTGAACGTGTTTTCCTCCAGCGGCAGCTGTCCACGCTCGGTGCTGTCCGCAAATCCTCCCAACTCGTAGTTATCGCGTACCTGGCAATGACCGGTATGTCGGCCGGTAAGAAGAGTGCAGCGACTCGGTGCACACACGGGGCTACCGCTATAGTGCTGCGTAAAACGCATCCCCTCGGCAGCCAGCCTATCCAAGTTTGGGGTTCGGATCAGAGTTTGTCCATAGCTGCCAAGCTCCCCGTAGCCCAGATCATCAGCGAGAATGTAGATGACGTTCGGTGGATCTACCTGCGTGCATCCAGCGAGTACGAGAACGGCAGCAATAATAATTCGTGGCATAAGAAAGGAAGAATGTTGAGGTTCTTATGGTAAACAATAAGGCATATATTTGCTACGAGTGAACTACACAGGTCCAATGGCAGCCAGAACACTGGCTATGAAATTAGGTCTGAAGGCAGGCATGCGTGCGTATGCGGTCAATGCGCCATCACACTATCACGAACTGATTTCTGACGCCCCAGCGATCCCGAAGGCAGAGGCGGTCAGTGAAGCGGACTTCGTACATGTATTCAGCGATCGTCAGGGACATTTGTTGATACTACTCGAGGCTGCGATACCAACCTTGGCGCCTTCCGGAATGTTGTGGATTTCCTGGCCCAAGAAGACATCAGGCGTACGGACAGACTTATCAATGGGCACAGTTCAGAAGATCGGATTATTTATGGGGCTGGTAGATGTCAAGATTTGCTCGATTGACGAGGTCTGGTCTGGACTGAAGTTTGTCTATCGGGTGCGCGATCGCGGAAAAACGCCCAGGGCTACGGGGACCGGATCCCATTCCCGGACTCTGTAATCGGCGTTTCTAACGTATAGTTGTGAGGAGGCTCCGCCATCAAGTGCAATCGCGTTTCTGGCTCCGAGGCCGCGCAGGAGCACGGTCAGTTGCGGGATAGTAAGGCCAACAAGTTCGGCATCGGTTACTACTAAGAGGAGGTCACCCTTTGATGTAAGCGCAGCAGCTGAGCGTCGCGCGACGTCCCCCATGTTTTTTGCGGCATCGCTGATCACTTCACCGTTTACCAATAGCAGAGGGAAGGATTGTATGGCGTTTTCCGCTTCGAGGGTGCGCGTGGGGCCGATATGGGCTCCATCATCCCACAGGAGCAGGTATCCATGTGTGCGGTTAGGAGCACGCAGTTCCTTCCCATTTTTCAGCACCAGACCTCGTGCACCTTTCTCATCAAAAAACCCGGCATTAATGGCGGCTAAAGCGCCGGTATTCTTGGCCATGGCTTCAACAAAATCTCGCTTTACAGCAAGAGAGTCGTTGGTGAGGACACGCATATACGTCTTGGCCAAGTCTATCTTTGTTACAACGAGCGAGAAATCCGTACCATGCTCGTGCCGAATCGGCACCGAGCCGATCTGTATCCCTGGACTGATCCGACTGTAGGACACCTGCGACTCCAGCGATCCTTCCCAGAGGCTATCGGTCAGCGCCTCTTCAAGGAGTGGATCCCAGTGTTCACCGTGCACAAGTCCCAGCCTCCCCAAGTTCTGGCGGTGGGAATCCACAACGTTTTCAGCGACGAATTCAGCTAGTTCTCGCGCCCACGGTGTTTGGATAAGGAAGCGGTGGAACTGATCTGATTGCCACAAAAGGACACACAGCAACAGTAGTCCAACTGTAGCAAGAAAGATCCGCCAAAGAGTATTTACAACATAGTACATCTTATGAATCGAACCGTGCACATTGAATTGGTTCCCCGTTAGTGGCACCGCGCAGGTATTCGGATTGCCCTGATCTGTGGGGCCTCAGCCAAGGCCCCTCCGTCTGGATCATACCAGGAATGGCCGCGCCGCTGTGCAAGTGCCCACCCAGCATTCTCAATCAGCTCTATTTCGTAGAGCACATGTTCAAGGGTTAATGTTTCGAGTGCATTAGCAGCCCGAGAGGGCGGACGATGGCCGTTTTTTGATTCTGATCGGGTGCGGGATTGGGTAGCAGATTGCATGTAATTGGATGATAGAAACAGCAACCCAATTTTATGCAAGAATATTGAGATATATGCATTTCAAGCCAACAAATTGCAAACAAGAATTAACCCTTTATTCCCCACAATTTCCCCATGACCAAAGAATTACTGCATTCGGTGTATCTGGCGGTTGCATACGAACGTGAGCACTCCAAAATGACGTCAAAATTACTTGACAAGGTGCAAGTCAAGATAGCTGATGCCACCAGGCAAGCGTCCCTCCATACTTGATATAGACTCGTCGGGAGGTGAGCTTTTCGAGATACAAACAAATTGGATAGCCCACCGTACCTAGCCGCCAAGTACCCCACAGAATAACACAATGAAAGAGAACGAGCAACCACCTTTGTGGGTGGATATCACGGTTGATGATGCGGAGACACTTCGCGATTTTTATGCTGCGGTTATCGGATGGGAATCAGAATCCGTCGAAATGGGCGGGTACGAAGACTATGCGATGGGTGTGGGCGGTGAAGCGCAGGCCGGAATTTGTCATGCTCGCGGCGTTAATGCCAAATTGCCACCGGTCTGGCTCCCTTATTTTCGAGTAAAATCCATAGAAGAGAGTATTCAACACTGTCTGGATCGGGGTGGAGTGTTGATCTCACCGGCAAAAACATTTGCTCCCGGCCAAAGTTACGCCGTTATTCGTGACCCTTCTGGAGCTGCCTGTGCCATATGGAGTGCTGTTGATTCACAGTGAATTTTACACTATTCTGATGACTCGCTACCTGTGTTGTGGCATTGGGTCAACCGACTCGGTTGGATACACATAACTGATTCGCAAAATCATTCATTTCAAGATGCATATGCCCGAAAACTGGTTCGCATTCGTAGTAGCAATTATTCTCCCGATGGTCATAGGGTCACTGTGGTATGGTCCACTCTTTGGTAAAATGTGGATGCGGATGATGAACTTGACCGAGGAAAAGATCAAAGAGACCCTCAATCCAGCCAAATCTTACGGAGGGTCAATAGTGGGCTCAGTACTAACGGCATACGTCTTATCAATGCTTATTACGCTCATGGATATGGGCACATTTACGGGCGGTTTGACGGTTGGCTTTGCAGCTTGGGTGGGTTTTTCGCTGCCTCTCGGCTGGCAGAGTGTTGCCTGGGAGGATAAAAGTATGGGGGTTTTTGTGCTGAATCAGGCGCAGAACCTGATTGTTTTCTTGGCTATGGCCGGGCTTTTGGGAGCTTGGCGATAGGTATCGTAGTGCTTGGTGTAGATGGCCAGCCACATGGACACCAGCATAAGAGACCGTGCTTCCGAGTTACGTGCGCACCTTAACCGGTATTCACACCAATACTACGTACTTGCAAGCCCTACCATAACGGATGCGGAGTATGACGCGCTTTTTCAAGAGCTGTCTGCTCTGGAGGAGAAGCATCCAGAGCTTATCACGCCAGATTCCCCCACACTGCGCGTTGGCAGCGACCTAGCTTCGGACTATGCAAAAACACCTCACGTGCGTCCTGTACTCAGCCTAGCTAACGCTTTTAGTGGGAAAGACCTGCAAGCTTGGGAGGCACGTAATCATAAGTTGGTTCAGGGTTCGGTGTTTACATACGTCGTGGAGCCCAAATTTGATGGGCTGACGCTGGTGTTGCGCTACGAGAATGGTGTGCTTGCTCAGGCCGCCACGCGAGGCAACGGTGAAGTTGGCGACCTCGTTACAGCCAATGCACGAACCATTGGGACTGTACCCTTGCGAATTCCAGTGGAGAACGGACCGACGCCCCCGGAGGTGCTTGTAGTACGATGTGAAGTCCTATTCACAAAAGAAGCGTTTGCAGCGCTGAATCGGGAGCGTGTAGAGGATGGGGAACCTGCATATATAAACGCGCGCAATACAGCGTCAGGGTCGCTCAAACAAAAGGATGCGCGACTTACGGCCAAACGTGACCTGACAGCCTACGCGTACGATGTAATGTTCCCGGATGAATTTGTGCCTGCGGATCGCTTTGAGCGCTTGGATTGGTTGCAAAGCGCCGGTTTCATGATTCCCCCCGACGTACAGTTGCTGTCTACGCTGGACGAAGTGGTGGCACGCGTGAACTGGTGGGCGGACATCAGGGACACACTTCCTTTTGAGATTGACGGCGTGGTAATTAAGATTGCGGACAATGCGCAAGCAGAGCGGCTTGGTGTGGTTGGTAAAGATCCCCGCGGATCCATTGCTTTCAAGTTTCCCTCAAAGGAAGCGGCTACCGTACTTGAGCATGTAGAGCCTCAAATTGGGCGTACAGGGCGCATTACACCTACTGCACATCTTAAGCCGGTATTTGTCGGAGGGGTGACCGTCTCTCATGCGACATTGCATAATTACGACCAGATAGAGCAGTTAGATCTCCGCACAGGAGACACCATTACGATCAAAAGATCGGGCGATGTAATCCCTTACGTAGTTGGCCCCTTGGTTGAGCTCCGTTCCGGTGACGAGACCCCGATTGTCCCCCCGGCGCAATGTCCGGTCTGTGATGACTTATTGACCAGAAAGAAGGATGGCGTAGATCTTTTTTGCCTCAATCCCCAATGTTCGGAACGGGTCCTGCGGAGAGTTATGTTTTTCGCTTCCAAAGAGGGGTTGGATATTGAAGGCTTGGGTTCGAGTACCGTGCACGCGCTGATAACATCGGGTTTGATAAAGGATGAAGCCGATCTGTACACACTTGAGAAGGAAGAGCTTTTAAAGTTGGAGGGATTTGCAGAAAAGAAGGCAGTGGAACTCTTGGCATCAATAGACCGGGCCCGCAATCGTTCTCCTGAGAAGCTATTAGCTGCGCTTGGAATAAATGGTGTTGGAGCAGTTACGGCACGATTATTACTCAGTCGGTTTTCGATTGAAGAATTGATGGCAATAGCCGAAAAAATTCTCAGTATTGATTCGGAGGCGGCTAGCTTATTAGAGGAGCATACTCCGCTCTCCACGCTTCTTTTGCACAAGGTGCATCTCAAAGATCCAGTTGTCGCCACTTTGAAGAATTTGAGCACGGAAGACGAAAAGTTGACAACCTCGCTTGGTGAGCTGCTCACTACCATGAAACCACTTTTGGAGCTGGATGGAATAGGTCCTACTATGGTTGAAGAACTTTTTGGCTGGTTCAAAGAGGATGCAAATCGGGAGTTGATTATTAAGTTACGGGATGCGGGAGTGTCGTTTGAACGTCAGTCATCGCGCTCGAATTCCCAGCTACTGCAAGGCGAAACCTTTGTAATTACCGGTACTTTGGAAGGATTTACACGTTCTCAGGCAAGGGCCCGGATTGAGGCCAACGGTGGAAAGGTTACAGGCAGCGTTAGCAGTAAGACAGATTACCTTTTGGCCGGGGAGAAAGCTGGCAGCAAGCTGACCAAGGCGCGGAAGCTAGGTGTTACGGTTTTGGGTATGGCAGAATGGGAAAAACTGTTAAATTCCGACTGAACGGATTGTTAGGGCATAATGGAGCAGGGTGGTCAAAGACGTAAAATTTTTCTGTTGGATGCAATGGCGCTCGCGTACAGAGCGCACTTCTCGTTCCTGAGTCGTCCGCGAATAAACTCGAGGGGCGAAAACACGAGCGCGTTGTATGGCTTTACTACTACGCTGATTAACTTGATTGAAGAGGCAGGACTCAAGCATGCAGCAATAGTGTTTGACGGGCCCGGCAAGACCTTCAGGAATGATCTTTATGTCGAGTACAAGGCCAATCGTGATGATCCACCGGACGCATTACTGGAAAATTTGCCACGCATCAAGGCACTCGCGCGAGCATTCTCAATCCCGGCTCTGGAAGCTGATATGTTTGAGGCTGATGATGTGATCGGTACATTGGCCCGTCAGGCCGACGAGGCAGGGGCTCATGCGGTAATTGTGTCCCCAGACAAGGATTTTCAGCAATTGCTCTCACCTCGTGTAGAAATGTTGCGGCCGCGCAGCGGTGCAGGGTTCCAGCGCCTGACAGAGGCAGTATTCCGTGAGAAATACCAGATTGCTCCCAAAAACTTTATCGACATGTTGGCGCTGATGGGCGACAGCAGCGACAATGTGCCCGGTGCACGTGGTATCGGTGAAAAAGGAGCGGCCAAGCTCGTACAGCTGGACCAGACCGTGGAGAATATTCTGGCAAAAGCGAGCGAGTACAAATATAAGCGTTGGCGCACTGGACTGACGGAGAACCCGGATATGGTGCGGCTTAGTAAGGATTTGGTCACGATCCGGACAGATGTAGATGTGAAGTTGGACTGGGAGGCCTGTCGTTGTGGTTCCCCCAGAGATACGGAGGCGCTTTCGCTGTTCCGTCGCTACGAATTTGACACGTTGATTCGGCGTCTCACAGCGGGATCAGAGTTGTTTGAAACCGAGGAGGTTGCGGCAGATAGTGCGTACAGCCAGTACAATGCTGCCCGGGCAAATTACAGAGTAATCGGGACGCTAGATGAATTGAAGGCCGTCGAGAAGTCATTGAAGGAAACCCGGCGCTTGGGTTTAGCCAGTATCATGACGCCGGGCTCCCCGGTACGTGCGGACTGGATAGGGTTGGCGCTTTCCTGGGCTTCCAGAAGTGCAGTGTATATACCGCTTCCACTGCCCGATGGCACACCGCCACCCGAGGTTGTTCGTATTCTTGCACCAATTTTGTCCAACATGAAAGTTGAGAAAATTGGTCATGACCTTAAACCCCTTCTAGTTCGACTCAGATTACTTCTGGTACCAGTCCGTGGCAAGATCTTCGATACCCAAGTCGCGCATTATTTGCTCGCCCCAGATCAGAATCATCGGTTCAATACTGTTGTGAAACAGCAGTTGAGCTACGAGCCGGTCGGGATAGACAGCATTTTGGGCACCGGGCGCTCGAAAAAGTATCCGCGTGATGTGGATCCAGAAGCGCTCAAAATCCTGGCTTGTGAGCGGGCGGCATGCCCGCTTGAAATGCGAGGGAAACTAAGTACAAAGCTCGACGAGGCGAGCCTGCTTGATGTAGCCAACGATATTGAGTTTCCGCTCGTGTATGTGTTGTCTGATATGGAAGCCACTGGCGTGAAACTGGATCAGGCGGTACTAGAAGAACTGGGACCACGCATACAGAATGATCTGGACCGGTATGCTGCTGAGATTTATGAGGAGGCCGGGGAACAATTCAACATTGCCTCCTCAAAGCAGGTCGGCGAGATCCTTTTTGACAAAGATAAATTGGGGTTGCCGGTAAAAAGAAAAACACCTTCCGGCAAGCCTTCTACGAGAGAAGAAGTTCTCCTGGAGCTGGCATCTGAGCACAAGGTGCCAGCACTCATAATGGACTGGCGAAAAGCCGCCAAGCTGAAGGGTACGTATGTAGATAATCTGGTACGCATGGCCGTACCTCAGACGGGGCGTATCCACACGGTATTCAATCAGACTTCGGCAGCTACCGGCCGACTGTCCTCGTCAGATCCCGGGCTGCAGAACATTCCTGTTCGTGATGCCACTGGCCGTGAACTGCGTAGTGCGTTCGTTGCCCCCGAGGCGTGGTATATCCTTTCTGCAGACTACTCGCAGATTGAACTCAGAATTCTTGCTCACATGAGTGGGGATCAGGGATTGCAGACTTTTTTTATGACTGGTCGGGATCCTCACACTGAAACTGCGGCACTCATCTATCATGTGGATGCAGCGGACATTACGCGGGAACAGCGTAACAAAGCCAAGGCGGTCAATTATGGAATACCATATGGGCTCTCAGCTTCCGGCCTGGCGCGTGGATTAAGGTGCACGCACAGAGAGGCACAAGAATTGATGAAAGCACATCGCGAGTCTTTTCCGGGGATTTGGCAGTTTATCCTGACGCAGGTTGAAAGTGCCAGAGAACGGGGATTCTCCACTACGCTTATGGGGCGACGTCGTTACCTGCCTGCCTTAAAAGCGCGTAACAGCGCGGTACGTGCCGCAGCGGAGCGTATTGCTGTCAATATGCCGATACAGGGGACCCAGGCCGATATGATCAAGTTGGCGGCAATCGCAATAGATCGGGAGCTGCGGCACGCCGGGATGCAATCCCGGGCAATCCTACAGGTTCACGATGAGCTTGTATTTGAGGTGCCGGAGCAGGAGTTGGCAGATACGAAGACAATAGTGAAGGAGTGCATGACCCAGGCTATGGAACTCAGCGTTCCTATTGAGGTCAACTTGGGTCATGGGTCCAATTGGCTCGAGGCCCACTGAGCCGGTTGGAATAGTCGCATCAGGACTGGGGCGTGATCTGAGGGGCGTTCGCGATCACGCTCTGCGACATCCACCCACGAATTCGAACTCAGGGCAGCCAGTTGGGGGGTTGCTAGGATGTGGTCTATGCGCACGCCGTCGTTCCACTCAAATCCTCTCGTTCGATAATCCCACCATGTGTACACACCGGGGCCGGGGGCGTGCTTGCGCAGAATATCTGCCAGAGAGAATTCCTCCATGAGATTGGTCAGTTTTTTGCGCGCAGCGGGATCGCAGAGGACAGAGTCTTTCCAGTTATCTGGATGCGATACATCCAAATCGTTAAAAGCAACGTTGAAATCTCCCGTGAGTATGAACTCCTCATATTTCTCTCGCTCGCTTTCGAGAAAGCCCTTCAATTCGTCGAGCCAGCGAAGCTTGTAAGCGTGCTTAGGCATGCCTATTCGTTTTCCGTTTGGCACGTAAACGTTAACCACACGCAAGTCGTGTACGCTTCCCGCAATAACCCGGGCTTCATTATCAAGTCCCATACGGATGTTGGCGACGGTGTTTTTGGCCAGGATTGCGACGCCGTTGTACGAGGGCTGTCCACAGATAAAGGATTTGTATCCGGCCTCTTCAAGAGTGGCAAAAGGGAACGATCCCTGTGTGGCTTTAATTTCCTGCAGGCAGAGGATATCTGGGGTATGCCGTTCCAGGAAGGAAAGGATTCGAGCCAACCGGGCGCGCACGGAGTTAACGTTCCAGGTGACGAGCTTGATGGGTTTAGCCATGGGTTATTGGCATGCTGGTGCTACAAATAATGAGAGCAAACAAATTGTATATATTTTTTGTGGTTACTTCCGGCTGCCGGGAAGCTTCACGTAAGCTACAACTTCGTGTATAATCCTCAAGGTATTCAGCCGGTACTATTGTAAACGCTTAAGTATAGTTATAAATATATCTTTCGGTATGTTTGAGGGAAAGACGGCGACCTTAGGGCGTCGATCCGAGATATTCACGATAAATTCCCGATATCATGCGGCCGGGCCATTTCACTTCACCTTCTGAGGATGGTTTTTTAAGAGACTCCAGACCATCCTCGCTTATCGCACGTACGAGTGTGATTGAATGACCTTGGCATAACATCCGCGGTATGCTATGAGTTTTATTGTCCTTCGTCTGCGATGGTGTGGATTCGCGTGTGCCCTTCTGATTGTTTTCCTCGCCGGCAGTAGCTACAATCCAAATCCTATAGCTGAGCGCGCCGTTGAGCGGTCGAAGCTGGTACCATTTGTCGAAGTATTTGCACCACCAGATACAGTGATTCTAGATCCAACCCTTCTGGTCGGACAGATCTGGTTTGTTGATGCTGATGCATCGGGCAATTTGCTCATCATGGATATATCCTCTGGGTTAGTCCACTTGTTTGAGGCCTCTGGCCATCACATATCAACTTTTGACAAAGATGTGTGTCATCCAAATGACACCGGACATTTTGTGCACGCTGCTCGGTTTGCTGATAATGGCACCATTCTGGTGAACACATTGGAAGGTGCTATGGTAGTGTTTGATAGGGCCGGTAACTGTGTCACAGCCCGGCCAGACCTGACTTCACCAATCCTGTCATTCTGTACTTGGGGAGATTCATTGTACACCTTCTTGAGTCTGCGTGGTCCAGATCGGAAGCAGATGTTTGAGGTTTATACAATGGATCTAGTCTTCCAGCGGGCGATTGAGCATGCACCTCCCGAATTTCCCCGACTCAATTCAAGCTATCTGGGCTATCGTGGTCGTAACATGGACTGTTTTCAGGGCGGTGTGCTTTACAAGCATCACGAGGACATGGATGCTAAATCCTTATCGAGCCAGTCACTTCCGACCCAGGCCCGTCCAGAGTTTTTCGTCAAACGGGACAGGGATATTCCAGACACTCGGAATCAAAAGAGACGGCGGCAAGCATTTGATGCCTTTCCACTTTTGAATGGACTGTATGCACTGGACGAAGATGTTCGCATGATGCTGTTTTCCGGGATTGACGAATCTTACCGTTTAGAGGGAGACAATGGACGGCATGTGGAGGGTCTCAGTATCGCCAGCAACAGCAATCAGTTTGATCCCGTGAGTACGATACTGCATGAAACACCTTACACGGCTTCACACGGATACCTCTACTTTGTGGGGGATGGTGTAGTTATGCCGGACGGGGAGGTCGGCAACTCTACTATCATCCGCTACCGATTCATCCCTCCGACTAGCGTGGCGTCAGAGAATTAGTTGAATCTTGTCAGCTTCGACCAGTTAGAAGGGGATTTAAGCTTATGTTTTGGTTGAATACCAGATCCCCAATCAATGATTGTTGACGGCCACTATTACTTTCAGAGTCTCCGGTCAAGTCCTGTTGAATACTTCACATATCGATGATAAACACCAGTGATCTAGATAGTTCAAGAACGATTCGAGTTGCCAATGCGCCATGCTCGTGGGGAACACTTGAATTCAAAGGCCTCGGAGGAGCACAGGTGGACTGTACAGTCATGCTCAAAGAGCTTGCGGACACGGGCTACGTAGGTACGGAACTCGGAGATTGGGGCTATATGCCCGTAGAAGCGACAGCACTCAAACGATTGTTGGGGCAATGGGATTTATCATTGCGCGGAGCATTTGTGCCGGTAGCACTATCGGATTTGGAGAGGCATAATGTAGGTGTCGAAAAAGCCGTGCGCACGGCCAAACTATTAGCTGCTGCCGGTGATCCAACCGATCCGCCCTTCCTGGTCTTGGCGGACGAGAATGCTGCGAATCCCGAGCGGGTGCAACACGCTGGCCGTATCACATCTGAGCAGGGGATGACTCGAAATCAGTGGAAGGTTTTCATAGATGGCGCACATCTCGTCGCTTCTGCAGTGAGGGAAGAAACAGGATTGAAAACGGTGTTTCATCATCACTGCGCAGGCTTTGTCGAGACTCCGGAGGAGATTGATCACCTCCTTTCGAAAACAGATCCGCAACTTATTGGACTCGTGCTGGATACGGGACATTATGTGTATGGAGCTGGGGGACGGAGTGTTGACTTTCAGGAGTTATTCTATCAGTATGCGGACCGTATCTGGTACTTGCATTTCAAGGACTGTGAACCGAATGTTGCAGAAGCAGCACGACTCCAGGGATGGGATTATTTTGAGGCTGTCGGAAAGGGTCTTTTTTGCGAGTTGGGCCAGGGATGTGTGGATTTTTCCCGTATTATCAATAGCCTCCGGGAGATGGACTATCAAGGTTGGATCGTTGTAGAACAGGATGTACTGCCGGGTATGGGGGCTCCACGGTTAAGCGCAGCACGCAATCGAAGTTACCTGCGTAACCTCGGGGTGTAACTCAGGGGTGCAGCGCTGTTTGATGAAGAGCAATGCGAACGGCTTGCGGAATGAGAGGCAGGCGAGGGTGGTCATAACCTTCGCCTGGCTCGGTTAAAAATCGATCAGTTGATTCTGCTGGGACATTAGTCTTCCAGAGCAACAGAAGAATTTTCTCTATGTCGATGCAGCGCACAGTCTGCTGCATGTAAGCCGTTACGGATGCAATCCGGGATTCCTACACCATCCAGATAATTACCTGCAAGGAACAGGCCTTCGCAGGAACTGGTCTTGTTTTGGAGCTCCGCTATTCGCTCGGTGTGTCCAAGCGTATATTGGGGCAGTGCAGCAGGGAAACGATGAATCCTGGTGAATAGCGGTTCAGCTGTTATTCCCAGCGCCTGGGTCATTTCGGCGCGTGCTTGCGTAAGCGCAGCCTCGTCGCTCAGGTCGGTACCCCGCAGATAAATTCTGAACAGCAAGTCTCCTGCGGGAGCACGCCCGGTTAACTTGACCGAGCTCCAGGTGCATGCAGCAACGGAGCCGGTTTCTTGGCGTGCAACTAGATGACCATACGCATCCAGCGCACGAGAGGGGGCTACTTGATGGTAGGCTAAATGGACCATTGTGCCTGATCTGTACGCAATGCTGCGAAGAAGTTTTGTCAGTCCTGGATTCACTGAACGCGTGATCTTCGCAGCACTCCAGGCTGGTACAGCCAGAATAACATCAGTAGCTTGCAGGGACACCTGATCAGCTATGCTCACTTCCCAGCCTTTTGCAGTCTTTTTAATCTCCGTCACCTCATGCGCAAGCCGGATGCTCCCTAGGTTGACCGATTCAAGCGCAGTGACCAGTGACGAAAGTCCACCCGAAAGACTGCTGAGTGAGGAGTGGGCCTTCTGCGTTGATCCCCGGCTGATTCCAAGGAGTAAGCTGCCGTAACTGGATTCCAGTCGTAGAACATGTGGCATGAGAGCTTTCATGCTAAGTCTGCCAGCCTCGCCGCCGGCCAGGCCACCAAGAAGCGGTTCGATCAGGGTTGAGAAAGCCTCTTTGCCGAATCGCCTACTGAAAAAGTGCTCCACGGACTCGTCGGTTTCATCTGCTTTAGAGGGTATCAGGAGCTCGGCCAGTACGCGTAACTTGCCTCTGCGGCTCAGCAGCGGCGAACTGATGAGTGGCCAGATTTTTCCAGGTACAAGTCCACTCATCCCTTCCGGTACGCGGTACAGCTCTCTTCCATGGCGCAGATAAGCACCACGCCGATCCTGGTTTGTTTTCTGTATAGGAAGCCCCAGTGTCTTGCAAAGTTGACTTGCCTCCGGTTTGCGGGTCAGGAATACATCTGGTCCGTGCTCCATCAGGAAGCCGCCACAGTATTCGGTACGGATGCATCCTCCCAGGCGGTTACTTTTTTCCAGAAGCACGATCTCCGGGGGAGCAGATATTTGACGCAGCGCCCAGGCGGCAGCAAGCCCCGTAATGCCGCCCCCAATGATGACCACGCGTCTCATGCAGTCAGCCAGCCGGCATGCGAAGCCTGCGCTCGAACAAGGTCCGCGAGTGCCTGGACAAAGAGTGGGTCGCTGTTAAGCGAAGGAGGGCGTTCAAGTCGCATTTCATGTTCATCTGCCACGGCTTGCGCCTCAATGTCAATATCGTAGAGCACCTCTACATGATCGGACACAAATCCCACCGGAATACTGACAACATTCTGGATGCCCTGTTTGGCCAGATCAACCAGATAATCTTCCAGCTGTGGACCGAGCCAGGGCTCAGGGCTTCGTCCTTCGGACTGGAAGCACCCAGAGTATTGAGTTGGGTTGAGGCCGGCTGCCTTGGCCACCAATTGCGCGGTCTCACGGCATTGGATGGGGTAGGGGTCGTTCTGCTTTAATATTCGCGTGGGCAGACTGTGTGCACTGAATATCACATGCACACCTGACTGTTCGTCTTCTGGGAATTGCGCTATCCCCATTTGTACACGGTTGGCAAACGCTTCTATCAGACCGGGTGCATCATGGTAACTGTCAATGTGTGAGAATTCGATATGTCCGCGATAGAACTTCAGACCGGCATCAATCTTTTTCTGGTACTTGGCAATGCTCATCCCACTGTACTGCGGAGCAAGCACGAGGCTGACTGACCGGCTGATACCATCCTCAATCATCTGACCGACCGTTTCTTCAATCCAGGGGGCCCAGTGACGCATACCAAGGTATGCCTTGAAGCGAGCAGTCTCGCCTGGTGGATTCAAGTGTTCCATGACGGCGTTGGTCGTCTCAGCAGTCAGGCCTAGGAGTGGAGACGATCCACCGATCAGCCTGTAATTACGTGTGATTTCCTCGATCAGTGCCTTGGAAGTCGTTCGGCCTGCACGGATGTCGGCCAAATAGCCCGGTATATCTTCAAGGCTATCAGGTCCGCCATAGGCCATAAAAAGAATCCCAATTGGGGTATCCGTATCAACCATGGTGGTAGTTATGCACGTAATCAACCAGTCTCTGTACGTTTTCCACAGGTGTCTCCGGCAGTATACCGTGTCCAAGATTGAACACATGCCCGGGCTGTCCTTTCATACTTTGCATTACTTCATGCGCGTGGGGCATTAATTCACGCCAGGGCGCAAGAAGTGCGACGGGGTCCAGGTTCCCCATTACGGGTTTTTGCACCCGTGCATATGCCTCGTCAATGGGCGTCCGCCAATCCACTCCAATCACGTGCCCTCCAGCGGCTGCCACGGCATCCAGATACGGTCCTGTGTTTGTACTAAAATGGATCACCAAGGATGAGCCCTCTACAGCCGAAAGAACACGGTGACTATAGGGCATCACGTAACGTTCATAGTCATTCCGGCTCAGCGCTCCGACCCATGAGTCAAAAAGCTGGACGCAATCCACACCGGCGGCAATCTGTGCCTTGAGGTAATCTATGGTCATACCCGAAAGCTTCACCATAAGACGATCCCAGGCCGCAGGTTCGCTGTACATAAAGGTTTTGGTGCGTGCAAATGTGCGTGTGGCACCGCCTTCAATTGCGTAACTGGCCATGGTAAACGGCGCTCCAGCGAACCCGATGAGGGCCAGATTACGCGCATCAAGCTCCGGGCGTACGATTTTTATGGCCTCAAGTGTTGGTCCCATCGCCTCTTGGGCCGGAGGTACACCTAGCAGGTCGACTGCCTTGGGGGTTCGAAGGGGATTGCCGATTTGAGGGCCATGGCCTGGCACAAAGGCGAGATCAAGGCCCATGGCCGTCAGTGGTGGCAAAATATCCGAGAAAATAATTGCAGCATCCAGGGAAAAATGCTTCAATGGCATGAGTGTGATCTCGGCGGCGATTGCAGGATTGCACAGGACAGTTTCCATGGAGTGCTGACTGCGTAGCGCGCGATACTCGGGCAGGTAACGTCCCGCTTGTCGCATGATCCAAATCGGGGTACAGTCCACAGCATTGCCGTGGCACGCAGCTAGAAATCGTTCGCGTCCGGTCATGGAGGAGAGATGAATAGTCTGCTCACGAGGCCGATTGTTGCCAGAGCACACGTCCAACAAAGAATGGCCCGATACTGCTCAAGTAGCGCGATGTTTGTTGGGTTTTACGCATACGTTCTACGATGGCAGACAGCGGATGGAGATCCTTGCTGAGCAGCCCAACCACAAAATCATTGTCGTTTTGATCCAGACCATGGCAAGCCAAACGGATATCATGGGCATGGTCGCTGCGCCCGTAGGCCTGTCCGATCCCACCGTGCTCCATCAATATGGTCCGCCGTTCTTCTGCATTTAGATGCTCAAATGTTCCTGCTCTGCGGAGCGGGTACCACATGGCCCATGGCCATGCAGGATTACAGACATAGCGTTTGGGACGTGCGAATAGGGTTTCGTCCAGATCGGATTCATATCCGATGGTGTACGTACGTCCGATGAAGGTCAGTTCAGTGCGGCATGTAAGTCCATGAAACGGCGTGCTTCTCAGGTAATCCTGAAGTTCGGTAACAAAAAACTCAGGGTTCTCGGATACCGTAAGCAGTCCCACGCCCTTCGGGTCATGGAGACTGGCATACAACGCGCCGCAAAGCTTTGATCGGTTCAGGGTCCGTATTAATATCTTGGGATGCTGTTCATAACCGGTGAAGACCAGCAGTTGCATGTACAGTCGGCCGTCACAATAAATCGTGCGTCCGTCAGCATCTCGTCCCCGCTCTCGGAGATCAACACCTTCGTTCCTGTTTTCCTGTATATCAATCGCCATTATATGGAGGATTGTGTACCTAGCCAACGCGCAGCATCCAGGGCATGATACGTAATGATGCCTTGTGCACCGGCGCGGCGTATACTGCTGAGCACTTCCAGCACAGCGGGCTGTTCCTCGGCATAACCATGTTGGGCAGCTGCCTTGAGCATGGCATACTCCCCGCTCACATTATAGGCAAACAGGGGCACCTGCGGCCACTGATCGCGGATTCTCCGAATAACATCGAGATAGGCGAGTGCGGGTTTGACCATGATCAGATCTGCTCCTTCCTCCAGATCCATTTGGATCTCACGAAGGGCTTCACGTGCATTACAGGGATCCATCTGGTGCATTCTGCGGTCACCGAATTGCGGTGCCCCGTCTGCAGCGTTGCGGAAGGGGCCGTAGAATGCCGACGCATACTTGGCACTGTACGAAAGAATTCCCACTTCTTGGTGTCCGGCGGCATCCAGTTCGTTGCGGATCGAGGCTACCTGGTGATCCATCATACCACTGGGAGCGACAATATCTGCCCCGCTGTCGGCATGGACGCGAGCCATTTGTGCTAATACGGGAAGTGTAGCGTCGTTGGACAGAATCTTATTATGGATCAGTCCACAGTGCCCGTGTGTGGTGTAGGAGCATAAACATACATCGGTAATAATCACCAGATCCAGGCGACATCGTTTGATAGCACGAATCGCCTCCGGGATTATTCCGGTAGGAGACAAAGCTCGCGTTCCAGTTTCATCTTTGGATTGCGGGATGCCAAAAAGAAGGATACCACTTAATCCCGCTGCTGCTGCTTCGTGTGCTGTCTTTACAGCCCCCTCCACAGTGAGACGGGAGACCCCCGGCATTCCTTCAATGGGACCCGCATGATCGCGCGTCACAAAGATAGGATACACCAAATCTGCGGGTGCAAGCCGCACTTCCCGTACCATGCGTCGCATGGCACCGGTTGTACGTAGTCGCCTCAGTCGTTTATGTTTGTTCAAATTTTTCAAAATACTCTTCAAGAGCGGTTACCAGACCTTCAGTAGTATATGTTTTTGCTATGACAGCTACCTCGAATCCAGATTTGGATGCAACCTGTGCAGTGATGGGGCCAATACAGGCTGCGGTCACGGGGGTGCTCGGAGATGGGAACAGGGCGGCAAACCCTTCAACAGTTGACCCACTGGTAAAGGTGATAGCATCTGCTCCATCTGCGAGTGCGGCGTATGCCGCTTCTGTTGGACGGTTCACATGGGTCTCGTATGCCGTTACAGTTCTGACCTGTGCTCCACCTGCCCTGAGCAACTCAGCCAGGGCTGGCCGGGCCCTGGAAGCACGAGGCAAAAGGATCCGCTGATCGCGCACCGATCCAAGCCCGCTGGCAAGTGCCTCCGCTACGTACTCAGATGGTACGAAGTCAGGTTCCACGTTACGTGAACGCAACGCTGCAGCGGTTGCGGGTCCAATGGCAGCTACGCGAACCGAGTCCGGCCACGGACGCTTTAGATTCTGCCATGTATGCATAACTCCATTTACACTGGTGAAGATGACACGATCGAAGTTATCAAGCTCATTTAATGCCTGCAGTAACGGTCGGAGATCAGATGCAGGTTCGATCCGAATCGTCGGAAATTCCAGTACCTTAGCGCCTCTTGCCTCGAGCATCTGGCACATGGAGACCGATTGATGTGCCGGACGTGTTACGGCAATGCGTTTATTAGTGAGTGTACTACGCACGTTCCAATTGGGAATTATATACCCATCTGTTCCTCATTTGGTCTGCCTTCTTCGCGAGTCTTCGTGCCAGAGCCAACGGATCTGTTCCAGTCCATGACCCGGAGAATTGGCCACGTCCTTTACGTGAGAGCACCTGTACACGCATATGAATCTGCTCATCTGCAAGCTCTGCGTAGGCAGCGATTGGGGCGGCACACCCCTCACCAACGGACGCAAGAAAAGAGCGCTCCGCGGTAGTGGCTGTACTGGCCGCCTGACAATTGATCGCCTGCAAGATAGTTGCCGCGACTTCATCATCTTTGCGGCACTCCACGGCCAAGGCACCCTGTGCAGGTGCAGGGAGCATGGTATCCATAGGGATACGTCGCAAATACCTGCTGCTAATACCGAGTCTTGCCAATCCAGATTCCGCCAGCACCGCGGCCTGGAGCTCTCCATTCAGAATCTTCTGGACCCGTGTATCAACATTGCCTCTCAGCGGGATAATATTGAGATCCGGGCGGGCGACGCGCAATTGCAATGTTCGTCGCAGGCTGGAGGTACCGACAGTCGCTCCCTCGGGCAGTTCATCAAGTGTCAACCCAGAGTCTGTTACTAAAGCATCAAAGGCCACATGTCTCTCGGGCACTGCTGCAATTATCAGTTCTTCCGGTAGTTGCGTTGGCAAATCCTTCAAAGAATGAACAGCGAAATCAATTTGTTTATGGAGGAGCGCCTCTTCCAGTGTGTTGGTGAAGACCCCGGGGGCCTCACCCTTGAGTGAGCCCGCGGTTTGATCCCCGACAGTCGTGAGCGTTTCAACGGCGATGTCCAATTCCGGGCGTGCAAAGGACAGGCGTTGGATCACTTCTTCGGTTTGAATAATTGCTAGGCGGGAGCGACGCGTACCTACCTTCAGCTGTCGCCTCATTCGTTGAGCGAGGAGTTCTGTAGATCAAACAGCCGACTGATAATGTGTGAATCCAGTTTGGGATTGTCATCGTTCTCTGCGTCTTTTCTAAGACGCAAGGTCGGTTCATGTAGTAGCTTGTTGACCAGGGCATTCGAAAAATGCTCAAGTTGCTGTACCACCTGGGGATCCAGCGGTCCGAGCGCAGCCAGGGTCCGGGTAAGCTCGGCCTGTCGAATGGACTCAGCTTTTTGCCGAAGGCCGGTAATTATCGGTTCGACCTCCAGGGTCCGCAGGCGCCGATCCAGCAGGCCTAACTCTCGCTCAATGATTTGTTCTACCTGTGGGATTTCCGCTTGACGTGCGGCTTTTGACTGCGCAATGTCTGTGCGCAGGTGATCTATATCCAGGAGTGTAACGTTTGGTAGCCGATTGACCGCAGGGTCAATATCACGCGGCACAGCCAAGTCTACCAGGAGGAGTGGGCGATCTGTTCTTGGGCTGATGTGTTCAGTCTCAACCACCAGATGCGGAGCATCGCTCGCACTTATGAGCACATCGGCCTGTGCAACGGCCGCTCGCAATTCTTCAAGTGGCATGGCCTGTGCACACACATCCGCCGCCAGAGCTTCTGCACGTTCAAGGCTGCGGTTAACAAAAGTAAGCCGGGCCGTCACTTCTTTTCGCAGGATTTTACCCGCTAGGCTGCCCATTTCCCCGGTACCCAGTACAGCCACATGCAGGTGACTCAGCGGGCCCGCTTCGACACGAATACGGTCAATCGCAACTGAGGCAACGCTGACAGGAAATCGTCCGAGCGCAGTTTCTTGGCGTGCGCGTTTGCCTGCACTGACAGCGGCCCGGAATATGGCATTCAGTCTGGGGCTGGCCAGTGAGGCAGTTTCTGCAGACCGCAAAGACGCGCTCACTTGTCCCAGAATCTGCGGTTCCCCTAACACCATTGAATCCAGGCCGCACGCAACACGCATCAGGTGACGTGGTACCTCTCCGGCCTGTTTACGATACAGGTAAGGCTGGACAGTAGACAGATCAAAGGAGGTATTCAGGAGAAAATGCAGCGCTTCATCGGCTGAACCAGATCCATCCGCGTGTCCATAGAACTCTACGCGATTGCAGGTGGACAGCACGGCCAAGCCGTCAAGTGACGAGCGTGCTTTGGTAAAGAACTGTGACCGTGCATGTGGAGGCAGGGCCAATTGCTCCCGGACAGCCACAGGTGCTGCCTTATGACTGATGCCAATAAGTCCCAGGGAGTAATCAGTCATCATGTGGTGTGAGAATAAACAGGTGCTAACCAACAAAATTACGAAAAATTAACAGGTTTTCATCCCCGCTCAAAATGTGGGCGGAATAACGTCTTAATACCGTCTTTTTGCGTAAACGTGCCAAAAGCGGCTTCCCACTGCGATAATGGAAAATCATGTGTGATTAGCGGTTCCGTTTTTACTGCGCCGCTACTTAATAAATGAATAGCCCGAATCCAGGATTCTGGTGTCGACGCATTACTGCCGGTAACAGTAAGCTCCTTGTAGCATACCTGGTCAAGGTCCCATGCCACGGGTTTGCCAAAGAGTCCGACCTGTACATAGCGACCACGACGGCGTACTAATTCTAAAAGTCCTTGTGCCGCGCCCCCCGCCCCCGAGCATTCATAGACTACATCTGCTCCCAATCCCTGAATGGAAACGTCTTGAACAAGTGCCGGCACATCTCGCGTTTCCACATTCACGACATAATCAGCTCCAAGATCACGAGCCAAACTGAGACGATGTGAATCTGTGGCGGTGCCGAGGACAATGACGGTCGCTCGGCTGGCTTTGAGTACTTGAAGTGTCAGAAGACCAATCGTACCGGGGCCTGCGATCACCGCCAAGTCACCCGCCCGCACAGTCGGTGCAACCAGCAGCACGCCGTGGACTACGCAGGCCAGGGGTTCGGTGAGAGCCCCTTCGCGGTAAGAAATTTGTTCGGATAGCTGGTGGAGATTGCGTGCAGGCACGACTAGATATTCTGTGAATCCGCCATTGACGGCCGAGCCGATTGAGCGCCTGTCCAGACAAAGATTGGTGTGGCCATCCCGGCAGTATCGACAGGTCTTACACGTGTAATAGTAGGTTTCCGTGGTGACACGCATGCCCAGGAGGTCTTCGGAAATTCCTGGCCCTACCTCGACGACTTCTCCGGCGACCTCATGTCCTAGAACTACGGGCGGCCACGATTTGAATTCATCGTGATAAATGTGCAGATCCGTTCCGCATAGACCGGCAGCATGCACCTTCAGCTTCACATGGTCGGGTCCAGGGCTGGGTTCCAGGATATCCCGGACCTCAATATTCCCGACCCCGGGAGCGACTTTCATTACTGCCTGCATAGATACGGCTGATTTTACAGAAATTCAGATGACGCATCCACGTGCGTCAACGGGGATCTCGGAAAGGACTTTACTTCCATCCACGAGAAAGATTTTATCCATCATATTTACTACCACACATGCATGGTTGGGTACAATTTGCACACGATCCCCGACGCTGAATGTACCCCCTCCCTGTACCTCGCACCAGCCATGCTCTTCCGAAAGCCCGGTAATACGCGTGTGCGGATGCGCTACGCGTGTACGGGGATTGTAGAGGATGCAGCCGTAGCCTGGCTTATCCCGTACGGAATCGCTGGTTAGTACTTTGCGTCCCGAATCCAGAATAAAGCGCTCAGTTCCGCGGGATGTACGATGTCGGCTGACCACAGTCGAAAGCACCGTGAGCGCACATGCGTCCAGCGAACAAACGCCGAGTGCTACCTGCGTCAGGTCATTGAATATGTAATTACCGGGGCGCACCTCTGTGATACAAAATCCTCCTTTACTGTTGTTTTCGAAAACATTGATTGACGGCGTAGAGCCCATGCTGATCTCGAAGGTGGTCGCTTCTGCACAATGTGCCTCAGCCAGCCGAACGGCTACATCAAGCATCCGGTCTCGCGTCTGTGCCATGACCTCGGATGCATTCAATGCATCATGAGAATACGCATTGCCTTCGTGCGTCAGGATGCCGCAGAGACGCAAACCCTCCAATTCATTCAATTCCAGAGCAAGCTCCACAACATCATCGCTGTTGTATGGCACGCCGCATCGGCCGTAGCCTGTATCAATTTCGAGCAGTACGTCAATGGATACCCCAGTTTTGCCTAGGACACTTGAGGCTAAGTGTGCTCCTTCTTTCGTGTCTACGCAAAAAGATATCCGGGCTTGGCTCGAGAGATCGGCTAATCGCCTTAACTGTTGGTCTCCGACCAATGTATAGGCAATACGCACATCATCAAAACCGTTCTGGACAAAGATCTCAGCCTCGCTGACTTTTGCCACCGTAATCCCGACAGCTCCATGCAGTTGCTGACGCTTTGCCAATGCGACTGATTTATGTGTTTTAGTATGGGGACGCAGTCCAACACCATCTGCTTTTATGGCCATTTGCTCGAGATTTGCCTCCATACGCCTTTCGTCAATAAGCAGGCAGGGGGTGGGTAAATCTTCCAGAACACGCATGGCTAAGCAATTTGCAGCCAAGTTGAACGAAATGGAACCATCGGTGGGTTCCCGGATCTGCCGGCATGAAAACTCGATTGTACCACAATGAATAAGGTATATGGGGGTCGGTAAACCGAATGCCCCTGTCGTTCAGTTGCCCCAATCCCGGTAGAACCGTAAATATCACATTGAATGACAGTTGCTCCTCATCAAATGAGGTCGCCTGTTGCTGTCCAAGTGCAACCGAAACCACTCCATCATGTTTAGGGCCTCTTTTGCTGGCCCCCGGAGGCAAATAGATGCCGGTGGAACTTGGAAATTGTTTTATAGTACTTTGCAACATAAAGAACTTTTTACGGTATACTGAAACATGCTTGTCGGAAAAGGCCCTATATCGCGCCGAAGCGTTCCTCCAGAAACACAGGCGAGTGAACACTTACGCTTCATCCATGACGTGATGGAGCGATCAGCCTCTTTCACGGCCGTACCGGGATGGGGGATGTTTGTCGTTGGAATCACCTCGCTTTCGGCGGCCTGGATTGCGGCAGTGCAGGCTTCCCCGGAAGGGTGGTTGACCGTTTGGCTTGTTGATGCGGTCATTGCCGTAACGGTTGCGATTGTCACTTTACGCCGGAAGGCGCATAGGTGTGGTGTTTCGCTGAGCAGTGGACCTGGTCGAAAATATATCCTGACCCTTGCTCCGTCTATGGTAGCCGGGCTCCTGTTAACAGTTGCCCTTTGGCGCGCAGGTAGCCTTGATGTACTACCGACGTTATGGCTTCTGCTTTACGGTGTTGGGACTATAACAGGTGGTGCGAGCAGTGTGCGAACCATACCGGTTTTGGGCATCTGCTTTATGGTCCTGGGGGTTGTATCCCTGTTCGTCCCACAAATATGGATGGATATACTACTCGTTCTCGGGTTTGGAGGACTGCATATTGGATTTGGTCTGTATATCGCACGTAGATATGGAGGGTAGAATTTCCTTCGGTTCAATGAAAGTGCTGAGGCAAAATCTGGATCCGCTGATTCATGCACGTGTTCGTCTGGGGATCGTGAGCGCATTGGCGGCCGGCGAGACACTCAGTTTCAGGGATTTGAAAACACTCTTGAAGACCTCGGATGGAAATCTGAGCCGGCACGCACAAAAACTGGAGAAGGCAGGTTATATCAAGTGCATAAAATCGTTTCAGAACCGTATTCCGCTCACGGAATATCGGTTGACATCCGAAGGGGGCGCAGCACTCTTGGCCTATGTGGAGCAGATGGAACGCATGTTACAAATGGCGCGTGCAGTAACCCCCGACTAATATGTCTATGTATGTTTGTGAGTTTTCAGTTGCACTATTCTTGTTGCTGCGGCATATGCATCCAAACGGGTGCAAGTATCCCGCATGGTCGAAAGCGGAGAAGACAGGAGTTGTGGATAATAGCGGTCTCCTTAGTGGACAGCGGAACTACGGTACCATCATTTTGAGGCGTAAATGAATGATTCATTGCATGTTGCCATTATCATGGATGGCAATGGTCGTTGGGCAAGGGGGCGCGGATTGCCACGTACAGCCGGACATCACGCAGGTGTCAAGTCGCTGCGGGAGGTTGTAGAGGTTGCTGTCCAGCGGCATATACATACACTGACCCTTTATGCTTTTTCCTCGGATAACTGGCAGCGGCCAAAAAGCGAGGTAACGGCTCTTATGCGTATTTTGGCGGCGCAGTTGCCTGCACAAACGGCCCGGTGTATCCGGCAAGATATTCGGCTCAGCATTATTGGCAGACGTGACCGTTTGCCGGAGACCGTCCTACAGGCGATCTTGTACGCCGAAGCACGCACAGAGAAAGGAACAGGACTTCATTTACGACTGGCACTTGACTACTCAGCGCGTGATGCACTAGTGCGGGCAGCACAGTATATTCGGAGTAATGGAAACGGTGATTTTACACATGCACTCACTCATGCCTACAATGCAACCTGCCCTGTGCCGGATGTAGACCTGCTCATACGAACAGGTGGAGAGCAGCGCTTGAGCGACTTCCTGCTTTGGGAATGTGCCTATGCCGAATTCTACTTTACGCCAGAGTACTGGCCGGATTTTGGTGGTGCACAACTGGATGTTGCGCTTGCGGCATTTAGGCAGCGTCAGAGACGCTTTGGTGCAGTACCGGTATGAGGTAGTTCGCAAATAACACAACCCATGGACAACATAGAATATCCCGCACGTTTGGAAATATATCACCGCGAGGAACAAAACCGGGTGACCGCATTCTTTCGCCTGCTTCTTGCACTGCCAGCGTTGTTGCTCGCGTCACTTCTGAGGGCCTTGACATCCATAACTCATTTTCTGGCTGGCGTCGGAATTGTGTTTCTCGGGTATTATCCCAAATGGTTGTTTGATCTTAATGTGATTTCATGTCGGCTGGAATACAAAACGCTGGCTTACACATTGCTTCTGATTGATGAGTACCCACTCCAAGACCACAGTGATGAGATCAGCATTGAGATTGATTATCCAGACGCAGAAACAGACCTAGCTCGTCTGATGCCGCTTGTGAAGTGGCTGTTGGTGATTCCGAATTTACTTGTAATCTCACTTGTGCTTCAGTTGACTTGGTTCATTGCCCCCATATCCTGGTTGCTGGTGTTGTTTTCGGGGCATTATCCGCGCGCGTTGTTTGATTTCAGCACCGGTGTCTTACGGTGGTCATTGCGTGTAGAGGCCTATTCGAGTATGTTGGTTACCGATAAATATCCGCCGTTTTCGCTTAGGTAGTGATATCTGTTTGGTAAGGGGCCACTGCACGGCGGGGACATGCCCCTGTGACAGATGGAATAGGAACGCGAGTAGCTGCATAAGAAAGTAGGTTAACCATATAACCCCGATAATCTGCATGCACAGAACAGTACTTCTATTTCGTCATGGCAAATCGGACTGGCACGCGGACTACAGTCGCGACCACGACCGTCCGCTGAATCCTCGAGGAAAGCGGGCCTCCCGTGCCATGGGGCGTTGGCTTGCAAACACCGGTCCTTTGCCCGAACTCATTCTTTGCTCTACCGCAGTTCGTGCCCGTGTCACATGCGACGGTGCCCGCGAAGCGGGCGCATGGATTGCCAATGTGCAATATGAGCGCGAACTCTATCACGCCGTGCCGGAAGTCCTGCTACATTATATACACGAGGTTTCAGACAGCATTCAGACCGTCATGCTGGTTGGACACCAGCCTACATGGTCGATGACGACAACACTTCTATCTGGTCATCCGATTGATCGATTTCCAACTGCGTCAATGGCGCGTGTTGATCTTTCAGTTGACAGTTGGGCGCATACCATGCCTGGTGCGGGTCAACTGATCTGGCATCAACTTCCCAAGCGGTTACCGGATCACTACTACAGTGATTGATCCGCGGCGGAGATGACCGCCTGCGTACGATTCCGGATCCAGTGGTAGGGAAATGCCAATAAAAAACCCCGCTACGATGACGACTTTGCAGACGGGGAGCCTCGTGTTGTTGTAACGGAGATTGGGGTTTGGGGAAGAGGTTTGCGAGATAGGCTGAATGATTATCTGAATACGGACGCAAGGTCTCGAATTGATATTGGGACGCATCACCTCCTACTACTCAGTGGACGTACTTCGTTGCGGCAAGAGGGATAAACTCAAAATTTCACAACAATTACGTAGACAACAGTTTTGTTGTGTGCATTCGATACATCAAACCTATCCGGGAAAGCACATGAAATCGCCTTTTGGCCGGTGGGTAACTGGCCAAAGTTTCTTTGACAGTGAAACCAACTTGAAAACTCTGAAACAACCTATTCAGGATCGCCACCAAGTGTTGATGGCGGGCAAAGACACATGCCTCTGGAGGGAATCATGTACGGAACATTGAGTTATCTTGTGGTTTCGCTCTTAGTCTGAACTCCGAGACTTAAACCCCCAAAGCATATGCGATTCCACCCGAAACACATCCTGGTCACCTCACTGTTCCTGGCAGCTACAATTGTTGTTCCTGTCAGTGCTCAAGTCGAAATCACCCCCATCAAACAGCAGTTTGCCGCCAGTGCAGTTTCCGAACTGATCGTTAATGCGCCAAACGCTAACCTCACAATTCAAACATCGGACCGAAGAGATGTTGAAATTCAGGTTGTGGTTACCGGCAAAAAGCTACAGAGAGTAGACGATTACTACCTCAGGCAACGCTTTGACGTAGTCATGGAAGAGGGGACCTTGCGATTGCTGTCGGTCCCAGATTGGAAGAATCTGGACACTCGGGGCTGGCGAAATGACCCGCCCGTCATTGACGTGACCATTGCCATGCCGGCAACCGTGCACCCACGGCTTCGCACCTCTCGTGGAGAAGTGCGGATTAATGAACTCAAGGCCGGTGCCGAAGTCAGGTCTTCGGATGGAAGCATCACAGTCAATTCGATTTCTGGAGGCCCAATCAAACTGCAGAGTTCGGATGGAGATATTACTGCAGAGGAACTCCACGGCACATCTGTGAATGCCAAGACGGTTAATGGCAATATTGCTGTGAGACTCCTTCACAGTGATCATGCCGAGATTCGAACATCCGACGGCAGAATCACTTCAGAAAAAATGCAAGGCGAGTCTGTTATAGCCAGAACAATCAATGGCGATATAGAAATTGGAGAACTGACATCAAAAACCAGCCTCCTGCTTCAGACCTCAAATGGAAGTATCACAACCAAGAGAATTGATGCTTCTTCTTTGACCGTCACAGCAGTCAATGGCGATTTGAATCTGGGAGTCACATCCAGTGAACATGCCGAGATTCGGACATCGGACGGCAATATCACTTCAGAGAAAACGTACGGCGAGTCCGTTTTAGCCAGAACAATAAATGGTGATATAAAGATTGGAGAACTGAAGTCCAAAACTAGCCTCCTGATTCAGACTTCAGATGGAAGTATCACAACCAAGAAAATGGATGCTTCGTCTCTGATCGTCAAAGCAGTCAATGGTGATTTGAATTTGGGTGCCGCGTCCAGCGATAATGCCGAAATACGAACCTCCAGTAAGGGCCACATCAAGGTTGACAACATCACCTCCAGGCAGGAACTCACGTTACGATCCTCGGTCGGGAGTATCACGGCAGGCCAGATTGATGCTTCGTCCCTGATCGTCAATGCAGTCAACGGCGATCTGGATCTGGGAGTCGCCTCCGGTGATAATGCCGAAATACGAACCTCCAATAATGGTAACATCAGGGTGGACAAAATCACCGCCAGCGAGGCGCTCATCTTACAATCATCAGGCGGAAGCATCACAACAAAGCAGATTAATGCTTCATCCCTAACCGTCAAAACAGTCAATGGCAGTTTGAATTTGGGAATTGCCTCCAGCGATCATGCCGAAATACGGACCTCCAATAATGGCAACATTGATGCACAGCAGATTCAAGGTGCATCCGTGTCGGTAAAATCTACTAACGGCAATATCAAAGTGCAGGACATCTCTTCCAGTGAGATCCTCGCTTTACAATCCTCAGACGGAAGCATCATAACAAACCAGATTGATGCTTCATCTCTGACCGCCCGCACCGTGAATGGCCCCATGATCCTTGGGCTGGTTGCCGTCGGCAATGATCTTGCAATCAGTACATCAGGTGGCAATATCTCCGCGGACCGGATTGAAGCAGAACTTGTCTCGGTTAAAACGACTCAGGGCAATATGGCAATTGGTCTTGTTTCTGCCATGCGCCAAGTTGATTTGAGATCTTCAAGCGGAAACATTAGTGCAGAACACTTGAAAGGCGAGTCTGTGTTTGCCAAAACCGGCAAGGGGAGTATCATTTTGGAGAATGTGGCTACATCCCGTGAAATCTCGTTGCAGACCTCTGAAGGAAACATCATTGCCGAGCACCTCAAAGGTGCATTCGTGACAGCAAGAGCGACAAGTAAAGGAGACCTTGAAACCAGATTGATTGAGGCTCACGCAGATGTGAATCTGAGAAATGGCGATATACAAATCGGACAGATCATGGGAAGCCTTATGCTCAAGTCCTCAAATGGTGATGTTAAAGTGGGAGTGGAGGAGACCCAAAATGTCAGGATCCTGGCCTCAAACGGGGATGTGACGCTTTCAGCACCCGAGGAATTTGCTGCAACGCTTGATCTAGCCGGGAAAAACCTGGACTTAAGCGGATGGGGAATCGTTAACCCTGGCACGGAGCCCGAGCTGAAAATGGCAACCCGTCAGGGCGCACCACTGATTCATGTACGAGCAACCAATGGAGCTATTGTTCTTCTGCCCCTCGAAAACTTCAGCATCTCAAGTGCCAGAGTAATACCTCCACCGATCCCGTGACAAGGCGTTGCCAGTCCTAATGATAGTGCGTGTGCTTTTAGTGCAGGGATGAGGGCTGCGATATGGCCTAGGAAAAACCGATTGGAAGGAGAATAGGGCGAAAGCTCGATCAGCCGGCGCGGTGGAGTCAGTGGGGCGACTATAGCATTTTTTCCCAGCAGTCTGGATACATCCAACGGATTAGTGCCATTTGACTGCAATTCCTGAACCAGCTTTGTAATAGACTCTGCCATATCTTAACTCCACGTCCCGTGCACGGAGTTTAACGGGACATGCACCACCCGCTAGATAAATCACGAATCTTAAACAGCTACTAAAACACTCTCAATAATACTCCCTCGCCACCCTGTTAGGACGCCGATCGTTGCGTACTGATTGCACGGTTACCGGGATTCGGTTGTTGAACCAGTTACACGTCTCGACACAGTCGTATGAACCCATGAACATGAATCACAAACAACAGAGATCCAAGATCCTACGCAAATTGAGTGGACTGACACTCATCGCTTTGGTACTGCCCGTGGCAGTGCTCGCGCAGACTACGGGTAAGATTGCTGGACAGGTAACTGACGCGGAGACAGGGAGGGCGTTGATTGGAGCGTCGGTGGCCGTGGCCGAGACCACGCTAGGTGCCGCCACGGACAGCGACGGGAATTACTTCATCGTTGGCATTCCTGCGGGTTTTTATACCATACAGGCCCAGTTTATTGGCTTCCAGACACAAACGTTAGACAGTGTTGAGGTCAGCCCTGACTACACCCGTGAGCTGAATTTTGAACTCACGCCAGGTAAGCAGGATTCAGGTGTCCCGGGCATCGGTATTAGTAGTCTGGGGACACCTAAGAAAGTCGGTGACAACTGAAGATACGGTGTGATGGAGGCTGACGGAAATCAGTCCATTATGCCCACCGTAACCTAGCCCGACTTTGACATAAAAACTGTTTTTGTTGCAGCCACAGGCCGATTTTGGC
>CAZCYQ010000015.1:0-63091 GCA_964503085.1 uncultured Rhodothermaceae bacterium | reverse complement strand
CAGGGATAGGTATGCCCTGTAAGCACAGATAGGGTACTTTGGGCCTTCTTCCCGATCTGTTTTACCAGAATTCACACCAAAATCGCACATCAGAGGCACCACTAAACCCATTTTGGACTGTATTTGCAAATAACATCGCGTTGATCAGAGATTCCTTAACATACCCGCCGCTCAGCAAGCCTGTACATCCATTTAAGCAGATTCTCGAATTGCGGCCCGGCTACTGGGAAATCCAACAACAGCCTATGCTGCTACCTTAGATCATAAACGACTGCTCTTCTGTACCGTCGGGAACTGTTCGATCTCCGATCTCGGATTCTGCTGGTGTTGGTTAGCGGACCGAAGGCTTCCAAATAAGCCTGGAGCGCCGAAAAAAATCGCGGAAACTTAGCCAACAACTCACGCTGGAAACAACTTGACTACTTCTCACCAAAGCAACAGCATACATTAACTTTGGTTTTCAAAGAGTTTCCTGTTGTTAATTTTAAGCAGGTATCGTTTCTTGCTCAGATACTCCTCCTGCAGCCTGCTCCGGTCCTCGCTACCCTCAGGGGCATTCATCATCTCATGTTTAGTTCGTTGGATCTCCCTTTTAACAACTGCCCCCTTGACACGCATCATGCAATCCTCAGCAATGCGCTTTGATTTTTCGTTCAGTCGGGGGACATTAATCTTCTTGGCATCCCATCCCTTGGAAATTTCATGCCGGGGCATCAGAATATCCACAATCAGTTGCTGGGTGATTTCATCAGCGTTCGCCTTTCCCGAACGAAATGCAGACAGCACTTCGTCTCCGTGTGTTTCGTGGGTCTCCATCAACAGGTCTACAAGTCTTTGAGATGGTCCTTCCTGAAACTCGTCATATGCCATGTTCCCGAGGATATACTTTATCATCGGGGCACCTTCTTCCAGCATTAACTGCAGGAGCGTTTTTTCTGATTCGGAGATCGCATCGAAATTAACGGGTGCGGCGCTGGTACTTCCTTCTGGAGGGGTCTGAGGCTGACGTTGCTGTGGTTGATTACTCCTGGCTTGCCGGGTGATTTCATAAGCCATGTCGCGCTCGGAAATCGCGAAAAGCTGACTGGCCTTTTGTGTATACATTTTCCGAAGGATGTCATCCTTCATGTAAGCGATGCGTTGAGCTACTTTGGAGATTGCCTGTCGCTTCTTGTGAAGCGTGCCAAATCCGTTGTCTGCGAGAGACGCAGCGAAAAAAGCGTCAACCCAATCTTTGGTAGCCGTTTTAAGGTGCAGCTTAAAAGCATCCGTCCCCTTTTCGCGCACAAATGAGTCCGGGTCCTCTCCTTCCGGTAGCGATACGACGCTTGCAGCTACTCCCCCTTGAAGAACAACATCAATTGCACGCTCAGTCGCCTCTGCACCTGCACGGTCTGCATCGTAGAGTAGCTGGATCTCCTTCACATATCGTCCCAATAGTCCAACCTGTTGAAGGGTAAGAGCAGTTCCGCAGCATGCTGCTGATCCAATCCCTGCCTGATCCAATGCCAGAACATCCGTATATCCTTCCACGAGAAGGATACTCGCCTCTTGGCGCGCCATCCTTTTTGACTGAAACAGACCGTAGAGTACAGTGCTCTTATGATAGACCTCCGTTTCAGGAGTATTGAGGTACTTTGGTGCTTTTGGATTATCTGCAAGGAGCCGTCCCCCGAAACCGACAAATTTGCCCACATGTGATTGAATAGGGAACATAATCCGCCCCCGAAATCGATCATAGTAGCCTTTGCCGTCTTTTCGCTCAACGACCAATCCGGCCTTTTTCAGGGTTTCGAGCTTGATGTGCGCTTTTTCTGCTGCCTTTATTAGGCCATCCCACGAATCAGGAGCATAGCCCACACTGAATCGCGATATAGTTTTCTCAGTCAGTGCACGTCCAAGCAGGTACTCGCGTGCTTGCGCGCCGGACGCTGGGTCGTTGAGCTTGCCAACATAGTACTCGGATGCAAAGCGAAGAGCCTCGTACACAGATTCCCGTTTGTCGTACGCTTTTTTTCTCTCTTCGGTCTTGGGGATTTCAATTCCCGCGCGATCTGCCAACCATCGAATGGCATCTACAAATTCCAGTCGTTCAATCTCCATCACAAAGGTGATCACATCCCCACCTTTGCCACACCCAAAACACTTGAAGAATCCATTTGCCGGATTCACATTAAAAGATGGCGTTTTCTCACGGTGGAAGGGGCACAACCCTAAATAGTTGCTCCCGGCTTTTTTCAGCCGAACATAATCCTGTACAATGCTCAGAATGTCTGAGGTATCACGTACCCTTTCGACAACGTTTTTCGGAATCCGCATACTCACCCCGTTACGGCAGCGCGGCAACCGGCGGTGGTTCCGGCTTTTCAGAGCATTGGCAGGCACCGATGGAAAGAAAACCTGCAAGAAGTATGGCAAGTAAGAGTCTGGTCATGAATTTAATATCCAATATTTTCCGTCCGACATGGCGCAGATAGTGTGAATAATCTAAGTTACGCACTATCTTTCTGTTTCTGTTACACTGATCTGTATTTGAGTTGGAAGTTCTCGGAATAGACATAGGTGGAACCGGGATCAAGGGAGCTCCGGTTGATATAGTATCTGGGCAACTGACCTCCGAGCGTTTTCGCCTTTCTACGCCAAAGGGCGCACGCCCGGAAGAGGTCGCGCAAACTGTGCGTGATGTTGTTCATCATTTTTCCTGGCGCGGAAGGATCGGCGCGGCAATGCCCGTACGCGTACATAACGGGATTGCCCGCACAGCAGCTAACATCGATTCCTCCTGGATTGGTACAGACATAGAGGCATTGTTTTCTCGTGTCACAGATTCGGATGTGGTCACGCTCAATGATGCCGATGCTGCCGGTTATGCAGAGATCCACTACGGTGCAGCCCAGGGTGTTCAGGGCAAAACGCTTGTATTGACTCTTGGCACAGGTATTGGCTCTAGCCTGTTCGTGGGATCCACTCTTGTACCCAATATTGAACTTGGTCATTTGCAGATGCATAACAATATTGCGGAGGCCTGGGCCGCCAACAGTGCACGAAAACGTGAGAGTCTGTCCTGGGAGGAATGGGCTGAACGTTTGCAGGAGTACCTGAGTTATGTTGAGTTCCTGTTTGACCCCGAATTGATCATTCTTGGAGGCGGTGTCAGCAGACCTAAGCGAGTAAAACATTACTTCCATTTACTCAGAACAAGAGCACGCCTTGCCCCGGCACATTTCCAGAATGAAGCGGGCATCATCGGAGCTGCCTGCGCCGCACACAGTCGCTAGATCTGAATGACGCCTTCCCGGTCAAGCATCCAAGAGCATCTTGAGTCTAATGACCCTGCCCTGCAGGCGCTTGGTTTCGACCACCTTATCGAAGGGCTGAATGCCGGAAGAATACGCGCTGCTTCCCGAGATGCAGGTGACAACTGGGTAGCCCATGCCTGGGTAAAAAGGGGGTTGCTGTATGGATTCCGTACAGGTAAACTTGAAGAGCTTGCTGCCGCACCGGCCCCCTTCTTCGATAAACACACCTTTCCTCTGAAACCCCTTGGGGTGAACGATCAGGTCCGGCTCGTACCGGGTGGATCGTCTATTCGTACCGGGGCATATGTCGGTGCTGGCGTCATTTGCATGCCCCCGATGTACATCAACACCGGAGCCTACGTAGACGAGGGAACCATGGTTGATTCCCATGCTCTTGTGGGCAGTTGTGCCCAGATCGGAAAACGTGTTCATCTTTCCGCTGCTGTACAGATTGGCGGAGTCCTGGAACCCCCGGGAGCACTCCCAGTCATTATAGAGGACGACAGTTTCATTGGGGGAGGTTGCGGCATCTATGAAGGCTGCGTAGTTCGCGAAGGAGCAGTGTTGGCTCCGGGCGTAATATTGACAGGTTCCACGCGATTGTACGATCTAGTTCACGAACGCATAATCGAAACCGGAGAAGTTCCTCCGCGGGCTGTTGTTGTACCGGGAAGTCGTGATAAGCCGGGATCTTTCGCACGAGAGCACGGGATCGCTACGTATGTACCGGTTATCGTTAAGTTTAGAGACGCACGGACGGACGCAGCAACGGAACTCGAATCAGCCCTCCGGTGACTCCCTACTCAACAATCACCTGGTCAGGTGCGATGAACGAACTCGCATAACTTTCTTCCACTACTTCAAGCAGGCGTTCAGCGTTGGCACGACTGATAAAGTTACCTATTCGAACCCGATAGTAAGGGGCACGAAAGTCCTGATATACTGGCGGTTCCGGCTCAGATCGTGGGTACAGGTCGTAGAGTGAACTGTCCTGCTCAAAATCTCTCCACCAGGCAAGAGCATCTTCGACAGCCTGATCTGCTTCCTGTTTACTGAGCGTAGATACAATCTGAATACGAAAACCCGATTGTTCTTGACGCGAATAGCGCGGTACGTTGCTGCTGGAAAGCAGCATTTCGGGTACATCATGTACCACCTCCACCGAAGCGGCAATCGGGGGCTCCCGATAGGCATCTAGGTCGAAATCCTCATGCGCAGACCAATCAATCGGAACATTCTCTTCTGCAGACCCAGCGTCCACAAGCGGTGTTGTTGCCGGGCCTGAGCAGGCAACTGCGAGCAGTAAGAAAATAAGGGGTAAGGTATTAGCAGTCCTGAACATTCAATCAAGTTCTTGGATTATCGCCAGCGAAGAACTGGCCCCAATCCTGTCAGCACCCGCACGTACCATTGCAAGCGCAGAGGCTCCGGTGCGTATCCCACCCGCTGCCTTGACTCCAAGGTCGCGTCCAACAGTGTTACGCATTAGAGACACATCTGCTTCCGTTGCTCCCCCGCTTGCGAATCCTGTGGATGTCTTCACGTAGGCGGCTCCTGCATCACGTGCCAGCAAGCACGCGGTGCGTTTCTCTTGCTCTGTGAGCAACACGCACTCAAGGATCACTTTTACCAGAGCCTCATTCTCGCAAGCTTTCACTACCATTTGGATATCATTTGCCACCGATTCGTATGCTCCACTCTTGAGTAATCCGATAGCCATGACCATATCAATTTCCGTAGCGCCGTCTTTAATCGCAGTCGCCGCCTCCATTGCCTTGACGCTGCTTTGGCTTCCCCCCAGAGGGAAACCTATTACGGTGCATACCTGCGGCGATTCTCCTGCGAGTATTCGGGATGCTTCCTCCACATAACATGGAAGAAGACACACGCTGGCAAAACCGTGTTGGACAGCCTCCTCACATAGAACGTACACTTCCTGCGCCATAGTGTCTGGAGCAAGCCTGGTATGGTCAATCATTCGGGCCAACTGGCTTGATGTCATTCAACTCTCCGAAGCACAAGGATTAACATCTTCGTGACTCACTTATGAGTAACAAGAGATCTTAATGTAACTTACGGCCTGTTCACCAGTGCCACATCCTCCACCCAAAGCCATGCGTCAAGCTTACCTGCTTTGCCTACTCTTCATTGGCTGCTCGTCTAATTTTCCCGGGGAACGGACTGTAGAGGACGATTTTGGACGTACTGTGGTATTGCCACCGACAATAGAGAGAATCACTACGCTTGCTCCAAGTGTGACAGAACTTGCATTTGCCGCAGGGGCTGGATCAAAAATAGTGGGGGTAACAACATTCGACGACTACCCTCCAGCCGTTGACTCGTTGCCAAAATATGGCATGCTTCCAACAGATTTTGAAGCTATTGTTGCTCTTGACCCAGAACTAGTGCTTGCGAGTGAGCAGGTAAACAGCCCGAAAGAGGCTGACATCTTCTCGTCGATGGGCATTCCGGTGTATTTCGTTGCAGTGAATGCACTTCCTGATGTGCCCCGGGCGATTCGAGCTCTGGGGGACCTACTCGGCACCTCAGAAGCAGCGACGCGGCGGGCCATTGAGCTCGAAGACTCGCTCGCGCAATTGGCGGTGCTTACTGCCGGCTTATTTGAGCGACCGCGTACACTGTTCTTGATCGACGACGTAACACTCTATGCTTTTGGGCAAGGAAGTTACATTCACGATATGATTGATTTAGCCGGTGGTCATAGCATTACACAAACACTGACAACACGTGCTCCTGTACTCACTGACGAATTCGTACTGGACTCAAGGCCTGAAGTGATTGTGGGCTCATTCGGTCCACAGTACGATGTCACGAAACTTGTATCGCATCATCCAACCTGGGATATTGTACCCGCGGTAGTGTCTGACCAAGTCTATGGACTGCACCCCGATTATTATTTGCGGCCTGGACCACGTCTTGTGTCCGGGGCATGGGCACTTGCGCGAATTTTGCATCCAGACGTGGTGGTTAATCCATGAATCGCTGGATAATCGGATTACTAGTCCTGGCATTTTTTAGCGTAATCATCTCCGTGAGCGCGGGAGATGAGGTATCCTTTTCCGAAGCACTGTCCGTGCTGTGGCATCATATTACACTCGGATACGGCAGTGCCCCAGATCCTATTGCGGATCGCATCGTGTGGAGGCTTCGCCTTCCTCGTGCCTTGCTTGCCCTTATTGTCGGGGGAGGGTTGGGGATTATCGGTGCAGCGATGCAAGCGCTTGTACGCAATCCCTTGGCGGAACCGTATATCTTGGGGATTTCCAGTGGGGCGACTGCAGGTGCATCATTGTTTTACCTAGGTTTCCTGCCTCCCTTGATATCTAAGGCGGTTTCTATGCCGGTGGCAGCTTTTGCCGGAGGATTGTGTGCAATTCTCATCGTGTACAGTGTTGCGGGAGGTCGGGGGCATCTATCGGTCACCCGGTTACTCCTGGCTGGTGTCGCTGTTGCCTCGCTCATGGGTGCTCTTTCTTCTTTTATTACCCTATCGTCTCCAGAGCCCGATAAACTAAGGTCCGTGCTTTTTTGGTTATTGGGATCACTTCACCTGGCAACCTGGAGTACACTTATCTGGCCTTCAATAGCCGTGCTGATAGGCCTTATCTCGTTACTTGTGCTGGCACGCCCGTTGGATGGGATGCTGACCGGCGATGAATCTGCTCACTCACTTGGGGTTCAGGTTGAGTCTATAAAGCGAATCCTGATAATTCTGGCTTCGCTGGTTACTGGATCTATCGTGGCTGCAAGCGGAGCGATTGGCTTCGTTGGTTTGATCGTTCCTCATGCCGTGCGCTCCGTAACCGGCGTAACCCACCGGCGTGTACTGCCGGCAAGTTTTATCGCCGGCGCGGTATTCCTTTTATGGGCAGACCTTGTAGCGCGAGCTGTTCTACCAGGGGCACAGCTGCCGGTTGGCATTGTAACTGCCCTCTGTGGTGTGCCGTTCTTCCTGATTCTGCTGCGGCGCAGTAACTACGGCTTTGGCTGATTTTTGCGGGCCTGCAGGCCGTAACGCCACAGTCTGGTAAGCCCGTGAGTTCATGTGCAGGCTTATGGGAATTGTTCCGAATGAGGTAGGGGCGTCCAAGCCGTCCGAACGCCAGCTTTTTAAGAGGAGATTCAGTAGCAGAAATGATCGGATTGGGCAAGAAAGAGATGCGGGGATTTAGGTCAACGACCTAAAAAGACCTCTGATAGCGAGAAAAACTGGTATGAGGATAAAGGAGGATGGTTTATTGGGTCCAAAAAACAGGGATATATAGGGTGACATTATGGGAGTAAATGGACGGTTAGGGGATGATGTCCATAAAAGGACCAACATCGGGGCATTTGCTTGCAAACCGGGTCATTTGTCGCAGATCCAGGGTCAAAAACTATTCTGCGTGCCGAGCACGCCTGGGAGTATTATAAACTCATCCCCGATTGAACACCATTGAACAAGTTGTCGTTTACAGCCGTCCTGCAATCAGGTCAGACTGGATGGTGGCAAACCGGGCGGAACCTGCGATCGCGCTGCGAGACATCCAGTCGGTTGTGGACGATGACATCAAGGAGTTTTATCATCACTTCAAGGCCGCAGTGCGTGTGGAGCATGGGCTCTTGAACCTGATTCTGCAGTATGTGCTGCGTCAAAAAGGTAAGCGTGTTCGACCGCTACTAGTACTTTTGGCAGCAAAGACCTGTGGGGGCATCAGCGAGCGCAGTTACCGCGCTGCTGCACTGGTAGAATTGCTTCATACGGCTACGCTTGTGCATGATGATGTCGTAGACGAGTCTGAAAAGCGGCGTGGATCCTTCTCAATCAATGCGCTCTGGGGCAATAAAGTAGCCGTACTTCTCGGCGATTACTTTCTGAGCCGTGGCCTATTACTGGCCCTGGAACACGATGATTTTGACATGCTTCGGGTTCTTAGCAATGCTGTGCAGCGTATGAGCGAAGGGGAGTTGCGTCAGGTACAGCGGACACGAAACCTGGATATTGATAAAGATTCATACTACCGCATTATATCAGACAAAACAGCCTCCCTGTTGGCCGCATGCACCCACTGTGGTGCTTTGAGTGCAGATACTGACGAAACCAGCATACAGCATATGTGTGAGTTCGGCGAACAGCTGGGGCTGGCTTTCCAGATACGGGATGATCTATTCGACTTTGGCTCCGGCGGAATCGGAAAGCCCGTAGGTGCTGATCTGCAGAAGAAACTGGTTACCCTTCCCCTGATACACGCACTTAAAGCCGCAAACTCGGACGAGCGCCGGCAAATACTGAGAATTATACGCAAGGGTAAAGGAACCCGACAGAACCGTAAAGTCATTCTTGATTTTGTTGAAACCACAGGAGGACTGGCCTATGCACAGGAACGAATGGAATTCCATGTGAAAAAGGCACAAACCTTGTTGAAGAATTTCCCGGATTCGGATGCACGCCAGGCGATGCACGCACTCAGCCAGTACGTGATTGTACGAAAAAAATAGCATTTGCTATTTGAGGTGCAGCGCCCTTCTGGTCCTGGCTACCATTCCAGTTATAAGGTCCTCTACTTCCACCTCAACGGTGTAGCTTCCGTCCGACGCTTCCCCCAGGTCAAGGGCTACGTAAGAAAGGGGCGAGGTGTTGGTGCTCTGCTGTTCGCTGGTCTGCAAGGTAATTGCCCCCTCCTGACCTGTATCGACAGGTGTGAGTGTGTATGCAATGCGGTACCTCGTTCGTCCGTCTGGTTCCCGGGTCAAATTGTAAATCTCGAAGTACACGAACGGAGCTGCAGGTCTCTCGAACTGTCCAGATGGATTCACGTACAGGATCAATTCATCGCGCTCAACCGCATCTGGCAGTGCAGCGATACTGTCTGCCAAAAACATATCACTCAACTGCAGGCCGGTATCCGTATATCTGGGCACGGTATAGTCGAATCTGTACGCACGAAGATGAACGCCATCCAGCACACGGGCATGAAGTGCAAGATTGAATCGATCTGCGGATAAGTCGACCTGGAACCGGTCTACAAAGGCATCGTCTCCACGGCGATATTGCGATTGTTTCCGTGCATAATTGATGCGGTCCCAGTCACTAGTATGAATTGCGAAGCCAGTTTCTACAACAACAGAGTCGGGGCCGCGCACACGTGCAGTTTCGTGCAATGGAACTTCGTAGTAAATCTCCACTAGGGTTCGGCCGTCAAGCCCGCGGAATGCACCAACGATGTACGGCACCTCCCAATGCCGAGTATCAGATGACCACTGATGCCGGTCGGTGCTCAATCCATCTACGAGAAAGTCCACACTCCTCCGTTCCGCATCCAGCGCATCCAGACCTACAAGCGCCGGCTCAAATGTTGGTCCAACAGGCGAAGGTACAAAGTGCTCTGTAACCCCGCATACCTGACCTATACAGGTCGGAGCAAAATGGAAAACCAGCAGCGAGTCATTGTAGAGCCATGAATTGGCTTCACCTATGGTATAGTCGTCGGGTTCTCCGTGACGCATGAATATGATCCCACGATCATTAAAATCAGAACTCAGTTCGTAGGTGGCCGGAAAATAGGTCTCATCGTGTGTGAATGCACTTCGGAACCAGGAACGGAACCCATTAAATAGAAAACTCTGCTCAGCAATACGCAGACGACGGTAATGTTCAGCCATACGTGCGTTGTAAGCGGCAGCCGGCATGGGATCCCGGCTGGCCCAAAACGTCCTGAAAAAATTGCGGTACCCTTCCAACTCGTAAATGCGGTCAAAGGCCGCTACTTCTGCCGGGCTGGCTATAGTTTTTATTTCTTCAAAGAAGACTAAAGCATCTACCTTTGAATCTATGCCAGAAATCGCATCTTCGATGGTTTCCGTACCAATCTCCGGGCGCATACGTGCAAAGCTCAATCGTGCCTGTGCAAGAAGCAGGGGAGTTTCTGCTGCATCTTCGTCCTCAGCATAGATTGCTTCTGCCGTATCGTACATGCCCTGCCGTTCATATGCGCGACCGACAAAAAGCGGGGCCAGAGAGCCTGATTGACTCCGTAACCACAATCTTGCCTTCGGAGGCGCAGTCGTCACGACATAGCGCCAGTAAAACGACAACAGTCGGGGCAGTACGTAATCCAGATCTGGCCGGTACGCCAGTTGGGCTTCCCCCAATGTGATTGCTCCCTCCAAATTATCCTCATACCGCTTAAGGATCGCGTACTGAAAGAGAACATCCTGATATGCAGAGTCCTGGGCAACCACGAATTCAAAATCAGCCGCGCTGCGCGCCAGAAGACGCTGAAGTCGATTCTTGAGCGTGGGGTTCCGGCCGCGTTCGCGCAATGCAATCCCACGAAGGTAGCGACCTTCAATATGGGTATCGTCTGATTCAAGGAACTCGTCCAGCAACTGGATCGCACGCCCATACTCCTGACTCCCAACAGCTTGACGGGCCGCCTGCAAATCCGTCGCAGGGACCTGTGAGAGCAACAAAATGAGGAAGCACCAAGACATCGCAGATTTTCGGCGAACCTGGGGGCTCTGCCACTGCGACGCGCCTAAATAATGGCGCTGATCTTTTGAAAGATCTCGCTCCTTGGCTCACCGGTTTTGTCGTGAATGAGTTGGACCATCTTACGCATATTTCCGCGCGCCTTCTTCATCTCTTTCTCATTAAACTCCGCCTCGCTCCAAATAGCCGCTATCTGGCTGCAGACCTGCTGCCAGCTCTCGTTCATACGCTTAGTCGCCATCAACGCTGAATTAGATGTAATATGTAGGGCGTAAAATGCACTGAGGGTGGACGCCCCAAGGCACAGCAAAGGTATATGTCTAAGCGATCAGTCTGTTCCAAAACATAAGAACCAACAGGATCAGCCAGACCAGGTGACCGATGCCCGCATACATGGAGATCTTGCGGGCGTGCATTGATGCCTCATTGCCGTTCGATTCTGCTTCCGTGTTTGCGCTTCCCGCTTCGACAGCGGTGTGCAATCGTCTCCAGGCCGGACGTAGGAGCACGAACTGGATCCCCAATAGAACAGCAATCAAAGCTGAAGCTGCATGATACTGCATTTGTCCGGGATATCCGTTTCCTGCCATCAGCAGTGTCATGGAGAACACGAAGGTGGCTATGAGCATAATGCCCATAAGCGACATGGTACGCAGGCCGTCAACGGCTACTGCCATCTGCCCGGTCGCCGCGAGTTTGGCTTGACTGCCCAAGCGCATGCTTAGCCCAAACCAGGCCGATGCAGTCAAAACGTGAAGTATAATGAGTAGAGTTACGATCATGGGCTTATGTTCATATTAAATTATGACGATGCGTGATGACGCAGGTATGACGCTTCGTCAAAGTCATCAACCTGGATTGCTTCCCATGAGGCTTTCGCTGCCTCACGGATCTTCGCGGCTTCCTCGTCGGTGATAATTCCAGCCGCACGGGCTCTATCAAACCGGGTAGACTTGGGTTTGCGGGCCAACTGACCGACACGCACAGCCTTCGAGACATTTGCCTCAATCGGTCGAACAGCTGCCACCAGATTCAGTGCGTGCTCGAGGCGTTGCAGCCCGCGCGTTTTGTCACTGCCCATATAAACCCCCGCTGCAATTCGGTTACGCTGTGGGCCGGGCACCTGCATAAGCTGGGCAACCTTGTGTCCCACCCGATCGGAGGGGCCTTTCCCGAAGCTGTTCAATCTGTGCCATAGTAATGCCGGTCCACGCATCCACCATGTAAAACCCGGCACGGTCATGTTCGCAAACAGACCTTCAAAAGCTCGTTGAATTTCGCCGAGTGCATACTCCATAGACCATTGGAAGTATGGGACATCCTCTTTGCGCGATCCCTCGGCTTCGAATCGACGAATTGTAGCTGAGGCCAGATACAACCAGGAAAAGATGTCGGCAAAACGGCCGGTAATCTTCTCTTTACGCTTCAGCGAGCCTCCCAGAGAAGCCATGGCCAAATCCGCCAGAAATGCGAATGAGGTTGAGGCCCATGTGAGCCGCCGAGTGTATTGTCGCACAATTCCTCGACCCGGAACCATAGCTGCATGGCCGCGGGTAATTCCTAGCAGTATACATCGTGCAGCGTTACGTACCACATGTCCAATATGCCCAATGAACGCACGGTCAAACCGGCCAACATCTTTTGCAGCCAACGCCGAAATCTCCTTGTAGGCCCAAGGGTGACAGCGCAAGGCCCCCTGACCAAAGATGATCAGTGATCTTGTGAGTATGTTCGCACCTTCAACCGTGATCGCAATCGGATTGCTGAAATAGAAGTGGGCTAGAACATTGCGGGGGCCGGACGAGATCGCATTGCCTCCCAGAATATCCATTCCATCGTTAATAACCTTCCGCCCAAGTTCGGTCAGGTGGTACTTGAGAATGGCTGTAACTACTGCCGGTGCCTCTCCGCTGTCAATGGCTCCAAGTGTGTATACACGAGCCGCATCCATGAGGTAGGTAAAACCACCAATGCGCGCCAAGGGCTCTTCAATCCCCTCGAATTTCCCAATTGGAAGTCCGAACTGGCGTCTGACCGCAGCATGCGCAGATACTGCTAGGTAGACTGCCTTCGAGCTTCCAACAGCAGATGCAGGCAACGATATCCCACGCCCGGCAGCCAGGCATTCCATAAGCATCCTCCACCCATCTCCTGCGCCCTTTTCTTCGCCAATAATTGCATCAAGAGGCACGACTACATCATGACCTTCAAAGGGTGCGTTCACGAACGGAACCCCCAGTGGATCGTGTCTTCGGCCTCGTTTGATTCCCGGGGTGTCCGAAGGAACCAGCGCACATGTTATACCGAGGTTTTCCCCTCGGCCGAGGATGTTTTCTGGATCCCGGAGCTTGAATGCAATCCCCAGAAGTTCAGCTACAGCAGACAGTGTGATGTATCGTTTTTGCCAGTTAAGCCGAATTTTCACGTCTCCGGATTCATCCCTGAATAATACCCCGTCCGCTTGTATCGCTCCCGCATCACTGCCGGCAGCAGGTTCAGTGAGTGCAAAAGCAGGAAGAAATGTGCCGTTGGCCAGATGGGCCAGGTAATGCTCACGCTGCGCCTGCGTCCCATAGTGGATCAACAGTTCCGCAGGTCCCAGAGAATTCGGCACCATTACCGTTGTTGAGAGCGGATTGCAATGCGACTGTAGCTTCGCCACTACTGCACTATTTGCCATTGCGGAAAACCCGAGGCCGCCATACTTGACAGGAATGATCATGCCAAAGATCTTCTCGCGCCGCATCAACTGCCAGGCTTCCTCAGGAAACTGCCGGTTTGTCCACACCTTCCAGTCGTCTACCAGGTCACATAATTCCTGAACCGGACCGTCCAGGAACGCCTGCTCCTCCGAATTCAGCTCAGGATACGGTGTCTCCCGAATACGCGCCCAGTCCGGGCGTCCAGAGAATAGTTCACCTTCCACCCAAACCTTGCCCGCCTCCAGGGCTACCCGCTCAGTATCCGAAATAGCCGGCAATAATCCCATACGGTCTATGGTCAGCATGACCGGACGCGTAAACAATGTTCTTCGCCATGGCGGTATGACAGAGATTGCGGCAACAACTATCGCCAATATGATCAACCACAGGGGAGATCCTGCGACGTAAAAAAGAAGAAGAATGGCAACTGCCCAGACCCAGATACGTGCACCGAAGTAGGCTAGGAGCAAGCCCGCGATTAAGCTGATACCAATGCTTTGCCAAACTGCCCAAATACCATATCCGTATTGCTCCATAGCGGTCCAGTGTTGTCTAGAAACGTTACACCAGCATACTGTTTAGCGGTTTCCCAGATATTGGCATCGAGTCCTTGATCAGCGAGATTTGGTCCTCCTTCTTTGATGACTGGCAGCGGAGCGCATTCTGATTATTGGTGGGGTCACCAATGGATGAATAAATTGAGTATTGTTGCACAAATGTCTGCGCAAGCACGGCAGGATGCTTCGCATGTGATCCTAGGCACGGGGCATGCAACCTGCAATTATCGGTGAATTAGCTCAGGTTTTCGAAGATTGCCGCTGCGCCCATACCACCACCGATGCACATGGTGCACAATCCGTAGCGAATGTTCTGGCGCTTCATGGCGTGCAGCAAAGTGGCGGTGAGCTTGGCTCCGGTGCATCCCAGAGGGTGACCAAGGGCAATTGCCCCTCCCTGTACATTGACAATGGATTCGTCCAGACCTGCTTCTCTGATTACCGCCAGTGCCTGCGCAGCAAAAGCTTCGTTCAGCTCAATCAATCCAATCTGGTCCCGGCTAAATCCAGTCTGTGCAAGGACTTTTTCGATGGCCGGTACGGGCCCAATTCCCATTAAGGCCGGAGGCACGCCAGCCACGGCAAACCCAACCATGCGCGCCATTGGCGCAGCACCCAAGCGAATTGCCATGGTCTCCGACATGACCACGGATGCCGCTGCACCATCAGACATCTGAGAGGCATTCCCAGCCGTTACACTGCCCCCATTCCGAAATACCGGACGCAAATGACCAAGTGCCTCTATACTGGTATCGGCCCGCGGCCCCTCGTCTAGGGAAAACGGGTAAGTGACTGTTTTTGAATTCCCGTTCTGGAAGTTCGTTTGCTGTACCTCCAGCGGGATGATCTCCCGTTCAAAAAGTCCACCGGACTGGGCCGCAAGTGCTCGCTCATGGGATCTAAGTGCAAAGCGATCCTGGTCCTCGCGTGATATACGGTACTTCTGTGCCAGATTCTCCGCTGTGTTACCCATTGAAACGTAAACTTCCGGCCTGCTCTCAGCCATGTCAGGCTCTGGCTGAAAGTAATATCCGCTCATTGGCACAAGCGTCATACTCTCGGTCCCTCCCGCTACAATGCACTCTGCCTGCCCCATACCGATGGCCTGGTTGGCCATGGCAATAGTTTGCAGGCCCGACGAACAAAAACGATTAATGGTTGCTCCAGGCACAGAGTCGGGCAGTCCCGCCAGATTCGCAATGATGCGCCCCACATTCATGCCCTGTGATCCTTCAGGAAAGGCACAGCCGATAAGTACATCATCAACGTCTTCTGCAAGAAGATTCGGCGTGTGGTCCACGGCCGCCCGAACCGCCTTGGCGCCCATGGCTTCAGGACGCATAAAACGTAATGCCCCCCTTTTGGCTTTTCCGACTGGTGTACGTAGACTGGTTACAATAACAGCTGACGATTGCATCCTCGAATTGCTCAATTACGAATAGGTCGATTGGTCTTAAGCAGACCAGCAATGCGCTCCTGTGTCTTGGGTTGGCCCAAAAGGCCCAAGAACACTTCCCGCTCTAGGTCCAGTAAGTATGACTCGGACACTTCCTGTGTCCCACTTAAATCTCCACCCGTAAATACATAAGCCAATTTTTTGGCCAGATACAGGTCATAGTCACTGATGAATCTGCCCTGATGTAGTTGATAGACAGCCGTACTTAGTGCTGCTGCGCCAGGCCGACCCAATACACGAATTCGTGCAGGAACGGGTGGGCGATATCCTTGATTTGATAGTCTCAACACTTCGTGTTTCGCCACATGGAAACGTCTGGCACCGTTCATTACGATGCACGCATGATCAGGCAGGAAACCCAGATCACGAGCTTCTTCCGCACCCATTGATACGGTTGCCTTCGCGACGATTTCAAAGTATTTCATCACACCAGGCAAGAGATTGCTGTCATAATAGCCTTGGTTTTCTTTACTGGCTTTGGCTGCAAATCGCATACTGCCTGTACCAGCCGGTATCAATCCAACGCCCAGTTCTACAAGCCCGGCATAGGTTTCTGCTGCGGCAACCGGGTTTGGGCAGGCCATGATGAGTTCGCATCCTCCCCCCAGCGCACGCTGATGTGCAGCTACTACTACAGGTTTACGCGCGTAATGTACACGTTGCATAGCAGACTGAAACCGGGCGATGTATTGATCAATCTTCCCAAACTCACCTGACTGGACTGCTCCGGCCATTTCTGCAAGGTTGGCGCCTACTGAAAAATGACTGCCTTCGTTGCCTATGACCAGTCCGTGAAGGTTGGGATCATTCTCGATGTAATCAATCGCCGCAAACAATCCGCTAATTACATTGAACCCAAGCGTGCACGCCTTGGAACGAAATTCAAACAGAGCCACCCCGTCCCCCAGATCAATTAATCCAGACTCTTCGTTCGACCACAGGTCCTTGCCCGAATCCAACTTGATGGATGCCAGGGACCGTTCGTCTGCCGGTCTGTCCTCAGCGACGTATTCTCCGCGGGATGGAAAATAGACGCGCAAGGGACGGTTGATATAGAAAGATGCGTCGTCCGGCATGTCCAGAACCCACTCTGGCAGAGTAATTCCATCCTTGACCATAGCTTCTCTGACCCGGGCGAATCCAATCGCATCCCACGTTTCAAAGGGTCCCATCTTCCAGCCGAAGCCCGAGCACATCCCCCGGTCAACTCGCGCGGGGCTGTCTGTGATTTCTCCTATCCGTCTCGCAGCATAGGCCATACCGTCAAGCATGGTCTTCCGAAAGAATTCGCCTGCACGCCCCTCGTCCTCAAACAGCGCCACAAGGCGATGCCGAAGTGCGCCTGCCGCCTTGATTCTGCCCAGATCTCCGAGTTTAAGCGGGGCGGGGTCTTCGTACTGCCCTGAAGACAGGTTCAGTGAGCGAATTTTGCGCCCCTCTTTCCGATAGAATCCGGCTCCCGATTTGGCCCCGAGCGCTCCGTTGGCTACTAGCTTTTTCAATACCTCCGGGACTCTGAATCGCGCTCTACTTTCGTCCTCCGGCACACTCTCGTACAGATTTTCACATACGAGCTGCATCACATCAAGTCCAACCACATCTGCCGTCCGGAAGGTGCCGGATTTTGGACGACCGACTAGTGGCCCCGTCAACGTATCAATTTCCTCTATGGTATAGGCACCACTGGCAAACTGCTCAATTACTCCCGCCATGCCATAAATACCAATCCGGTTGGCAATGAAATAGGGCACATCATTCGCCTGCACAACATCCTTCCCCAAGTGGATGCGGGCATACCATCCTATTTTGTCCAGCACGTCAGGCCTTGTGTCGGCATGCGCAATGACCTCTAGAAGGGAGAGGTATCGCGGTGGGTTGAAAAAGTGTGTGCCCAGAAAATGTTGCCGAAATTCTAAACTACGTCCTGCGACGAGCGCATGTATCGGGATTCCACTGGTATTGGTTGACACGATGCTCCCCGGGCTTGCATGCATTTCCACCTGTTCCAGCAAAGCCCGCTTTATATCCAGTCGCTCGATTACGGCTTCAATGATCCATTCCGCGTCCGCAACCTTTTCCAGATCGTGTTCAATAGTGCCACAGCTTATGCGTCCGTGAACAGCTTTTGTAAAGAATGGATTGGGCTTCAGCTTGGTAACAGCTTTCAGACGCTTTTTTACCAGTGCAAGCGGATTTTGTCCTTCCGGGGCTGCCAGATCCAAGAGCAGTACTTCGACACCAGCATTGGCCAAATGGGCAGCTATCTGTGCTCCCATAGTGCCTGCGCCGATTACCGCCGCGCGCCTGAATGGTAAATACGTAGAAGTGCTTCTCATTTGGACATTTCAGGGTTCACACGTGCTTGGATGTATTTGATCAAATTATGCGCATGCGGTTCCATATCAATCAGCGAGATCGTTCCCAATTGCACGTTGCCGCCAGAGTAATCCTCCCGTGTACTCACCACGCGGTTGGAAGATGTTCAACTCAATTGGTGACAGGTCTGTCGGCGAAATTACAGGGAACCGCCGACCTTTTTTTCTATGCTGATATTTTGGTTCCAGTGTTTGGCACATCAAAGTTGGCAGAATCAAACGCCCGGGTCGCCGTTAAGATATGCATTGACCAACTTTGCTCATAACTTGTAACGGATCGCCGCGATCCTTTACCTCGTACCCCGGCAACGGTTCACATTTTGAATGTAGTGTTGCCGTGGGCTTGCATTCACGCGGACGGGCTTAGCGTGGGGAAAAAGGTGGATCCGACCACGACTCCGAGCATCCATACAATTCTCTGCATCCAGCGTGCGCTGTGGGCTTCACAACTCACTGCACAGCTTTGATGCTTGTAAACTTCTCATGGTGAAACTTTTAACTCCTGAAGCTCTATCATCTAGCCCTTGTCAGCTACATTACTTGATTGTCGCTAGACACCCGCCCTCTGCGCGTATTCGGATGCAGGACAGCCCTTCTAGCAGACGATGGTCTGGCGGGCCGTAGGTTGTGCGCGGGAAAATCGCGGCGAACCGCGAGAACGACAACAACGTAGTATTTGTACACTAGTCTGAGCCACGTAAATGGAGCGAACTAGCCCGGTTACGGTTTTGCTGATAATGCTGCTGGTGCATACGCCCGCAGATGCGCAGTCGTTTGGCAAGGCTGCATGGATTCGGCAGGTCTGGACCACGGACTCGGTAGGTTCTATGGATATTGCGGTCGGCTCGGGTGAAGAAGTCTTTCTGACAGGCACCCTGTCTCATCGCATGGATGTCTATTTCGAGGCTTCGCCGTCAGATGCCGACTTGATGGACACGCCGCTATTTCATAGCGGATTCCTTGCCCGGTATGACGGCAGAGACGGGAATCTGGTTTTTGTACGTTCTGGGGGGGATGGATGGCCATGGCCCGCGTTTCGTAACTTGAGCTACCGTCACGGCCAGTCCGTGGTGGTGGTCGGTGATCGCCTGTTCCATGGCGAACGGTCTGGGCTGGGGCAGGATACCGTGTCCGGCATGGTTACCGTACGTGATCTGGAAGGATCCGAACTGAAGAGAATCGGGCCATACGAGCGCACCTCGGCGTATCCGACAATGGTCATCAATGGAACGGAATTTGACACACCGGGCAATCTCTACATGGTCGGTACGTTCGGGGAGCCCCTGCACTTCTCACCCGACATGGTCCTGACCCCATCCCGGGCAGGGGTTTCTTCCCATCCTCTTCCTGTAATCTTCTTGGCCAGCTATGCATCGAACGGCACGCTGCGCTGGGCACAGCAAATAGGCAATGACCGCACGAGTCTGGTGCGAGCTTCATTCGGCTGGTCGGGCAAGGCCGCTTTCGACGTAGATCCAGACGGCAATACGGTGCTGGGACTTGGCTTTTGGGGCCAATGGGGACCTCCCGATGCATTCAGTACGGCCGCAGACGGTAGTGCGCTGGTCTGGTACAGCCGCGGCGGCACGTTGTTGCGCGTGCAGACATTGGAAGATCTCGGGGTTTCCTATGAGCCCTCATTGACTGAGCTACACAATAACCCGGTTCGCGCTGGCGAATCATCAATATCGGGTGCCAGTAACTATATACTGTATCCGATCATTGTGCGGCACGACAACAATGGAAACCTGTACGTAGTGTGGCGAAAGGATTCGGCCAAAGACAGATCCAACTCGGTGACGGTAAGCGATACAACGTTCTATCCCGGAGAAAATCGGTATCTATACGTCCTGACAAAGTTTGACGCGCAGGGGGCACTCCTGTGGGGTCGGCATCTTGAGCACGACCACTCAATGACGCCTAAAGGCATTGAGACCACGGAGCATGGCCACGCATATCTGTACGGGGACTTTCATGGCAGGTATCTTGTTGTGGGCGGCGTCGAGTTAACGCAGGAAGAACCCAGATTAAATGGTGGCTTTGTGGCGCATTTCGACGGCGACGGCCATCTGGTTCGGGCGCTTCATGCAACCGGACCCGGAGTCCAGTCCGTGAAGACGCTGGCCCTTGGTCCTGACGGCGACGTGTACGTTGTCTGCCACAATTACGGCGCCGACACGGTAGTGATTGGAGCGGACTCGGTGCGTGCAAAGGGCGCCAATAACGTGATTATAGCAAAGTATGCTGCTACGCCCCGATCCTCGACACACTAGGCGGATATCTGGTCGGCAATGATGCAGGCTTCCAATTGACCCACCCCCTTCAATCACCTACGGCATGCCGCCTGGCTGGGCGCATCTGCCTAAAAGCTACCAGTAAGTGTGCAAGGAGAAGGCTCGTGCGGCGCAGGTGAGCCATGGATGCGACGCTGTCGTCGTACACGACACCGTAAGGGCGAGCCCAACGCACACATTGTGTGACTTTGATGTTGCGTTCAGAAGCCGAAAAGGCACAAATCGGGAATGTGTAGCGCGTGGTTCAGGAAATGTGCGGCAATCTATGTGAGCAACGTTACACGCAAAATGAATGCCGCCAAAAGAGTGTTTTCCGAGCCGACCCAACACTTGACCGGTCATTTGGCCGCACGCCGCTTTTGAGGAGGGACACTCATAGCGTCTATCAGATCCTATAGTTATGACTATTTCGCCACGTTGTCGGATCAACCCTCAACCTGCTTATTGCCCTCTTGCCAGCATCGAAGGATCAGGTACCCTATACCGTTCGCCTACGAGTCATCGGAATGTTGTAACTGGGAATTCAGGCCAAGCCTCCGAATCCTTCTGCCCGCTAACATATAGAAGGCCCGTGAGTGCAAACAGGTTAGCGCAAATCAGTCCGATCCTGTCGGGGATCCTCGACAGTTCTCTATTGCTGTTGTACTTCGCGCTATCCTGTCACCAAAGTTTCCGAAGAGGCATTTTTTCCGTTACGTTCTGAAGTACATTAGGGGTAGCCTTCACTGTTGATGAAGTTGTCGTCAATGCGAACTTGGTGGTTACCGGCACCATAACCACAAGCTGTGCGGAAGAATGAGTCCCCGAAATTGTGAGATGAATATTACGCCATGTAAGAGCTCGGACACGACAGTCTTCCAGGGTGTGGAAGCCCAACAATGCTGGCATCTGACAGACAGGTGTAGAACTCTTGGACGCAGGCTCAATGCTCTGTGGAGCCTGGTCCTGCTCATGGTTTGCGTGAATATCACGAATGCACAGCCGGGTGAGTTGGAGCACTTCCAGTTTGTGAAGGCAATCACGCTTTCCGATCCAGATTCAGTCTACCCAGAGCCCTTGCTTATCACACAAATAAGGAGCCTGGATGTAGCTGCGGATGGCCGGATGCTTGTAGTAGACTGGACCACGCAGGCTTTTCTGTTTGGACCGGACGGCAAGCTTTTGGCGGTGCTGGACCCATCTGTTTGTCATCCAGGGTTTGAGGCGCGTCCTGTGAACGCCAAGTTCATCGGAAATCAGTCCATATTTCTGTCCAATGCCGGCCCCTGGGGATACCGCTTCACCTCCGAAGGAGGCTGCTTGGGAAGCGTTGATCCAGATTTTATCATGGTGGTCAACCCCAACGCTCTGGATACTGACGCGCAGGGCGGCCTTGTTAGCTTTGACCGGTACCCGGACAAACAGGTTGTCCGGCGCATGGACGCCAGCGGAAAGCTGCTCCAAGAGTACACTTTGCCCGCGAGTGACTACACCAAAGCAACCAACAGGATTGCTATGGGAGGCTTGATCGCAGATAAGACTCACCATTTCTACGCGGGCCCAGTTGAGCCGCATATCCTGAAACTAACACCTGACGGTGAGGTGGTTGATCGGATCGCGCACCGAACGTCCTGGTTTCGCGATGTTACGCAGGACCTTTCTGATCCAGGCAATCTCGGGGGAATAATACGAGCGTCCGGCCGGCTGAGGGCATCCAGCACACTTGTAAGCGGGCTATTTGAATTGACGGATCAATTCATCATGATCCAATACACTAACGGAGATCGGGGACAAGGCTACCAGATATTCACCAAGGCAGGGCAGCTTGTAGCTCAGGAGCTAGGTATCAGGGTGCATTTCCAGTACGGTGCGTCTGGCCTAGTTTATCGTGTGGTCCGACCAGAATCAGACGCTTGGGACGATTTGTCCAACCACATTATTGAAGTCTACCAATTCATCACACCCTAATGGAGGGTAAGGACTATACAGACATCCGTGAGAATAGTGCTGTTTAAAGGTCTTGATTGTGCTGCTCGTGGCAGTAGGGTCATTAACTGCCCGCTTCGGTGGATCAGGTGCACTATACAGTTTGCCCAAAAATCGTCGGAGTGTTGTAACCGGGAATTCAGGCTAAGCCCTCCGAACCCCTTTGCACACTGCACTCATAGACGGCCCGTAAGCGCAAACATGTTAGCGCTTATGGGAAACCAAGGTCCCACGCGCGATATGGTATCCATGCATTCCAAGCGTGTGAGACCATTTGCATCATTGTGTGCAAAATCGGCATCTGTTTTTTTAGCAGTAGGACTCCTTACCTTTTGCCCATACAGGACGGCGGTCGCTTAGATGGAGAGTTTCACGAACGACGATTAGCCGTACGGTGAAGGATCAATCTAATGATGCCGATGTCACCGGCACGCTGAATCAGCGGACGTGAAGCGTTCCCGGGCGGCTACTACACAAGCAAACAAGGCGTTGAGACGACTGTGACGCAATTGATAGGGGGTGCAGTTGAAGACCCTTCTTAAGCGGTCCATGCAGGCTGGATTGTTGCTACACCGTATGTAGAGATCGTCAATTACTCGTTCGCCCTCCCATCCGCGCCTCGTTGTGTTCTCTCACACTGTATGCAAATCGGATGCTCAGCGGCGAAGCAGCGATACATTGCCTACGCCGGCACTCATAGTGATTGAAGCATTTCCTCCCCCATTGATTTCGCCGGAAAACGAATTTGACAGGAGCTTATTAGAAGTTTCGATCGGGAACTCACAGGTCACTTTTCCGAGACTCGAAGTGCCGTTAACTACAAGCTGAACATCTTCTGGGATCGAGACGGATACATTACCCGCACCGGTACGGAAATTGTTCTCGCCACGAGGCTGCCCCTGGATCTCTACCGTAACGTTTCCTGTTCCAGCTATAATGTTCATCTCATCCGCTCGGCCGTAAATCGTCAGGTTTCCGGCCCCGGTTGCCACATCGATCTCTTCCAAGTCACCAGAGACTTCCACATTTCCGGCACCAGATTTTACGTCCACCTCACCCTCAATGTCCTCTAACAGGATGTTGCCTGCTCCCGTGCGTCCTGTAATCTCTCCAGAGATCTCCATGATGGTAATATTTCCAACACCAGTCTTGAAGCTGACATCGTATTCTTCAGGAACTCTCACAGTAAGACGGATTTTGATCAACTGCCCCCTGCGCCAGCGCATCTGCCCTCGTCTCTCCTCCACACGCGATTCAATACTCACATTATTGTTCTGCTTGTTGAACTCGTAGCGGTGAGCTGACTCAAGAATTCTTGCCGCTTCATCGGGATCGTCCGCACGCGCACGACGCTCAAGTTCAATCTTGACTGCATTCTCATTTGTTGACTCCACTTCAACATCACCTCTATCAAGTTCCAGGAAAAGTGTGCCCCCCGGTTCAACTTTGTACTCTTTTTTGATGACATCCCGAGCAATAGGCTCAGCTTTGAAGGCCGTTAGCACTGCAGCCACGACGACAATGAGTCCCACGACCCCTGAATAAGCGTGAATTCGTTTCATTTGAGCGGTAGATTTGGCCAGTGTATGTATTTGCTACGGAGTTTACGGACGCAGGTTGCAAACAGAGATATGAACCCTGCGCTCTCAGCCGTTGTTGAACAGGCTTGATCTCGAAAGGCCCATAAAGATGCCCAAGGTTACATTACAGCGCTTGGACGATAAGTTTCATTTTCTTGCTACGAACAGTAGTGGCAACACGTTGCACCTAGATACCGGTCCTGAAGAGGGCGGGAGCGGCCAGGGAGTAGGCCCCATGCAGGCAGTGGCCATGGCTTTGGGGGGATGCAGTGGAATTGATATTGTTATAATTCTCAAAAAACAACGGCAGGATCTGCAGAAGTTTGACACGGTAATCACGTACGAGCGTGCAGAAAACCAGACACCGTCCCCGTTCACCAAATTACATCTACATTATGAGTTTGGTGGAATACTTGATCCAGAAAAAGTCCGCCGTGCCGTAGATTTAAGTATCAGTAAGTATTGCTCAGTAGCTCATATTCTTGAGAAAACTGCGTCAATTACTGTGAGTTGGTCTATCAACGGCCAGCACTATTCCTGAGATTCACCAACCAGTCACCTATTCGTATAATGAGTGTAAGTCACGTAATGAGTACAAATAACGCCAGCGCCTCCTGGGAAGGAGATCTCAAATCCGGTAGCGGACAAATCAAGACCGACCGGGGCGGTATAGATATCCCTTTCACTTTCGGTATCCGCTTTGAGGGCGAACAGGGCGCCGGACCGGAGGACTTGGTCGCCGCAGCAATTGCAGGATGTTTTTCCATGGCGCTATCCAATGAGCTGGATGGCCGGGGCACCACGGTAAACCATGTTGATACCCACGCCAGCGTAAAGTTTGGGCCTGATCCGGCCGGAGGTTTTCATATCTCCGCGATTGATCTGGTTGTTCGTGCAGATGTGCCAGGGGCCGATGAGGATGGTTTCCAGTCCGCAGCAGAAGCAACCAGGACAGGATGTCCAATCTCGAAGCTGTACGCCGGTACCACGATAAATCTGGACGCGAAGCTTGTGGGTTGATCCCACACGCCTATTGTTGACCGTCTACCGCCTCCGTGCGGGATAGATACACGCGTGCGGTCAGCGGTGGCAGGTTCAGCGTAGCCGTCGTTACCACTGAACCCGTCGGGTATACCTGTCGGTAGGTCCCCTCGGGTATCGGGACCTCGTGGGGGTCATCCGAGGCGTTGAAGACCACTAAGGCATGATTGTCTTCCAGACGTCGCTCATAAACCAATACGCGGCGATCATCGTCAACCGTAAGCCATTTCGTCTCACCGTCAACAAATAACCGCATGTTTGCCTTTCGCAATGCAATCAATTCCCGGTACAAGCCGGTTAATTGCAGATCGGCAGCCACAACATCGTGCCTCCGTTCTTGACCAAGCGGATGCGTCAATTCGTCTTCAAAGGTGTAATCAGACCATAAAAGCGGTTTACGCATATCTGGATCATCTCCGCCCCACATGCCCATTTCGTCACCATTCCATATGTGAGGCGCACCTGACCAGGTGAACTGTTGCACAAGAATCAATTCTTGAATGGCACGCGTCCGTGCGTCAGGGCGATCAACCTTGAATTCTGGATTACCTCTGGGATGCTGTCCGTATTTGTACAGGACAGGGTTGTAGAGACTGGTGCTGATACGCGGGGTATCGTGACTAGCTGCAAGGTTCATCATGACATTCCAGAAACGCGTCGGGATGCCTGCCATAATTGAATCCAAATGAGCGACATAACCGGACGCCGTCAAATTCGGAGGGGTCTGCGCAAAAAAACTGCGCGTTGGCATGTACCATCTATAGTTCATAACCGCATCAAAAATGTCTCCCTGTACCCAGGGAACGGGATCCGCCATATGATGCGGCCATGAATCCCACCAGACCTCACCCACAAGGTATATCTCGGGGTTTATGCTTCTGACGAATTCGCGATAATCACGCCAGAACCCAAGGGGAACCATCTCGGCAACATCCAGCCTGAATCCATCCAGGCCATCCTCCGGGTTGCCATCTCCGTTCGGATCCAGCCACCGCCTGGTCACATTGTAGATGTGAGCTTTGGGTTCCGGATGCAAGTTTCCCTCATGCGCACCATGGACATGATCTGGCGGGACATCTATTTTTGCCAGTTCCGGCAACGATTTAACTCCCAGCCAGCCGTCATAAGAAAACTCATTGGTGTCTGGTGTAGCTGGATTGTCAAAAGCATTAATTTCGTACCAGTCAGCAAATACTGATTCCTGCTGGTTCTCTAGGACATCTTCCCAGGCCCAGAACCTCACCCCGGTGTGGTTCCAGGAGTAGTCCAGTATGATCCGCATGTCTCTGGCGTGCACCTCCTCGATCAGCTTCAGGAAAAGGCTGTCTGCCGCAGTCCATTTCCAAGTATCTGGATCCAGGGGATCCTCTGCTTCCGCGATCTGGCGGTCGCCCACTGGATCAGGCCCGAAATTTCGATCTACATGCCGGTAGTTGCGTGCATCAAACTTGTGCAGGGAAGGTGCATCATTGATTGGATTCAAATAAAGTGCGGTAACTCCTAGCTCTTTCAGGTAGTCCAGCTTATCCATTACTCCCTGCAAATCTCCACCGTAACGCCGGTACTGCACAGCGGTATAGAATTCCATCTCATTTTCCAGTGCCCAGTCCTCCTGTTTGTACCAATCGTGCGTCCACGGTGTAGTCGCCCAGTTTTCCGGCTGCGGCCCAAACCAGAAACCGCGTATATCCTCTGGTGTCGGATCATTATCGGGATCTCCGTTACGGAATCGTTCAACAAAAATCTGGTACCAAACAGCTTCATCCGCCCAAGATGGGGGATCACTGATGGGAGTCTGGGCCTGTAATGGAGCAACCAGGCAAGCCACAAGAAGAAGGCTAACGCAAGTACGCATCGGTTCCATCCAGCCAGTCTTGTCGTGGTGGGCAAAAAATATCTACATCCAGTGTATCCTCGAGCGCAACAGCTTTATGAGGCAAATGAGAGGGGATGAACAACACTTCTCCTTCATGTACGACAATCTCTTGTTCTCCATTTTCTCCGAGCCAGAACCTCAATGCGCCCGACAGAACATACGTGAGTTGCTCATTGTCGTGCGAATGCCACGGCACCACACTATCCTTGTCAAGGTAAACGTGTGTAATCATCATGCGCTCGCCTGTGATGATTCGGCGGCCGAGGCCGGTTTTGACCTCCTCAATGGGTATGTCGTCCCATCGATAAAGCTTTGCCTGTTTGTTCATAATGCTTACTGGTATGATCTCGAAATAATCTCGGAAGAACGCTCACAGCGGGCGTAACGTCGCTGTGATAGCCTCCGAAGGCTCAATTTACATCATTTAGCCGCACTTCACTACGTACGCCTGTCCTGTCTGTTCGTACACCCTAACTAAACCAGAGGGTAAGAATAATCGGTTCCGTTCGTCATATTCCTCATTGATCTGAATATGAGTGGTAGGCCATCTGAATACACGTACGCTGAATCGGAGCAAAGAAAAGGATGTGCAACTGTCCTCATTGGAGCTGGAGGTCACGTCAGATCAACACAAGGCGAATGAGTGATAAGTGAAAAAAAGCAATAGTGGAATCTATTCTAGAGGAAGGGTGGGAATGTCAGAGGCCAGCTGATGTGTACCGCGGGTGTGATGGCACTAGAGGTATTGCACGCTGAGAATCAGCACTGGATGGAAAAAGAACCAATTTGCCATCGCCCTGAGCCAACTCATCCTGGAAGCGGCGCAACCTAAAACGGAAGAACAACAATAGCCCCCCGCATCTTAGCCGGGTCGTGGTTATGCGATCCCGTCAGTATCGTCCGCATCTGGATTAATTAATGGGATCCCAGACCTTATTGATTTAATACATCTATCATAAAACTCCTTTATGCTTCCTTCGGGTAGGATATATCTGCTTAAGGGGGTACTTAGGAATCTCGTTGGAAACATGAAAAGTACTACTGTATGATACGTCAGTAACGGAATGAGTCCGATATACAATAGTAGGTTCCACACACTGAAGTTGGAGTAGCTTGTCCATAGCCATACATCCAACAGAATACCGATTCCTAAGCATACAAACACTATAGCCGCACATACTTTACCCATCCTAATGAATGATGAGCTTCGTTTATATGTCCTCAGAATAAAGAGTTTTGCCTCTCTTTCAGGCATCTCTGACAGCAGCGACGGATTATTAATTCTCATTTCTATTTGGTTGCACCGGAATTGTTGTAGCCAGAGGTCTAGTCCACTGCAATGCCGGCAAAGCCCTCAGCAACTATTCAAATAACTTCACAGCGTAGGGAGCCATTTATTATGTGAGACAGATTATGCACTCCCTGCGTCCCGCGTTGCTTTCTTCCTGAGACCAATGGGAAGTAGATTATCAATCTCGTCATCTGAAAAAGTCATTTCCTCGCATTTTTGAAGTGCCCGTTGCGCCTTTTTGTAAGCCCGCGAGTTTGTGCTCTGTGCACCAGAGTAAACACTATGAAGCTCCTCGAGTAGTCCATCTCGGCGACCGGTGATATACTCCATCGACATCCGCCCGATCCGCAAATCTGTGATAAGAGAAAGATACTTCTCCCGGATGTACCAGAGTTCTACAGCTGCATGGCGATGTTTCTGTGCCAGTTCCCTAAGATCTGAGTTCCTAGCATAGAAATTCAGACATAGTAGAACCGCTGAGACTACCGCACCAATCATCGTGGCGATTTTTTCTTCTCCAAAGAATATAGCAATAAAGCCTACCGTTGTTACCGATGAGAGAACAATTTGCCAAAGCTTTATCCGTTTGAGAAGATTGAGTAGAATATCTGCACATTTTTCGTGGGTCTTATGCGAGTATACAACACGACCAAAACATTCACGTAACTGGCTTTCGACAAGGTCTTGGGGATTCATATTCTTTCAAATGGGGAATGGTGCACCGAAAATCTCACGCCATTCATTTTTGGCCGACCAATCTTGTTTTTTCCTACCATGTTCAATCGCCCGAAGTGTAATCTTATGGCACCGTTTGGCTTTGTATTGAAATAATCCAATTTTATGCACCCTCTGTCTGCTGCCTGGCGCTAGCCAGTATTCCCGATTATGATCTTGTTCGGCCATATACCCGAAAAAGTCCCGGCACATCCAGTCGTAGTACAAATACGACTTATTACGGAACTCCCAATTGAGAATGAACTGGTAAGCCAGTGTGTCAATGAGTAGACCGCCAATTGGGACCTTCCATTTGCTTTTCCACGATCGCATCATTCGACAGAGCGGGATGAGATTTTCGTTACACATGTTGTTACGCTCGCGAATCGCATTGATCTCCGGTCTTGGATTTGTTGTCTTCCAGCTCCCTCCGTCATTGGAATCAGGATAGGTATAGCTACCATTCCTGTTCAGAAACCCTGGGACTAGTTCGAACGTGATTCCGTCACTGAAGGGAATTTCAATTATCTGACCATCCGCACCGATTTTTGTGTCGGAGTATGTCTGTTTGACTGAAGTACGAACAGACTGCAATAACGCCGATTGTCCATTGCCGCTGTGTTTGTTGTACTGCCGGTAAATCGACTGTGGTAATTCAAAAATCATATCCACATCACTGGTTCCAGCGATCGCGGTTTTACGGCCATATGATCCTACTTGCAGGCTGTGTGACGATTCCGAATGAGTCGTCCAAAAATCCTTATTAAGCCTTCTCGTAATTTTCTTGTAGCGATTGGAAATTACGTCCTTATTTTTGACTCGGATATTGCTACAAAAAGTCTTAAACCAGTCGGCACATCCCATTTAGCATCTTTATTTTTTGGGTTCCGCCGCGATTCAATGGAATGCTTAAATTTCTGTTTCACCTATAGAGCAACTTCGGGGATTTAATAGCATCAGGCAGTTATTATCCCAAGCCGGTACGTAGGGTAAACCTTCCAAAGTCAAGCGGTGTGTTTGATCACTGGGGATTCCAATCGTGGCGGATCGGATGGCACAGATGGTGGTGAAGGTGGTATTGGAGCCGGTACTTGAACAGAAGCTCCATTCCGATTCTAGTGGACACCGACTGAGCAAGTCGACTCATGACGCGACCCAGCAGGCGCGAGTGCGTTACTGGCGGTGGTCGTGGGCGCTGGCCATGGATTTCAAGGCGTATATTGACACGGCGGATCATGTACCACTGGTGAGAGCGGTTCGTCAGCACACGGGTCAGAAGTGGGTGCTTTTGAATACAGAGCACGGGCTGAAAGCTCCGGATGCGCACCTCGATGGAACGTTAGGGATCCGGTGTAGAACCTGCAACGCTGGTATATCTTGCGATACGACGTAGCGAGTAATTGACGAAATTCAGTCGGGGCAAATGGCGGCCGCTGCAGTTGGACTGGCCCTTGGTGTCATAGGCAGGTTGCAATTGATTATTCTTATCAATCCCTAAACGACCGACTTGGTGGTATTCACCGCGACAGATTCCCGCACACATTCAACAGGAAACGTCGATTCGCATTCTCGCGTTTGAGTCCATTCAATCACCGGCTTATCTGATGACCAATGAGTCAGCCGCGTACTGGATGGAACGTTGTCTCTCTTTGGCAGCCAATGCTGATAGTGTAACAAGCCCAAATCCGCGCGTTGGCTGCGTAATCCTGAGTCCCGAGGGTAAACTTCTTGGAGAAGGATGGCACAGGCACGTAGGAGGTCCTCATGCAGAAACGGAAGCCATAGAACAGGCTGGTTCAAGACATGGACCGCTGGCCCTCAGGGGGGCAACCCTCTTCGTGAACCTTGAACCCTGCAATCATCGAGGACGAACCCCGCCGTGTACACGAGGGATTGTGCAGGCCGGCATTGCTCGCGTTATGATTGGAATGCGTGATCCGAATCCTAAAGCAGCGGGTGGAATAGCGATGCTGAGGAAGCACAAAATCGCAGTTACTGCCGACATCCTGAGGGACAAATGCTATCGGTTCAACGAAGCTTTTGCCCATTGGCACACCAGAGGTCGCCCATTTGTGACCCTGAAAATTGCACAAACCCTTGATGGCTGTGTTGCAACTGCAACAGGCGAGAGTCAATGGATCACCGGCGGGGAGGCCCGGAAGCAGGTTCATGTTTGGCGGAAAGAGCACGATGCTGTGCTGATAGGTTCGGGGACAGCACGGATGGATAATCCAAGCCTTACTGTTCGGCACGTTTCAGGAACGCAACCTATGCGCATTGTTCTGGACGGACGCGGTAGGTTGCCCGCAACACTCAAGCTCTTTACGGATAAATGGGCTGCAAAGACGACGGTTGTCGTTGCGGAGGGCGTTAAGCCTGAGTACGGTGACCAGCTTCTTAGCAACGGAGGTTGCCTCGTGACCGCTCCGACTGAGGCAGATCGTGTGTCGCTTCCCAAACTGATACATTTACTTGGAGAAACAACTCAAGCAGGTTCACGGGTACAGTCACTTTTTGTCGAAGCAGGACCTGAACTGGCCTCGGCACTGTTACGCCAAAACCTCGTTGATCGGCTTAGACTATTCATCGCACCTAAAATGATTGGGAACGGCTTGCGTGCTATTGGTGATCTGGGGGTCGAGGAATTGACGCAAAGTCTTGTTTTTGCACAATACTCCTGGGAAAGGGTTGGGGTAGATCAGCTATTTACGGGATACAAGCACCCAATCCCGACTTGAAGTCAATATGTTTACGGGTCTAATAGAGCAAATTGGCCAATTGAAAAGTGTCAGGCAAACCCCTCGTGGGCGGGTGCTGACCATTGGTGCTGCCCTGTCTTCTGAACTGTGCGTAGGACAAAGCGTCGCCATAAACGGTATATGCCTAAGTGTGACCGACCAGTCAGAAGACGCTTTTACAGTCTTGGCGATTCCTGAAACAATCTCTAAAACCACATTGAGTGAACTGTCACCGGGCACTCCGGTCAACCTCGAGCGAGCAGTGTTCGCAGATACCCGACTGGATGGACATATGGTTCAGGGGCATGTAGATACAACATGCCCAATTACCCAAATATCTCAATACGGCGGCGAACGGCTTTATGAGCTCGTGATTCCATCTGAGTATGCCGGATTGGTCATTCCACGCGGATCTATCGCGCTGGACGGTATAAGCCTAACGATCGCGGATCTTCATGATCTGCGTATCTCTGTTGCCATTATTCCCCATACCTTCCAGCATACGAATGTGTCTTCCTGGAAGACGGGTGTGCGTTGCAATGTCGAATTTGACGTTCTTGCCAAATACGTAGCGCGGCAAATGGATATTCGTCTATGAACTCTGATTGCACGTCCTTTGCGAACGGTTGAATAATTTCAGTCAGGAACACTGGCCGTCTACTCTCTGCTTCAGTTATATCGGTGGTCGGAATCTCGAGATCAAAGAGCAAGGAATCAACGGTTTTCGTGACACGGCCTCCCGGTGTGACCGTTTGAAATGTGATTACTCCCCAGCCAACGAGGCATATAGCCAACGTAATGGCAAATGCTCCGACAAACCATAGAAGCTGCTTCATCATCTGTTCTACCTGAAAAAATCAAAAGATCCTACTTCGAAGGCTCTGTTGACGGCAGGTCAAATGGGTGAAATTGCCAAACCTCAAGCGTTCTATTGCCAATCTCACCCGATGAAAGTATTTCACTATCCCCTGCAACATACAGAAACCCGTCCCTGGATAGCATGATGCCCCAATCACTGGAGGTACTTATACTGGTTTGAGTATCCATATTTACGATGTTCATATTGGCTTCGGCAGGATAATCAAACGTCACCAGCCGGTGATCATCATCCAATTCAAAGAGACCATTCGAGTACGTGAATTCCATTCGGAGATCCATCAGATCGCCCATACGATCCCCTCCCTGGCTGGTCATATCCCTTTTGGGAGGACGATAGAATATGGGACGATGTACTACGGGATCGTCGTCCAGAAATAGAGGTTCCCCGTCGCTGCCCTCTGCATAGCGGTAGAAAACGCCGTGCTCGAAGCATGCGATCTGTCTTCCCGAATAGCCTCTTTTCACACTAGTTGTTCTTGGAAACTGAGGCGTTCTGAGATCATAGTCCCGAATCGCTCCCGATTCAATGGAAAAGGCGTGCATCCGTGGTCGGCGAGAGGGACTAAAAAAGTAGACCGTATCCCGCCGTTCGCAAAACGAGGCATTATCGCGAATTGGGGTTGGCAACCTCTCCTGGCACGACCCGTCCGCATTGAAGGAATAGGTTCCTTGAGACGTGACCACGATTATGTCACCATTCTCCAAAAATTTGGCAGAGCGAAGAGATCCATCGTGTTCTGGATTGCACTGCGTGACCTTGAATGTGCGGATATGATTGCCAGAAGCCGTATAGACATGCAACGCTTTCATCACTTCGTCTGTCAGCAAAAACTCACCTTTGCCAGATAGATCTACATGACCAATACTCCCAATGAGCACCGAAGCATCAAAACGGACCGTGTCCACAGGAGTAAAGAGATCTTCAGCCTCTACGAAGCCCGACGAATTAACCATACGGTTGCGCACTTCCTCAGGTTGGCACGCCGAGATGAACGCCAACCCAAGAATGCAAGCAAATAAAGGTGTCCTGCTATTCACGGTGCAGGCAAGTCCAATTTTCTGGAGCCCCTGCAACGCAGCAATATTTCCCTCAATCGCATACTTAACGACACTCGACATAGAATTCGCAAGGTTCAGGACAGCATAAATCGCGCCGGCTACTGCATAGCCGCTTTTTCATTTTGAGATGTGGAGCTAATGAAAGACCGATGACAAAGAAATCTGCGAGTCACAGGTCCAGATATACTGCTTTACCGTTGAGACTGCTACACAAATCTAACAAAATTCGATAGTTTTGTGTGGAAGTCGCTCCTCATAGATGCATCAACTCAGCCGTCGCACGCCCACAACAAACGGTGAAGCACTTGATCAGTATTTCACCAAAACTGAAGTGGTACGCCGCTGTCTGGTCCAGTTGGGCAGTCTGTCCAAATATGACCTTGTAGTGGAGCCGTCTGCGGGTAGCGGTGCGTTTCTGGAAGCAATTGAGCATGAGAACAAGATTGGGCTTGACATAGATCCACAGCACAGATCGGTTATCCAGGCTGACTGGTTTGCGTATGAAGTGTCGGACGAGTATGCGCGCGTCCTGGTTGTGGGTAATCCACCGTACGGCCGATACCATAAGCTGTCGTCCGCATTCATTCGGCGGGCAATGTCCTTTGAGAATGTTTGCACAATTGCATTCATACTGCCAAATGTGTACCGCAAGCATACTCGACAACGCATTATCCCGCAGGACTGGCGCATCGCATCAATACTAGACCTGGGTCGTGACTGCTTTACGTTGGACGGGAAAGATCACCACGTACCCGCCAGCTTCTTTGTGCTGGACCGTTCTGAGGGGCAAGACTTGCGTGTGCGTGTCCCGCTTAAAGTCACGGGCACGAAAGATTTCGACTTTGGAACGGAGAAGGACTTTGATGTATTCGTGTTTGGAGCCTCGCCGAAGCGCATAATTACAGATCCCAAACCCAACAACAGGGGACACTACCTGAAAGCCAAGGTGCCAGTCGCAATGTTGATTGAGCGAATAAAGGGCATAGACTGGAAAGGCAATTCATGCGCAAAAGGAGGCGTGTACTGGTTGACGAAACACGAGTTTGTAGAGCAATACGAGAAGCGGTATACGGCATCCTAAGTAGGGCACGCAGTTCTCGGATCTGGAAGGTTTTCTGAAAAAGCCCAAAAAGCTGACCGTTCGCGTGGCCGATACACGGGGGCCCTCACTGAGAGATGTCGGACTCATCAAATAATGTCGGCTACGAGGGCTGTCTCCTCGTTTCCCGTTTAGAGTCGCTAACGCCAGAAAACGTTATCCTCCGGCCGTACCGCCCAGGGTGTTCAGCAATAAACAAAGGTGTCCCTACGCTTCCTGAATAGCCTCCTATTCTTGAGCGGTTACCTTCAGGTCGCTGACATGCACATTGAGCGCATGATTGATTCGTAAGCCCACGACACCATCTGTCATGACCTGATCACGAGAAGTGCTTGCAACCTCGGTACCATTAACCGAAAAGGTCACTGTCTCACTCCCCACACTAACCAGCAAGTCATTCTTGACGGAACCTTCAGTGTCAGGGCCAAAGGTACCTACTGCTTCGCTCGCCGTCCAATCCCGAATAACGGACGTTTCCGCACCCGTACGGCGTTTAATCAACGTCTCACCAGAATTGCGAAGAAGAAAATAGTCGTACGAAATGTCGTCTCCCTCCAGATTCTGGCCACCCATAAACACACCGTACGCCTCAAGACGCTCACCCGGATCAAACAAATGAATGGATGCCTCCAATGTATAGTTACCCTCCGCCATAGCATCTGGATGGTAGAAGATTCCAGCCGGCCCAGTCGTAATGTGCCAGCCGGGTGTCATATTCACAAAGAATATATCCACAGAGTCCGCATCTGAACCAATAACAGCTTCTGGATTGGGGCGATCAAGGCGCACCTTCCAGTTTTCCGGGGTCATCAGGTTCTCGCCGTCGGGCGTGGCAGGATCAATCTGAGCTATTACAGCGAGCGGGAGAAAAAGAAGAGTTGTCGTGAGCAATAAACGTTTCATGGAGACAAGATTGTGTTTGGACGGGACACAATTTACGACACCGGAGTCATCTTGGCAAGGTCTTCTCCGAACAATTAGAAGTATATGTGCGTTTCCTAGGGTTCGCTTGGGCGCATTAATCATCCTGACAACATCGTTGTGCAAGAAACGCTCCCCATACTCGAAAATATAGATACAGTCCGGTTGCCGCAGGCGGAGTGCGACGGTCCTGCGTCCGTATATCTCGAAACCTATGGGTGTCAGATGAATGTGTCTGACTCGGAGATTGTTGCTTCGGTCCTGCGTAATGCTGGATATGGACTGACCCATGACCCGCTTCAGGCAGATGTTGTTCTGCTGAATACATGTGCTATTCGGGAAAACGCCGAGCAACGGGTACGCAGACGCCTGGAATTCTTTCGCGCCCGCAAACGCAAGCACAATACCAATCTGAAAATCGGTGTGCTTGGATGCATGGCCGAGCGCCTGCGCCATAAGCTGCTAGAACAGGAGCGTCTGGTGGACATCGTTGTTGGCCCTGACGCCTACCGTGACCTCCCTCGACTACTTCACCAGGTAGACGAAACCGGTCAAAGTGCGGTTAATGTGCAGCTCTCGCGTGAGGAGACCTATGCGGACATTGCACCGGTCAGGTACGATTCCAACGGTATCAGCGCGTTTGTTTCCATTATGCGGGGCTGTGACAATATGTGCGCTTTCTGTGTTGTGCCCTTTACGCGTGGCCGCGAACGCAGTCGCAACGCAGGGACCATCGTTCGGGAGTGTCAGGAGCTCTTTGATGCCGGTTACCGTGAAGTAACCCTTCTCGGACAGAACGTCAATTCGTATCGGGATGGTCCAGTAGATTTTGCCACGTTACTTTATCGCGTAAGTCTGCTTTCACCAGAATTGCGTATTCGCTACTCGACCAGTCATCCCAAAGATTGCTCCGAAGCATTGCTGGAAGTCCATCGGGATCGCCCGAATGTATGTAACTTTATCCACCTCCCTGTGCAACATGGCAACTCGGAAGTGCTGCATCGTATGCGTCGAGGCTATTCAGCAGATGAGTATCGGGAGCTCATTGAACGTGCACGCCGGATTTGTCCAGAAGTATCCCTTTCCACCGATATAATCGCGGGATTCTGCGGCGAAACCGAGGACGAGCATCAGGATACACTCGCGCTGTTGGCAGATATCCGGTATGACCATGTCTTCATGTTCATGTATTCGGAACGCCCGGACACCTATGCAGCCCGCAAGTATACTGACGATGTATCCGAAGAGGTAAAGAAACGGCGGTTGAGCGAAATCATTACGCTCCAGAAATCAATTTCACACGAGAATAATCAAAAAGAAATCGGACGCATCCATACCGTGCTCGTGGAGGGGGCAAGCAAGCGAAGCGATGTGCAACTGTGCGGCCGTACGGATACAAATAAGATGGTCATCTTTGATCGTGGCACGCTTAGCGCAGGCATGTATGTAAAGGTGCGCATTACAGGATGTACGTCCGCTACACTCTTCGGTGAAGTTCTGGCCGGATAATTTGGATAATTATAGATAGCTGCGTAACCAATCAATTCAGAATAAATTATGCCGTCACGGGTATCTCTTCATGAAGGCCTGAATGTGGGCGCAAATATAATTGCCTCCCGGATTAGATCAACTGTGCGGCGAGGGACGTTCGGGTTGCCGATGAACCGTGGAATGTATATGTGCGCTGCCCTACCTGGCGGTTGCTGTCGCAGATGATGCCCATTATTTGCCTTGGCTGAGTTAGCAAGCATTATTCCGTCTCATGGACCGACAAGCAGTACAAGCCCGATTTGGCATCATAGGTGAATCCCCCGGGATTCATCATGTGATAGACCGTGTTCGTCAAGTTGCGCGTACAGATATTTCTGTCCTTATTGAAGGAGAAAGCGGCGTCGGAAAAGAGCTGGTTGCACAGGCCATCCACGAACTGTCGCAGCGCCGACATGGTGCGCTCAAAGTCATCAACACCGGGGCAATTCCTGAAGGCCTGATAGAATCCGAGCTTTTCGGTGCGGAAAGAGGTGCATATACCGGTGCTACCGAGCGCCGGCGTGGACTGTTTGAGGAAGCCGATGGAGGAACGATCTTTCTGGACGAGATTGGCGAAATGCCACAGGCCACTCAAGTAAGGCTGCTCCGGGTGCTTGAATCAGGCACATTCAACCGTGTCGGTTCTACCACCGTCCGACGAACGGATGTTCGTATAGTCGCAGCAACGAACAAGGATCTGGGACATGAGGTGGGCAGAGGCCGGTTCAGAGAAGACCTGTATTACCGGCTCAGTACTGTTATCATCTGGATCCCCCCGCTCCGCGAACGGCGGGAAGATATCAGGCCGATCTTTGATGCCTTTATTTATGCATCCACACAAAAATATCAATCCCCTCGACGAAAGCTAAGCCCGGAAGCCTACGCGTTGCTTGAATCTTATCACTGGCCTGGAAATGTCCGTGAATTACGTAATGTTGCCGACCAGATCGTCGTACTGCACCGTGGGACTGACGTAGATGCAGATGCCATTCGACCCTTTTTGCGTGGGGTGACTACAGGCAGTGATTCCACTGCGCTTGTGGCTGTGAGGGACGAACCCGTAAAAGATTCCGCGCTTGAACTTGCTGTCATCTACCGGGCATTACTTGAAATCCGCCAAAGCATACAGGATTTGCGTGAAGACCTCGGAAGTGCATTCAACGAGCGAGCACAAAACAGGGAGACTGAACCGCATTACCGGGAAGAGATACAGATTGACAGCTCCCGTTCTGTGCCTATGTTGCCCAGCCCAGAGCGTAAACGGGATCTGGACAGTTTTGCCTATGAAGTTGAATCGGGAGATGAGCCAAAGACCATTCCAACACTTGCGCAAGCAGAGCAGGAATTAATTCAGCAGGCAATGAAGCATTTTGAGGGCAGTCGCAAGGATGCGGCAGCCGCACTAGGCATCAGTCAGCGAACACTCTATCGTAAGCTCCAGAAACTGAATGACGAAATGCCTTAGGCTCACGCTTCCCGGGCTTCTCCTGTGTATGCATGGCTGCTCGTATTACAGTTTCAGCGGAGCAAGCATCCCCGCTCACTTAACAACGATAGCGATCCCGATAGCCGAGGATCAAAGTACGAGCCCGCTGACGCTCCTGGATGAGTCCCTGACAGAGTTCATGATTGATCGGTTCGTCCGACAGACGAGACTAACCCTGACAGAAGACGAAACAGAGGCCGATATATTGCTTACCGCACAGATTACACGTTACAGCAGTGCCCCTACATCTGTGACTGGACAAGAGCGTGCGCAGTACAACCGCATTACTATATCTGTCTCAGCCCAGTATGCCAATCAGGTGGATGGGGATGTACTGGAGCGAACCTTTAGTGGGTTTGATGACTACGATCCCCTGGAGGGTGGATTGGAAGCCGAAGAAGCTGCTGCGTTGGCTGCCCTCGAAAACATTGCCGACGATCTCTTCACCGCAGCCACTTCCAACTGGTAAGCAGTATGATTGCCGTACTGTATGCGGGTGCTATGCTGGTGCTCGCTTTCTATGGCGCCAATCTGCTTTGGATGAGCATCGTGATTGCTCGCAGCGAGGGCACGCCTAAAGACGCGCTGCCGGACATCAACCGCAAAAATGGTACGTGGCCCCGTGTTACCATTCAGATCCCCCTGTACAATGAAGCGCTTGTTGCCCGGCGTGTGATTGATGCCTGTGCGGCCATCAAGTACCCTCGTGATCTGTTGCAGTTACAGGTTCTGGATGATTCCACCGATGAGACCGTCGCAATAACCAGGCAATGTGTGATTGACTGGCAATCCCGAGGACTCGATATCGTGCACATACGACGCCATCATCGTGAGGGGTATAAGGCTGGTGCGCTGGCCAATGGTCTGCAGTCAGCAACAGGAGAACTCCTGGCGATATTTGATGCCGACTTCGCGCCCTCGGAAGATTTTTTGCTGCGTCTGGTTCCTTTGATGGAAGAGGACGGGCTGGGTATGATTCAAACGCGCTGGGGTCACATGAATGCGCAATCCTCGCTTCTTACCCGGATACAGGCATGGTCATTGGATACACACTTTGCCGTTGAGCAGGTCGCACGGAATGCTTCGGACTGCTTTATCAATTTCAATGGCACAGCAGGCCTCTGGAAACGCAGCTGTATTGTGGATGCGGGCGGTTGGCATGGAGATACACTGGCAGAGGATTTGGATTTGAGTTATCGTGCCCAGCTCCGCGGCTGGAAGTTTCGATACATCAATGAACTAGAGGCTCCGGCAGAGCTTCCCGCAACACTGGCTGCACTCCGGGTACAGCAGACACGCTGGGCAAAAGGAACAGCCGAGGCCGCGCGTAAGCTGCTTAGGAGGCTGTGGCAGGCAACCGTGCCCCTAAAAACCAAAATTCAAGGTACTGTCCACCTGACTGCGCACGCAGTCTATCCTTGTCTTGTTCTTGTAACGCTGCTGCATCCGCTCCTGCTGTTTCAGGAAGCACAGGGAGCTGGTCCCGGCCAGATCTACTTTGGAGTCATGGGACTCGGTTTGATAGGTTTGCTGGGGTTCTTTCTTGCACAGGTATTTGCTCAGCGCACGCTTTACCCGGACTGGTCGTGCCGAATATGGTTTTTCCCCATCTTTATGGCAGGATCAATGGGGCTTGCAATCAGCAATACAGGGGCACTTTGGGCAGCATGGCGACGTTTCTCCACGGACTTTGAGCGGACGCCAAAGGCTAAGGGACGGTATAAAGCCCGAACTTCCCCCCTGATCGCAATGACTGAAGCAACAATGGCCGTATACTCTGTTGTTGGACTCTGTTATCTTTTATGGAATGGTATCTGGGCCGCTGTTGGATTCCAAACATTATTTTCAATGTCCTATATCTTCGTCATGCGGTATAATATTTTTGAGCTTCTTGACCGAAACTGAGTATGGCTTCTCTGACACTTATAGATGCGCTGAACTCTATTGGGGAAGGTCGCTCGGCTGAAATCCTGGATCAGATCTACCACTTGCGCAAACAAAACCCTAAGGATATAGCTACCAACTACGTTCTGGCGCATGCCTTGGAGGCGTGCGAGCAGGGTACTCGCGCGGAATCCATCTGGAAAACGGCTGGCCTTCTGCAAACCGAAGATGAGAGCCCTGTGACACCAGAGCCGAGTGATATCCCAGACTTTGAGCATACCAGCACTTTAGCTGCGAGATTGGACGAAATTATTGGGGAAGAGGATGACGAAATTCAGCAGCTTATCATGCAGCTTGAATCAGCGGGTCGCCCCGATCTCGCCTCACATGAAAGTGTTTTAGACGAACCCGCGGAAGAAGAAGAGTTTAGCGATACGATCACCGAAACCTTCGCGCGTATTCTCGTGGCCCAGAAACAGTATGCGGAAGCATCGTCCGTCTACAGGTCACTCAGTGAGCAGCACCCGGATGAACGGGACCGCTTTCTCCAGGAAGTAGAAAGACTGGAGGCCTTAATCAATTCAGAACTAGACAGTGATTCTTCCTAAGGACTGCCGTCGTGTTGCCGGCGTAATGAGCGGCACATCTCTGGATGGGATTGATGTCGTTATCGCAGATCTGCATGGACACGGACGACAACTCCGAGTCACTGCTTGGTACGCTGCCAGTTATCCCTATTCGGAGGAATTGTCTGACCGCCTAGCAAAGGCTGCCAGTGAAGAGTCTATCGGTGTGGCTGAACTGAGCCAACTGAACGTGCGACTGGCGCACGAATATGCGCAGGCGATCACGCGCACGCTGGAAACCAGAGCGGACTCTGTCCAATCCTTGGATCTGGTGGGTTGCCATGGCCAAACAATCCGACATCTCCCAGATAAGGCGCCCTGCTTGGGTATGGAGATACATTCGACACTCCAGATCGGTGATCCCGCTACAATGGCCCAGCTTCTTGGCCTGCCTGTGATCGGGGATTTTCGGTTGGCGGATATGGCATGCGGGGGGCAGGGTGCACCGCTGGTGCCTTATTTCGACTATGTGATTTTCACGCATGATACGGAGGTTCGTGGTTGCCTGAACCTTGGTGGCGTGGCCAATCTGACGGTTCTGCCTTCTGGTGCGTCTATTGATCAGGTCTATGGCTTTGACACGGGCCCGGCTAATATGATTATTGATGCTCTTTGCAGCCGTTTACTGGGTATACCTTTCGATGAGGGGGGAGAGATAGCTAAATCCGGCGTGGTTAATGAGGCTTTGCTTTCAAAATTGTTGCTGGACGAATATTTCCTGTCTGAGCCTCCCAAGTCGACGGGACGTGACTACCTGAATCATGCATTTCTGCGACGATTGCTTGATCGGTCGGATCGCATGCCGGCCGAGGATTTGATAGCCACGGCTACGGCCTTGACAGCAAGGTCCGTGTGGCAGGCCTATCAGGCCTTTGTGGAACCCAAACACGAAGTCAATCGACTCATCGTATCAGGAGGAGGTGCACACAATCAAACGCTCATGGACTTGCTCAAAGATTGTTTTGCACGTAACGGGCGCACGGTAGATTTTGAGACCTCAGACTCGTATGGTATCGGCGTAGACAGCAAGGAAGCGCTCTGTTTTGCAGTTCTTGCTCACGAAACTGCAAATGGGATTCCGACCAGTATACCTTCCGTCACAGGGGCTGACCGTCCGGCCGTATTGGGTAAACTTTGTATTCCGTAGAGGTTTGTGATCCTGTTTTAGATAAAGATTTTATGTCTATATCAGCGCCGCTCAGAACTTGCGGGAATTCGTAAGTATTAGCCGCTTAAAGGGGTGCGCGACGTGGGGTCTATGTAACGATTTGCGGATGCATAATGGTGGTCAAGCCCGTGGGCCAAGGCTCTGAGCTGTGAGTTATTGGGGATGAGCTTGAGTCTTTTTCGGCGTGCATACAAACCGACGCGATCCATCGCAGACGTTGCTGAACGTTCGACCATCGTTTGAAGTCGCACGTACCGTGCGTCGGCGGACTGTTAACATTTTGGTTCTATCCACAACATTCACAGTAGAACCGATCCAATACTTCGCCGGTTGTTGTGCGAGTGAGACACTTGAGTTAGAGCATTTACGCCACCTGCAGGAAGGCAGCTAAAATCCTCCCCACAACAAGTAGCACATCAGGGCGACTAGAGCGGCAAGCCACACGTTTGCGCCCACAAGAAGCCACGTAATCATGTTTGAATTGCAACAGTTCTTTGTATCACTCATTGTCCTTAGTTCGATTTGCGACTGCCGTTGTGCCAGTAAAGATACGTATCAGCAATTAAGGATACGTAATTCACCTTTCAAGTATTGTAAGTTGTTTCCCAAAGAATATGCATGATGGCAAATCAGTTAGTGCACTCGGGGTACCCGGATCCATGTCCATGGAAAATCGGCTTGGAAATACCCAAGTAGCGCCTTGATTGCCTCCCCTCGCGATCTGGATGTGCCCTTAGGGGAGGTTGAAATTACCTGTTGGGAAGGAAACGGCCCCAGTTTGATCGGAACACACAAACTGCCCCTGGAATCACTAAATTGTCGGCCGAGCGACAGAACCCTCTGTGGATTTCAGATGAAAACGAATTAGAATTTGGCCGAAGATGGTTTCTAGAAAAAATTTGCTCAGCGACGAGCAATTCGAAGTTATTGGAAAAATAAAAGACTGGCTCAACGACTCGGACACAAAAGTTTTTTCCCTTGCCGGAGCCGCTTTCACCGGCAAACGCAAGGTACTGTCTGTCGTCGGCGAAGAATTGGTACAAAGGAAAAAAAGCCCGCTCTTAATTGCTCCTAGTGTGTGCATAGCAAAAAGATATAATGGGATTTGTGGTAAGTCATGGAATCCTAAGAGTATTTATAGCTGGTTATATACCAAAGAACCAAAAATCAGCGATGGAAAGTTAATTCATGCTATTGAGCATGACTACGGGTCTTCCGACGCAGATGTAATCATTATTGTTGAGTCGCATCTGCTCGGAGACCATTGGTTTGGAACGGAGACGCGCATTTACGGCAGTGGTTATATTCTGCATGACTTCATAGAATCATTCAGTGATACAGAGGCATCACCAGCGTTCCAAAAGCTACCAAAAACGTTACTGATTGGTGACCCTTATCAATTGACTGTAGGGTCAAAGGAAGGAAGCCTGCTTCAATGTCAGATATTTGAAGAGCACAGTATCGGCTTCATTCGGGCAGAACTCCAAACCCAAGTACGGAGTGAGTTTAGAGATGATGAGCGTCTGGCTTTTCAGAGTGCCCTCATTGATAAAATTAAGTCTCAAAAATTTATACAATTACCCCTCTGTCAGCAGGGTACCATACAAACAATTCGTCACGGTAAGTATATAGATCAAATTGCTGAGAGCCTACCTCAATGGCCCCATGTGACCTCTCTTCTCCGTTCCACCAACGTGGATGTCCATGCAGCCAATAGAAAATTCCGGGAGAAGCACTTTAAAGCAGGCAAATTCGAAAAGTTGGTTCCTGGCGACATTGTCGACGTACGCAATCCCGCGCTCAAGCTGGATGCCCACGCTAGCGGTTTCGACGAACAAGGCTGTTTGACCGAAGAACCTGAGCGGATTGATCATTGCAATTTTGCCCGCGTGATTTCGGCTGAGGATATTTATGAAAAATCAATATTTCTCAAAGGACGGGAAACTTCAATTTCCGTTAAGTTTGCCAATGCCAAGATTGAATACGCTGACGGCACCATTGCAGAGACACTTTATTTGCCCGGTTTTCTTTCGGCACCAAAACCTGAGTTAATGCAGGATCAGGTAGTAGCCTTGGGAGTCTGGGCAAGGGAGGAGGCGAACAAAACCCTTTTCGAACAAAGAAAAGGGTTGGATTCAATAAAAAAGAAATTGGATTCAATGGGAAAAGACTACAAGGAGGAGTTACAACGTTGGAAAGATCTTCAGGAACACAAAGACAACGATCAGACTGACGGGCTGAAAACGGAACAGGTTTCGAATAAGGAGGAAATTGCTGAACTTGAAAAAACGCTTGGCCCCTACCACAAACAGAATAGGTTGTACGAGAAAAAGAAGCAATATTACAATAAGGCGCTCAATGCTCTGATCAGGAACAGTCGCTACACAAATGCGGCCTGCCTGCGGTACGCATATGCGCTGACTGTGCATCGTGCGCAAAGATTGAAGCCCTTCCAGAGAGTGTTGCTTGATGGAAAATCTGCTCGTGGTACTGATAACCCGGCAACAGAGAGCTATTTTAGGTTCCTGTACACTGCCACCACATGTACGTCAAATGAATTGCAGATAATGAACTACCCTGAACTCACGCCGCTGTCAAAAACACGGTGGGGTTTTGAGAATGTTCGGATACTGCCAATAGTCTTCAAATCTCGCATCTATTATCAACAAAATCAAAGAGCAGATGAGCAGGCATTGCTACCAGATGGTTTTAGCAGTTCAGAACCAAAACTGTTGGCATTATTGCTAACCGTTCAAGAACTCACCAGCGAAAGTGGTGTCGGCTGGTGTGTAGAGAGTGTTAAACACATCCGGTATTTGGAACGTTACTCTCTCACAAGTGCTGAGGGGAAGGTTGCTGTGGGTTTTTCTTACAACAAAAAATATGAAGTGTCCCTTGGTTGGGTTCGCGTTAAAGAAGGTTCACCGGAGCTTGCAAGCGAAATCAAAAGACTGCTTGTTACTCCTCCAATCTTCATGGAAAAGAATATAGCAGAGGCCGTGGGGATTCTCGAGCATCATTTATCCGCCAAAAACTGGAATATTTTATCAGCAGATGAGAATAAATACAGGGTTTACTTAATCGCGGGGCATGATGCCGGGAAAGTTAAACTGGAGATTGATGTGCCAGCGGACGCTTCAAGCTCTAAAAAGGGTGTTATCAGTAGGATCCAGGTCGTAGGGGCGGATTCAGCAAAGACATTGGATCAATTCAAGACCGATTTCTCGAATGGATAGGCAACTGAACGAAAAAATCACCAATCTTCGTAAGTCCGGGAGATTGGCAGAGGCTTGGGAGCTTGCCCGTCCGGCAGCAGAGGCGAATCCCCAAGACCAGTATGCTAAGGGGGCTCTATTTTGGGTGTGCTACGCATACTTGAAGGAAATACAAAACGGAATCAAGCAACGCGCGATAGAGAACAATGGTGATCACACGCCCAATCCAGGTGAGCTACAGCACATTGAATCTTTTCTTGATTGGATTGAGTGGCTGAATATCCCATCCGGCGGCATTGAATATCGCACTCTGATTCTTCAGTTCAACAAGAACCTTGAACACCTACCGAAGCTAATACTTCTGTCAGCCAGACGCTTAGACGATCTTTTTGAAGACAAAGATAAGGAGCCCTACCTATCTCCAAAAGGAGAGTCGCCGAGCTTAATGTTCAAGTTTGCGAGGAAGGTAGCAAAGGCGTGGCTCGAGAATGAAAACATTCGGCAGCAACTGACGATAGACCAAATTTGTGAGATTTTCGCCAAAACCAGACAGGAAGCAAAGGACAAGAAAAATCGAATTTGGTTGGACTATGATGAAGCTAAGTGTCTGATTTTCTCCAAGAAGTTTACCCAGGCAAGAGAGTATATCTTACCAGTTTTGAGGAAAAAGCAAAGTGAGTCATGGGCTTGGCATACGCTAGCAATGACGTTCCAGGAAGAAGATTCGGATGCGGCCGTCGTGTTGTTCTCAAAAGCTATCTGTTGTGTGCATGGGGATTATACGTTTGCGTTACCTGCGCTCAAAGAAATCGCACCATTGCTCGCAAAACAGAAATTTGAGGATGAAGCATCCATGTGTGTTAAGCGCGCGGTGGACTGCTACATCAGCAACGGGTGGAATATAAAAGCCGATCTGGAACGGCTCATCAATGAGACTTGGTATAATGAAAAGGTTGATTTAGAACTGCTTACACCTTTTCTGCAAAAACAGGCAGCCACCGCTTCAAATTATTTGTTCGGAAAACAAATAAACCGAGTCGCCATTGTTGAGAACCTCCATAAATCGGGGAAGGGTTTTGGTGCATATCTAAACAGAGACAAAACTTTTCCCATCAGGTTGAGCGTTTTTGGTTCTAAAGAACCGCCCAAACCCGGCGACTATGTGCGTCTGACTTTGTCTATAGAAGACGAAACCGTCATTGCTGCCGAGCCATGTGATCCAGAAGACATGGAAGATGTCGATCGTAAACAGGGAGTTTTAAAGGTCCTTGAGAAGGGGTTCGGTTTCGTTGATGACACTTTCGTGCCCCCAGCGCTGATCCAAGAGGATATGAACGGCAAATCAGTGAGCGCACTTCGGGTTTTCAGTTTCAATCGAAAAAAGAACAAATTCGGCTGGAAAGCACTTAAAATTGAAACTCTACCGTGAATCAGGTTTCGGCCTGGCATAGTTTTAAACATCAAGAAAAGCAGATGCACGGACGTAATTGCAAGCGCACGAACAGAACAAGCGTCCTGCCCAGGCCTGTGCATCTTGAGAGCCTAGCGTAAGCCATTACCTCCAGAAGCGATGTCTAGTATTGAGCAGGCCGGGGAGTTCAATCTGATCCATCTACTGACCTCCATTGGTTCCCCGAACGTTGAACCGCCGGTTATTGCGGGGATTGGTGACGATGCGGCGGTTTATCGCACCAATCACGACAGGGTACAGGTGGTGACAACAGATGCCCTGATCGAAGGATATCATTTCGATTTTGCCTTCTATAGTATGGAGGACGCTGGCTATAAGGCTATCGCCGTCAACCTCAGTGATATTGCCGCGATGAACGCCCGCCCCATTCTGGCAACGATAGCACTCGGGATACCCGGATCCGTGTCCGTGGAAAACCTGGAAGCGCTCTACAGAGGCCTCGCGGCTGGCGCTTCCGCACATGGGGTGCAGATTGCAGGCGGAGACACCACACGCGCGCCCGTTCTCATGCTAACCATTACAGTTATTGGTGAAGCCAAGGCATCAGAAATCGTCTACAGAAACGGCGCTCGACCAGATGACAGGATATGCGTGAGCGGGACCCTGGGGGATGCCGCTGCGGGGCTGGATATTCTGCGGCATGGAATTAAACCGGAGGCAGTAGGACCAAAGGCCTGGGATTTCCTTGCCGCCCGTCACCTCCGGCCAAACCCCCGATTAGATCTTGTAAAAGAATGGGCCTCCCAAGGCGTACGTCCTTCTGCCCTCATTGATATTTCGGACGGATTGGCGAATGAGTTACATCATATTTGCGCAGCGTCGGGGTGTGGAGCCACGATATGGGAATCCAGCCTGCCCCTGTCCAGAGCACTGAAGGCTGCGTCCGTTCTGGAGCGGGGGTCCGTTGATTATGCTCTTAACGGAGGAGATGATTATGAATTACTCTTCACAGCCTCGGCGCAAGACCTGCAGAAGGCGAATCCGAAATCTTTTTGCACGATTGGAGTCATCACGGAAAAAGACATCCTGCTTCATCGAACAGATGACTCCGTTGAACCGTTAGTGCCGGCCGGACACGACCATTTCAGCGTGATACGGTCAACTACGTCCCCGCACCGAGCTCCCTAAGCTGTTCAACTGTTTGAGAAATCTTACGTCCAACCAATAACCTACAGACTTTCGATCGCAGAGAATGGTCGGCAGCTTTTGCAAACCTGAGAGCTGCAGAAGCTGTCCTAAATTGATCATTGCTGTTTTTTGAACCATCAACATAGAGCAGCTCATCAGCCAACGCTGTTGCTAAAGATCCAACGTTTCCTCGATCACCGAATTTCTGGGGAGATTCTGGACTCTGCGCCGTAATGAGGACCATTTGCCCCCCGCTAAGTGCTTGACGATTAGGTTTCTCAAGACGCTGCTTTAGTGATCCATGATGCAATATCCAGATGACCCTTCCTGAGTGCTCCTGGGTTGTCTTCACAAGGTCTTTTGCCATCTTGAGATGTCCAGTCACAATAACGGTCTGCCCCTTCTTTACGGCCTCTCTCGCAGCTTCACAGGCTTTTATCGACCGGCCTGACGGGATACGGTCAGGCCCGATAATGGCTAATCCCCCGTTCGTCAGAAGCGTCTTATTGCCTGTTCCAAAGATCAACGGCGGCGCCTCTATGCGCATCTTGCTTCGAATCCTTCCCGGATAATCTTCATCGCTTCGGGCAAAGATCCAATAACCTTTTCGTTGCCATTCTTCCAGACAAAACCCCAGATTGATCCGACGATCCAGGAGCCATTGAAGTCGGGCAGGATCAACTTGGGCGCTTCTGGCAATTTCATGCACCGGTGCATCACTAAGGAGAAACGCTGGTCTCTTTTGACGCCGATACAGGATGGTGGCCACACGGTTATACTCCGCAAGCCCTAGTGGATGGTGCTTCTCTTCACCTCCCTGAAATGCGCATAGCAAAAGCACTGCACGGGCATCATCGGCCGGCAAATCACTCATCGGTAATGGGGCTAAACAAGTCGATCTGGGAGCTAGAGTCCGCTGCCGCGATGGAGTCAACTTCATCGTTATCCTCCTCCACGTTTTCCTCTTTGCCTGTTGACACCTCGTCCAGTTCAAATAATTCGCCCTGAGTGCCTTCTTCATAGAGAGGGGGGCTTTCCCTACCATCCACAATCTCTTCCCGGGGCTCCTGCTTTACTTCATCATCGGATGCAGTGTGTACCGCTTCCGATTTGCTCTCTTCTTCCAAGCTACTTTCCTGAGCAATTGATTGCGGCGTTGCCGTTTCGCTCAACTTAATCTCAGGATCAGGATCGTCGGCCTGTGTGGGTTCTTGCCGGCGTACATCTGAGCGTTCTGGAGAGCCCGCAATCACCTCCGACTGCACTTCAGGAGACTCATCGCTGATCTCAAGCAACTCTTTTTTCCAAAACTCCGCGCCGGAGTCGGTTAACTCGAACGCGGATTCTGTGGGCTCTCCACTAACATGAACAAAACATTTTTTCAATTCAAGAAATTCAAGCACGGCCGATTCCACGCAATACCGGTCCGTACTGATCTCTGAGCTATCCACATAGACTACCGAATCACACAATGTCATCAGCATTTGTCCCACTTGTGGTTCTTCGCTCAATGACCGTTTATCAACGGGGCTGCGACTAGATAGCAAAACCGTTTTTCCGGCCGTTCTGGATCTGCGAACTGGTTTTTCCAGAGGTACATTTAGTTCATCTCCCTGGAGCACCCATACAACGGATCCCTTAGCATCAAGAGCACTCTTTACCGCATTTTCCCCAATAGACTGTCTTCCCGCAACAATGATCGCATGACCATTCTCTGCATAAAATTTTGCCAGCTGTTGGACGCTTTCCGCCGACTGCTGCGTTGCCCCCTCCGGTCCTACAATTGCAGTGCCGCCCTGATCAATGATCGTTACTTCCCCGGTCCCGAACAGAACTGGGGGTGCCTGTGACTTCATGGACCGTTTTATTCTCTTCGGATACGCCGCATCCCCGCGGCCAAGGATCCAAAAATCTCTGCGCTGCCACTCTTCAAGGTGAAATCCCAAGGTTATCCTGCGCTCCAGAAGGCCGGATATACGATGGTAGCCAAGTCGCGTCTCTTGTGCCGCATCCTCAGCACATGAACGCCCGACCAAGTCCTTTGGCCGAAAGTCATTTTGGTGAAGCCATGTCGCCACTAGATTATATTCCGATAGTGTGAGCGGTTTATGCTCCTGTTCTCCACCAAACCAGGCACACAGAAGCAAAGTCACATTGGTATCGTCAGACAGGGGCCAGGTCATGATCATCCAGACAAGCTATGTTTGACCAGGGCCAGTGGCCGTACGCTTGGACATCCATCATGGCGTAACAGCGCTGAAACCGTGACCATTGTCCAACCACTGACACTTATATCATCGATCAGGAGCGTTGACTGTTTGCAGGATCTCTCCATCATAAATGCATTGGCCACATTAAGAGCGCGTTGCACCTCATTTTTCTGATCACTCTGCCGTGCCCCCTCGCCGGTCCTCGCAACAGCGTGAATCAGAGGTCTTCCAAGTCGCTCAGCGACTGCCGCCGCCAAGAGCGGCACATGCCGCCTGTTGTTACGTGGAGGCACATAGGTTACGCATCCGATTCCTTTATTCTTAGCCCATTCCTGTAACCTGTTCACGAACGCATCCACCACTATCTTTGAATACTGGCTTCCATAATTTCGCTCCCTCAAAATCTGATCGCCAAGTCCCCCGTCAAAAGCTCTGCAAAGCGTAAATCCCGGCAGCATACGATGGGATTTGTCAATCGTGATGCCATACTCATGAATAGGATGGTCCGAGATTTCTGCTATCGGCCACTCACTACGGGACCATATAGGGTATCGTCGTTTTTTGATGAATTGTTCTGCTTCAATTACCAACTCCTGCTTGGGTTGATGAGACTTGTTGGCCCTGTTCGTACAGTTCCGACAACGGCTGCAGTCTTTCGCAGAATCATCATCAAGGGCCCGCTGCAAAAATGCCATAAGGCATCCAGAGTGCCGCATGTATTCACGCATCTGTGCCTGCTCGGATGCACGAACCGCCCGTAGTCGGGCAATGTACTCTGGATCAACCTTGAAACCACCGGCTTCACCAGTTGCATACCATTCCCGCCCCTGCTGAATAACCGGTGCGGGAGACTCAAGAGAGGCGAGTTTCAGTACCTTCTCGATCTTGGATTTCTTTAGATTAACCGCCGCCATGATTGCATCAATCTCTAAACCGCCATCCGCATTCTCGAGCACATCGAGCACTTGATTGATCTCATTCTGAGGGGGGAAGGCATTGTCCATGAAGTAATCAACGATACGCTCATCCTCTTCCCCCCAAAGCAGAAAACCGTAGGCTTTATCAATTCCTCGTCCTGCTCGTCCCACCTGTTGGTAGTAATGCACAGCTGACCCAGGTCTCTGGTAATGAATAATGAACTTCAGGTCAGGTTTATCAAAACCCATTCCCAAGGCGATAGTCGCAACCAGGGCCTTGATCTGGTTGTTAAGGAGCTGTTGTTCCAACTCTTCCCGCTGGCCTGCGTTACCGTAGTAGGACGCCGCTTGGATCCCCTTGTACCGAAGCCAGGAAGAGACAAGGTCCGCATCCTTGCGTGTAAGGACATAAATGATCCCACTCCCCGAAAGGCGTGGCACCACCTGTGCTATCCATGCCAGTCTCACTTTGGGATCAGGCAGTGTGAGGTTGTGAAGCTCTAGACTGCGCCGAACCAGGCTCCCGCGACTAACCTGAATATTTCCACCCAGTTGCTGCTGTACGTCATGGACGACGCGATCGTTTGCCGTAGCAGTTGTGGCTACAATGGCCGCTCCCTTCGGAATAGCCCGCTGAACTCTGCGAATACGCCGATAATCTGGACGAAAATCATGTCCCCAATCCGAGATGCAGTGGGCCTCATCTATGATCAGCATTCCCAGGCCCCTTGTGATCAGTGGCAGCGTGCTCCGGGTAAAATGGCCGCTTGCCAGCCGCTCGGGCGTGATCATGAGGATATCCACCTCGTCTTTTCGGAGTTCCTTCCGAATCTTATCCCAATCCCCAAAATTGTCGCCCGTCATCCTGCGTGCCTTGAGGCCAAGCGCAAACGCTGCATCCTCCTGGTTACGCATCAGCGCAAGCAGCGGAGATATCATCAGCGACGGTCCCAGGCCTTTTTCCCGCCTGATCTTGGTTGCAATAGTATAGACCATGGTCTTCCCCCAACCCGTTCGCTGAACAACCAGAACCCGTTCTCCCTTTACGGCATGCTCAATACTCTCCCATTGCCCGTCACGAAATTCCGCCTGCTCGTTTCCTACCGCATCGCAGAGATAACGGGTCGCCACTTCCCTCAGGTTATCCGGGTTCTTCAATTTTGACATCACGCAGGGCGTTTCAGTGGCTGCACCACTCAATTGCAGTGGCTGAGAGTAGCGCACGATGCGCTTGGCGGCGTACGTCAGCGCCGATCGGAGAGCCCGGTGGCATCACTGTACGGGGCCGGCGGTCATCAGGGCTGTACTCTCTCAAGAGGTATTGCTCAATTTGATCCAGTACCATCCTGCGATGATAGCGGGTTTCTGTATCCTGCCGGGGCACCTCAGCCTCCGCGAGCCATTCACTGAACTCACGAAGCCGTTCCATAACCATCACCCGCACCGCGGGGGCGGCATCACGCTCATTTGCCAATCCAATTAATTCATCAATCCACACCTGTTGCACTACGCGCTGCAGTTCGGCATCATATGGATCATCCGCTACAGGTATTCCCCAGACTGCGTCGCTCACTATCTCCATAACGCCATGAAAATCTGGAAGGGTGTCGTCGTGGTCACGCTGATACGTCATGCGGGCTGTGCGCGCTGGATTGAGGATCTGCGCAAATACCAGTGTAGCTACCGCAGCAGCAGGCGAGTAAGCATCAAAGGTCAGACCCGTGTGACGATCAAACAACTCGCGATGCGCTGCAAACCCAGGTGGGCGGGGAGGCATGCCGGTTCGGACACTTTCCGGGACGCGAAGGGCCTCTGGCGAAACCACTTCCATCAATGCTTCCAGCGCTGCCAGCTGCACCGAACCCGTAACCGGCTCGACCAGTGCCTGACCGTCTCCACGCATCGCATAGGTATAGGTTACTCCGCCCAGTAATTTGACCGTAGCCTCCACCTGATACCTGTGTCGCAGGTAGAGTGGGACCAGCACTTCCTCCATGGTTGCCAGTGGACGTCCTTTACGTATAACCTCTTGACCAAAACGCGCCAGAGCAGCATCCCTGACTGCCATTTCGTGCTGAAGGGCGCTTACCATATCGTCACCATTGTCCCAGAGGTTGGCGAGCGGATGCGCTGCACCGGCGGGACGTGCATCCGCGTCGGTGATATAATGCAAGCCACGATTCCAGGCCTGCTGCAGGATTGCACTTAGTAGCCCCTCTTCGCTGTCACCCGGTAACGGCTGAGCATACCCATAGGCAATGGCAACCTTGTCCCACTCTCCGATACCGGTTGAGTAGGCCCCATCCAACTGGATCTCTCCGGCTTCATTAAACAGGGCATATGGGGCAGGATAGTCCATAACGGACGCCCGCGCGTTGACAGAGGACGCAAAATTATGGCTGAGGCCAAGCGTGTGTCCGACCTCGTGAGCAGACAGTTGTCGGATACGTGCGAGCGACATGGACAACATTGGATCGTCGGATGTGAGTGAGTCACCGTAGGGAGCAAGGAGCCCTTCGGCGATAAGGTAGTCTTGTCGGACCCTGAGTGAACCGAGCGACACATGCCCCTTGATGATCTCACCGGTGCGCGGGTCTGTCACACTTGATCCGTAACTCCAGCCGCGTGTAGCACGGTGCACCCACTGAATCGTATTGTAGCGTACATCCATTGGGTCGGCTCCATCCGGCAGTATTTCAATCTGAAAAGCATTGGAGAAGCCAGCTGCTTCAAATGCATCTGTCCACCATCGGGCACCATCCAAAAGCGCGCCCCTGACCGGCTCGGGTGTACCTGGATCCAGATAATACACAATGGGTGACACGGGGTCGCTGACTACCGCACTTGAATCCGCCTTTATCAGGCGATGACGCCGAATGTAGCGCTTCACCATATCCTCTCCGATGGGCGCTGCATAATCCATGTAGCTAATTGCACCGTACCCGGCTCCCGGATGAAACACTCTGGGAGTGTACCCTTCATCGGGCAGCATAACAAATGAGTGTCGCACGCTTAGGGTCACCGAATATGGATCAGCTGCCACATCACGTACGAAGCGTCCCGGTGCGTCAGACGTGAACGTTATTCGCGCTTCCATCTCGGTATTTCGAGGGAATGCCTTAAGCATATCTGGAACGGGAGCACTTCGATTCTTGTCCAGACTGAAATTACCTTGCTGCGCCCCCCGTAACCTGCGAGTAACTCCATTGGCATCTCTAACAACGAAGTCTGTCGCATTTACAAGGATTCGGTTGTCCTCCTCGGCCTCAACTTTGAACCCCCAGAGGATGGCTTCCGCAAAGGCCTCACTAACGGAGGCTTTCTCTGCTGCTGATTCCGAATCAGCGCGATAGCGCAGGTTTGGCATAACGAGAAGAACCTTGGGGCCGCTACGCTCAAACCGGACCAGGCGCGTACTGCCTAACTGGCTTCTGTCTAATCCAATGTCATTGGATCCTAACCCTGCAGGCATGGAAGTTACATAGATGAACTCCTGATTCAGTGCAGGAATTTCAAGATAGATTTCACCGGTATCCGAATGCCAGTACACGGGAAAGAAACCGTCCCGTTTGTCCATGTTCTTTGTTTTCTCGGTAATGGACTGCACTCCCTGTCCGTACGCGGGCAGACAAAATAGCAGTAGTGATAAGGTTAAGAGACGCATGTTCAATTGATCTAGTGTGAATGGAGAACCGGAAACACTCCAGCAAAAAGTAAACACCGGGTTACAATGATTCGTTCAGGGTAATAAAGCCTATACGGGTTAGATCCAGTTGAGCTTGTTATGCGAAGAATTACAATGAAGCCATTTTGCCTGAGCCTCGTTAAAGCCCGCGGTTCGGGGGAGCTCGTTCCGATCATTATACGTGTCTGTTGCAGAGTTGCGTAACTTTCCACCTAACAAAATCTGTTTTAATTGAAAATGACCACAACCGGTCAAGTCGTGCAGGTAGTTGGACCTGTCGTTGATGTCGCTTTTTCTGCCGGTGAGGTACCGGATATCCTGGATGCCTTGGAGATTGACCGAAAAGGTCAGGACGCTCTCGTCCTTGAAGTGCAGCAGCACCTGGGAGAAAACCGTGTCCGGGCCATAGCCATGGACTCCACCGATGGTCTGACTCGAGGCGTTCCCGTCAACGGTACAGGACAGCCGATTGCAATGCCCACCGGACGGGATATCCGTGGACGTCTGTTCAACGTAGTCGGACGTGCGATTGATGGTCTGCCTCAACCTGAAGCTGAGGGGGACTTGCCTATTCACCGCGAACCACCTGCGTTTAGTGATCTGTCCACCAGCGTCGAAATGCTCGAGACGGGTATTAAAGTGGTGGATCTGATTCAACCCTACTCGCGCGGAGGCAAGATCGGTCTCTTTGGTGGCGCGGGCGTCGGCAAAACGGTGCTGATCATGGAGTTGATCAACAATATTGCCAAGGCGCATGAGGGCCTGTCAGTCTTTGCCGGTGTTGGTGAGCGTACACGAGAGGGAAATGACTTACTCCGTGAAATGATTGAGAGCGGAGTTATGCAGTACGGCGAAGCCTTCCAGCAAGCCCTGGAGGAAGGTGAATGGGACCTGTCCAAGGTGGACATGGATATCATCAAAGAGAGCAGCATCAGTCTGGTGTTCGGTCAGATGAACGAACCGCCGGGTGCACGGGCGCGCGTGGCGCTCAGTGGGCTGACCATTGCTGAATACTTCCGTGATCTGGGCGGTCGTGATGTGCTATTCTTCATTGACAATATCTTCCGGTTCACACAGGCCGGCTCGGAAGTAAGCGCGCTTATGGGGCGTATGCCCAGTGCAGTGGGTTATCAGCCCACGCTTGCCACAGAAATGGGTGAGCTTCAGGAGCGGATCACCTCGACCAAGAGCGGCTCAATCACTTCCGTCCAGGCGATATACGTGCCGGCGGACGACCTTACGGACCCTGCCCCAGCGACTGCTTTTGCCCACCTTGATGCAACTACGGTTCTTTCGCGTCGCATTGCTTCTCTGGGGCTCTACCCGGCCATTGATCCACTCGACTCAAATTCGACAATCCTGACTCCCAGGGTGGTCGGAGATGAGCATTACACCACCGCGCAGGATGTAAAACAGCTTCTGCAACGATACAAGGAGCTACAGGACATCATTGCTATTCTAGGGATGGACGAGCTTTCCGATGAGGATAAGCTCGTTGTGCAGCGCGCTCGCCGTGCGGAACGGTTTATGAGCCAGCCATTCTTTGTTGCCGAGCAATTCACCGGTGCCAAGGGCAAGTATGTTAAGATTGCAGACACGATCAAGGGCTTCCGCATGATTCTTACGGGTGAGCTGGATCATCTGCCAGAATCGGCATTCACCTATAAAGGCACCATAGAGGAGGTCATTGAGGACGGTGAACAAAAACTTGCTGAAGGGTAATGGCAACCGAAGTACAGCGTGCGCTTCGTGTCGATATTGTTGCACCTGATAAGCAGGTATTTCAGGGCTTCGTTACCGGGTTGCGTGCACCTGGTGCAGACGGAGGCTTCGAGATCCGCTACAATCACGCGCCGATGATTGCGTCACTGACCGTGGGGCCGCTGGTCCTAACCACGTCAGGTACAGAAAAACTCACGTTCGCCACCAGCGGGGGATTTGTCGAAGTGATTGGTAATGTGGTCACTGTTCTGGCGGAAACTGCTGAGCCGGCGACTGATATTGATACGGATCGTGCCAAAAACGCAGAACAGCGCGCACTTAAGCGCTTGGAGGAGGCATCCGGTGATTTGGATCGTGTGCGTGCAGAGCAGGCACTTGAGCGCGCCCGTAATCGCCTTCGCATCAGCATGGCTGAGTGATTGGCTTGTGTAGACAAGTTTTTGCGTGCAGGAACCCAAAGAAACGGATGCGCACACCGATTTTGTTTCTGGTCCTGCTGATGTGCGCCGCGCCCTGTGCTGCGCAGTCAGATTCGACCTGGACGACCGAGGCACAGGGCAGAGTTTCCTTTAACCAGGTGGGATTCTATCGATGGCATGATGGTGGGATAAGCTCCCTTGCGCTAGGTGCTGGCATAAGCGGAAAAGCCCAAAAAACTACAGCCGCATTAGAGCATCAGCACGAAGTGCGCCTGGCATTCGGTGTAGTCAGGCAGAATGGCGTTGATCTGCGCAAGTCTGAGGATATTATTCACCTACGCAGCTCATTCAAATTTTCCCGTGTCCCGATTTTCGGTCAATTGAGCCCTGCTGTGACGCTGGAACTCCGGTCCCAATTAGCCGACGGTTTCAGGTACAATGACAAAGATCCGACTGCGGAAACCAGAAGAATCTCGGGTTTCTTCTCACCTGCAATCCTCACTCAAACCATGGGACTTGATTACCAGGCAAACGGTTGGGTCAACCTGCGTTTGGGTGTCGCCGCTAAACAAACTGTCGTAACCATCCGTGCTTTACGTGATCGCTATAAGGTATCACCGGATGTCCCTTTGCGATGGCAGATCGGAGCTTCGAGTCTGGTTATTGTTGAGCGATCCGTGTTCACGAATGTGCACTTGAAGTCAACACTAACACTCTTCGCTGCTTTCAATCAACCCGCCCCGGATATGATCTGGGAAACCCTAGTCACCATGAAGGTCAATTCCTGGCTTCAAGTGAATACGGAGTACACGGCGCGCTTAGACAAGGATCTGTCTCCCTACATTCAGCAGAAACAAGCCCTGACCGTTGGGGTCTCGTTCAGGATTCTCTAGGCTCGGATACCATGCGCCAGACCACCACAGCCATCAGCAAAACGGCGACCGTACCAGCCAGAATATTGTACAGGAACCCGGGGTTCTGGTAAAGCCAGCCCGCAACAGCTGTTGCTATCCCCAATCCAAACTGGCCGGATGCAACTGCCAGTCCCATCATTGTACCCCGTTGCGCCTGTCTGGTGAGCGCGGTGAGAAGTGCCATGATTGGCCCTGTTCGCATTGCTCCGAGAATCATTACAATTGTAATGAATATCGTCGCACTCACAAGTCCGGTTATCCATGCGGTTGCGAACGGAAGCAGAACGGCAAGTGCCAGGCATGCAAGAATCAGGATTGGCTTTCGGCCCAGGCGATCCGATAGCATGCCCCCGATAGTTGTGCCCACAGTCATCCCTATTCCCCCAATCACGAATAACAATGCCAATTGCTGTATCGAAATGCCCATATCCTCTTCCAGCCATTTCGGGAAAAAGAACAAAAAGAGACCAATACTGAGGAAAAGGAGGCAATAAAGTATCGCGCCTGCACGCGGCCCTGGACTCCGCAGGAGTTGACCGTAGGTATTAAGTACGGATATGAGTGACAGGGGCGCTGTATCGTATTCCACATTAGGCTGGGGAAACCAACGCCAAGCCATCAGGCTCGCTATAGCGATCAACCCACCAAAGGCCACAAACGGAGCCTGAAACCCGTACGTATTTGCCAGCAGGATTGCAGCAGGTGTTCCGATAACCTGACCTGCAGCAACCCCTGTCATGATCCACCCTGTTGCCCACCCTCTCCGATTGTAGGGAAAGTAATCTCCTACGAATGCTACCATACTTCCGCTGTACACACCGCATGCCATCCCTGCAAGTGCACGGACCAGAAAGAGCGATTCATAATGTCTGGCGAAACCGTGCAAAAAGAGCGTCGCCGCTATGAGTGCCGTACCTACAACCAATACTTTGCGTCGACCCACTCGGTCGGATACCGGACCAACAATCAGCGTCGAAATTGCCAATGCAATAGAGTAGGACGAACCCAAAAAACCTAGCGCAAAGTCGGTCGGAGTGGATGCGTTGAGAAGCTCATTTTGAATGAGTGGCAGGAGAGGGGCCACAATAAAGAGCTGACAACTCACGACAAAAACCGCCAGCCAGAGTGGAGCGATGATCAAGAACCAGTTACGTTTTTCCACCGATGCGTTATTCACTGCCGATGCCATCTTTACGGTAAAAGGTCCAATTCCGGTAGTTGAGTATGCTCCTCCCCATGGCTCCGACTGCTTTATCCGGTGCGAATCTCCAGTCGGTAGAGATGTGTACTTCGCACACAGATCGGCTTAGCCCTCAACCTCCAAAGTATGCCAATTTAGTTGTTGCGCGGTCAATTTAGCGTATGGCTCAAATATATTTATCTTCAGATTTACGCTTGGCTTGGTTGATTTTATAAGACAGTGCTCACTTGATCAATTCGCAGGAGTCAGGAGTGGCACTGACAAGGTTATCATGCCCAAATTAGGGTTTCCGAGGCCTAGTATTGTACGTCGGCCTTAAGGTCATATTTTGAGTATGGCTGAACAGTGGACAAATGATCCCAAGATATCGGAGTTATATCTCGAGGTAACAAGCGATGGTGAATGGGCTGGGCGTTTTGTTGGTAAGGGAGATTACTTCAAAGCCAAGTCCCTACAATCTGGAGGCCGAATCCAGATAAGAGCAGACATGCCCCCAACGTGGAAAGTCTCCGCTTGATTACGACCTGTTCGGGGGTGGGGCCACCAATCGTGAGGCTCGAGCCCGCCCAGCGCTCTTCCATTGTTTTTGGAATACCGAAGCGCCAGACTAAAACTATTCCGATAATGTCACGGAGGAGGCCTGATGTCACTACAATTTGACTTGACATAAACCAGAACGCCGCGGAGACGGATGAGCGTTAAATGAAAATTGACGTACCTGACCAACTGAGTGAGAACTACAATAGCGCAAGAAAGCACATACTGTACATTCCGACGGATGTTGCGCACCTATTGAGATTGATGTTGCCCGGGCAACGAGTTGTTGTGCCACATATATTCGAAGTTGAACCTATTGCAAGTGTAGAGAGCACGTTACGGTCGGTGCTATCCTAATGTCTTCCTGATTCAAAATATTCAGGATCAGGGACTCCAAGAGCACTGGAACGATCTGGGAAAGTGCCTTAAGTGAGGCTCTTACTGCGTCTTCTTGTCGTATGCCATTCGGCTCATTGTTCAGTTGGAAAACCAGTTCCATGCTGTTTTCATTTCTTGACCATTTTCCTGCCAGGTGGTGGTCTGGCCAGTGCTTGTTTAGTTCGGCAACAACCTTGTCGGCTATTTTGTCCGCTCCGACGATATTGGCTGCATGTATTGTTGCGGTTAGTGTGGTATTCATGGTGTGCAATGTGTGTTTGAGTTTGCGACTACGGCAGCGGGATTCCGCAATCTTTTGCGATTGGCGAAATGATCTCGCTGGCGTCTAATAGCGACACGTCCTTGCGTACCTGTCTTCGTATCGTTGTTCTGGACGGGTTGTAGTAGAACACCATGTCCTCCCTCAGAAATACGTCTACAAAATCTGGTTCGAATGTTACTATGATTCTGCCTGTCTGGAATGGCCATTTGAATTCCGACCCTTCGTCGGCGAGAATAGTCGGGCACACGATACTGAATTATTGCTTTATTGTCTATCGCTTTGAAGATACTGGGATTGAATGAGCCACACTTGAAATTCCCCGCTTGGTAGGTATGATACGTCAATGTCTCCGCCCGCGTCTGCCGACGGGGTAGATGCCGATCCCCGTCCCCCGTCAAATCCGTAAGCACAGTGGTGCGCGTATCCTGTCTCCGGCAGGAACTTTCCGCATTTGTCCAGCAGGTTCTGCGCCACCGCACTTGCTCCCATCAGATCGAATTCTCTGGTGGTTCTCCCGTGCACCTCTGACCAAAATTTGAATTGCAGGCGGCTTTGGTCCTTCAAGAGAGAGCGATAAAAGCCCTCTTGCTCGCTGTCCGACATTGATATATTGCCTATCTTGTCCGATTTTGTCTATTTCGTCGAAGTATCCGTTCACCAATTTGCCGTTCGGAATGAATCGGAATTACCAGTCGGGGACTGGTTCTGTACCGAACCCAGTGAGGGCTTCGTCACCCATTTGGAAGTACATACTTAGATCCCTGAATGCCTTGGTTCCCTCGTCACAAAATGCAGAAATCCGTACTGACAAGTCTTGTTTGGCATAAAGCCTTACACTATACGTTGTTCGGTCCCCCATCTCGTCATAGGTTTTATTGAGCACCAAAGCTTGGGCTTCAGAAGGCAATGTCAGGAGGCAGCACAATAGGGCCAGCGCGGGTTGGCAGGTCATGGCGTTGCGGCATTTGCTGACAGGTGTGGGCTGATGCCGCAACGCAGTCAGTGACGTTTGAGTTGCCCCCTATTCGCCAGCGCGGGGAGCTACTCCACGCCGTTCAAAGGACTATTTTACTCAGCGAGTAACCCGACTATCGTCGACCGCTGTTGCATTACGGCACGGGAGCTATACTGCAAAAGCGGACACAAAATCAAGAAATCGGAGAGTAATTGTCCAAACGACAATTATAAGGATGACTAAGACAGAGACACGGGCCGAATATCTCAGTTATCCAGACTTCTCGGTATCTGACTTGCACGCTGTGACGGGAGACTAACCTCGACTCTCTCCGCTGGCTTGTAAAACCGCCATTGAATGCCCAACTGAGTTGCCGAACCTTACGAGGTCTGCGATTTTTTCCGATTGGGTTTTTTTTGCCGTGGAAACCAGAGCCAAGTATTCGTCCGACTCACAGACTTCGAAAGCAGTCGAAACTAGCCCTGTATAGTGTACACTGTCAAGCTGAGCGACAATTGCTTCTGTAAGCTCTGACAAAAGCTTAATCATACGTGCCGCTTGATCGGCATGTCGTAAATCCTGGGGGCCACGCGTGCTGCACTGGTGTCGGATAGCGATTGTATCAGTTCTGGCGACCTTCCAGCTATCATTGTGCTCTGCTCAAGGCTGATCTCATTTATTTGTCGTATAAGGCTAATGTCGTCGAGCACAATGCGCTTGGCTTCAAAGGCTAACAGACCCCACCGTATTGCAACATCATGAGCCACCGGGAATAGTTCATATGCCCCAGGGTCTCCGAGCCTTAAGTCTCCGTCTCTGTTCCTATACCGGACGATGGGTTGGTCGCCAATCACGAAGCTCTTACGGGCGTTCTCAATGACCACTGTTCCAATCCCGCGACTCAACAATATCTTCATCGACCCCGAATGCTCAGGAAGGTCTTCCGCCACATTGCCAGCAAAAGCGTTTTGGCATTCTCTGTCATCAGTCGCTTGCTGCCGCAAACTCTCTCGATCACTTTCTGAAAATTGGACGCCCATAGCTTCCAAAAGTGGCAGCGCCAAATCCAAGTATTCTGAGCCACTGAACGCGCCGCGGATATGCCTGCTGCGTCTGTGCTGAACGCGCCAGAACTTGAGTAAAGCACGCTTTTCTTCGAGCCCAATGTCAAGGCTCCGTCTCTGTCTGGCTACGTCAATTATTTTCGAAATGACCGGCGCTGCATCGCCTTCTTCTTCAGCAAGCTTGTTTTCAACTCTTTGGTCTTTCGTGCCGTCCTCATGCTGGATAGAGTACATGTATTTCTCGGCGAACGCATTGTTGGGTTTAGCCTGAAAACGTCTTCGCGGATTTTTGGTAAACACGTGGAGATTTCCAAGGTTGTCTACGAAATTCTCCAGAATGAATCGCGGCACGATATGGTGCCGCTTGGGTTGGGACCTGTTCATTGAATAGCCATTTTCCGGGCGACCCAGCTCGCCTCAAGTTTTCCGTGTAATCACCTTCGCAATCGTTGGCGCAATCTCCGCCGCCTAAGCCTACGGATCCTGTACAATACGGACCTGCGTGAACATGCGCTTGGCCAACTCCTCCTTGCCGGCCTTCGTAGGCTGATACGCACTCGGCTTTAGGCGCAGGATAGGACAGTCACACATTTTCGTGTGCTGCATTCGCTATCAGGTCGTTGTACGTAAGTTGCTTGCCTACGCTATTTTGCACAATCCACTTCATTCGTTTTACGGTGTCGAGGTGCCGAATGTTGTGGCAGCCCAAGAATTCACTCAAATGGCGATACAAGTGCTTTCTGCAGTACGGCCCTCTAAGAAGCGCTTATTGTACTGGGGGTTGATTGTGTCAGCATTGCTCCGGGTACTAGTCCTCGGCGTGGCGGGGATCGAATTAAACAGACCGGTGCGATGCTAGGAATCTGGCCGAGAACTGTACGACGGGTATTTTGACCGAATGTTTTCCCATCTTTGACTTGAGGCCGTTGTTCGGGGCTTCAAAATATATTTCTTTTCGAA
>CAZCYQ010000014.1:0-65243 GCA_964503085.1 uncultured Rhodothermaceae bacterium | reverse complement strand
AAAAAGCCGAGGCCCGGACCATCTATCGTGACCTGATGCGACACACCGGCAAGGTCACCATCACCCAGAATGAAATCATCGTCCAGTTGCGTGCACGCGCCAAAGACAACTACCTGATCGCTGCCGGATACCCCGAATTACGGCAGAAAATCCCCTGGCTTGACAACAAAACCCTCCGGGTACAGTTCTCGAAACGACCATAATTCTCACATGAGAAAATGACCGCGGGAATTCAGGCTAGCGGTGGAGGAATCTTCCCTGGCGGTTTGGATCGCCAATTCGCTGCGCCCCTATGTGGACAAGGTGATTGTTTGCGATCCCCGCACAATGTGCTGAACGGTCGCAGTATGAACGAGGATGACGTTACGGATACCTATAAGCTATGTCGCTTGCAGCGGATGGATTAATTGGCACAGGCCTATCATGCAGAGGGATTAAATCGCGCGGATTTCAAGATCGCGATACAGCAGTATTTAACCTTTCGAGGGGACCACGCTAGGTTGAAATCACAAATCAAGGCCAAATCCCGGTAGGCTGGCTTCGTTCGTGTGGAGGGTACCGAAGTGTTCAGCAAATTGCATCGCAAGCGCTGTCTTACGCTGTCGCCGACAGAATCCGGCGAAAGATAATGATGAACTTATGTGGACATCTGGATGCGATTGGCCGCCTTCGGGCAGCAACCCTCACAGATTTGGTTGCGTTGGGGTGGCACTATCCAGAGATCAAGCAATTCCAGCGTATGCAGGGCATTGGCGTTGTCTGAACTCATGTGTTCAGTGCATTTATTCAGACCCCGCATCGGTTTGCCGAAGCGGAAGCTGTGGACGTACTGCTAACTCGGCATTATTGGACGCAGCAGTGCTGGGCCTGCGCGCTGCGCACCAAGAACCCGAACGAGATGTCCTTGTTTTATGAAGCTTCTCTGCGGCGCACAGGCAACCCTGTGCGTGCACAAATTAATGCCCTGCGCAAAGTGCTTGGAGTACTTTGGAGCATCTGGAAAAACAAGGTAAGCTACAAACCAGTTCTTTTTTATTCGCCACCTAAATCAAGGGGAATCGCCCTGGCCTTGGAGAATCCATTGGACGCTGCAGTGGATGCTTGCGGATACGGGTAGCCTGGATATGCTTTACACACGGCATGGCTCCACCGTGTGGAAGCTCCGGTAGGAGATTAGCAGACCGGTCCTTTTGCTCCATAAGACACTTGGGCCCATACCAGGGACGCTTCCAAACAAGTCTGGCAGTCCAAAAACGCTTTTTTACCCGCCTTGAAGATTTGGATCAAGCATACCGGAGCACTTTACAGACATGGATTACCACCAAAAGCCGCGTATAGACTACCCCGACGGTAGGCGCCCTATAGTTCGCACTTATTGCAGCATTGGAAGGGTGTGCGTGAAACTTGTATTTCAAACGAGTGAGTCAGAACTTGCAAGGGAGCACCTTGAGCGAGTGGCCATATTAGATCCAGAGGTTCCTAGATTCCATGTCCAGCCGGCCCGGAACCATTTGCTCCGCGGCGATTGGACTGGCGCAAGCAAGGCGGTATAGGAACTATTGCAGTTATACCCAAAACATGAGTCTGGTCTTGCACTGCAACACGTACTGAAATAACGTTCTTAACCACCGAACTGATTCTGTCGGTTACATCATAGTATTATGGAAGACGGCTCGGTCTATAAGAAGACCGTCAATTCACCGAATTGATGTGTCCGCAATAAATTGTTCAAACGAGCCTCCTGAGTTCTCAACAAGTCTATCTATCTCAGACAGCGGAACCCTCAAGCGGAGTCTATTCTTGAGCTTCCCCGTGGTCTCCACCAACCTTGCGTGTTGAAGCCTGGGTAGGAGCGCCTGAAAAAAGCGGCCAGATTCTGTGCCTATTCGAATGCGAGCAAAACTTTCTGGTACAGAAGTTGATCGAGTGAACATTCGAATAAAACGCAAGGCTGTCTGCAAATCCCTATCCATCGTGGTGGGATCTGAATTTTCACAAATTATTTCCTGCTGCGACTTTAACTTGAATCCGTGACTGATGAGTATAGCTTTTACTTTGGCGGGATTAAAGAATTTTCGATGCTCATCATCCAAATCATTTCCAATAGAAACGGAGTCAAAGTCGCAGTCATCAAACACGGTCCCATCCAAGTTATGCCTACCATCAAATGCTAGTTCAATAAAGCGACAGTTCGTAAAGGAGCAGTTGGTGATCTTGGAATTGGAAAGCCTAGTTGAATTGAAAAAGGAATCCGATACGTCTAGGTTTTTCAGTTCTCGTTGATCCAAAGCATTTGCGGGGAAACTCACACCAGTGATCGAATGACTTTCTTCTAGACGTTCTGCTAATTCTAACATCAGTGCACCACAGTTCTCCCGGATGTAGGATGCATGCTGTTTCCCTCTTGATAGTTGATGAAGATCATCAAGTAGTTTGTTAGACGGGATCGTGGAGGATTCCGAGGCCGTCAGGTAACGGGCAACTTCTTCAATCACTGGTTTGGATAATTGACGAGCATCAAGTATCAGTCTTGCGTTTAAGTCATCCATGGAACCCAAGGCACGGGCCAAGGCCTGGCCCAGATAGAATGCCTGAAAATCTTCATGATCAAATCTGATACGCTTAGTAGAGCCGGCGGAATGATCAAGGCGTAAGAGCGAATGGTCATTGATGCGACTATTTATCTGTCTTAGAACGGTTGGGGTCTTATTCTTTCCATCGCAAAAAATTTGTACAACGGATCTAACGTCATCAAGGCCAAGAGCTTCTACTCCAATATGCCACATTTCGAATGCTAATTCTGAGAGCAATTCGTGATGCTCATCACGTGTGAGCAGAGGCGATTTGTTAGTGCCTGAGCTGTCAATCCATTTAAGATTAACTTCTCGATCAACAATTCCTTCAACAAAATCAAAAAAATAATCAGTCTGCGATTGACCTAAGCGCTGTAAAAACTGATCTAGGTCATTTTCCTCTTCGGCCACATCCAGAAGTCTTCGAACAAGTACCGCTCTGGTTAGAACTGGATGATCGGCTTTCTTTAATCTGCCCGCAACCTTGTCGTACAGTTCTTCAGGTTTGGAGACATTTCGTTTTTCTGCGTATTTGAGAAATACTTCACGACTCCAACGATTCAGGGCGAACCGGCGAATTTCTACATTTTGCTCCTCACGAACAGAGTCCAGCAATTTTGATTGGGAACTTAATGAAGAATCAAAATATGCTTTTCGGGCTGCGACCAACAAAGTTCCGCTGGATGATAATTGGCCCACCAAGTCACCAATTGCCGAAATAGCTTCACCGGATTCGGATTGGGATAGCATCTCTTCGTAGCCGTCAAATGCAGGGATAATTGCCCCCATCTTGACAAGTTCAAGAAATGAGTCGTAGTACAGAAATGGGAAACGAAACCGGTTCGAAAGCGATGCGATGACGGCATCGTCGAAACGCAAAAATGGGCGCCCTCCTAAAGGCACCGGGAGGATCAGTGTCGAAGTTTCTTTGTTCTTAAATGCTTTTGCTTGATCAACGGAGATTTTTTCAATTAGCGAGGTTTTTCCTTCTCCCGCGTCAGAGGTCAAGAAATATATTAAGGTCGTGTTAACCGGATGTTGATCGAGTCGATTCAGAATTTCTTTTCTTGAGTCAATACATTTCTCATCGGTTTGATTTTCCGAATTCAGAATCTCACCGCTCGGGGATACGTAGTGCGGAGGAGGAGATACAGAACTAATGATTCGATCTGCAAGCCGGTCAAGTTTAGCGAGGTAGGAAAATATCCACTTTTCTGCAGCCCATTCAACCCCCTCGTGTTTAACTCTAACTCCATGGGGGTCTCGCTTAATCTGTGCTACAACCTCTATTCCTCGAATCCCAAGTAGGAGAGTTCCATCTCCATCTACAGCTAGATCACTGTCCTCATCTGCGAATGTGGTGACGATACGTTTAAAGTTTTCGAGTTGCATCGGTAGGGGACTACAATTACAATGCTACGAGGGTGTAATTCTTGGCAGATAGTCGTTTGTACGGACTTCTTCGCCGGCCAAGAGGTTTTGGAATTAGGTGGGTAACCATGGCATTTTGTAACAATGCGTACCGGATGCCTGGCCACATATCATCATCTCCAGACACTACCACTAGGTGTTTTTCTTGATGAATTGCATAGTGCACTAAGTCAACAACCATCATTGAATCAACTAGTTTCTGCTCTCTTCGGAAAAATGCTATTTCTGGCGATACATTGCAATTCGTGTTAGGGCAGATTTTGTTGTATACGAACGAATTTACATCCATAATTCTACAACTAAACGGTGCCACGCATTCTTTAAGGGGGAACCGTTTAACCTTAAACGCTGATTCTGGCCGTGTTCTGACTGTGTGAGTGAAGACATGTTGCGGATCACACGCAAGTGCTCTTGCCAATCCAACTTCTACGACTACATTGGCACGGTCAGACAGTGCGAAAGCCAACGGAAAGTATCGATCGATTTGTCGTGAAAGTCGCTGAGCCTCCCGTGATAATGTTTTGTTTTGCATCCAACCTCCATATAGTCGACAAGAGATCCTATTGATAGAGTCTGCAGTTGAGGGGTCCAATTTTGCCAACAGTATTTCAATAACCTGACGTAAATTCCCCCTTCTTAATGACCTCGGAAGATTGTCGTAATCAACAAGAAGAATCATATTGAATGAACGACAAATGCACAGAATGTCGGATCCACTTCCATCGGTCTGCTATAAGATGGCTTATCAGAGTCACGATCTCCCGTAAATCCCCACTCAACCGCGCACACCCGCCCATGCGTATCTCATGATCGCATCCTGCTCCTGACCCAGCGTAGCCCGCGTATCCACGACCAACCGAGCTTGTTTATGCAATGTAGGCCAGTCATAACTGGTATGGTCTGTGGCAATTAGCACGCAATCTGCCTCAGCCAAAGCAGCGTCCAGATCGACGACCGATACCATCTCCAGTTCATCAAGTGTAAAAACCGGCACATATGGATCATGGTAATTGATTATTGCCCCCTTATCCCTAAGAAGCTTGAGGATATCCAGGGCGGGGGATTCACGTAAATCACCAACATCCTTTTTGTATGCAACACCTACGACCAGAATATTGCTGCCCCGCAGTGGCTTTCCTTCTTCATTGAGTACATCCTGCACACAGCCTACCCAATACTTGGGCATAGCTGTATTTATCTCGGTTGCCAACTCAATAAACCGAGCAGTGTATCCCAAGGTGCGCAACTTCCAGGACAGGTACTGCGGATCAATGGGGATGCAATGCCCCCCTAGCCCCGGGCCCGGCAGGAACTTCATAAAACCAAATGGCTTGGTCCCCGCTGCTTCAACTACCTCCCAGGCATTCAAGCCCAGCTTATCGCAAATCAGGAGCACTTCGTTTGCCAACCCGATGTTTACGGCTCGAAAAGTGTTCTCAACCAGCTTGGTAAGCTCTGCCGCCTCCGTACTCGATACCGGGACTACAGACTCAATGGCAGACTCGTAAAGCATCCTGCCCACGCGAAGGCATTCCGATGTCACTCCACCCATCACCTTTGGCGTATTCTTTGTAGTCCAGTCCCTACGCCCAGGATCGACGCGCTCGGGCGAAAAACACAGAAAAAAGTCCTTCCCAACTTCAAGATTCACCGCCTGTTGATGAAAGCGCGGCAAAATCACCTCGGTGGTCGTGCCTGGATATGTGGTGCTCTCCAGTACGACAATCATGCCCGAATGCAGATGCTCAGCGATCGCATCTGCAGCACTCAGGATGTGAGAAACATCCGGTGCTCCGGTCTTACCCAACGGAGTCGGAACACAAATACTAACGGCATCACAGGTATCCAGGATGTCAAACTCGCTCGTCGCGCGCAGGAACCCCTGATCCACGAGCGTACTCAATCGGTCGCTGGCCATGTCCTCTATATAGGATATACCTCGATTGACCAATCGCGTCTTTTTCTCGTCAACATCAATTCCAATAACCCTGAAGCCTACCTCGGCAAAAGCTGCTGCAAGCGGCAATCCTACATACCCCAAACCTATCACGGCAATCGTCAGATCACGTGACTCTATACGCTCTTTCAGCGCCTCATATGCAGATGTTTTCATGCTTTTATTCTACAGAAAACCTAAATCTCTCAGCTTTTGAACGATTAACTGCGTGCTCTCTTCCACGGTTTCTTCATCCGTCCGGCAGACAACTTCTGAATTTTCGGGAACTTCATAGGGATCGTCAATACCGGTGAAACCCTTTATGATTCCTGCACGGGCCTTTGCATATAACCCCTTTACGTCTCTACGTTCACATACTTCCAGCGAAGCATTTACGAAAACCTGGATGTAACCACCTTCGCGCTCTATACGCCGGCGATTAATGGCACGATCCTCTTCATACGGGGCAATCGGTGCACAGATAACTACTCCACGATGCCTAACAATTTCTGAGGCGACATAGCCAATGCGCTGAACATTCGTCGACCGATCTTCTTGCGAGAAACCTAAACCTTTACTCAGATTGGTCCTGACTACGTCGCCATCCAAAAGCGTGACCGGACACGACAAGAGCTCCAGTAGCCTGGCCTGAAGTGCGTTTGCAATCGTGGATTTTCCTGAACCGGACAACCCCGTCAGGAACACGGCAAAACCTTGTTGTCCCCGTGGAGGATAAGTCTTTCGCAACTCCTCAATCACACCCTTGTAGGAGAACCATTCGGGAATCTCCTCCCCACTGGAAAGCATCCCCCGCAACTGAGTCCCTGAAATATTCAGGGTTTCCTCGCCCTCAACAACTTCGTCTATCGGCTTGTACACGTCTGATTCCGGCGCATAAACCATTAACCGAAATGGTACCACACCTATACCTACTTCTTTCGCATGGTCCCTGACCAGATCCTGGGCATCGTACGGACCATAGAACGGCGTGCCATCCTTCATTGTGCCTGGACCAGCATGATCACGCCCTATGATAAGGTGGGTACAGCCATAATTCTTACGGATGATTGCATGCCAGAGTGCTTCTCGCGGCCCACCCATGCGCATCGCGAGCGGCAACAGGCTTATTAAAGCCTGACCTTCGGGATAATAATTTAGCAGCTTTTTGTAGCTGCGCACACGCGTGTAGTGGTCTATATCTCCCGATTTCGTCATCCCCACTACCGGATGAATCAGCAGTTTCCCGCCTATCTCCTGAGAAGCCCGATCGGTCAGCTCTTTGTGCGCACGATGCATGGGATTGCGCGTCTGGAAGGCTACGACACGCGAACTCCCTTGACTCCGAAAAATTTCACGCAGTTGCCGGGGCGTATGCCGAAGATTAGGGAAATCGTAATGAGGTGGCAACTGAACCCCTTCCAGTGTACCGCCTAAATAATACGTACCTGCCCGGTTGAAGAGATATTCCACCGCAGGGTGTTCGCTGCTGACCGTGTTGAAGACCTCTCTCGCCTCTCGCTCTTTGTCTGGCTTCCAGAGATCTCCGACATGAAGGATCGCCAGGAGTAACCCTGTGACATCACGAAGTGCTATCTGACGATGCCCCTTGATTCGCTTCACATCCTCCTCAGTAATGTCAAGCGTGATCGGTATGGGCCAAAGAGTGCCGCACGAAAGGCGCATGTCCCGCACAACACCTTCGTAGTCCTCCTGATTTAGGAAACCCCTGAGCGGGGAGAATCCACCACAGAGTATCAACTCCAAATCGCACAATTGCCGATCTGAAAGGACTATTGACTGAAGATTGACCGAACTGCTTTTAAGAGCCTCCCTGCGCTCTTGATCCACGAGAGATTCCGTCAATGAGCCTCCATGAGGCTCAATCAAAACTGCCATAGCGTTTCTATTGGGGAAAAAGTTATCGGAGAAAATAGACCACGTAAAATCGGGGGAGCGGCGTTGCACCTACAAGGTGCATATCTGTTCACATGACTTTTACAACCACCTTATGGAGATGATTGTCGTGGAGACCAGCATTACCAATAGGCTAACCGGCAGCCCAACACGTAAGTAATCCCGAACCCTATAATTCCCCGCGGCCATGACCATCAGGTTTGTCTGATAACCCACGGGGGTCATAAAGCTGGCGGCCGCGGCAACTGCCACGGTCAAAACAAAAGCCTTGGGGTCCGCATCAAAAGTTGAGGCCATGGAAAATGCAACCGGCAACATCAGTACGGCGGCCGCCTTGTTTGCGATCAACTCCGTTAGTACATTGGTACATGCATATAGTACAAGCAAGGCCAGAATTGGGCTGACTCCGCCAATTTCTGTCAGGACTTGGGCAAGGCTCTCTGCGACTCCGGTCTTTCCTACAGCAACCCCTAGTCCTAGTGCAGACGCTATAAGTAGCAGCACCTGCAGATCCAGCGCGTTTCGGGCAGTTGCAACCGTTATACAGCGTGTCACTACGATGGCAAGTGCTGCTGTAAATGCCGCTGTTGGCAACGGAACCCTTCCAGTACTGATAGCCAAAACCATGGCTGCCAAGATACCCACCGATGTTACCATCCGTACTCTCGAAAACTTTCGACGAGACACCCCGCGGGGCACGACATAGAAGAATTCTGCGTGACTTGCGTTCCAACGCTCCTCAAAACCCGCTACAGCACCAACCAACAATAGGTCTCCGGCCTTTAAGGTTGTATCTCTCATACCAGCACCTTCAAGCACCCCCGACTTGTGCTGCACCGCTAGCACAACCGCACCGTATGCAGCAAGAAAATCCACCTCTGCAAGAGATTTGCCGATCATAGTGGAAGTATCACTGATCACAGCCTCATACATTGGAAGAAGATTGCCAAGTCGTTGTTCGGAAATAGCCCTTCCCGGACCAAATCCTGGTCTATCCAGCAGGTCCTCCAGAACCGAGAGACTGCCGCTAAAACATAGCACATCGTCCTGACCCAAAATTAATTGCGGATCGAAAGCCATTACGTGCTTACCCCGCCTTATCTGAACGATTACTGCAGATTCGTCTCCAACACCCAATCCAGCCTGTTTTAAGGTTTGACCGATATAAGGACAACGCCTGGTTACGCGGACTTCAAACAAACACTTTTCCAGACGGGAACGGGTAAACGTAGGCTCACTGGCACGATCTGGCAAAAGTCGCACTCCGAAAAAAGCCATAAATATTAATACTACGATAGCTGCCGGCAGCCCAATTAAGGTGAAATCGAAAAGAGCTAGCGTAAGTCCCGCGTCCTGTGCCAATCCAGAAACCACCACGTTAGTGGAGGAACCTATCAGTGTGATCATGCCGCCAGCAATTGCAGCATACGATAACGGGATGAGTAATTTAGATGGAGAAAGTCTGGATCTATAAGCCCACCGCTGCACAGGTTGCGTCCATATTGCAACCACGGGAGTATTGTTCATAAATGCCGAGACCAGTGCCGTCGGCACCATGAGCCGAAACAGGGCCGTTGGCAGGTTAGACACCCTTCTCAGTAACTGCCGCTCAAACCGGCGCAGCAGTCCGCTTTCCTCTATTCCGGCGGCAACAACGAAAAGTGACCCGAGTGCAATTACCGCCCCGTTGGAAAAACCCGCAAATGCCTCCGATGGAGTGATCACCCCTGCAACCAAAAGCAATCCCAGGGCACCGAGAAAAATCAGGTCCGGCCTAGCAAGGTCCCGAACAAGTGCCACAGCGATCGAGACGATCACAGCAATAGTCAGATACGCCTGCCAATCCATTGCCGTCTATAGTTAGGGAATCGAACAAACTCATGCTCCTCTAACAGGAGACACCCTCGGACGACCAATGCTATGATAATCAAATCCTCGCTCTGCCATCCTGCGGGCATTATACAAGTTACGCCCATCGAAGATAAGTGGTTGCCGCATAAGCCCCTTAATTCTCTCGAAATCCGGCCGCCTGAATTCCGGCCACTCCGTACAAATGAGTAACATATCTACGTCTTCCAGAGCCGCATAAGCACTCTTGGCGTAGGTCACCGAATCGCCCAGAACTGTCCTAGAGGTTGCCATAGCCTCAGGATCAAAAGCGGTAATGCGTACACCCTCCGCCAAAAGTCCACGGACAACTACATGGGCGGGCGATTCGCGAACATCATCCGTATTGGCCTTGAAAGCAAGCCCCCAAACTGCCGCGTGTTTTCCCCGCAATCCTTCCCCTAGGTAAGCCCGCACACGATCTACCAATAATATCCGCTGGCTCTCGTTCACCTCAAGTACCGCCTGAAGCATCTTGAAAACATAGTCATTGCTATGCGCGGTACGCAGGAGTGCCTGTACATCCTTTGGGAAACAACTGCCACCAAAACCAATCCCTGCATACAGGAAATGCCTGCCGATCCGGCGATCGCTGCCAATCCCAATGCGCACCTTATCGACATCTGCCCCCACGCGATCACACAAGTTGGCCACCTCGTTCATGAAACTGATCCGTGATGCCAAAAAAGCGTTTGCCGCGTACTTGGTTACCTCGGCTGAGCGCTCGTCCATGAAAATGATGGGATTACCCTGTCGGACAAATGGTTCATAGAGGCGTCGCATGATGTTGCCCGCACGGTCACTCGAAGTCCCCAAAATGACTCTCTCCGGCTTCATAAAATCGTCAACGGCAGCTCCCTCCCTGAGAAATTCCGGATTGGATACAACGTCAAAATCCTCCTCGTACCTAGCCCCCTGCGCAATCAGTACCTCCCTGACCTTGGCAGCAGTCCCCACAGGAACCGTGCTCTTGTTAACAATAATCCTGTACTTCGCATTATCCCTGAGCCAAGTGCCGATTGCGTGTGCGACCTGCAGCACGTAGGACAAATCCGCTTCTCCGTCCGCATCAGGAGGTGTCGGCAATGCCAGAAATATGATCTCGGCATTTTCCAGGGCTTCGCTGAGCGAGGTGGTAAAGGTCACGCGTTCTTCGCGCAAATTACGGTGCAGGAGGCTGTCAAGATCCGGTTCGTAGATCGGCATTTCTCCTCTACGCAGACTGGCAACCTTGGCCTCGTCGACATCAACGCACCAGACATCATTGCCCATTTCAGCAAAGCAAACGCCCGACACCAGACCAACGTAACCTGTTCCGACTATCCCAATCTTCATGAATTAGTACTCCCGAAGCAACAAATCTCCACTTGTACGCGAAGCGATTACTATTGGGTCATCCCATGTAACAACAAATCTTTGCATAAACTTGTCTCATTTGATGGAACCGTGACTAAACTGCCTGTATATAGTAGAACTGTTTCCAATTAACAATCGGTTTATATCTTCTGGTCCAACCAACACAGAGATGATTTACAGCGTTATTATGGCAGGGGGGATCGGCAGTCGATTTTGGCCACGGAGCAGAGAGGCGCATCCCAAACAGTTCATTAATGTCTTGGGAGAGGGAACCCTACTCCAGAAAACAGTGAAACGTGTTGCCCCGATAACACCTCCAGAACGTACCTTGGTCGTAACTCATGAGCGCTACACAGACCTTACACGCAGACAGTTACCTGCAATCCCCGAAGACTGCATTCTTGGCGAACCTATAAGCCGCAATACTGCTCCTTGCATTGCTTTCGCAGCGATCAAACTGCTTGCGATAGACCCCGATGCAATCATGATTGTGTTGCCGGCGGATCACTTGATAAAAGATGAAGCACGCTTTATTGAGATTCTGCAAAAGGCGGTCGCTGCGGCTGAGCAGCCCGATGCCCTGGTTACGATTGGTATCCAACCCTCCTACCCCGCCACCGGTTACGGATACATCCAGTATGCTACCTCCAGCAACGAGAGTGCCGACACCCATAGAGTGCGGACCTTTGCCGAAAAGCCTAACGAAGCAACTGCAGAAAGATTTTTGGATTCCGGTGATTTTCTCTGGAATAGCGGGATTTTTGTCTGGCGTGCGGATGCACTCCTGTCAAATATGCGTACACATCTGAGGAGTACCTGGGCCGCCTTCAATAACGCAGCGCAACACATCGGGACTGAGCAGGAAATCTCAGCCATCCGTAAGGCCTACCACAAGAGTACGCGCATCTCCATTGACTTCGGCGTCATGGAACGGGCCAGCAATGTTTACGTCGTTCCGGGTAATTTTGGATGGAACGACATTGGCGACTGGCGCGCAGTCTATGATCTGAGTGATAAGAATCGCCACGGGAATGTGCTCAGGGGAAATGTTATCGTGCACGATACTAGCCGTTCGCTTGTGCATGCCGGTAAACGCTTGGTCGCCGTCGTAGGCGTTCATGACGTGGTGATCGTAGATACCGACGATGCACTGCTCGTCTGCCACAATCGCAGCACCCAGCAGGTCAAGAACGTGGTTGACTACCTGCATGCACACCAGCACAAGGATTTCGTTTAGCCCTGCGAAGCCCGGTGCACGCTCATCGTAATTCCCGGGACTTATTTACTGTCAACCGACAGCAAGGCCGCGCGTACAACTGCGTTCGCTTTTGGGTCCGTTCAATCGGGATTTGAGCGCGCCCGAATCTAATACCAGTTATCACTGATTCAATGCGGCCCGCCATTATCGCCATTGTTCTCCTCCTGCATGTCCCCCTCGCCCGCTCCCAAGACACTCCCATAAGCATCACACTGAATGAGGCTGTCGAGATTGCCCTGCTAAACAATTATGCCCTTCAAGCCAGTAAACTTGCCGAGGAGGATAACAGGTTGCTGATTCTTGGCTCAGTGGGCGTAGCTTTCCCAACGATCGAGGGAACGAGCTCCTATACGAGAAACGTGAAGGACGCCAATCCTTTTGCCGGCAGTGCTGCCGGAGACTTCTTCTCCGGGTTCGCCTTCATCGACTGGCTAGGCTTTAATGAGTCAGCGCGAACAGATGGAAATAATACTACACACCCAATTACATTTGCCGAGTTTGCCGACCGACAGCGAAGAGGACTGGACGCAGCGGGAATTATGCCCAGCGAGCCCAGCGATAACCCATTTTCGGTTGCCAATCAGTACTTGAACTCGGTTTCGATCACGCAAACGATCATAAATGTGGCCAATTGGGTCAGAATCGTGCATCCTGATGGATTCCGCACCGCACTTCAACAAATCAGTAAAGCGGCCGAACGGCAGGAGCAGGTCATTATTGGTCAGGTTCGCGAGGCATTCTACGGTGCATTGCTTGCCGAGGAAGAAGTTCGTGTTGCAGCCCAGAGTGTGACAAGGATTCGTGCCTCACGGGATGAAACAGCAATCCGTGTAAGCAGGGGAATTCTGCCTAAAATCCAACGACTCAGCATGGACGTAGAGCTAACCAATCAGGAAACAGCATTGGTTCGTGCACAAACCCAGGCAGACAATGCCGTTGACCAACTTAAATACATGCTTGGACTGCCCATGGAGCAGGATATTGTCATTAATGGAACATTGACAATTGATGAGATATCACCATATCTCTCCGTTGCAGCAACTGATGCATTCCAGCGTGCTATCCGCGGGCGACCGGACATTGAAGAAGCCAGACTAGCTTATACGTTTGCTCTGAACGAGATCCGAGCCACCAAACTAACCCGATTCCCGACGTTGGATGCCTTTGCCAATTTCAGCTACACCGGTCGGGTCCCGGATACTCGAACTTTTACTCTCACGGATCCTAAGAATCCGTTCAAGTTTTCGCAGGGCAGTAACAACTACTTCAGCGAAGCGTACTGGCAGTCCGCAGTAAATGTTGGATTCAGACTCCAGTGGACAATCTTTGACGGGTTGCAAAACAGACGTGCCGTCCAGCGTGCGCAGGTTGCTGCCCGTCAGGCAGGAGTGGCACTTGATCAGGCTACGGCTGCAATGAGATTGGAAATTGAATCAGCTTTACGTGACCTCACAACTGCCTATCACCAGATCTCAAGCCAGGAGACTAACGTAGCAAATGCCGAACTCAATTATGAGTATACCCTGTCCAGATCCAATGAGGGCGTAGCTAACCTCCTGGAAGTGAGATCTGCATCCGAGCAGCTGGATACCAGTAAACTGAACCATCTGCGTGCCGTACACAGCTTCCTGATTGCTCAAAGTAACCTGGAGGTTGCTCTTGGCGTACCGGTCGGGAGACAGACCGATCTCAGACTGGCCTTGGCTGGTAAGTAACAGAATCAACCTATGAGAACTCCTTATATCCTACTACTTTGTTGCTGCCTTTGGTCTGCATGTGCAGATCCGGGGAATAGTCCAAATGCCGAAAGTGAACCTCCGCCGGTGCCAGCCAAGCATGTCGAGACGCTCGAAATGCTTCCCGTTGCATTTGATGATTTTATCGAACTCACTGGGACCATTGAAGCAAATCATGATGTGATCGTCTCGGCACGAACGACCGGCACACTCGAAATGATCGCCCCTCTAGGGCAAACTGTCCGTGCAGAACAAACAGTTGCTCGTGTTGACGATGAAATCTTGCAAACAGCGCATCGTCAAGCCGAAGCACAGGTTAGTAATGCCCGAGCTGCACTGAGAATTGCTCAGGACAGCTACGATAGGCAGCAGCCCCTTTTTGCAGATTCAATCATCAGTGCCCTGGAGTTCACGCGCCTGGAAACGACGCTTGATCAGGCTAAATCAACACTGTCCTTGGCTGAAGCCGTCTATGATCAGGCTACCCGCCAACTGGCTAATACCATTCTTCCTGCACCAATCACTGCCACAGTCGAGGAACGCTACATTGAACCTGGTGAGCAGGTTGTAGGCGGTACGCAATTGCTCCGCCTGGTAGATTCACGCAGTGTCCAAGTTGTGGCGGGCATCTCAGAGAGGTATGCCGGCGAGATCGAAATCGGCACACTGGCAAGAATCAGCCCACGCAGCGCTGAAGCTCCTGCACGTACAGGACGCGTCAGTTTTGCCGGCAGTGTAATTGATCCCAATAGCCGCTCATTTGAAGTAAAAATTGCCGTGGATAATTCGGATGGAAAATTGAAGCCCGAAATGATCGTGCAACTGGCAATTGTGAGACTCACCATTGAAGATGCACTGGTTATCCCCGGCAACGCCATCACCCGCAACGAAGCAGGACTGGCTATTTATGTCATTGAACAGCGTGAGGAGGGTAGCTTCGCCCAACGTCGTAGCATTACCGTCGGTCCTGAATATGCCAACCGGGTCGTGGTTACAAGCGGCCTGACCGCCGGCGAAACGGTAGTCGTCCGCGGACAATCAACCCTGGGAGACGGTGACCGCATAATCACAGACCAACATTATTATGCACTGGATGAGTTTGGGATTCCTATCCTGAATGCGCGCTCGGATTCCACCACAGACCTTTGATCGGCTATAATGAAAATCACTGAGATTGCGATCAAGTACCGCCCGAGTGTTGCAATTTTGACCTTGATGCTTACGGTGGGGGGGCTGGTCAGCTACTTGACGATTTCGAAGGAAGCCTTTCCTTCCATCGAGATACCAACTATTATTATCACTTCTGTTTATCCGGGAGCCAGCCCCAGCGACATCGAATCCCTGATTACCCGGATCGTGGAAGAGGAAGTCCAGTCCGTATCTGGGATCAAGGAAATTCGATCCTCCTCCGTGCAGGGAGTTTCCACAATCATCGTGGAATTCAATCCTGATGTGTCACTTGACCTCGCTTACCAGCGAGTTCGAGATAAAGTACAACTGGCAAAACCACGACTGCCCGGTGATATTGAGGAACCCATCGTCAGTGAATTCGATGTCGAAGATATCCCCATCATGAGTATCAATCTGGGGGGAGCGTTCACACTTACCGAACTCAAAGATATCGCAGAGGATCTGGCGGACGAGATTGAAAAGAGCCCCGATGTCCTGGAAGTACAGGTCATTGGCGCACTCGAGCGAGAGGTTCAGGTGAATGTAGATATCCGTGCACTACAGGGATATGGGCTCACGTTCACCGATCTCATTGAAACCATCAACGCCGAGAACTCCAATACACCGGGAGGAACGATCAGAGTTGATCGCCAAAACTACATCCTGCGCATTGACGGAGAATTCCGGGAAATTGAGCGGGAAATCAATGATTTGGTGATCGAAAGCCCAGGGGGATTTCCCGTGTACGTAGGTGATGTGGCTGAGGTCGACTTCGGCTTCAAGGAACGGTCCACTTACGCGAGACTGCAGCTCATGCAGGAGGAACGGGGAAATCGTCTGGTCAGATTAGCTGAATCAGGGATGTATCCCGTCATTACGCTCAATGTCAAGAAGCGCAGTGGAGCAAACATCCTTGATACAGCTGACGACATTCAAGCCGTCCTTGGTGAGTTCCCCTTCCCTCGCGGATTACAAATTCTGATTACCGGCGACCAAAGTGAGCAGGTCGGACAGCTCGTAACCGACCTTGAGAACAACATTATCAGTGGATTGATTTTTGTGGTTCTGGTGCTATTGTTCTTCCTAGGTGTCCGTACAGCAACACTGGTGGGGATTGCTATTCCGCTCTCCATGTTCCTCTCCTTTCTCACGCTTCAGATACTGGGGCAGGAGTTAAACTTTGTGATCCTCTTCTCGCTGATCATTGCACTCGGCATGCTGGTTGATAATGCCGTAGTAATTGTTGAGAACATTTATCGGTACAAGGAACTGGGTTACTCCAGATTTGAGGCCGCCAAGCGTGGAACCGCCGAAGTAGGCTCCGCCGTCGTGGCATCAACTGCAACAACTGTAGCAGTATTCATTCCAATGATGTTTTGGCCCGGCATCACAGGGGAGTTTATGGGATACCTCCCTATGACGCTCATCATTACGCTGACCTGCTCGCTCTTTGTTGCCATAATCATAAACCCTGTCATAACGGGGTACTTCGTTCGCCTAGACACCGACCCGAAAAAGCGTTATTCCGCCGTCCTGCGGATTGGTTTGTTTGTGTTTTTCGCCGGTATCGCGCTGATTATCGGACTTACCAACTGGCAAACCCTCGTGGTACTCTCGCTTGCGATACCAGTGCTCATGACACTGCACCGCTTCTGCTTCAACCCTGTCGCCAAGGGCTTCGTCGCCAAGGGCATGCCTAGGCTCATTAGTTGGTACCGTAAGTTTCTGGACGCACAACTGCAGCGTGAGTATGAGGTCCGATCTCCTGCCTTCGCACGCAAACGACTTTGGTCTGGTGTGGCGCTGACCTATCTTGCGGGGCTAATTACCGCTGTGGTCTCCATATTTATGGCTACGCCAGAAGGGCCCTCACCATTTTTTGGAGTCGCAATCTTCCTTGGACTGGCATCCGTTGTGCTTGCAATTATCGCGGTCTTCCGCACTCCCAACCCTTATCTGCGAAATTCCTTCTGCCTTGCCTGTTTAGCTCTGGGTTTCCTCCTCTTAGTTCTGGGCGGACTAGTAATGTCCTTTGCCAATGCGGCTGCTGGAACCGTCCTTCTTTATCCCGCGGGCATATTGATGGTGATGGGACTTGTGATGGTTCTCCTGCATGGCTGTGAAATCATCTATCTGGGTGGACTCCAAAGTATCAAGGCAGGTGGTTTCTTTGCTCTGCTGTCTTCGACTATTCTGGGCCTAATGTCACTTATTCGCGGGGCAGAATTTCAGACGATCCTGATCCTGCTCTGCCTACCCGCGATCGTCATGGCTATTGGGGCACTGGGATACTTCATGAACGGAAAGCTGCTGAAGTATCGAACCCGAATCTTGTTAACAGACAACCGTTCAAGACTTCTTATAGGGGTAACGGGCGGTTTCGTGGCTATTATTGGGCTATTTGGAGCTGCTCCGACCGGCGTGGAGTTCTTCCCTGACACGGACCCCACTTTCATTACCGTTGATATGGAACTGCCGTTGGGAACGCACCTAGATGAGACAAACAATGTTGCCAACATTACGCAGTCGAGGGTTGAGGATCTTTTGAACAACAACAACAACGACCGTGACAACATCAAAAACATGCTCGTGAATGTTGGCACCGGCAGCGGAGGAGATGGGCTTACAGGAGGCGGCCCCGGCAGCCCCGAAAGGGCCCTTCTCACGCTGAACGTAGTTGATTATGGTGATCGACCCGAGTCGAGTCGAAATACGCTCCAACGGTTACGCGAGTCTCTGCAGGGAATTCCCGGAGTGACCTTCGAAATCAATAAAGACAACGCCGGCCCACCAGTGGGCAAACCCGTCAACATTGAAATCACCGGACAGGATTTTACTGAAATAACGCGTATCACCGAGGAAGTCACGGCTTCTTTGCAGCAGGCAGCCGCAGACGGTACGATCCCGGATCTCGTGGATCTTAATAACAACCTAAACACCGGCCGCCCAGAGGTCCGCATTCTGATTGATCGGGAAAGAGCCGCTCGCCTGGGGCTTGATACGCGTAAAATCAGCAACGTAGTCCGTTCAGCCGTTCAAGGCAGCGAAGCTACAAAATATCGCTTCGGGGATGAGGAATACGATGTTACTGTGCGCTTGGGCGAGGAACAACGTGCAAGCCTGGAAGCGCTCAACCAACTGACTGTTCTGCATGAAGGAGCTCAGATCCCCTTGTCCGCAATTGCAGATTTTGAAACTGCCAGCGGCTATGGATCAATCACACGGCTTGATCTGAGCCGGGTTGCTACCATTACCGGCGATGTTGTTGCCGGGGCCAACGGGGCTGCTGTGTTACAGCAGGTCCAGGCACATTTAGGGGACTATCGAGATTCCCTGCCCTTGGGGTACCAGTTGACCTATACGGGCGAGAGCGAGGATCAGGCAGAGGCTTTTGGATTCTTGCAAACCGCAATGGCCATCGGGGTTGCCGCAATCACCCTGATCCTGATTGCTCAGTTCAACAGTGTCATTGTCCCCATAATTATCATGTTGGCGGTGGCATTGGGACTCATTGGCGTACTTCTTGGCCTGATTCTAACACGCACCCCCTTCGGTCTGATGACCTTTATCGGGGTCATCAGTCTGGCTGGAATCGTTGTTAACAATAACATTGTGCTGATAGATTATATCCGTCAGTTGCGTGATCGCGGGCTGAGTAAAGTAGAAGCGATCATAGATGGTGGCGCTACGCGTCTGCGTCCCGTACTGCTAACCTTTTTAACTACGGTGATCGGACTTGTACCACTCACTTTCGGACTCAACGTAGATTTTGTCGGTCTATTCTCGGATCTAGCCCCCAATATTCAGTTTGGATCAGAAAACACACAGTTCTGGGGGCCCATGGGGACTGCGATCATCAGTGGACTTACCTTTGCAACGTTCCTTACCCTGGTCATTGTACCAGTCATGTATTCCGCTTTCGACTCGCTGCTTATGCATCTTCGAGCCAGTAGGAGTGCCTCAATGTCAGTGCCAACCGAATGAGAAATCTGGGGGATTTCGCTGATGCGAATCTGCGAATCTTTGAAAGACCCCCGCCTAAACCCCATACACGCGACATATACCTGATTGGTATCTGTGGTACGGGCATGGGCGCCCTCGCAGGACTCCTCAAAGAGGCGGGGTACGCAGTGCGTGGATCCGACAGCAATGTGTATCCACCGATGAGTACTTTCCTAGAAAAACAAGGCATATCTGTACACAACGGGTACACGGTGGAGAACCTCGCCCCTACACCTGATCTGGTTATCACCGGCAATGCATGTACGCCGACACATGTTGAAGCAACAGTAGCACGGGAGCAGTCTCTGCCCCAGCTTTCGTTGCCGGAGGCTTTACGTCATTTTTTTCTGCTTAAGCGCCGGAGTCTAGTGGTTGCCGGGACGCATGGAAAAACAACAACAACGGGGCTTCTGGTACACTTGCTGTACTCGGCCGGCCGCAACCCAGGGTTTCTGGTTGGAGGCGTTCTCCGGGGACTCGAAAAAAGCTATTCCATTGGTACTGGACCGCAGTTTGTCGTAGAGGGCGATGAGTACGACAGCGCCTATTTTGACAAGCAGCCCAAATTCTTGCACTATGCGCCGCAGGTTGCCATTGTGACTTCTATGGAGTTTGACCACGCCGACATCTACGCATCGTGGGATGAATATCAGGAAGCGTTCATTGCCTTTGCAGACCTGGTACCTGCGGACGGATTGCTAGTCGTCTGTGGAGATGATCCTGCTGCGGCCCGACTCTCTAGTCGTGCTCCTGTACTCACGTATGGACTTAGCGACAAGCATGATGTGGTTGGACGTATCACTGAGGCAACAGAAGATGGCGTACAATTCAACCTGGTGCATTGTGGGCGAGATCTGGGTACTATGTTCCTTCCAATGAATGGACATCATAATCTCCGCAATGCCCTCGCAGCGAGTACCGTGGCGCTGCATGAAGGATTAACGGCAGACGAGGTCGCCCACGGTCTAGCATCCTTTCCCGGAGTTAAACGGCGACAGGAGGTCCTTGGGGAACCCGGCGGTATTCTGGTCGTGGATGATTTTGCACATCATCCAACTGCTGTACGTGCAACGATTCAAGCAGCAGGCGAACGCTGGCCTAATCGCCGGATCCTGGCAGTCTTTGAGCCGCGTTCCAATTCCAGTCGACGGAAAATTTTTGAAATTCCATATGGCGAAGCATTCAAGGACGCCGAAGTGGCTTATCTTTGTTCGCCTTCCTTTCGGCACAATGATGCTCCTGAACGGTTCATGAATATTGATGTAGTTCTTGATCATATCCGTAAATCCGGCACTGAAGCGCACGCTTTTGCATCCGTACCCCAATTAATGGAGCCTCTGCTTCAGGAGGCCCGACCCGATGATGTTATCCTTATCATGAGTAACGGAGGCTTTGGAGGTCTGCACAAGGATTTACTGGACTATCTCTCTACACGCTGTAGCGGCTAGCTGCATATGTCAGGCATTATTGGACATCTATTGATTCTGACTGCTTTTGTCAGTTGCATTCTGTCGGTCTTCGCATTCTACCGTGCCGCAGAATTCAAGAACGATGATGTAGACTTTTATCGCCTGGGCAAACTGCTCTGGGGAGTGATGACAATCTGTCTTTTCAGTGCATGGCTCCTCCTTATCGTTCTCATAGCGACCCATCAGTTCCAATACAACTACGTTTGGGCTCATTCATCTCTGGACCTGCCCTTTCATTTTCTGTTCTCTGCCAGTTGGGAGGGGCAGGAAGGATCCTTCCTGCTTTGGATTATCATGAACTGCTTGATGGGGTTTGCACTTTTGCGTTGGGCCGCACCCGGTTACAAGGCGCCGGTGATGGCCGTCGTAGCATTCTGCCAGGTCTTTCTCCTCACAATGATTGTAGGAATCAAGCTTGGCCCTGTCGAAATCGGCGCCGCCCCCTTTGCCACAATTGCAGAAGCCAATCCGGATGCCCCGATCTTCCAGTCAAACCCTGACTTTGTGCCTGCAGATGGCACTGGCCTGAATGATCTATTGCAAAACTACTGGATGGTGATCCACCCGCCAATGCTTTTTGTGGGCTTCACCACCATGATTGCACCGTTCGCTTTTGCTGTGGTTGCGCTGTGGAAGCGACAATACGTCCAATGGGTCCGACCTGCACTTCCCTGGACGCTTATCAGCGCTATGTGTCTGGGAGTGGGGATTGCCATGGGCGGATACTGGGCCTATGAAACGCTTAATTTTGGCGGATACTGGGCTTGGGATCCCGTAGAGAATTCTTCTTTCGTACCGTGGATCATCGGTGTGGCTGCCATTCACTTGATGCTCATTCAGCGCAAGGGAGGGATCGGACACAAAGCAGCACTCTTCCTGTCCATCCTAGCCTATATGCTGGTCGTGTACTCCACTTTTCTCACCCGCAGTGGCATACTAGGAGATGCTTCCGTGCATGCCTTCGTCGACCTTGGACTGTATAACCAGCTCCTGATCTGGATCCTAGTAATGGGTCTGTTGGGTTTCGGGTTGTTTGCCTGGCGTTACCGTGAACTTCCGAGCGCACAGCAGGAAGCCCATTTTCTTTCACGCGAGTTTTTGGTATTCTCAGGGTCCGTACTCCTGACTGTCGTCGGGGCTGTCGTTATTCTGGGCACAAGTGCTCCGATTTTTGGACAACTGTTCCGCAATAACCCGGCAGCCGTACCCATTGATTTTTACAACAGCTGGACGCTTCCGCTAACGGTTGGTATCCTGTTTCTGGCTGGACTGGGACAACTTTTCTGGTGGACCAAGATGAACGTCCAGAAGGTGAATCGTGTATTGCTTTGGCCGGTGCTCCTCGCCAGTGTGAGTACTGGTATTGTGTTGGTCTTGACACCGTTTGCAGCAGAAACCGCCGCCTCAGGGGAGAGCTTCTGGCAGCGCCATGGATACGGCATACAATTAATGCTCCTTCTTTTCGTGTCATTTTTTGCACTTTACGGCAATGCCGCTGTGCTTTGGCGCGTTGGACGAGGAAACCTGAAACTGGCTGGCGGGGCACTCGCACATGTGGGACTGGGCATTATGGTTATCGGCATCATTGCCTCCTCGGGGTTCAGTCGTGCGATTTCTGATGCACCGCGAGGTAGTGACCGAAATAACTTTGTCGTTGAGCAAGGTCAGGTTGTTTCTGTTGCAGGATATGAGGTGGCCTATGCTGGCACCGAACCTGGCGAACGGGGCCATACACGCTTTGTGCTTGACTTCAAGGATCCCGGCGGACAATCCTTTCGTCTCAAACCCGTAGCCTATGAATCAAATACGGGCCAATGGATTCAGCATCCTGATCTAAAACTGTACTTCGAAAAGGACATCTTTGTCGCCGTCACCCCACGTGCTATGGTGGACGACAACAGTTCAGGCAATGAGATTACCCTGCGCCGCGGACAAAGTACCCTAGTGGGCAATGGCGCATATCGGGTCACCTTCACCGGTTTCGATATTTCACCGGATATCCAATCTGTTATGAGCGAGGATGAAGCCGCCCGTTTAGAGATTGCCGTAGGTGCAGTGCTGCAGATAGCCAATATGACCACCAACCTGATTGAAGAGATTACACCGATTTACGCCATACGAGCAGATCGCAGCGTGAACGCTATTCCTGCACACTCAGATGGGGTTGGATACTACTTCACAAATATGAACGTCGACACCGGAGAGATCACGCTTACGCTTGATGGTGCAACCGGACCTGACTACGTGATCGTCCAGGCTCAGGAAAAACCGGCAATCAGTCTGGTATGGATCGGCATTATCCTGCTGAGTGGGGGGGTCCTCCTATCCGCGGCACGGCGAGCTACGGCATTGCATAGGTCTCCTTCCCGCAAGCCTAAAACGCGAACAGCGTAGTCTTCGCTTCCTGTTCGTTTCAAGAACGGGGACTTCAGTCATTCCGAGACCTAACGAACCAATAAAGGACAGGGATCAATTTGGCCCCGAGACGCGCTTGAATTAGCGCTCCATCCCTCGGTTCAGTTTGTTCGAGATCCGATCGGACTGGGAGTCTGGTTGGAATTCTATTTTCTCGGAGGCATATTCTTCCGTCAGCCATGTATGCATGGACGGGATAGGAACAGCGTATCCAATCCCGCTCTCCTCAAGTAGTCCCTTTTCTATAAAGCGATCAAACAATTCTTTCGCCTTACTTTCGCCATACTCATTCACCAGCAAAGACATTATATCTTTAAACTCAGCAGGTTTTCCTTGGGGAACACCCGCCATGGACATTGCCAGACACCGGATCTGATCTCCACGAAAACGATCTACGCGTTGCTTGTAATACACCGCTCGACCCTTTTGACCCGCTTTCAGTACGGCTCTTAATCCATTGACAGTCATGGTCCCGTCCCTCGCTTCAAGATAATCTGCGGCACGTTTCGAATAAGATTGAACATGTCTGGGCCACCCCTGCGTTTCCTTCGCAATCGCATCAATCCATGCCGTTGGATCTCCCTTGGCTCTTCCCTCCTTATTAAGCCAATCCTGGATCACCGCACGCTCAGATTTCCTGCTCAACGCTCCTAGTTCCACAAAACAATCCTCTGCAAACCACGAAATTCCAAGTTCTTCAAAGGATTTCAATGTTGTCCCCAACCCACCAGCTATCAACACCACAGGCCGACCTAGCGTGCCGTTGTGGACCACATCAAGTACGTTGGACGCAATCTTGGCTTGCTCCCCAGAAGGTTTGTTGGTCGTTCCCAGCACCTGTGCTTCATCCAGGATAAGCAGCAATGGGGCTTTCCCTTTTTGTAGTAGGCCCTTCACGGTCTGGGGAGGCAATTCCGCGCTGACTCCCGCTTCTGCAATGCCTGGAATTGCAATCTTTGCCGCCCCACCTTCAACGTTGAGTTTTCTTCTTGAATCAAGGGACTGTCTCAGTTCATCCAGATCCCAAAGAGCAGGCGCATGAATCCTTGATGTTTTCCATCCACTGCTTTCTGCCAATTTTTCACATTCATGAAGCAGAGCACTTTTTCCCGCGCCTGGGGCACCTTGGATAAGGAAGATCGTCCCCCATGTTTTTTCAGACGCGTATTGAAGAAGTTCGTTAAAATTGCGCAGAATCTTTTTTCGTCCGTGAAAATATCTGGCGGGACCACGGTCAGGAATGAACTTGGATGATGTATGCCGAGATTTAGCCATCACAGGGAGATGCCATATCAAAGCTTGTAAAACAGACTTCAGTCTTTAGCGGTTCCGAATCTTGCGTGCAGTCGCGTTGCTGGGTGTCTCGTATCTCTACCTGCCGCACAAGACAACCACCTAGCATTGGTAAACACTATTTGGTTCTCCGTCAACGCCTTAGGCATCAGTCGTGAACTGGCACATGTCAGTTCCTGGAGATACAGTAGACCGATTCAAAGTGCGGAACGAGTTTGTAGTTGAAAGAAGAGTTGGTTTAGCGAAATCCAGCCATGTGTTGAGGCAGGAATCCTACAACCGCGTTTGTGCGCCCAAAACTAGCTGCTCGGATTACTAGGGTCGGAAAGTTGGATCTGCCTGTATCCCAGATAATAATTCTCCATGAAGCCTGGGGATACCCCAATTCTTTGAACATCAATTTACCAGTTCCCCTGCCAATAAGTTGTTAGATCTGGCCCGTGAGCCCGAACTGTAATGCATCCACCGCTTCACTTATTCCGAACCATTTGGGCCGTAGTAGGGGCCATAGATAAAGTTCAGCGGAAGCTAATTTTAAAGATATGGTAGACGAGATGGACCTAGAAGGAAGATTTTCAGGCATTTTGGGAATAAAACCGTCGGTTCTACCACTCAACGCGCGGACTTAGCTATATTATTCCCATCTGCAACCCATCCTGTTTATCGGACACTGGATGCGGCCAACCGACAACGGCAGCTTGACTTTATTGAGGACTTGGTTGAGGCGGCAATTCAATCAGGAACCTCTTTTTTGTCGCAAGCCGTAATCAAGGCCCTAAACTTCCATGCAATCAGTTGTCTACACGCGTATGCAGGACAATACAGACCGTGTGAAGTGACTGGGGGGATAATGAGCCACCGATGCACATCAGGGCTCCGCCACTGATGGACGACATGGTTAATCACGTCAATCGCTGGTGGTCAGAGTTTACTCCGATTTCATCGGCTGCATACGTTCTTTGGCGAATCAACTGGATCCATCCATTCGTAAACGGAAATGGCAGGACGGCTAGGGCAGCATCTTACTTTGTGATATGCAACCATGCCCAATGCTGGCTTGCTGGGCACCAATTTTGCCGGAACGCTTGAATGGGCATCCAGAATAATATTCAGCTCTCAAAATGGCTGATGCGGGCCACGGACTTGCCAGATTGGAATCCGTAATCGCAGACCTGCTACTTGATCAGGGTACATTTCAACCATAGTAGGCACTCGGTGGGCAGGTTCAACGCTGGGATCACTTGACATGCCCTCCCGCGCGGTGGTGGATACATGCACCTGTCTGGTCGAGACACCGTAATTGCTAGGGACCTCCGACAGCAAAATGGATAGCGATCATCGCACCGCTTTTGGCTCACGCTCCCAAGAAAAGGGGGCGATCACGCCTTGCATTTCAGAATTCAATCTTATGGCGATGTATAGTGAAAACGAACCTTCTGTTCAGGGGAACTCCAACTAACTCGTTTTTCGCACACTGGATTAAGCTTTGCGGGGTGATCTTGATCTCCAGTGAAGTGTCTGATTTTTCAGTAGCTCCCACTATAATTGGTGAGGCGTCGCCAAATAAACAAAGGCCTGCAAGCCCTGCGTTGAGTCTTGCGCGTGACTTTCCGGCCAATTCTTTCCAGATTTTCTCAGCGGTGTACGATTGCATCGCGCGCCAATTCACGCCCCGTTGCCGTCAACTCCAGGGACTCTCCGACCAAATGCAATAATCTCTGTGCGGCTGCCCGAGAGACTACATTCTCGGCAAAGGGTTTTTCCCAAGCCATATGGTCTTGAAGATGATCGACCCGACATTCCCGCTCAGCTTCAGGTGTGCCCTCATGTTGTAGCAAATGAATCACAAGCATCTTGATTGCAAACTGCCATCTTTGACGTTTTCTGCGCTGCCATGCAGCCAGTAGCCCCTGATTGGGGGCTACGCAAAGCAGGATCCCGAACTGGACACCCACTATCGCGACCATACATCCTGCAATTGAAGCATCAAACAGGTGTGCAACCCAGTATCCCGAAACGGCGGCAGTAACCGCCAAGAGGATACTATACAGGATCATACGATCAAGTCGATTGGTCAGCAAGTATGCACTGATGGGAGGTCCGACCATAAGTGCCACTACCAAAATAGATCCGACCGCATCAAATGCGGCGACCGCTGTCATGGATACTAATCCCATGAGTGCATAGTGCAGCAACCCCGGCAGAAAACCCAGTGTGGCACAGAGCGCGCTGTCAAACGTGGCCAACTTAAGTTCCTTGTAGAATAGCATTATGAAGGTTGCACACAGCAGTCCAACCAAACCGGTGGAATACAGGGATTGGGGACCCAGATCGTACCCTGCAATTTGCAAGCGGTCAAATGGTGCAAAGGCCAACTCCCCCAGGAGCACGGCATCTGTGTCTAGGTGCACATCGCCTGCATAGCGGGCAATCAGAATTACTCCAGCCGCGAAGAGTGCCGAAAAAACCAACCCAATCGCAGCATCTTCGCGCACACGTTTGGTCTTTCGCATCCACTCAACCAGCACAACCGTAAGCAGCCCAGTCGCTGCACCACCGAGTATCAGAATTGGAGATGATAGGTTGCCGGTCAGGAAGAATCCAACTACGATACCTGGTAGGATTGCATGGCTGATGGCATCGCTCATCATAGCCATTCGCCGCAATACAAGAAAAGTACCTGGAAGCGCACACGCAACTGCAACTACGGCAGCGACCAATTGAATTTCCAGCTGAATCGGGCTCATCGCATACGTTTGGCCAAGAGTTCCTTGCATGTATTCGCCCCTTCCTGTGTTAATGCCCAGCCCCCGGTTGAATGCACACTTATCAGCCCTTTGGAATGTAGGCTGCGCAACTGCCGACGCAATGTGCTCGCATCAGGATGCATTACCAATAAAGCAGCTTCCATATGCGGATGCTCAAAACTGTCATGCTTCCTTGCCAGTTCAAAGAGATCCAGTAGAATGGCTTCGCTCCTAAGCCTTCGGGACTGAAGCGTTCGGCGGATCTGCTCCCAAACCAGTCCGCGACGCGGAGCAATAATTACAGAAACCAACACAACTCCGCTTGCACACAGGACAATCGTCGGGCCGGTTGGCAGATTTGATGTGCTCGTGCTCAAGAGGGCACCGCCCACTCCAGAAAATGCCCCTATCACCATCGAAATCAATACCATGATTCCCAAGTTATCTGTCCACTGACGTGCAGCTGCTGCGGGGGCAATGATCATTGCACTCATGAGCACCACACCAACCGTCTGCAGTCCAATAACAATAGCAACGACCAGCAACGTAGTCAGCCCAAGGTCCAGCCGACGCACAGGCAATACCAGGCTGTTTGCAAACTCAGGGTCAAAGGATAGGAGTTTGAACTCTTTCCAGAACAAGACCAGAACGACCAAAGCCAAACCACCCAAAACTGCTATGGTAATCACATCTTGCTCAACGAGTGCGGCAGCCTGGCCAAATAGAAATGAATCAAGCCCTGCTTGGCTTGCATCGGGAAATTTCTGAATGAATGTGAGCAGAACCAGGCCAATACCAAAGAACACAGACAGTACAAAACCAAGTGCACCATCGTACTTGATCCGTGTCGTTGTGGTTATGACTAAAACCACGACTGTCGCAAGCCATCCTGCGAGCCCTGCACCCACCATCAGAATTAGCGGAGCTTTGCTGCCGGTAATTATAAAGGCCAGACCAACGCCTGGCAAGGCGGCATGTGATACCGCATCACCCAGTAGACTCTGCCGTCGCAGTACAGCAAAGGCTCCTAACGCACCGCTTATGGCGCCTAATATTGCCGTCCCAAGGGCAACTGTACGAAACGTATAGTCACCAAGTAATTGCTCCATGGCTACGTTGCGCCCCTAATAATTGCAACACGGCCTCCGTAGGTAAGTCTCAAATTGGCTTCTGTGAATACTTCCGAAACAGGTCCACTCGCAATCCGTCGCACATTCAATAGCAGCACTTCATCAAAGTAGGAGGATACCGTTTGCAGGTCATGGTGTACGACCATGACCGTTTTGCCTAATGATTGCAGCGTACGGAGGAGCTCAATGATCGTCCGTTCTGTTGTTGCATCTACACCCTGCAGAGGTTCATCCATGAGGTAGATGCGAGCATCCTGCACCAGAGCCCGCGCCAAAAATACGCGTTGTTGCTGCCCACCGGACAATTGGCTAATCTGACGATGGGCCAATTCAGCCATACCTACCTGATCAAGTGCGGCCATCGCCTCCATACGCTCACTGCGTCCTGGTCGACGAACCCATCCAAGACGACCATACAACCCCATCATAACAACATCCATGGCACTGGTTGGAAAATCCCAATCCACACTCCCGCGCTGAGGAACGTAACCCACGCTAGAGGCTACACTTCGATAAGGTTGACCAAGGACCCGAATTTGGCCGGCAGCTGGCTTGACCAGTGATAGAATCGTTTGTATCAGCGTCGTTTTGCCCGCACCGTTGGGACCAACAATGGCCATCAGTGCACCCGAGGGGACGTCCAGGTCAATATCCCACAAAACCGGGCTTTCCCGATAGGCTACCGTAAGGTCACGTACTTCAATTGCGTTCGCCATTCGAGAGTGCCTCAACGATCGTATCAATATTGTAGCGGATCATATCCAGATACGTGGCTGCCTGTGTGGATGGTCCGCCCAGCGCATCCCCATACAATGTGCCACCGATACTGACATCAAAGCCCTTGGCCTTCACCGCTTCCCGAACGGCTTCTATACCACGTGGGGAAACGGATGACTCGATGAACATCGCCGGAATTCGCCGTTTAGTTACAAGTACAGCCAGATTCTGTACATCTGCTGCACCTGCTTCAGATGCGGTGGAAATTCCCTGGAGCCCTCGAACCTCAAACCCATACGCCCGCCCGAAGTAACCGAATGCATCGTGAGAGGTTATGAGTACTCGCTTCTCCTCTGGTATCTTATCAGCTTTCTTCTGCACGTAAGCATGTACCGCCAGAAGTTCGTCCGCATAAGCATCTCCTCGCGCTGCAAACGTATCTTCACGCGTAGCGTCCAGGGCCCCTAAGGCATTGGCAAGTGCATTTGCAGCACGAGCCCACAGCTCAGCATCAAACCAGATGTGCGGATCATAATTGCCTTGAAAAAGCTCCGACGCTCGCAATAAACTATCGGGAACACTGACCTCAGCTATTGCAACGGTCGGATTCCCCCGTTCAGCCATCGCCTCAAACAGATCCCCCATCTTACCCTCAAGATGCAGACCATTATAAACCACGATATCAGAGTCAACCATTTTACTGACATCGCGGGCACTGGCCTTATATAGATGCGGATCAACCCCCGGCCCCATCAACGATTCGACACTTACGTCCGCCCCACCAACTGCACGTACCAAATCCGCAACAATACTCGTGGTTGCTACAACCCTGATCGCGCGATCTTCAAGTGGAGGAATCTCCTCTTCCGCTGAAGTGCAAGACATCAGCAGACCAAGCACCATGATACTTAGCGCAGCCAAACGCATGATATTCTACATTTTTAGGCTAGGCTAAAACTGCAAAATACCAAAACTGTTGCAGAGATATCCATATTCCGCGGGAACGATTCATTGACCCCGGCGGACGTTTGAATTACCAAATTTTATGAGACTTCCAGACCAGTGCGCCTCCTGCGCCTTAAGATTGTTGCCCTCGCCTCCAGAACAACAGAAGCGATCTTTCCTGATTGTATCCCAAAGAGGGATTGCACCAGAGAGAAGACTAACAACTGCTAAATATTCGGTAACACTTGCAGGAGAGGATCCGGTGACCCTCTCCGCTCACATCCCATCTCATCTTATCACAATCCGGGAGATTGGCTCTGCATTCATCAAAGCCTGCTCTTTGAGACGGAGTCGAGCCCTTGGCCAATACACATGTGTGTTTTGGTCGCGAGGATGACAAAACCATTTCATTGAAATGATTGCCCAAATCTGCACTTGTCAACGTTTCTTTCAGACCTATCTCGCCAATGATTACAAAATCTACACTAACGCCAGTGTTATTTGAACTGTGTGTCCGGAATGATCGTGACTTAGTCATACCTAGCATTGATGTACTCTTGAAACTCAGAGGAGCGGCAGAAAGACTACTGTAGCCAAAATTGTCGAATGTATAAGTGTAGCCGAAACTGTCGAATGAATTAGCCTGTGCACGAACCTGCTCGTAAGAACCCGACAACGCGATGAGTGTGATCGTTACAATAAGCAACGTAGAGTTTCGCATCTTCAAAATGAGATTTGATGGATTGAGTTGGCAATATACAGCTTTTGATTTGGTGAGAGATGTAAATTCTACATGATTCCGGTGAACCTGCGCCAAGAGGCTTCGGCTAACACAATTCCTCCGGTAGTACAGAAGGAACTGCAGGGCCCGTCCGTGCGCAATGAGGATGGGGCAGCACAAAGGGGTTATGGCGAGTTGTAATCCAGAGGATTAGCGATAATCAAACAAACTTGAGAGCATGCTGTGTACTGGAACTGTCTTCCGGGGTAGTACCGAAGAATCCAGCTACCGAAGCACAACAAGCTTCCGCCCTATAGTGCCAAAATTCAGCCTTGCACGCAGCAAGTAGGTTCCCGGTGCCAATAAATTCACCGGAAGCAATACGTCCGAGTGGCCCCGTGGCACCACACTCTGGCCCACGCTCACCTGACGACGACCGAGCATATCATAGAACTCAAGCTGCAGCGGCCCAGCACGTTCAAGTGTAACAGGTAACCAAGCCCGGTCATGGGAGGGGTTTGGATATACTGCGCCTATCCTTCCGTCCAATGGAAAAACCCGTGAGACCAACTGCGTTACGTACGCACCACCTAGGCCGTAAAATGTCGCCGTACGGGAATCCTGTAGGCCAACAAAACCCTCAAGTTCCCAATAAGGAGATACACCCAAATCTACATCCAGGTCGTCCTCCGTGCCCAGTATTTTGTCCGGCCCCGCTCCCAGAAATCCCGCTGCTTCGGGACTTGCATCCATGATCTGCCAGGGATAATCAGCGTGTCCGGTATGAAAACTGGCAATTAAATGTCCCGCTTCATGAGCAATAATATTGCCCAGCGCCAACCCGAGCAGGTCGGCCATCGAAACGCCCGGAGCACGCTGTACCGCAGAAAAAGAGGGCTCCCATAGCGGGTCAGTAATTCGGTCCAGGAGCACAACAGCGGTTTCATTCAAGACAAAGTTGCCCACATCCACACTTTCAGCAATGCCGATCGTCTCTAGGCCCAGCTCACTCCGGCTTCCACCAACAATCACACGACTTACGTTAGACGCACCCCAGGAATCCGGGTGATCTCTGCTGTTCTGGATATCCAAAAACACATCGACCGCCAACGCGTCCTGTATGTCATCAACCAGATTTTCCTTGAATGTAGCCAGTGCGAGATCAATGATGTGATCTTCGTCCTGCGCAATACCCTGATTCTCCAAAAATTTGCGCAAAGGGGAAAGCTTTGCATCAGCACGACCCCCAAGAAACTGCGCATCAAAATCAGCACCATCAAAATCCACAAATAAAACCTGTTGGGTGGATCCCTGCTCCTGCCCCGCACGACGAGCGGTTAATGTCACCGAGTAACCACCGGCTCCATGACCTACACGAAAATAATATCTCCCTGTCTCAGCGATGATAAGCGCAAAGTTCGCATTTCCTCCTTTAAGCAATGGACTTGTAACGGGTAATAGATCACTGCGGTCAAGGTCTGACGCTAAATGAACCGTGCCATGAGCATCCGCAAGTACCAGATGGCGGGCTGAGTCTTCAACTGCTGCACTCAATACATCCCCTGCCTGCATGTCCAAGCTATACCAGTCAAAATCTTCTGCATCTACGCCAAGCGTGAGAATATATGGACCTTCGCTACCTGCTTTTGGGCCTGAGGCAGGATCAAAAGGATCGTCCGGCCACCAGGAGTTAGTTCCGCGAACAACCGCGAAGTAAACCCCATCTACCGGAATAACCACCTCTAAATAGCTGTTTCTATCACCGTCTCCACCATTCTTGCTGGCATTCAGCCGCATACCCGTGCTATCATAGAGGGCTACCTTGCTGTTAAGTCCGGGAGAAGCAGGAGAGGTGTCAACATCTATCGTTATTCTCTGTCCCGCAAGCAACGCACCCATTCGATAGAAGTCAAAATCTCCGGTGTTTCCGCCCTGGCTACCGTGAAGACCATCGCCAATGACGCCCCGCACCTGTACACGTGTCCCACTGACCAGGTGCACCTCGAGAGCTAACTGGATTGCTCCATCATCAACTACTTCCTCATCCGAACCACTAAACAGAATGGGAGGCTCTGGCGACAGCATTCCAGTAATTTGAACCCCTGAACTCTCCAGTACGCCAAGTGGCTCTGCCTTGTCTGGGGTGTCGTTTGCACCTCGCATACCTGCCGGCTCGTTTTCATGTATCGGTCGAGCACCTGCCTTGCCGATCACAGGTAAGACAGCTCCCGTACGGCCATGCGCATGCGTCAGACAGAAGGCAGTCGTATCCTGCCCAAAAACAGGAGAGCTGAGAATGCCCAATAAGACGATCCCTGCTATCGAACGAGCTCCCATAGGCGCCTGAACTGTGGATTAGCTCCGTCAATTTGGATGAGTCGCTGCGCATAAATGCGTGCCTCTTCCAGACGATCCGTATTGTAGTAGAGTGAGGCCAAGTTTGCTATGGCCATGATGATATCCGGATCCAGTGCGATTGCGGCCCTGAAGTCCTCCTCGGCCCTCTCAAAATCTCTGTTCAGCACATGCGCGTAGCCACGATTATTGTAGACCTCTGCCTGCTTGGGATTGCGTTGCAGGGCTTCATCAAAAATGGCAAGCGCTGCGGACACCTGCCCGGCATTGCTATATGCAACACCAAGCCGAACCATAAAACGTAAATGCTCTGGCGAGAGCTGCATCGCCTGCTCCAGATACGTAACAGCCGATTCTGGCATCTGCTGCATCAAATATGCCTCACCAATACGATAGGCCGTCCAGGCATCAGATATACTCTCCCCCATGTTACGTGCAATACGAAGCACGCTGGTCGCCTCACCCTTCAGGAAGTGCATTCTGATCAATTGCTCATCCACATTCTCTCCCGCTCGATCTGCACGCCGCAGATATACCGCTGCAGAATCTAGGAAGCCCGGAGCGTTGGTTATTGTTTCGTAATAGGTCAGGAATCCCGCGGCAATTTCAGCATCACTTGGAGATTTATCTATCAAGCTCGCCATACGCACAAAATCCGCCTGGGCATTCGAAGTAACGACCTCCGATACGTCAGAGCCGGGAGATCGAATAAAGTGATCCGTAATTGTGATATGTGGAATATCCTGTGAGCCGGATACGGGCATATGGCAACTTGTGCAGTCCGCTCCTGCGGCGGCCTCTGGTGTTGGACAAACTAGACTGCTTTCATTTTCAGTATGACAGGACTGACATACATCCCGGTAATGATCCTCTGCCATAGCCTCGATCGGGACATGCGGGTCATGACAGGTGATACAGGTCATGGTTTCCGAAGCCTGAAAACACGCACTCTGGCTTAACCGATCAGGGTGAGAGGCCATAACGAACTGACGTAAACTGTCTGCATACCGCGGCCAGAATACATTCTCAATGTCCGAAAGCGGCATCCCCGGCCTGAAGTCTGCAAACGTGTGGCCAGGTTTGTTAACCGAAGCCCCTTGAAGATGGCATCCCTGGCAAATGTCAAACTGTTGCTCAACTGACAACCTGGCCGGGTTCACTATGGTATAATCTGCCTCCAGAAGGGTGTTGACAGCATTGCCACTCCTCACAGATTCGATGTGCAGCGAACCCGGTCCATGACAACGCTCACAGTCAATACCATGCGGAACAGAAACGTACCTGTTCTCCGAGCCCTCCACGTACGCTGGCATGGCATTGTGACAAGTAATGCACTTGAGTGGAATCGGGCGGTCAAATCGGTTATTATTCGGCCCCTTAAAACCTGGCGGAAGATCCCATTTGCCCTCCTGTACATACCACGTCAAGGGCATCTGGTACAGGTATCCGTTCACATCCATTATATGTGAATTCGTGTGATGACCGCTACCTACGATATAATCTATCTGCTCCACCCGCTTGTGAACCGTATCCCTTCCGCTCAACCGGTACTCTACCACATATAGTTCTTCTCCCTTCCTAAGGGCCTCGTAATAGAGATCGTTGAAATCATCATAAACCGGCGTGGGATTGTCAAAATCAGCCTTGCTGTTGAGCGGGCTGGCAAGCTCCCAGGACCGCCCCATTTGTGATTGTTTAAATGTGGCAGCTTTATCCGGGTGACAGTCCGCACACGCGTCTATGCCTACGTAGTCAGCACTCAGGTTCTGATACGGATTCGGCGACTGCCGCTCGCAGGCTATAAATACGAGCGAAAGCACCAAGGCGATTATTGCATGCTTCATGTTCCAAACGCGTCCAGTATGGCGTGCGCCATTTGGTTATTGGGGTCCAGTTCCATTATCCGTTCAGCTGCCCGCATAGCGTCTACCCCCCTGTCTATGCGGGCATAAGAAAGCGCCAGGTTCTCCCATGCCCCAAGATACTCCGGTTCAATGGCAACCGCACGCTCCAAGTAAATTATAGCCTCCTCAAAACCCGCAATATTGAAGTACCAGCTGCCTAGATTGCTAAGCGCGATCGGATTCTCTGGTGCCGACGCAACCGCCTGCCTAAACCGTGCACCCGCCTCTTGAATGCGATTCTCTGTCAGGAGATAAAGTCCCAGATTCCCAAGCGCATCGGCATGATCTGGGTCGAGAACCAATGTCTGCTCAAGTACAGCTTCAGCCTCTGCAAACTCACCATTCTGCAAGAGCGCCGTACCTAGGTTATAGTGCGCCGGCGCCAGCCAAGGCTTTTCGCTAGCAGCACGCCGATATTGCGCAATCGCACCCGTGAGATCCCCTACCAGTTCCAGATAGCGCCCATAATTGATCCTGATGTCAGCAAGCGCCGGCTGAATTGCAAGCGCCTGCTCATATAGCCCTCTTACCTGATCCAGTTTTTCATTCGCACTCTCATAGGCTTGTGCCAAGGCATTTAAGCGCTCTGGTATATTGGGGCGAACAGCAACTGCGGCTTCCAAAGGCGCAATAGCTTCCTCCGAGCGCCCCAAACGCCAAAGTGAGACTCCCATTAAAAACCGAGCCTCCCCAGTAGTATCCGATGGCCCCAGTGAACGCACTAGATCAATGCCGGCCTCCATGGCGCTGACGTCGCTCGTTTGCGTCGCATGTACCAATGTCGCGATGGCTTCCATTTTTCCAGTCCCCGTACGGTCACGGTCGTAGTACGCAGTCAGCAACGGGGTTTGATGCGCTGCCAGCGGGGCTTCATCCTCAACTACACGAATCCAGTGATCCGTGAATGTGGCATGAGGTGTTCCATCTGCAACCTGCTTCGGCATATGACAACTCGCGCAATCCGTCCTCAGTTCATGTTCAGGGACGGCCTCGTGACAGGAAATGCAAGTATTGTTGAAATACTCCGGGCCCTTGCCTCGAAAAGCTTCGTGCGGATTATGACATGTCGTACATGTCATTTGCGGGATGCTGGCCAGATAACAGGCGCTCTGAGCAAGCCGTTCGGCGTGCGAAATCACATCCAGTCCACCAACTGAGTCACGTGCGGAAAATAATGCAAGATGATCCTGCAATCTCTCCGATGGCCGAAAATCAAACGGCCCTCGACCATCCCGCAGAACCGAAACACTCGTATGTAAATGACATTGCTGGCAGACATCCATTTGAAGATCGTGGGTCAGCCTGGCCGGATTGACAATTGAATAGTCGGCATCTTCGGTGGGACCACCTCCGGCAAGACGCAAATCAACATGTTCACTGCCCGGTCCATGACATCGCTCACAGCTGATACCATTGGGCACCTCATCATACTTGCCCTCAACCCACTCAACAGTGCTGGGATAGCTATTGTGACAAGCCATACAGCGATCCGGGATCAGACGCCCGAAGCGTTTGTTAGCAACGCCGTAGCCCGGACTGAAATCCCACTGAGCCGTCTGGCTATACCATGTAAGCGGGAGTTCATACAAACGGTCATTGGATTCAGACGCATAGGTACGCGCCGCATTGCCACTGCCGATAACAAAATTTATACGTCGTTTCAAACTGTGAACCCGCTCTCCCTGGTCGTTAAGCCGATATTCTTCCTGCCAATAAGCTCCATCTTCTTCCAGAACCCTGTACCAGAACCCACTCTCCTCATGCCATATCGGATCTGCATTGAAATCTTCCACAACATTGTCACTGGTCAGTGGATAAAACGATCGTGCCATGCCATGATCCTGAAAGCCGGTCCATTCAGATTCATGACAATCGAAACAAACAGCATCTCCCGCATATTCACTGTCAAGTCCCGTGAATACCGGAGATTCCGATTCATTTTCGCTCGAGCAGGCTGCAATCAGCAGCAGGCTGCACACCCATGGCAGGGCTGTGTACATTAACTTAACTGGATCCATCGTATTAATCCATTCTGCCCTATAACTTAACCTCAACGAACATGGTGCGCTATTGTGCTACGATATTTACTGCGTTAATTCTGTTTGCAGGCTCGGTATCGGGCCAGGCCGGACGTATTCCGGTTGCAGCTGACAGCGGTATGGTTGTTTCCAGTCACTATCTGGCCTCACAAGTGGGGATGGAAGTGCTCCGCGATGGGGGCAACTCCGTGGACGCTGCCATAGCGACCGCTTTTGCACTGGCCGTAACATTACCATCGGCGGGTAACATTGGGGGAGGAGGTTTTCTGGTGTACCACGGTGCAGATGGTTATGTAACCAGTTTCAATTTCAGGGAGAAAGCTCCATTGGCAGCCACCGCAACAATGTTTCTGGGGCGTGACGGTAAAATTAAAGATAATTCTAACCATGAGGGTCCCCTTTCGGTTGGTGTACCCGGCACAGTTGCAGGCCTTTGGCTCGCCCATCAACGTCTGGGCAAAGCTGACTGGAGTACCCTTGTAGAGCCGGCAGTCCGGTTGGCCGCAGAAGGATTCCCCTCCTCGCGCGCAATGCAGGGCTTCCTGGGACATCTTGCACAAACATCTTCTCCTCTGTATTCGGCAACCCGCCAAGCCTTCCTCAAGAATGGGACTGACGTTTTTGAACCTGGAGAAATCTGGCAACAGCCGGATTTGGCGGCCTCCTTGGAACGTATTCGCGATCATGGACACGATGGCTTCTATGACGGCGAGACTGCACGACTTTTAAGCGAATTCATGGCCCGTCACGGTGGGCTTATTACCATGGAGGATCTGGCATTGTACGAGGCGGAGGAGCAGGCACCCATACACGGCACCTTTGGGGCCTATGACATTTATTCCATGAGCCCGCCTAGCAGCGGAGGGGTGGCACTGGTCACTATGCTCAATATTCTGGAACCCTATGATCTGTCAGGGCTCGGACATAATTCTGCACAATACCTGCACCTAATGACAGAGGCGATGCGGCGCGCATTCGCTGACCGCGCAGAACACCTGGGTGACCCAAATTTCAACCCGGATATGCCGATTGAACGTCTGATCAGCAAAGCGCATGCGGATAAGCTAAGAGGGTCTATCAATGAAGCGCAAGCCTCCAAAAGTGACCCTGAACAGCTGAGCCAACTGTATTTTCCGGCCGAAAGTGAAGAAACCACCCACCTGTCCGTCGTTGATGCTGCGGGGAATGCAGTTTCGCTGACCTATACACTCGAACACAGTTATGGATCTCAGATCGTAGCCGATGGAACGGGTTTTCTGCTCAACAATGAGATGGGGGATTTTAACCCGATCCCAGGTCACACAGGTACAAACGGATACATCGGCACGCCGCCCAATCTCGCTGCCCCACAAAAACGAATGCTGAGCAGTATGACCCCAACGATCGTAGCTCGGGACGGTAAGCCATTCCTGATCGTGGGGACCCCCGGGGGACGTACGATCATTAATACCGTCCTCCAGATAATCCTGAATGTCCTGAGCTTTGACATGAACATAGCGCAGGCTGTTGAATCCCCACGAATTCATCATCAATGGCTCCCGGATATAACCAGCTTCGAATCATTAGGGATTTCGCCGGATACGAAGCGTCTTTACGAAGCCAAGGGACACACTGTACGTTATCGAAGCTCTCAGGGGAGTGCACATTGCATTATGATTAAAGACGACGCCTTCTATGGTGCTGCGGATTCACGCAGCTACGACGGACGGGCCATCGGGTTCTAACAACTATGACGCAACCTCAAAAACTCAGGCGAGTCCTGACCACGATTGACACCTCGGCCGTACTGATCGGCATAACGATTGGGGCCGGCATTTTTGCTGTACCGCAGCAAATAGCGTTGAACATGAGTTCATTCAGCCAGATCATCTGGCTCTGGGTTGGTTGCGGCGGCCTTGCACTCGTTGGATACCTCATTTATGCTGAGCTTGGTACACGCCTGCCTGTTACAGGTGGAGAGTATGTGTATATAAACAAAGCCTTTGGGCCACTGGCCGGATTCATATTTGGATGGGCACAGATTTTTATTATCCGCTCGAGTCCGCTGGCAGGCCTGTCGTTGGTCACGGTTGCTTACTTTGAGTTCTTCGTAGAACTGCTCCCTTGGCAGGAGACTGTACTTGCATTGTGTATCATTGCTTCCCTTTGCTACCTTAACTATACCGGGATTCAGTATGCCAAGATCTACCAGAATTTTTCGACTGTGGTCAAGGTAGGTGGTCTGCTGCTCCTTGTGATCATTGGCCTGATAGTACTACCCGGCAGTGAGAATAAACTTGGAGAGACCGCTGCAAGTCAAGGCCGTCTTGGGTTCACCGGAAGTATAGCAGACACCATTCTCCTGATCCTGTTCGCCATGGTCGGCTGGGAACGAACCGGTTACGCCGCAGGCGAAATGAAAAACCCGAACCGCTCTCTTCCACGCGCGCTATTGCTTGGATTTGTTGTGGTGATGGTAATTTACGTAGCCATAAACTTTGTCTACCACAGCACTCTGGGATTGGAAGCCATTCGTGAAACAAACCGTGTGGGGGCAGAACTGGCTACCGTATTACTGGGGCCTGTTGGTGCGGGGGCCTTTGCGATCCTGATAATGATTTCGGCAACGGGAAGCATGAACGGGACGACACTTGCCGCGCCGCGGGTTTACTACGCCATGGCAAAAGATGGGCTCTTTTTTCGCTGGCTTAACTATGTGCATCCAACTTATCGCACACCATCGCGTGCGGTCCTGCTTCAATGCGGTTGGGGAGCCGTCATTCTGTTGGTTCGTGGCTCATTTGAGGCTATTGCGACCGGCATGGTATTCGTTATTCTGATCTTCTATGCTGTCACCACAGCAGCACTGTTTGTTTTGAGACACCGCAAGGTCGGCGAGGATAACGCGGTGTTCAAGGTGCCTGGCTATCCCGTACTTCCCGCGCTTTACCTTGTTTTGCTCCTGGCTTTAATTCTCGTCCGCGGCGTACTGGATTGGCAGCAATCTTTGATTGACCTGTCCTTTGTGCTTTCCGGCTTGCCGGCAGCCGCTTATTTCTTTTGGAGACGCCGTGTAAATGCGCGTGAATCATAGCCGATCAACCGCCTCATCTCGCTGGGTATGCCCAGTGTTCGTCCAATTCCCTGCGGTCCGAGTCGCGGCAAGGTGATCAATGCCTTGGATAAGGCGTTACCGATAATTCTTGTTACCAGAGTGAACACACTATTTTGCATCAACCGCTTCGCATTTTAGTCACGGGGGGCGCCGGCTTTATCGGCGCAAATTTTCTGCACCTCATGGTGCCGCGGTTCCCCGAAACCACAATCGTGAACCTTGACAAGTTAACCTATGCAGGAAACCTTCAAAGCCTGCACGCAATAGAGAGTGCTCCAAACTACACCTTTGTACATGGGGATATTTGCGACCTGGACCTGATGCAACGGCTATTTGCGCAATACGGATTTACAACAGTCGTGCATTTTGCGGCGGAAAGCCATGTCGACCGATCAATCCATGCGCCCATTGATTTTGTAAAATCAAATGTGGAGGGTACGGTCTCTCTGTTGCAAGCTGCACGAGCTGCCTGGTCTAATTCTGATCAACGGCAATGCCGCTTTTTGCATGTGTCTACGGATGAGGTTTTTGGGGCGCTCGAGGAATCCGGCAAGTTTACGATTGACACGCCCTATGCCCCTCGCTCGCCGTACGCTGCCTCTAAGGCTGCAGCCGATCACTTTGTTCGTGCATATGCTGCTACGTACGACCTTCCAGTGGTCATCTCGAACTGCTCCAACAACTACGGACCCTACCAATTCCCAGAAAAACTCATCCCATTGGCAATCGTGCGTGCACTCGAAATGGCACCAATCCCTGTGTATTCCCAAGGTGAAAATGTTCGTGACTGGCTTCACGTTGAGGATCACTGTGAGGCACTGGCACTCATGCTGCATCAGGGCTTAAACGGAGACACCTATTTGGTAGGAGGCAGCGGAGAATGCTCCAATCTGGAACTGCTTCGCCTCTTGCTCACCATTGTGGATGAAGAGTTGGACCGACCGGAAGGGACCAGCTGGAGTCTTATAACTTTCGTTAAAGACCGTCCAGGACACGACTTTCGCTATGCAATTGATGCCAGTAAGCTCATAACCGAATTGGGCTGGAAGCCGAATCACACGCTTGCAGCTGGGCTACGCACAACCGTTAAGTGGTATCTGGCCAATAGACCCTGGCTGCAGGCTGTCATGGATGAGACCTACCGTACGTATCTACAAACGCAGTATTCGGTATGAAGCTGCTTCTGTTCGATATCGACGGAACGCTCGTCAAGCCTATTGGATCAGGCCGAGAGCATATTGAATACGTACTCGGCAAACTCTGTGGTAAGCCAATCTCCACCGAAGGCGTGGAATTTTCCGGTCGCACGGATCCACAAATCCTGGAAGAGACCTTGCTATTGGCCGGCTTTGGGCCAAAACAGGTTTCCGACTTGCTGCCAGACGCACTGGCACACTATACAGAACACGCTACCTATGCCTCAAACGACGTGCATCCCTCGGATGGCGTGCGTGCACTTCTTGAACATTTGCGAAACATCGAAACTGTGCAGCTTGCACTGCTGACGGGCAATGTTCGCGTCACTGCTTATCGCAAGCTGGCCGCGGCCCGAATGGATCATTTATTTCCCTTTGGTGCTTTCGGATGCGATCATGCTGATCGAAACCGACTCCCCGCAATTGCTGCCGCCCGAGCTCTTCAATACTGTGGAAAGGCATTTCCTGGACACGAAATCGTAATTGTTGGCGACTCCGTACATGATATAACCTGCGGAATGGACATTGGCGCCTTGTCCGTCGCCGTGGCAACCGGCTACACTAGTTACCAAGATCTTAGATCGGCAAATCCAGACGTGCTGCTACGAGATCTTACGGATATTGATCTCTTTTGCAGCCAAATCGGCATTAACAAACAACCACGTATCAAAAGGGAATTATATCTGAAACAGGCACGGTTATAAGTTCGGAGATTGTAGAACGGTTGAAGCATACAATAAGACCGCCTGAAGAGAGAAAAATCCATGATCCAGGCAAATATCTACAAAAAGGGGCAGTCCATTCTTGGGTGTCTCCTTATCAGTTCAAACATAGTCCACTCGGCAGATTTCTACGAGCGCAGCAGATCAGGCTGTGAAAGCAGTAGGGCCATTTCGCTGAGTCCGATGACTTCGGTTGATTCCCCCACCGGATAGCGTTCTTCGCCCGCATATACCACAAAGGCACGCTCCGGCTCAATATCACTAATGGCATTGTGGAATCCTTTGCCGAGGCTTGGGGTGAGTGAGCGCTTAATTTCTATGGCTATAGGCCGCCGGAATCCGGGAATCTCCAGTACAAGGTCAAGTTCAGCTCCCGCGGACGTTCGGTAAAAGCTGGCACGCGTTCGGGGATAAGCATCAGAAAGGAGATTCTCAATTACAAATCCTTCCCAACTGGCTCCGACGATAGGATGTCCTACAAGGTCGTGAAATTGTTTGATGCCCAAGAGAGCGTGCAGAAGGCCGCTGTCGCGGACGTAAATCTTGGGAGACCTGACAAGCCGCTTGCGCGTGTTGGCCGAATAGGGGGAAAGTCGCCGCACGAGGAGTAAGCGAGTCAGCACATCAATGTACTGTGACACGGAGGGGGCACTCATGGCAAGGTTGCTCGCCAACTGTGCCATGTTCAGGAGTCCCCCCTGGCTGTGAGCCAACATGATCCAGAATCGTTCAAGGGTTTCAGCAGGTATTCGAACCTGCACAAATTCCGCCAAATCACGCTCCAGATACGTGCGAATGAAATTCTGACGGAATACCAGGCTGTCGTCGTCAGTGCCTGCGAGATAACTGTCCGGAAAACCACCACGAACCCATAGAGAATCCTGGGCATTCGCGTCCGTTTCAAGGACGCTGAGAGGATTGAGAGACACAAATTCGATTCGACCCGCTAGACTCTCTCCTGCCTGTTTAAGCAGATCCATAGTTGCTGACCCGAGGATGAGAAACCTCCCAGTTCTTAGGCCGCGCCGCCTCCCTTCGTCAATGAGACCACGTAATTCAGAAAATAGTTCAGGCACTCGGTGAATTTCGTCCAGAATCACAAGTCGATCTTCGTAATGACGCAGATACAATCTAGGGTCAATCAGCCGTGCCCGATCACTACCGGACTGCAGGTCGAGATACAGCGCTTCAGTCATGGCTGCAATCTCTAAGGCCAGCGTAGTCTTGCCCACTTGGCGGGGCCCAAGCAGTGCCGTGGCGGCCTGTCGATTCAGTGCTTGACGCACCTTTGGTAATGCATTACGGGACAACATTCTTGTAGATTTCGAATTATGTTTTCGATTTGCACGGATAAACAGTTAACTATGTAATTTGTTTCCGTCTGAAGGCAAAAAAGTTGCACCTTTCTCAACAATTGAAGCACTTGAATTCCGGGGGGCATCAGAGAGCTAAATCAATCTACCATGGCTGTGAAAACCGATGCCCCGGCATCTCACGGGCTACCCCAATAGCTGGTAGCCCAAGTTCGCCATGCGCGTAGAAAGGCGCTTCTCTTTGGCGAGTTCGAACCCCGCCGAATATATCGCCAATTGTTCGTCTGACGATAATGCGAACTATTCTGAAAAATCAGCCCGAATACATCTCAGCACACCGATTTTCCGTAGGGACTAGCGCAACCTAATCTAGCTAGTGGGTGCACCAAGTGAGCTTTTGATCTCTTCTAACAGGGAATCGCATGCCCGGGATACAATCGTGTAGACCTCGTCAAAGATGCCGCTGTAATACGGATCTGGGATTTCGTCGTCCACGGAAGATGGATCAAAAGTGCGCAACAGCCTCACTTTCTCGGTGTAACGTCCATCTCTGTCCAATGAAAGTACATCTCTCAGATTCGATCTGTCCATAACCAGTATGAGGTCACATGTCCGCAGATCAGCTTTGGTGATCTTCTGTCCTCTGATATGGTCCAACCTGACACCATGTCGTCTCGCAACCCGACAAACCCGTGAATCTGGAACTTCGCCGATATGCCAACCGCTCGTCCCCGAGGAGACCACTTCTATATTATCCTCCAGTCCACACTTCTCCACGAGATACTGAAAATACCCATGTGCGAGCGGGCTTCTACAATGATTGCCCAAACATACGAACATGATCCGCCTGGGCTTTCTTGGTAAGGATAGCATCGGCCCGTATACTTGAAGAATCGTTGTAGGTTTATGTATATTTTGTGCGCGCGACCGCACGAACTAGCCGAACATGTGTATACTGTGCTTTGGAGATCCTATCGTACGAGGAATACTCGCGTCTTCTTTTGAAGCAGGCGATTTGTGCAATTCAAATACTGGGAGGTATCCATGAGTGCAAACTCGAGAGAGGCAGCCATCCCCGTAGGCAAGTACATGTCGGACCTGCGCGAGTATATTGAAGCCAACGGGTTTGCTTGGGTCGAGGGCGAGCTTTCTGAGCATAAATCTGTTCGGGGACACTGGTATTTTTCAATTGCAGATGACTCAAGCGCGCTCAAATGCGTAATGTGGAAAAGTCGTACGCTGTATGTCGGATTCACGCCCGAACCGGGACAATTACTGCGTGTGTATGGTTCGCCCACTGTTTATCCGAAGTTTGGTAATCTCCAGTTCAACGTCCACAGAATTGAGCGCCGACACACCACCGGCGAGCTCCAGAAACGCTTTCTTGAGCTTCGCCGGAAGCTTGCTCAGGATGGGCTTTTTGACGATAGCAAAAAAATAGCCCTTCCCGCAATACCCCGACGCATTGGCGTTGTTACCTCAGGAGAAGGAGCAGCATTACAGGATATCCTGCGTATCCTGCGGGATCGCTTTCCGGTTGCTGAAGTTATCCTGGCACCCGTTCGTGTTCAGGGCCCAAACGCAGCGCCGGAAATTACCAATGCTATTGAACAACTCAATCGTTTAACAGCAAACAGTCGTCCTGATGTGCTTATCGTTGGGCGTGGGGGTGGTTCGCTTGAAGACCTCTGGGCGTTCAATGAAGAACCAGTCGCACGTGCTATTTTCGCTTCAAGGATCCCTATTATTAGTGCGGTTGGACACGAAACCGACACAACCATTGCAGACTTGGTGGCGGATGTACGCGCTGCGACGCCCACACATGCCGCTCAAACCAGTGTACCAGAGCTCTCGTCCCTCGTCTGGAATATTCAAGGATGCACACAGCAAATGCATCAGACCGTTACCTCCCGAATAAACAGCCTGCGCCAGCGAATTGTCCAGATTACAGAATCATACACATTCAATACGCCGATCAATCGCGTGCGCGACGCACAACAGACGCTGAACAATTACGTAGACTTGTTGAACGAGTCTCTGAACAGTCGCATTCAGTCAAGTAGACACCAAGTAGCATTGCTCAACGGACAATTAACCGCACTGAACCCGCGTCGATATCTCGCGCGTGGCTACGCTCGTATAGAAAGGGAGGGCAAAGTTGTGCGTTCCAGTCAAGAACTGGATACACACGACCAGGTGGCTCTCCATTTTGCCGACGGGCGTCGGGAAGCCGTAATCAGCGATTAACAATTCTCGTCCCTTATTCCCAAATACGATAGTACGATTCCTAGTCGCCCCACAATAGCAACCACACTCCAGATCTCCCCCCGATCCCGGATTGATATAATGAACGTTGGGAAACAGGTGGGGAAAGTAGACTCTGGTATCTTCTCCAACTTTGACAGGGTTGCGTTCTGTTCAGTTCATACTACGGCAGGGTTTCTGGAGCAACCTCTTGTCCTGAAACTGGGCAACAATCGCCAGGGTATTGAATCACTCGTTCGTTCGGCTCGCAGACTCTTTCCGGAAGGCGCGCCCTACTGGCATGATCGCATGGAACTCCGAAGTGAATTGTCTGCCGAGCAACGCAAACACGAACCCCTGAACGCAGATTCGCACCTGGCTTTCATATGTCTCGGTCTGTGCAATTGCGTCCTGTACGAATTTACCCCAGATCACCCCGTCTACTTCATTGATCTCGACGGTGAGTCCAATGAGACTTTTCGGTCCAGAAGATCAATGGTCGTGGGATACAACAATGCCACCTGCGTGCACGAAGAAACCTTGAAGGTTGAATTGCCCAAGAAAAATCAATGCGCAGTGGATCTCAACAGAAGCCTGCCCGACCTGCAGGCGCTCGTGGCCAAATACCAGATTCATCGGGGACTCGTCACCCTTGAACTGGCTCCAGGCGAGAAACATGCGGGGATAACGGTGAATGAGTTTGAAGCACTCCTTGTCGAACGGGATATCACCGATGTGCTTATGAACCCACTGAAGTATATGCTGCACAATGCTCCCCAGTTTGCACGTCATCCGCTGATGGTTCCGAGCAAGGCCAAGAACATGCTTCAATATGAAATACGCCTTGCCATCCGGGATGGCCTGAGAGTTGCAAATCGCAGTGTTTCCATCCTTGAGTACATGGTGGAGCGTTTAGGTATAAATTTACCCCTGCTGGAGCATATAATTGATCGGATTGCATCTCCACTAGAAGCACGCTGGATGAATTTGGGCAGTACGATCCAGTTGCTTATCAACGCAAAAGACGAAGATCCTCTAGGACGCGTAGTGGTCGGCACTTACCAAAGCCCGATACTAATTCAATGGAGACGTCCTGAATCGGATGTCCGCGAGATGCACTTGCGTCTATTGCGCTTCACTTAGAAATCAGATTAGAGACCGTGACTGGCCGCCGTCAACATTCAGACAGGCCCCGGTAATCAGACTCGCCCGCTCAGAAAGCAGGAATGCAGCGACATCTGCAATCTCTTCTGCCGTTCCAAACCGGCCAATCGGCAGATTGTCTGCAATAAAGGCCTTCATCCCTTCTGGGTCACTTTTTACCCGTCTGTCCCAGGACCCTCCAGGAAATCGAATAGAACCAGGCGCCAGCGTATTTACGCGGATGTTGTCCGGCGCCAATTCCAATGCCATGATTTTGGCGGCACTAATGAGTGCGGACTTGGTCGTATTGTAAATCGACAACCCGGGACCACCGGCTTCACGACCGAAAATGGAACCTATAAACAGAATGGCGCCACCTCCGGCTGAATTCATGTATGGAATCGCCGCACGACTGGCTTGTAGATGCATTTTCAAATTCAAGGTCAATATGTCATCCCAGTCCTGATCTGACAAATCAGCGAACTTGCCCCGGCGATTGCCACCCGCGTTGTTGACCAGAAGTTGAACCGCTCCAAAGTGGTCGGCGGCAGCTTTAATCAAGGCTTCCGGTTCTCCAGGTACCGTTAAATCTGTTTGCTTCGCCAGTACGGGCACACCATGAAGTTCGGAGATCTCTTCCCTCACAGCCTCCAGCGCTTCTTTACCACGAGCACAAACTACAAGACGGCATCCTTCTGCTGCGAGCCCCAGTGCAATGGCTCTGCCCAATCCCCGACTGGCACCGGTAACAACTGCAACCTTCCCTTTGAGACCTAAATTCATCTTTCTAAGACTTTAAGTGTATAATCTATGGACCGTTTACGTACGTTCCGTTATCGTTGTCATGACTCCATGAACAATACCACAGAGACCGAAGAATCGCTTGATACGCTTCTGCAGCGCCTAGAGTCCATTGCAAAGGACTTGTCCGAAGATTCCGGTACAATGGAATCGGCCCTGAAAAAATACGAGGAAGGCATCGGTCTCGCCAAAGAATGTATGAAACGGCTGGATACAGCCGAACAACGGGTCACTGAATTGCGCAGTATCCTTGAGGCGGACACGGATGCTCCATCTGACGAATTTACTCTTTCCAACTGATGTCTCCGGCATCTGATCATATCCTGCACCATCTGTCCGACGAAGCTCGTCTTTGGGTCATAGCACTTGACGGGGATGAGGCCGGACTGCAGGGCCTGCTTACCCGAACACAACAATTTATTGAACAATGGGTCTCGCACGGCCGCCCTGTTCAAGGTGCAGCCGCGCTTGAAGCTAACCGATTCTTGTTAGTTGCCGGCGAAGTTGCCGATGGTACTATCAGCGGCTGCGGCATTGACGCGCTTATGCGTGCGGTCAAGGATGCTTCCACGATTGAAAACTGTCGACTGCTTTCATCTATGTTGATCTATTACAGATCCGAGAGCGACCAAGTAAACTATGTTTCTCGTGGGAATTTTAGAAAAATGGTTGCTGAGGGCCTTATAAGCTCCGCTACCAAGGTGTTTAACCCTGGGATCTATACCTTGAGGGCACTACGCGCCAGAGAATTTGAGCTTCCGCTTGCAGATTCCGTCTATAGCCGATTATATCGCACACCTGTGACCGCGATGTAAAAGAATGCCTTAGAAACAGTACTGGACGTGTTCATTCGCAGATTGCCATTTTTAGGAGCCCGTTCAGAAAGCGCATTGCCTACAATCTTTATGCAGCAGGGAATTATATCATTCCCGTCGAAAACGGAAATGCAGACGTTCTGTATTTTTAGAGCACAACGAATTGGCGAACTGGTGAGGATAGATGAAGGGTCCTCCAACATAAGTTCCTTCATGTAATGTCTGCGACGCTTCGTCGGCAATTGCGCGACAGAATCCCCCAAGGGCGCGAGGTCTTTTACAGCACGCTGTTTTTAACGGTCTGGATGGGAGTCGGCACAGCAGGGTATGCGGTCCTTGAAGGCTGGGGGCTTCTGGATTCACTCTATATGGCTTTCATAACGTTAAGCACAATAGGGTTTACCGAAGTACAAGACCTGTCAAATGAGGGGAGGATCTTTACAATTTTTTTTGCATCCGTCGGGATAGGATCCTTAGCTTTTGTGGCAGCGCGATGGGCACGTCTGCTTGTTGCAGGAACACTGATCCGAAACCGTCGCCGGATGTTTAGAATCAAAAACATGCAAAACCACTATATCATTTGCGGGTATGGGCGTGTAGGAAAGGATGTCACACATATGCTCCTAGGGGCTGGAAAGTCTCTCGTAGTTCTAGACAAAAATGAAAACCTCATAAAGCATCTGGTTGAAAACGGAATTAATGCACTTAGTGGAGATGCTACTCAGGACAGCGCCTTGCTATCGGTGGGCATAAAAAATGCAACCGGACTTATCACACTGCTGCCCGATGACGCCCAAAACGTTTACGTCACACTTGTTGCGCGTGAGAATAATCCTGAATTATTTATTCTGGCACGTGCGTCCGATGCGGCCAGCCGACGACGCATACTCCAGGCCGGCGCCTCAAAAGTGGTCTCACCTGTGCAGGTTGGAGCCGAGAGAATGGCCCAGGTGGTTTTGCGCCCCCATGTAGATCAGTTTATGTCTTACGTACTGCAGGCTGATGACCTAGGCTTGAGTATGGAGCAGGTCTTGATTGAAGAAGGTGCGCCCTTGGCTGGTAAAACCCTCAAAGAAGCAGATTTTCGACGGTTCTGGGAAACTATCGTCATCGCTATCATCAAAGGAGATACTGATCAGGACAGGCATTTCTATCCAGGACCTGACGATCTGATTGAAGCGGGGAATATCCTGATAGTGCTGGGAAGTATCGAAATGATTGGTAAACTCATCAACGACGGATGCCTGGCTTCCAAAAAAACCTCAGACAACATCTCGCGAAAAACACGGTAAACATTCAGATGCGCTTGCTAAAACTACTTTGGATTCTCTTTTTTGTACCGGCCGCCTACGCCCAGTCGGGAGGGTACATTGATCAGGATGCGGTTGCGGACCTGCTTAACCTGCGCTTCGAAAGCCTTGAACATATCCCGGAGGTATTCTATAGGTACCATGTCCTCGAAAATGACCGGAACAACAGCGTTCTGGCCCGGAATGTGTTCTATCGTAGAATCGGCGATGGCAACACCCGACTTGGTACTCGACGCGCAATGCTTGTCGAAATGATCAATCGTCGCATGATGCAGACCTATACCGTCGGCGATACCATCATCGCGCCGACACGGTTTGAATTGGATTTCAGGGCTTACTCGCCATTTCCACGCTACTATGCCGGCGGACGGGAGTTTGACAAGCTCTTCATTATGGACAAGACCATTCAGGCCTTTGCCGCTTACGAATACGGACGCCTTATGCGGTGGGGGATCATCAATACTGGTGACCCGGATGAATCACCAACCCCCTACGGCCGCTACAATTTCAATTGGCGTGAGGAGTACCGCATATCATCGGAGAGCCCAGAAGGCGAGCCTTGGGAAATGTACTGGGTTATGAACTTCCATCACAACGGCATGCATGTCCACCAATACGAAATGCCCACCGGCGGCCCGATGAGTCACGGGTGTGTGCGGCTGGTTGATGCTGATGCAAAATGGGTTTACGACTGGGCGGACACCTGGCAAACCACCAGCACATCCGATGGAATTGTATCTGTTGGGGCAAAAATCCTGAAACAGGGTACTACTGTACTGGTTATCGGCAAGGAACCGCGCGGCAAGCCGCAACCATTTGAGCATGGTCGTCGCTACCCGGTCCTGAAGCTCGTTGACCTGCCTGCCCACCCTTATGATGTGCCTCCCGGCACTCTCCAACAGGAAAAATTTGACGAACTTCGTAAGTCACAGCAGATTGATTGATCATCCCTGAGCGTGTACCTATACGCTGGGCTTTTATTGGATAGCGCGAAACATTCGCTTACCGCGAATTTGGCCCAGTATGAACGGGCTGCCTTCGCTGTTCCACGAGAAATAGACCGCGACTGCACGTCCCACAACATGGTCCATTGGAACAAAGCCCCAAAAACGACTGTCCTCAGAATTATCCCTGTTGTCACCCATTACGAAGTAGTAGTTCTGCGTGAAGGTATAGGAGTCTCGCGCCTCGCCGTTGATGCGAATCGTGCCATCACTGCTCAGGGATGCAGTATGTCCTTCATATTTGGTGATCACATGCTCATAAACCGGCCAGTTTTCCGGTGTCAGATTTACAACGAGATCTTTGCCCGGGATTGTAATTGGCCCGTAATTATCCGTCGAATAATTGCTGCTTGGGGGGTATAGTGAGTAGGCCCGATTTACGGTTGGTTCCCTAACAACGGGGTTGACTGCCGTCACATATTCCCATGCTTCGATGGCCTCCGCGGCAGCATCGGTAGCCTGGATCCGTACGACAGTGGGATTTGTGGTCGGCCAGTGTTCCGAGACGCCTAATTCTTCCAGGCGCGCACTTGGCAGGCGCATACGTGGGTCCTCCTTATAGACGTACCAGAAATGCTGCATGGTATCCTTGAAGGGTTCCTTCGTCTCCTTGAAAAACAGCGTATCACCGTTGACGTGAACAATTTTGTCAATTATCTCAAGCGTATCACTCGGCATGCCAATGACCCGTTTGATGTAGTACGTCTTGCGATCAATGGGTTTGTTCTCTTCATCCGCAGGCCAGTTGAAGACCACGGCATCAAAACGTTTAGGCTCAGTAAAACCGGGGAATCGCGTCCATGGAAGATCAAGCCCGCGCACGTATATCTGAGTGAAGGGAATGCCAATAGTCATCGGAGTCCTCATGCCGTAGTGTAGCTTTGACACCACGATGTAGTCCCCAACCAGCAAGCTCTTCTCCATAGAGGGGGTTGGAATCTGAAACAGATCAAAGAATACCGTTCGCATAATGACCATAAAGATGATCGCAAATACAATGGCATCCAACCATTCTCTCAGCGGCCCCTTTTTCTTTTTCTCGCGCTTACCGCTACGCTGAGCAGCTCTCTCCGCGCGTCGCTGTTTTCTTTCCTTCTTGCCAATTGATTCAGGCATCAGTTAGTTACTAGGTGAATATCGCCGTCTTCGACTGTTATGATGAGGCTTGAACCGGTCTTCCGAGTGTCAGGTTTGGTCGACGTATTTGATTCAGAAAATACTCCGCACCGTTGTATCCTGTTGAATACCATTTATCTGTAGTATAATTGTAGTAGTAATCTACATAAGGTGCTGGCTCTATGCGGCGCATCGCCGCTGCAAGAAGCGACTGTCGCATTCGATAGAGAAATGATCGGAACCGCTGATCCGTTGCTACAATTACTCCACGATCAAACGGCCCCCGAACATCCATGACCATCATTGGAATCGAGTCATTGACCACGAACCAGTACTCAAACTGACCATTCTCGTCAGAAGGTGTTGCATCGCCTTGTTTTGTTTCCACTGCCGTCTGCGTAGGCGGGCCAAAGTGTGCCTCCAGGTGAGCACGTATTTCGGGCGTGGCCACTGTGTCAAGCGGCGTAAAAAAATTATTCCCCAGATATGCCCATTTCACGTGACCAAACCGTGCCAGCCAATCTGCTCGCGCATCGATTGACGCCAGTGTCCATGCATGTATCTCTCCTTGAAATGGCTTGGACAAAGATGGATCCGGCAGACCCATAGCTTGCCTGATCCATCCAAACAGAGAGTCACTGGCAACCGGAAACCGGGTCTGCCCTAGAGGGCTGACATACTCACCATAAGTCTCCAGGTACGTCCGGTAGGTGCGCTGAAATTTCTCTTGAGCGTAAACAGAACCAACCTCATCCCAGGCTATACGCCCATTTTGCGCATGGGTCTGCAATGTGTGCATGAGCAGCATCAACATAACACAGAAGCTTCGCTGCATGACGTCAATTCTCCATTGAAAGTACGGCCAGGAATGCTTCCTGTGGGACTTCAACATTGCCCACATGCTTCATGCGCTTCTTGCCCTCTTTCTGTTTCTCTAGAAGCTTACGTTTTCTTGTTATGTCCCCGCCATAGCACTTGGCGGTTACATCTTTGCGAATTGCTTTTACGGTTGTTCGTGCGATCACACGGCTGCCAATAGCTGCCTGTATTGCCACCTCAAACATTTGGCGTGGAATCAGATTCTTGAGCTTGGCCGTAAGCTTGCGGCCCATTTCGTAAGCTTTGCTTCGGTGGACGATTGCACTCAGTGCATCCACCGGGTCGCCATTGATCAGTACGTCAAGCTTGACTAAATCACTTCGGCGGTAACCTGAGAAATCGTAGTCAAACGATGCATAACCGCGGGAGAAACTTTTGAGCTTATCATAAAAGTCGAAAACAATTTCTGCTAGCGGCAACTGGTACTCCAGCGTAGCCCGCTCCGTACCCAGATACGTCTGATTTACAAACTCTCCCCGCCGATCCGTGCACAACTTCATGATATTGCCAATGTACTCCGAAGGGGAGATAATTTCTGCTTTTACGAACGGTTCATTTATGTGATCTAATTTACCTGCTGCCGGTACCTTGTTGGGATTTTCTATAATCTCAATGGTTCCGTCATTCGTTACGACCTCATATTTAACGTTTGGCAGCGTCGTAATAATATCCAGGTTGAATTCCCTGTCGAGCCGCTCCTGGACGATTTCCATATGAAGGAGCCCCAGAAAACCCACACGAAATCCAAAACCAAGAGCTGCTGAGGTTTCTGGCTCATATTCAATAGCCGAATCGTTTAGCTGAAGTCGTTCCAGCGAGGCTCGAAGATCTTCAAAGTCCTCGGTGTTCGTGGGATACACACCGGAGAACACCATCGGTTTAACCTCTCGAAATCCTGCAATCTCGGTGGCAGCAGGCCGATTCGCATGTGTGATTGTATCCCCCACACGCGTATCTCTGACATCTTTGATCGACCCGATAACATACCCGACGTCTCCGGCTGAGAGTTCTTCCGTCGGTTGCATTCCGAGTCTCAGCACACCAATTTCTTCTGCTAGATACTCACATTTTGTAGCCATAAACCTGATTGCCTCCCTCCTGCGCAGAGTGCCTTCAAAGATGCGTACGTAGGCTATTGCACCACGATACTGATTAAAGATTGAGTCGAAGATCAGGGCTTGCAGTGGGTGATCAGGTTGCCCTTCGGGAGGTGGTACCCGTTGAATGATGGTTTCCAACAACTCCTGAACGCCTTCGCCCGTCTTCGCACTGATAGAGAGTACATCTTCGGCTGGTTCACCGATCAGGCTTTCGATGGACATCGCAACCACATCGGCGCGCGCGCCAGGCAGGTCCAGTTTGTTTAATACAGGGATGATTTCCAGATCACTATCCAGTGCCAGATACAGGTTACTGATCGTCTGGGCTTCAATTCCTTGCGCTGCATCCACGACGAGTATAGCCCCCTCACAGGCTTTCAGGGCCCGTGATACTTCGTAGGTGAAGTCAACATGGCCCGGCGTGTCAATCAGGTTCAGGGTATAGTCCAAACCATCGGCGGCCCGATACGTCATTTGGATGGCATGGCTCTTGATCGTGATGCCACGCTCGCGCTCCAGGTCCATGGAGTCCAGCACCTGATCCTGCATATCGCGTTTGGCGACTGTGCCGGTAATTTCCAACAGGCGATCAGCGAGTGTGCTCTTGCCGTGATCAATGTGCGCGACAATGCAGAAGTTGCGGATACGACTCTTATGTAAGGTCATGAGCAGATTCGCAACCTGACGCCGCCGTGGTGTAGATCAAATTAGTAAGCGGCAACAATGCTCAAAAAGCTAAGGAAGTGACCAAACAACCCCCGCGAACAGAAGCCCACATGGGTCAGCGAGTGCCCTGGAGAGGACTCGAACCTCCACGCCCGTACGGGCACAGCATCCTGAATGCTGCGCGTCTACCAGTTCCGCCACCAGGGCAAGGTCAACGTGATACCATTTTGCAGCTCAAAGTTCCCCGATAAAACCTTGTGATCCGGAACAAGGTGCAACCAAATTGGTTATTGCGCCCGTTTCCTCGGTAGCTCAATGGTAGAGCATGCGGCTGTTAACCGCAGGGTTGTAGGTTCGAGTCCTACCCGGGGAGCTGCTCCCAGTCGTTCAGCCAAGCCCCAGGAATCCGATGCAAAAAGTCCTTTACTTCGGCTGAATCACCCCGTGATTTGACCTTGCCTTGCGACACATCGTATGTTCAGCGGAAAACTGGAGGGTGAGGCCATTTCCACAAATACTAGAATCATTTATTCATCGAAATATGTCGGTATCAATTTCTTGGAGAAGATCAGATTTGTTTCTGTTTGGTGATGTTCGCGGAAGAATCGACAGCCCGAGTAGCACGACTTTTCATAACCTGATCAACTCGGAGATCAAGCCTGATGACTTGAGCTTGATTTTGGATTTTTCCAGAGTCTCGTTTATTTCCAGTGCAGGGTTGCGCATTTTGCTTATCGTGGCAAAAGAATATGCTACTTCAGAGAAGCTGTTTGGCATATGTTCGCTCCCGAGTATAATTCAAGAGGTGATGGGCGTCAGCGGCTTCAAAAGGGTTGTTCGAATATTTGACTCCCTGGACGAGTCACTTAAAGAAATAGGGATTGAGCTACCCGTTGAGGAAGATGGCTCGCCTGATATCGAAGAAAAGGACACCAGCGAATCCCCCCGCTTCCTGGATACCTTCAGTCAAAATATTTTAACTGAAAGATTCATCGATGTAGCCCAGTATTCTATTCAGAAGTACGAGAACGAAACGGGCGAAAAGCTCTCACCAGAGGTGCAAGAACAGGCAATAAGAGAAATAGAGGTTGAGCTTGCTGAAATTCGTGAAGAGATTCGACGGAAGGTCTGGGGATACCGCATGAAGATATTCTATGCATCCGACATTAAACTCAGAAAATTTCTGGATAAATAATGTCGGCCATGGCATGGCCTGATTCGCAGGTAGCACAATAGATGGATTTTCTGGATCACGTTGCAAGTCGGAACTTCCAGGATCAAAAACCATCCGGCACCTTGATTCTCCTTGAAGAGGTGGCGACCATCGTCTCATCCTGTGAGAATTGGACATATGGCCGTTCGTTTGTCTACCCCTTATAGCTCGTACACAGTAGCCGGTCATGAACAATCATCTAACCGCACTGACCATAAGCCAAAGGCGCAAATAAGACTTCCAGAAGCGTTTTCCGGTGTTTCATTTTTCCTCTGACTAATCAAATTGTTAGTGGAAATTGTTCCTCAAGCTCTTCAAATTCCTCCTGTGCTGCGTCCATCTGTTCCCGTAGAGCAAGGGTTTCCATGTATTCTCGGGCTTCTCGGTCCATCACAAAACGAGCGTCAGAATCAAACTCTCGGACTGCTGAGGCGACGTCCTCTAGAGGTACCTGAAAAAATTCCTTGCGCATATTGACGGCGTTTACCCTGTGATCATTGAAACGCTTGTGGAGAGTCTTCTCCAGCTCAGGGGCATTCTTGGAATAAACCATTGCATGCGTATCAAAGATGAAAGGTACACTGGCATCACCCAGTTCCTTAACTCGATCGTCAGGATTTAGGCGCCTGGTCATTCCGATCTTGACGATATATTTTCCAAACGAGCCAATATTTGAAATGACGTAGACGTGTCCGGCCTTCGTTTGCTCTGCCATGGATTGTGCGCGCTCTTTCTTCTCTTGAGATTCCCGTAACGACTTCTCTAGCTCGTCGATCCTTGCCTGGAGCTCTGCACTTATTTCGCCACCCGCTTCCTTCTTTGCCTTTTCAAGCATCCGAGCATACTTTGCTTCCTCTTTTGCAGCCGCTTTTGCTTCGGACTGCAGGCGCCGCTCTTCCCTTTCCAATCTGGCTTGCTCCTTTCGCAGCTCCTTCTCTTCTTGCAGGCGCTCTTTGTACTCATGCGTAAGGTGCAGTTCGTCCATTTTCAGCTTGAGGTATTCATCATGAATCTCAAGGTCGTTCGATGCATTAAGTGCGTTGATCTGCTTTGCGGCACGCTTAATCCGATTCTCCATCGCATGCACATTATTCCATCGGGCTTTTGCAATTGCCACATCGCACTCATTGTTGAACGCCCTGAGTGTAAGGCGAACAGCTCGGTTAACCATTGTACGTCCTTTTGCTTTACTACCGCCTACTGTCCATTCCGTTTTGACTATTACGGCTGTCTTCGCTTTGATCCTGGCTTTCTGGCGCTCCCTCACCTTCTTGATTTCCATTTTGTATTCCTCAGAGTCTGTGAAATCAAAGATCGGTTCATAGACGCCCATTTCCCGAAATGCCAATTCCTCATTATAGGATGTGATTTGCTCATTTAGACGCTCGAAGGTCTTCCGACCTACTTTGTAGTCTTCCTTGAGTTTTTGGATGTCGGCAAGTACTTCTTTTTTTGTGCCCTCCAACAGGTCGACTTCTTTCTGAAGGGAGATAGCTGGTGCAAATCTGGTTCGAATGTTGTTTAGCTCCTTGAGAGTGCGCCAAAGCACAACTAGAATTACGACTATCACAGAGACGGATAGTATGAGGATTATGATTGATGTAAGTGTCATTTTTCTTGTGGCTCCCCAGCCGTTCGGGTTGTGGGTCTCTCGTGATGGTGTTCCGTAAACTGTTCAGCTTCCAACGGAATTGGAGCAAGATTACCACAAATCTCCTCCAGTGCCTTCATTTTCTCACGCTCCAATTCTATAAACTGACTCAGAAATTCTTAAGGGTTGCGTATTGGGAATCTTCTGTTTTTATCAGTGTGTTGGCCCCTCAGCCAGTTTTGTCTGGAATTTAGTCCCGTCGATGTAAAATGTAGATGTCGTTGTCCTCAATTATCCCTTCTGGATAATGAAGATAGTCCATTTTTTGTCGTGCCTTGGGACAGAAGCGTCAAGCGTATCCATCGCCTGGAGAATCCCCGCAGAGGGTAAAAGTCGACCGATCCCTGCTGATCGCAGTAGTACTTACCATCAAACGAAACCCAGTATATACCGTCTTCCAATTCCTTGGTCAAGAGGTGAGTGATTGCGCCCTAATGATTCCCCTTTGCGACTTCGTGAAGGACTGGGTAGTTGCTCGGATCTTGGGGCGATTAAGTTAATGGATGTGAGCCGGCCTGGCGTAAGATCTTAGGCTGAGTCCTTACCGGCTGTCTATACGACCGAGATCCAGTAAATCTCGTCCGTGGTATTCTCACTCGCGACGACGATTACGTTATCCAGTGGTACTTGATCAAGTTCAACAATTATGCCATCAAGCAACCTGAACTCGAGGTCCTCGTCTCTGCACATATCAGCTAAGAACTTGGCAAACTCATCGGCTAGCTCTCAGTAATTGATATTGGGTAAGCGACGCACGACAGGTCTAAAGACGACGGCGCAAGCGGGTCTGATTAAGGGAAAAGTTTCAGCTGTGTACTTCTTGTTGCTTTCCAGGCGGTATCAAGGTTAGACGATATGTCTGATGGGAAAGTGAAAGTATCAATTTTGACTTGTATGTCGCATCCGAACTAAACTTTGTGAAATCCGTCTTTGACGGTTTTACCGGCCTATTCCAGTACGCGCTCCAAAAAACCTTGGAAGTTTCTGATAGTGCAACCGTTTGTACAAGGCAGTGTATGCCCCGTTCTAACTTCCTGATGAGGGAGTAGTTGATCTACTCGAAGCTACGCAACCGAACAATTAATCAATAGCCGGCTGCTCAACCACATCCTGCCAAATCCAATATACCCCTACCCAGAGGACTACTCCAGTTCGCTTTGTGGCATCGCACGGATAGCCCCAATGGATACTCCCCCGTCAACAAGGTAAGTTTGGCCCGTGATATAGCGACTGGATTCAGACGCTAGAAAAACTACCATTCCATCCAGGTCATCCGGCCGACCTGGTCGGGCCATTGGTATCCGCTCCTTGAGCATAGTGAGCCAAGTCTCGTCTTCGTAAAGCATCCTGCTTTGTTCTGTCTTAAACCAGCCCGGAGCCAGGCAATTGACTGTGATTCCGTATTCCGCCCAGTCATGGGCCAACGACATTGTAAGCTGCTTAATACCACCCCGGCTTGCGCAATAGGGCCCCATCCCTGCATAACCCGCAACACAAGTCACTGAACCAATATTAATCACCCGGCCCCAATGCTGCGCTTTCATAATACGCGCCGCCGCCTGTGCCACAAAAAAAGCACCGCGGAGATTCGTATTGACGACCTTGTCCCAATCCTCCGCAGTGACCTCCAAGGCACGACGGCGAACGTTACAACCAGCGTTGTTCACCAAGACATCCAGTCGTCCAAACCGTGCTTCCACATTTTGGACAGCCGACTGAATACTGGACAGATCCAGAACATCCAGTTCCACCGGAAGTACTCGACCTCCGATGTCCAGAATATCTCCTTCGGTTTCCACAAGCCTATCTCGATCACGACTTGTGATCGCTATGTTTGCCCCAGCCCGCGCCAAGGCCCGTGCCATGTACTGGCCCAGTCCCCGGCTGGCACCGGTAACCAACGCAACCCGTCCAGAAAGATCAAAAAGTTGCTGTGACATCAGAAACAACCGTTATTTTAGTGCATCACTGAAACGTCACAGGTCTACCTTTGTGCAGACATAAGTAACTGTTATAATCATGTTCAGTCTCAAATCGAAAATAGCTATCGTCACCGGTGGTGCCAAGGGAATTGGTGAAGCTACCTGCCGTGCATTCATTCAACAGGGAGCAACCGTGCACTTGCTTGATATTGATATGCCAAACGCTCACAGGGTTGCAAACGATCTGGGTGCACGCTGTGAGGCGCACAGCTGCGATGTTACGGATTCAAGTGCTGTAACAGATACCATAAACACAATCGCCCAAACACATAACAGGCTGGATATTCTGGTAAACAACGCGGGAGCGGGCCACATTGGCAGCATTGATAAGGCGACCGAGGAGGATATGGACCGCATGTATACAATCAATGTCAAGAGCGTGTACTACGGAATGCTTGCAGCCCTGCCCCATATGAAAAAATCAGGCGGAGGAAGCATTATTAACCTTGCTTCAATTGTATCCATTGTTGGCATTCCTGATCGTTTTGCATACTCCACCAGCAAAGGGGCCGTAGCGGCTATGACTCGCAGCATGGCAGTGGACAGCTTGAAAGACGGTATCCGTTGCAATAGTGTCGCACCCGCGCGTGTACACACTCCGTTTGTAGACGCATACCTGGAGAAGTACTACCCGGATGCGAAGGAAGAGATGTTCAGCAGATTATCCAAAGCTCAACCCATGGGGCGTATGGCCACACCTGAGGAGGTGGCCGCATTGATTTGCTACCTTGCCTCCGATGAAAGTGCGTTTCTGACAGGGGTTTCACTTCCTATGGATGGCGGCGCCTTCACGTTACAACCTTAATATTTACGTAATTATGAAACTTATTCGTATTGGACCCGCAGGACAAGAAAAACCGGGACTGCTCCTAGATAGCGGCCGGCGTATTGACGCTACCCCGGTTGTGGATGACTACGACGAACATTTCTTCGATCAGGGCGGCCTTGCTCGGCTGCGTGCATGGGTTAACGGAGGTACATCGCAACGGGAACTGGACCCCGATTCGCGTATGGGTCCCCCTATTGCCCGCCCTTCAAAAATTGTTTGCGTGGGACTTAATTATGCGCTGCACGCCAAAGAAAGCGGAATGGATCCCCCCGCGGAACCTGTACTGTTCTTTAAAGCTAGTTCAGCCATCTGCGGTCCTTTTGATGATGTGATCATTCCCGATGACAAAACCGATTGGGAAGTCGAATTGGCCGTGGTCATTGGCAAACGTGCCCGCTACGTTTCCGTCGAACAGGCCCCGGATTATGTGGCAGGCTATGTTCTGCACAATGACTATAGCGAGCGTATAAGCCAGTTAGAGCGTGGTGGCCAGTGGGTCAAGGGAAAGAGCTTTGATACATTTGCACCACTGGGGCCCTTCCTTGCAACCGCCGACGAAATCCCCGACCCCAATAACCTCAAACTATGGTTGTCGGTCAATGGAACTATGCTGCAGAAGAGTTCAACAGCCGATTTTATTTTTAATGTGTGGGAGGTAATCAGTTACACGAGTCAGTTTATGACACTCTTGCCTGGCGATGTGATTTCTACGGGCACACCGGCCGGGGTTGGCCTGGGATTGAAACCTCAGCGATTCCTGCAGCCGGGGGATGTTGTCGAACTCGGTATTGACGGGCTCGGCAGGGCCCGGCAGGTTGCACGTTCACTCAATCTATAATCGCGATGACTCCTATCCTGATTCTATTGCTTGGAATCATCATTGTCGTAGGCTTGATCGTAGGTCTGCGAATCAATGCGTTTGTCGCACTTATTACAGCGGCTATCGTGATTAGTATTCTTTCCCCCGGAGAATGGTCAACCAAGATCACACGCGTGGCCACCGCCTTTGGAACAACCGCAGGAAGCATTGGCATCGTGATAGCCATGGCAGCAGTGATTGGCGTAACCATGATGAACAGCGGTGCGGCCGACCGTGTCGTTCAGGCTTTTATTCGTTTACTGGGACAGGAGCGGGGCAGTCCTGCTCTGGCAGCCAGCGGCTTTATGCTGTCAATTCCGGTCTTCTTTGATACGGTCTTTTACCTGCTGATCCCCCTCGCCCGCTCACTGTTTACCCAGACCAAGCGAAATTATCTCCAATATGTAGTCGCAATCGCCGCCGGAGCAGCAGCCACGCATGCGCTGGTACCTCCTACACCCGGGCCCCTGATTATCGCAGAAAACCTGAGTGTGGACTTGGGCATCATGATTCTGGTGGGGATTACAGTTGCACTGCCAGCCGCAATCCTGGGATTGATGTATGCTGGCTGGCTGAATAGAAGAATGACCGTCCCCATGCGAGACGTTCCGGGGGTAGATGCCGATGCAACTGTGCTTGACACACTTCCCGGCTTAGGCTTCTCTGTACTGCCTATTGTCCTCCCGATTCTCCTGATTGCGGGCAAAACGGTCTTTCTCCCACTCCTGGATAACGATACCATTCTCGCTCGCTGGATCATCGTACTAGGCGACCCAAATATGGCACTTCTACTGGCAGCCGCAGTGTCCACTTCAGTTTATATCCAGATGCGGAGACCGTCGCGAGAGAATCTTGGCAAACTGATTGAGCAGTCACTGATGAGTGGTGGACTCATCATTCTCATTACCGCCGCTGGCGGGACGTTCGGTGCCATGCTCAAAGAGGCCCAAATTGGACCCGCAATCAGTGATCTGTTTGCCGGAACCTCGGGAACATCGGGATTGGGAATGCTCATACTTGGTTTCGGTATTGCCAGTCTACTCAAGTTTGCCCAGGGATCGTCAACTGTCGCCATGATCACGGCCTCAGCTATGCTGGCAGCAATGATCACACCCGACCAAGATCTCGGATTCAATGTAGTATATCTGGGTACGGCCATAGGTGCAGGCTCACTTGTTGGATCTTGGATGAATGACAGCGGATTTTGGATATACTCAAAAATGAGCGGCCTCACCGAGGTTGAGACACTCAAGTCTTGGTCAATGCTGCTAGTCATTCTGGGGATTTCTGCAGGCTTGATGTCCGTGATCCTATCACTTCTTCTTCCTCTCACATAATAAAAATGAACCGATACAGTAAACAGGTGACACAGAATCCCCTGCAAAGCGGTGCGCGCGCCATGCTGCACGCCGTCGGCCTGACAGAAAAAGATCTTGATAAGCCACAAGTTGGTATTGTGAGCATGGGCTGGGAAGGAAACCCCTGTAACATGCACCTCAATGACTTGGCGAAGAGCATCAAAGGTAGCGTCCAGACACAGGACTTGGTAGGTCTGATCTACCACACGATTGGGGTAAGCGACGGGATCTCCATGGGCTCTTCGGGGATGCGGTTCTCGCTTCCTTCTCGCGACCTCATTGCTGAGTCCATTGAGACGGTCGCGTCAGCTCAATGGTATGATGCCGTGATAGCCGTTGCAGGTTGTGACAAAAATATGCCCGGATCCATCATGGCATTGGCGAGACTCAACCGCCCCGGGCTGATGGTGTACGGCGGCACAATCAAGCCTGGATGCTGGAATGGTAAACCGATAGATATTATATCTGCATTTGAAGCGGCTGGCCAGCGGGCCACCGGAGCCATAACCGATAAGGATTTTCGGGAAATTGCCCGTCACGCCTGTCCAGGTGCCGGTGCCTGCGGAGGCATGTATACGGCGAACACGATGGCTTCCGCCATTGAAGCTCTGGGGATGACCGTGCCTTTTGACTCGTCATACCCCGCAGTCAGCGACGAAAAACAGGCAGAAACAGGCCTAATAGGTGAGGTGATTTATCAGCTCCTGGAAAAGAACCTCAAGCCAAAAGATATTCTCACCCGTGAAGCATTCGAAAATGCATTGCGCGTGGTCATTGTGCTGGGGGGATCAACCAACGCTGCCCTCCACCTTATTGCCATGGCCAGGGCTGCCCAAGTGCCGCTGACTCTGAATGACTTTCAGACCATGAGCAACCAAACTCCCCTACTGGGTGATCTCAAGCCCAGCGGACGTTTTGTAATGGAAGATCTCTATAACGTGGGCGGAGTCCCCGCTGTGATGAAGATGCTCCTCGAAAATGATCTGCTGCACGGCAGCTGCATGACCATCACTGGACGGACAGTGCAAGAAAATTTGGCAGAAGTGCCCGATCTGACAGCAGGGCAGGAAGTGATCAAACCACTTGATCAACCCGTCAAAACAACCGGGCATCTGCAGATTCTTTACGGAAACTTAGCAACAGACGGGGCTGTCGCTAAAATTACGGGCAAGGAAGGCGAGCGGTTTGACGGATATGCGCGTGTATTTGACACGGAGGAGGAGGCTATGGAAGCTATTCTCGGAGGAAAAATTAAAACCGGAGATGTGCTCGTCCTACGTTACTGCGGCCCCAAGGGAGGACCCGGTATGCCAGAAATGCTCCGCCCAACCAGCGCAATCGTGGGCGCCGGCTTAGGAGACAAAGTCGCACTTATCACCGATGGTCGCTTCTCCGGCGCTACACACGGGTTCGTGGTCGGTCACATTACACCCGAGGCACAGGTTGGCGGTGCGATCGCGCTGGTGGAAGATGGGGATCCTATCACCATTGACACGGTCAATCGCGTTCTGACACTTGGAGTTAGTGAGTCCGTATTGAATGCAAGACGGGAAATCTGGTCGGCCCCACCGCTTAAGGCAGATGCCGGTGTACTCTTACGGTATGCGCGAACCGTATCCTCGGCCAGTGACGGATGTATTACTGACGCGGCCTCCACAACCTGATCTATGCGTGCGCTTGTATATACGGGAGCGTTTCAGATTGACCTGCAACAGGTACCTGATCCGCAGCCGCTTCCTAACGAAGTGCTTGTGCGAGTAGACACGGTCGGTATTTGTGGATCTGATGTTCACGGATATACCGGAACAACCGGGCGTCGCCTTCCACCACTCATTATGGGGCATGAGGCGGCTGGGCGAGTCGCAAAATCCTCAAACGAATTTGAGGCAGGTGAAGAGGTTTGCTTTGACTCTACTATTGGATGCACCACATGCCCCGAATGTGCCTCCGGCAGGGTGAACCGCTGCCCCGAACGAACGGTATTCGGGGTGAGCACGCCTCGTTTTCGACGTGACGGTGCAATGGCAGATTTCGTTTGCGTGCCCGCCCATGTGCTCAGGCGCGTACCCGAGGGGCTACCGCTCAATATTGCAGCGATGTTTGAACCGCTAGCGGTTGGCTTGCATGCTGTACACAGAGGCGGCAATGCCCAAAGCGCTCGAGTTCTTATTATTGGCGCAGGAATGATTGGCCTGAGTATCCTACTCTCCGTGCGATTGCAGGAGCCGAGCGAAATCATAGTCATTGAGCCCAATGAGAATCGAAAAAATATGGCACGTCAGATTGGTGCTGATCACGTGCTTGATCCCGAGAAAAGTACACTGACTATTGATGCGGATCTCACTTTTGAGGCCGTAGGGGCTACCTCAACCGTTGCCCAGGCCATCCATCACACTAAACTAGGTGGAAACATTGTGCTTGTTGGAAATACTTCCCAGCACCCACCGGTTGATATTCAACGTGTCGTCGCGAAGGAGCTGACTTTGATCGGGACTTATGCAAATGCGGGGGAATACGATGAAATTATTGACCTTGTATCCCGAAAACAACTGGATCCTTCCCCGCTCGTAAGCGCTGTTCTGCCGCTTGGGGACGGACCCGAAGCTTTTGACAGATTACACAGACAGGTGGAGCCGGAATGGATTAAGGTACTCCTGCACACTTGATCATGCTGGCTACTGCGACTCCCATGGCGGATGTCTAGGGAGTCTCGCACTGAGCTCACTTATGAGATCATTCTCGTACGCCCCCCGATACTGACCAAGAAGAAACAGATCAAGCGCTGCATTCAAAAAACGCTCCCAGGACGCCTCTTCCTCACCTGGAAGGATAGGAAAAAAACATGCATTAACACTCTTGGCAGCGCGATAGTCACTAAATGCATCTTAACATCAGTGCTAGCCTGAATTTCCAACAGGCAACCTAAAGTGACAGTGTGGGGCCTTTAGCC
>CAZCYQ010000013.1:0-66313 GCA_964503085.1 uncultured Rhodothermaceae bacterium | reverse complement strand
TAAGAACAGTGATCGGATTAAATAAGAATGGTGATCGGATTAGTAAGAATAATCAAAAGGTGATCCGCGGTGAGTACCGACTTCTCGAACGTCAGGCGCGTGTCACTATCATGTGTCCGTGGACACCAATAATTCGGCAAGTACAGATATTTCTGGAAGGAACTGTATAAAAACAAGCACGGGAACCGTGGACTTGGCTACAGTTCTCTTGTTTGTTAATCGCTTTCACTCACATCAATTACGACAACATAGATCTTTTTACGGAGTGGCGGGTCAAGTTGCTGTTCTAGTAGGCTCCTTAATTCTTCTGGGTTACTTGGGATGCTATAGGAACGTGATGTTCGTACCATATATGTATGATCTGTGCCAAACCACAAGACCAAGTAGATACCATAACCATCAGCTTTTGGGTCTCGCGTGTATTTCGGTACGAGTTGTTTAGTAATTCCATGCCATATTTCGGGGTGTGAGTTTTTCTTGATTTCTATCGGAATCGAGAACTGAGGACCGTAGGAAACACGGATATCGGCTCTTTTGTCATCTGCGTACTGCCCTTCTGGCTGTGCACCAATTTGGTACTGCCTGAGCATTTCTTTCAGATCTGATAACAGTGCATCACGGCAATCATTTTCATGCTTAGGTTTATCGGGTTTTCTAGACCCAGAATCTAAGTACCAGTATTGTCGCCAGTCGTTGGTTTCTGCGTTACGAATGCGGTTCCCCAGTTTTCCAAGGTTATCGACGATTATTCCGACCAGGTCGGCAGCATTTGAAGGGGGGCCATTCTGCAGAGTCCCCTGAATTTGTGCCAGGCCGAGATCCTGCCGTCTGTCTGCGCGGCGTAGCCGTGCTTGTACTTCCTGCCACTTCGAAATCTCATGTTTCCATACAGCCAAGTTGGAATCAGAAGCCAGCAAGTCAAATACATTGGCTGTATCATCGTCGCTACGTCGAGCAAGCTCCTGAAGCCAAGAAGTCATAAGTGTCAACAATCTACGACTCGCTATCTGTTCAGCACTTATACGGCCCGCGCGTTTTCGATACTTGGGAAGCTGAACTCGTCTTCCGAGTTCTTGAATGAGTCGGGAAATGTCTTCGGTGCGCCACTCGTTGAGGTTTTGTAGGATGGATTGCGTTTGGCTATCCCGGACAAGGAAGCCCAATACATGATGCAGGCGAGATTCGTCTTTACCGGCAAGGAAATCTATCAAGCGAGGAAGGCAGTGATCTCTGGCAACAAACAACCCCGTACAAAGCCATAGGGCGCGCTGGCCTATGTCCATACTCTTGCGTTGTAGCCGTTTTAGGGTAATCTTCCGCAATTCTTCGGCTGATGTACCGTGGGCCAGAAGAGTACTCCAGAGGACAACACGAAGAGACTCCAATTGCGGAGCGTTACATCTGGTAGGAAAAACGTTGAACATCCGGCTCACAGCAAGCTTTGTCACGGAGTCATATGCCGGGTCAGAAGCCATCTTAAAAAGATGCTCATTCGGCGGGAATTTAGCACGAACACAGGCGACATGTATTGCAACCAGCGAATCAGCTACAATCTCTGGATAGGAGGTTAGCGCGTGTTTGTACCATGGTGGGAAGTCTGCATCCGTATTTGGAAAAGCAACATGCTGGCGGGGCAGGTTTGTAACAAAATAAAATCCAAGTGCCCGACGCCTTCCTTTTTCGCACAGGCGACTTAGTACATTCTCATCTTCCTCCTCCATTCCGGCCAGAAAGGGGCGAGCAAAATACGACCTCTTACTATTCTCGTGGAGTCGCGCTATCTCGTCAAGGTCCGGTAGATCGTTGCGGTCTAACAGACTGCGAAACCCTGAGATCGCTGCCTGCACGAGACTCTTGTCACCATCCAGATAGGACTCGAAATAAGTCTGCTGATTGCCATCAATCGTTATACGTCCATGAAAATAAATGCGCGCGAGTTCGTCAAGTAGCCCGGGCTCGCAGTGCCCTTCTGCTAATTGGGATTGTTGTCTCCGTATAAACTCAAGCTCTTTTTGTTTCCGTTTGCGGAAGGTAGCCCCGATTCTGGCTTGCTCTTTTTTCCATTCAGCCTCCTCCAACTCAGACCGAGTTCTGCTCTTCAGACGGTCGGAGTTCCATTCCATTAGACCGACTGCTCCCGATACGGCCCGTGCCACCTCGTCGTCAGATAGAGCCGGTTCCCAGCCGTCCTCTTCTCGAATTGACCACCATGCAAGCTCCTTTGCTATCTTTGGACGCGAATCCCAGAGCTCTTCTGCGCGGGTAAGACACCATGAACGAAATCCAACAGGTGTGTTTAGGCCCATAAATTTTAGCCCCGTTATCTTATTGAGCAACCTGTCTCCGATCTTGGATTCTAGCTCGGTTAATTCACGCTCGATGAGTTCATACTGGATGTTCCTTCGTTCACCTAGCCAGTCGAGAATTGCGGCACTCGCTTTAGCATTATTATATCCACCATATGCGTGTGTTGAGTCGTGCACCGGGATTAGTTCATACGAGGAATGATCAAATTTGACTAGTTTGAACCATCGGTATAACTCTGAAAGATCCAGCCTATCTCCGAATAAGTCCAATCCTCGTGCCAAGAGAATGAGTACGGTATCCGCTATTCTGAGGCTGGCCAATTTTGGGACGACTGCAGAAGCGCGGTCACAAAGAGAGTCCAACAATTCTTTGATTTGCTCCTTCGTTGACTTGTCTGCGAGGTTTGTAAAAAAAAGTTTGTAGACATAACCGGGTGCTGCCGGTCCGGTTACGAGATGACTCCATACTTCTGTGGGTTTCAACGCACTTGGATACGAGAGATCTAGTACAGTTCCCATCAATTCATTCTTCTCATCGGGAAACCGGTTTTCTTCCAAATCTTTGATAAGTTCTCGCATGGTAGCGCTACGATCCGGCTTTTCAATGAGAACCAGATCCAGAGTACGAAGTGCTTGGCGGCGAATATCTATCGCCCAAGTAGGATCGTAGATGATCTTTATCAAGTTGTTGCGATCAAGTTCTACATGCACATCTACATTGGAATTGCGATCTCGAGCCGTATCAGAGTATGTTTGTGAAACACCGCAAAGAAGCCAATAAACAAGAGTCTGTCTGTTCTCTGACCGGATAGGCGAATTTGACAATTCCCATACGGTCAACCTCCCTTGGTCTCCGGCTAAGGCGCCGAGGCAGGCTGCAGAAGGTTGGGAACTTACGAGGTGGGCATTTTGCTCAAGTCCCGCAAGTAGTGCTTTCCGATCTTCTGGACGAAAGTTGCTCGCGTCGCCGTTGAAAGCTATGGCAATTGGATCTGCTTTAATCAAGCGTTTTCTTGTCTCGGGTGCTAACGCAGCCAGCCAGCCAGTCAGTCCCCGAAGGTCGGGCAAGGGAATTCCATCGTGGCCCATGAGAAGAGCGAATACGCGTTGAATCATCAGACCATCCTGAATTTTCTCGGCTAAGTATTTTGCGCCGAGAAACTCAACCAGCAGTCGATGGATTGGCGTTCGGCAGCGAAGATTGCCTCTGAAAAGGCTTGAATCAAAAGCTTCCCGAAGGGCAGAACGCTCCCCATAGTCTACATCTCGCAAAGAGAGAACCTCAGGATCGTTTGGATTATCTACTGACCAGGCAGTTTTATTTGCAAACAGCATGAGTGCGGAAAGTTGGCCGGCTGCGCTGAGGACTGCTTGCAGGGAGGGCAGTTGTGCATCGAATGAGCGGACATCACGGTATTCGGAGTTCTGTTCACTGACAAGTACACGACAGGCGTTCTCGAATGTCTCGCTCGGGTTGTCGGGCCAGCCACCAGTTTCGACGGATATTAGTAGCAAGTCAAGTAACTGTGGATTGAAAAGAAAGGCCTCCATACCGTGCTCATAGGCTTGCAAAATGAATTCATTCGCATCCTCTCTCTTTGGGAAAATAATCTGCCGAACATTGTCATGATTCAGCGGATTTAGTTCTACGACCGGGATTACCTCGGAGCCTGTGAGCGAGGAGAGTGCTCGCAGGTCTCTGTTTCCTAGCCAGCTACCGGCGCGGCATGAGAGACGGAACCGGGGTTTGCCCAAGGCTTCGAGATGGGTGATGATTTTGTCCAGTGCAGCCATTGGATCTCCCCCACCAATACGTACCTCGTCCAGCCCGTCAATGAACAGTGGGCCTTCGCGCCACTCGGGATGGTGTTCAGGATTGTGCCTGATAAAATATCGTGCGGAAATGGGATCTTCGGCACCAATTCGGTTAGCTTCTTCAGTAAAACAGGTACTCTTTCCCATTCCCGGTTCCCCTAATAGTACATAGCCATGGTTAGAGTCAAAGTCGCTTAATGATGACTTCTCTTGTCCGAAACGGTGGTCCTCCATTGGCTTAACCACACTGACAGTACGCTCGTTAGTCATACGCATAGTTCCTCAATCCATTCTTCCGTGCTGAGCAGAAAGAAATCCTTTAATGGAATACTGCTTGGCCCGACCACCATGGTCTTGGCCGTTGGGAAACGTGCTTCGAATTCCTTCATGCCTTGACGTGACCGTAAGCCTCCACTCTTTACTTCTATGCCTAGCAGATGGGGGCCACGTGCAATCACATAATCAACCTCATGTGGAGGATCACGCCAAAAATGAATTCGTGTTGAGACATCCCTCGTGTTATATAGATGCGCGCCTACGGCACTCTCTACGATGCGGCCCCAGAAGGACCGGTCGGCCTGTGTCTCCTGCAGCGAGTAGCCAGGAGGAGCCGTCATGAGCGCTGTATTCAATACGTTAAGTTTGGGAGAAGATGCCCTACCAAAATGAGGAGCTGGTGTATACCTGGATAGAGCCGTCACTAGCCCTGCATCGGACAATAAATCTAGGTAACGTGCAATAGTCGTTGTATTACCTGCGTCCTGGAGTTGGCCAAGAAGCTTGTTGTAAGATATAAGCTGCCCAGAATAGTACGGTGCCAGATCAATTAATTGGCGCATTAGGGCAGGTTTATGGACACGTTCGAGTCCGACGATATCCCGGTCTATGACAGGCCTTAAGATTGAGGTCTGGATGTATCTTCGCCATCTAGTCAGTCTGGCAGATTTAGGCCCGCCAAACAAGGCACCGGGATAGCCACCAAAAAACATATATTCCTCAATTGTTAATCCGAATACCTGCGTCATTTCCCAAAAGGTCCAGTGGGTGATTGGTACGGATTCAAACCGACCAACCAAACTTTCGTGAACTCCGGTTAACATTCGCCAGGAAGCTGAGCCCAAAATCACGACTTGGAGGAGGTAATCCTCCCGTCGATCTCTGTCCCAGAGCCCTTTCACGAGGTTTGACCAGCGTGAAATCAACTGAATTTCATCCAGGAAAAGCACTAGTCCTCGTTTTGACTGGAGGGATGCAAGACGAGCATGCTCCCATAAATTGATAAGTGTCTCGCCGTCGGGCCGAGCCCCAATCATTGGGGGAGTAGGAGCACCCCTAACACTAGGCGGACGAGGTATAACAGAGTTAGGGTCATCCATAGGAATGTACCAACACGGAAATCCCAATCTGGTCAACTTTTGATGTGCCTGAATAGCGACCGTCGTTTTACCAGTTTGTCGAGGGCCGGTCATAGCGATAATGCGTTTGCTTGGATTATCTAAGATCAGTTCAAGCAAGTGTTCAACCTGCGGACGATGATAGGGCTGTATTGACATTATACTTAAATGTAAAATTTTACTCAATGACATACCTCAATGAATTGAGATAGTTCCTTCTATGTGGTGAATCACAGTCCGACTGGGTTTCGTCAACCCATATTTGCATCACTATAGTCGGTTTTAATTTGATCCCCACTACACCTTGAAATGGATCCGGGGGGATGATGGCACGATTTGTTCCCAACTCCGTCAGCACATCGTAGCGTACAGTTCCATGAAAAATGATTCTTAGAGACAACGAAGCATGCCGTACTTCGGACGCAAATGCTCAATGGAGCCATTGAGCTATTTGCGCGGGAACGTTGCAAATTCCGAGTCTTAACGGGAACGGCGAGTGTCAGAGTCATGAACACACACTACAATCGTGTCACGGTGAACATCCATTCCAACAAAGTGACGCGTCGAACCAGACGCATTAGATGATTGAGAGTGGATGCTAAACCCCAACTGAGTACAGTGCCATCCAACGATATCTTTTCAATTCCCTGTAATCTCGTAGATTTACCCGCGCGTATCTTGGGTATTGTTTCACCATAGCGGTTATTCATCAGATGTCATTCAACTATACACCTCGGGTTGCCTTAGGGTTTTTAATGCTAGCCTTTTTCTGGCCTGTTGAAGGATCTGCGCAGCCCTATGACACCACTTATTATAGCGCACTAGAGTTTCGCAGTGTGGGGCCTTATAGAGGCGGTCGCTCGGCAACGGTTACAGGAGTTCCGGGGCAGCCCATGAAAGCATATTTCGGTGCGACCGGTGGAGGGGTCTGGAAATCTACAACTGGAGGTTCCTCCTGGGAAAATATATCGGATGGGTACTTTGGTGGAAGCATTGGTGCGGTTGCAGTCAGTACCTGGGACCCCAATGTCATTTATGTCGGCGGTGGAGAAAAGACCGTGCGTGGGAATGTATCACATGGCTATGGTATATACAAGTCACTTGATGCGGGCCGTACCTGGGAACATAAGGGACTCTCCGACAGCCATCGGATTCCACGGATCCGTATCCATCCACGCAATCCAGATCACGTATACGCGGCCGTGATGGGTCACCTGTCCGGTCCAAATGATGAACGAGGCATTTACAGGTCAATGGATGGCGGAGAATCCTGGGAAAGGATTTTGTTTATCAATGACGAAGTGGGCTTTGTTGATCTTGCGATGGATCCGACAAATCCGAGAGTTCTGTACGCTAGTGCATGGCGTGTTATCCGGACACCATACAGCCTGGAAAGTGGTGGTGAGGGTAGTGGGATATGGAAGTCAAACGATGGAGGAGACACATGGTCAGAAGTTACCGGGCAGGATAACGGCTTGCCAAGTGGAACATTGGGCATCAGTGGTATTGCTATTTCCCCGGTTAACCCGGACAGGATATGGGTTATCATTGAGGCCGCCGAGGGTGGTGTGTTCAGGTCTGATAATGGAGGCCAAACGTGGCGAAAGATTAATGATGATCGCAATCTGCGGCAGCGTGCCTGGTACTACACACGTATATATGCGGACACCGCAAACGAAGATGTGGTTTACGTTCTAAATGTCCAGTTTTGGCGATCCAAGGACGGAGGCAGCACTTATTCAAGTATCTCTACACCTCACGGAGATCATCATGACCTGTGGATTGATCCAGACGATTCCAATCACCTCATAATTGCTGATGATGGTGGTGCACAGGTAAGCTTTGACGCCGGGGACAATTGGAGTACATACTACAATCAACCCACAGCTCAATTCTATCGTGTTACGACGGACAATCATTTTCCATATCGCATTTTGGGTGCACAGCAGGACAACTCGACCGTACGCATACTGCATACCGCCAGTGGTCTCAATGAACGGCAATGGGAGCCCACGGCGGGAGGTGAGAGTGGCTGGTTAGCTCCCAAGCCGGATAACCCGCAGATCGTGTACGGAGGATCATATGGTGGCTATTTGACGCGGGTTGATCATGATACCGGTGAGCGTCGGGCCGTAAACGTGTACCCCGACAATCCGATGGGACATGGTGCGGAGGGAATGAAATATCGATTCCAATGGAATTTCCCCATACTGTTTTCAATGCACGATTACAATGTGCTTTATGCAGCAGGGAACCACCTCTTCCGCACCACCGACGAAGGACAATCATGGGAAATGGTCAGCCCGGACCTGACACGTGCGGATTCTACAAAGCTTGGCCCAAGTGGCGGACCTATTACGAAGGACAATACGGGGGTTGAGTACTATGCCACGATCTTTACGGTTGCTGAGAGTCCCCATGATCCCCAGGTTCTCTGGGCCGGGTCTGATGATGGACTTGTTCATATTACCCGTGATGGTGGAGCCACTTGGGAGGACATAACCCCGGAAGGAATGCCAGAGTGGATGCAGATCAATGACATGGTAGCTCATCCCACGATGGAGGGAGGGGCCTATTTTGCCGGTACACGCTATAAGCTTGACGACTTCGCGCCATACATTTACAAGACGACCAATTATGGCGCAGGTTGGGAGTTGATTGTTGACGGTATTGACGGACAGCATTTTACCCGTGCCATTCAGCCGGATCCAGTGCGTCCGGGCCTCCTGTGGGCCGGGACCGAGTCAGGCTTGTACATCTCCTTTGATGATGGAGAGAACTGGAGCCAATTCCAGCAGAATTTGCCTATCGTGCCCATCACGGACTTAGACTGGAAAGAGAATGACCTGATCGTGGCTACACAGGGGCGCTCGTTCTGGGTTATGGATGATGTAACCCCGTTGCATCAATTGTCCGATACAATGGCTTCCAAGTCAATGTGGCTGTACGATTCAGCTCCGACCTGGAGAACTGGAGGAAGTGTTAGCCTGCGTTACTGGTTCAGAGAGGCACCGGATTCCAGCACCACCAAACTGAGGATTCTCGAATCTGATGGTTCTGCAATCAAGACCTTTACCGCAGAAGACGGGGATATTGACGTAGAGGCAGGGATGAATGTTTTCAACTGGAACACCCGTTATGAGGATGCTGAGTCATTCTCTGGACTCATCATGTGGTCGGGCAGTGTTCGAGGTCCCAGGGCGGCTCCCGGATCCTATCGGGCACGGCTTATCGCGGGCGATGACTCACTGGAAGTTACCTTTGAACTGCGTAAAGATCCCCGTTCAAGCTCAAGTGTGGCCGATTTGCAGGAGCAATTTGATTTTCTGATTGGAGTAAGAGATAAGCTCACCGAGACCCATGAGGCGATCAAGGATATTCGTGAATTACGTACTCAGATTCAAAGAATAACCGGCAATTTGGGTGAGGAGCACGCGGCCATCACGGATTCCGCGAAAGCTTTAACCAAAAAGATTTCAGAGATTGAAGAGACGCTTTATCAAACGAAAAATCAAAGCCGTCAGGATCCGCTGAACTTCCCGATCCGGTTGAACAATAAGTTGGCCGCTGTTGCGGGCAATGCTTCTATAGGAGATTTTCGCCCCACGGATCAAGCTGTTGAGGTACGTGACAATATTGTGATGCGTATTGATGCAGAGTTGGAAAAATTGCGATCCATATTGGAGACAGACGTTCCCGCACTTAATGCAATGATCCGGCAAGCAAACATACCGGCTATTAGTTCAAATTAGTGAGAAGCTGGACTTACGTGGGTGAAGAATATCTGCGCCCATGGGCAATACTGTGCAGAGTTTCCCATAGAAAATGCGTATCCGTAATCAGGCTACGGCAGGCACTGTGTTAGTTTTTTGTCCTATTGACACAAAACCATGGTAGCATATGGATAATATCCTCCACCAGGCCTGAATCCTCAGTACACTTCATCTCGAGCGCCTACCGCACGACGGACATTGCTTTTGATCGTTTAACAACTTTATCCTCCATGACGATCTTCAGCGTGTAATAATATACTCCTGAGGGTAAGTTGCCAGCGTTGATCTGAACAGTATGCCCTGTGCCCACGCCAAACGATTTATAGGGCAGCATTTTGACGGTGCGTCCCAATAAATCCGTGACGGTGACAGAAACTTGCGCTGGTGCAGGCAGATCAAATGCTACTTTTGTTGTGTTTGACAATGGGTTTGGATAATTCCCCCAAAGAGCAAGAGATATGGCCTCTTCTGCTTGCTCGGTGCCTACTCCCATGTTGTCAGTGATCGTTACTGTCACAGTTTGAGATGCCACATAGCCGCCCCCCGTCGTTGAGAGCGTCAGTGTCACTTCATCATTCACCAGATCAGTGTCTTCTGCCGCGGTCAAGGTCACTATCTGTCCCTGGTTCCAGTTACTTGCTGAAAACGTCAGCACGTTCCTATCCAGAGTTAGATCTGTGTTTTCATGCCCAGTGATGGTCATCGTAACATCGGCTGAAGGTTGCGCCGTAAGTGCAACGCTGAGGGATGTCGTGTCTCCCTCCGTAAACTCCACCGACGTGGGGATTGATATTCCCGGCATATCAAGATCAGTGATGGTCACCTCTTCCGAGATCGGATTACCGGCAACCACCCCGGAGGCCAGATTAGTCGTATCCACCTCCACCGTGAAGGTCTCATCCTCAACGTCGTCATCTTTGTGGGTTTGAATTACATGCAATGCCTCCATATTTCCACTGCTGATGTCCAAGTTCACAGGAGTGGTACTGTCGAAATCATCAGGCTCAGCAGTTCCAGCTATGAGCATTAAGGGGAATGTTACATCGGTGCTCAGGGTATGGGACAGTTGTAAGGTCACGGTGACCGACTCTCCCTCTTCAACCGGGTTCTGATCGATCGACAGACTCACTCCAGGCATATCAAGGTCTCTGATGGTCACTTCCTCCGAGGTGAGGCTGCCTGCCCTCACTTCAGAGGGTAGGTTAGTCGTATCCAATGCCACCGTGAAGGTCTCATCCTCTACATCGTCATCTTTATGAGTTTGAATTACGTATTTCGCCTCTGTATCGCCACCGATAATGTCCAGGCTTAAAGGAGTAGTACTGTCATAATCAGTGGATTCAGCGGTGCCGGGTGTGAGCGTTAATGGGATCGCTACATCGGCACTCAGCGCATCAGACAGTTGCACGGTTACCGCGACCGACTCTCCCTCATCAACCAGGTTCGGATCTACCGACAGACTTACTTTCGGTGTAGCTCCGACAACATTTTTCAATTCAAAGCGAAAGGTTCCTACCGGCTTAACGGATCCATCAACCAGAAATGGAGCGTCTGCTATACGGCTGATAGCCTCCCTTGGATCAGTCGGCTGATTTGGCGAGGTATAGGTGGGGCCGCTGTCAGTTCCTGCATCATAGACAAATAAATCAACCTCAAGCGAATCAATCCAATCTCCGTTTGAATCCAGTAAATCCAACCCTGACACACCGACAAACCAATCGGGGCTGGGAGCCACCATTGATGTAACCGTTACAAGGTTCCAAGGTGGGCGAATGTCGAAAGTAATTGTTCGAGAACCGGGTGATGAACTCATTACTGGTCCATCCAAGATAGCATCTGCGTTTGATGCGCTGATTGCTTGGTTGATTTCGTTTCGAAGTGTTCCCTTGCCTCCGAGCTCGGCCATAAGCTTGATGCCGTCACTTGCGGTCGCCCCCACATCCCAAAATGACACTGCACTGTTGTGGGTACCTCCAATCATCCCGGAAAAATGAGGGTTTGATGTAGATGGGAAATCTGTAGGATGTGTGCTGGCAGACCAAGTTGCCGTGAAGGTGAGGTCATAAGTAGCCGTACCTTGTGCCATCACGAGTGACACTAATAGAAAACTACTCGCCATACAGCAGAATAGACACTTCTGAATCAAGCCTGTGATTGTTTCAGACATGGTATAGTTGAATCTGGTTATAGCAAAGCGGAATTCTAACCCGATCACTCAAGATATGCGCTTGGGAGTTACGTTTTATCTGTACAATCTCAACTCATCCTCCAATCTTTATCGATATCCTTGGTTCACGCTCAATCCAAAGGGTGACGGGCCCATCGTTCACCAGGGAAACCTGCATGGATGCACCGAAGCTACCAGAGGCTACAGTATGTCCCAACTCATCCGAGAGTCGATCCTTGAAGTATTCATACAGGGGCTCTGCAATTTCGGGGCGGGCTGCTTCGACAAAAGAGGGGCGATGTCCTTTTTTCGTGTTGCCGTAAAGTGTGAATTGGGATATAAGCAGGATTTCACCGCTGATATCTTTTACGGATAGGTTCATTTGTCCCGCTCTATCCGCAAAAACGCGAAGACGAGCACATTTGCGTGCCAACCAATCCGCTTCTGCTGTGGTGTCGTTTGAGTGAATTCCCAGAAATACCAATAACCCCCGATCAATAGCACCAATCGTGTTGTTATCAACGGTAACGGAAGCTTCCAGGACCCGTTGTACGAGGACGATCATGGAGCCTGCATTTTTTTAAGAAAGTCTAAGAGCTTTGCCGCGCTGAGCCCTCGGTGGCTAATCCTATTTTTCTCTTCACGGGAAAGCTGCGCAAGGCTGATGTTGTACCCCTCCGGGACGAAGATCGATTCGTAGCCGAAGCCTTGCGTAGACATCTCAGATGTTGCAATATGTCCATGTAGGCATCCCCGAAAGAACTTGAGGTCGTCAGAGTATGCTAATGCCAATACAGTGATAAACTGGGCACTGCGGTTTTTTTTGAATGCGAGCATCCGAAGCACCAAGGCTCGATTTGTTTTGTCATCCGTGTTTGCGCCGGCAAAGCGAGCGGAGCGTACGCCAGGTAGCCCATCGAGGGCATCAATACATAGTCCGGTATCGTCCCCGAGTGCCCAAAGCCCCGTGTGGTCGTGTGCACTGAATGCTTTCATGGCTGCGTTTTCTTCGAGCGAGGAAGCAGACTCGTCCACTGAGGGGGCGTCTGGAAAGGCAGACAGATCCATAACATCAGCGGATGCGGAAGCCAGAAGAAGTTTGAGCTCGGCCGCCTTGTGAGTATTTCGGGTAGCTAGAACCAGTTTTAGAGGTGAGCAAATGTTTGTCATGAACGCGATTGGTGTTACGTATTCTACTTATTTGAAACATGCATGATTTCCAAAAGCCTATGTTTGTCGAGAATATGCGTATTTTCACTGGTTCGTCGGAGTGATGAGAGTTTCTGATAGGCAATGAATCTGCCATGCGCGTAGCTGTTGTGCACTGCGAGGAATGGCTTGGAACCGAATCCCTGGAAGGAGCATACAGTTTCAAAGGTCTGAACAAACGAGAATCAATACAAATCGCAACCATACCTACTTTATGCGAGCGATGCCTGCCATGATAGACACCTTATCCATAGCACGTGATCTTTCCGAAGCAGGGGTTGATTGGGACCAGGCCCAAGCACACGCTGTAGTCATCGCGCATGCTGTGGAGCAACAACATGCCGACGTTGCAACGAAAGAGTTCGTGCGTAACCAAATAAATATCGTACGTGCAGAGTTAAGTGAAAGAATAAACGAAGTTGAAGGCAAGTTAAGTGAAAGAATAAGTGTTGTACGCGAAGAAATAAGTGCTGTACGCGAAGAAATAAGTGGTGTACGTGGAGAAATAAGTGGTGTACGTGGAGAAATAAGTGGTGTACGTGGAGAAATAAGTGGTGTACGTGGAGAAATAAGTGCCGCTGAAACTCGCATTATTCGTTGGATGATTGGAACAATGTTGGGAATTGGAGGGCTTATTATTGCCGCGCTGGTCTTCATTTTTTGATCCGAGGAGTCCCCCGCTTGACCCGCAAACTGAGGCTATCTCCAACTAGCCCAGAGTTGAGGATACCTTTCGTTCCGTCTCTGCTTGGGGAGATACTCTCCGTGGCTGTTTCGTCACACGGACGGTTGTAGCAGTCTGAACTGATACCTACAGAAAGCTGCCAATTCTCGGTATCCGTACGAGAATACATATTGACCACGCCCACATTTGTATTAGAATTTGTACCAGTTTCGAAATGTTTGACACCACGCCGATGCGTGCATGATGAAGGAATGTCGAATCGGTGAGGAGATTGGTTGCATGAATTTGTAAGTTGTGCAGAGGTTCTGGTGGGGGGCCGGTAATGTGATCACGCTGTGGGTGGTGCGTTGGTTTGAATCAGTAACATCAAAGCCCAATGTTGTTGCTTGGGCGGGTGGACTGTCCGCGCCGTATCGCGGGTCTCCCCAACTGGCATTTACGGTAACCCTCGTGCCGTACAGTAAGTTCATTATGCTGAGGTGTCCCATCAACCTGGACTTTGTCCGGTGAGCTGTCCTTCCCGGATGTGAGTTAATGTTGATCATTGATCAACGCTAATGGTTTACGCGCTTGGCATTTGAACTGCAATCAATGAACAGCACAAGATTTGACGAGATTACGGCACTCTGCAAGCGCAGGGGGTTTGTTTTTCAGTCTTCGGAGATATATGGTGGACTGGGAGCTACCTACGATTACGGCCCTTTGGGCGTGGAACTGAAGCGAAATGTACGCGAGCAGTGGTGGCGTGACATGGTCTATGCCAACAAAAATATCGAAGGCATAGACGCAGCAATTCTGATGCATCCCAGAGTATGGAAAGCGTCCGGGCATGTTGATGCATTCCACGACCCATTGATTGATGATAAAGCATCAAAGCGTCGATATCGCGCTGATCAACTTATTGAGCAACACGTAGACCGTTTGCGATCAAAAGGCAAAACGGAACGTGCCGATACAGTGCAAAAACGATTCACGGAGGCGCTCAATGCAGAGAATATGCCGAAAGCGCTCCATTCGCTCATTCTATCAGAAGAAATTCGTAGTCCCGACTCGAGAGCGTTCGACTGGACTGATGTACGTCAGTTCAATATGATGTTCGAAACAAAAATGGGAGCACTCGCTGGCGAGGATGCCTCCATCTATCTACGCCCCGAAACCGCACAAGGCATCTTCGTGAATTTTCAAAACGTATTGGCGACCTCACGCGTGCAGATTCCATTTGGTATTGCACAAATCGGCAAGGCTTTTCGCAATGAAATTGTTGCACGCCAGTTCATTTTCCGGATGCGTGAATTTGAGCAAATGGAAATGCAATACTTCGTGCAACCAGGTACACAACGCGAAGCCTATGAATTGTGGCGTTCGCGCAGGTGGGACTGGCATGTACGGAACGGTATTCCGGCGTCAAAACTTCGCTGGCATGTCCACGAAAAGCCCGCCCATTATGCTGATGCAGCCGTTGATATTCAGTATGAGTTTCCAATTGGATGGCAGGAGATCGAGGGTATCCATTCCAGGACGGACTATGACCTCCGCAGACATCAGGAGTATTCTGGGAAAAAGATGCAAATCTTTGATCAGGCGTCGGGTAGCAGATTCATCCCGTTTGTGGTAGAAACTTCTGCTGGATTGGACCGCACGGTCTTGATGCTGCTTTGTGAAGCCTACCGCAAAGACACTGTTGAGGGGCGAAGCCGCACAGTTATGGCCTTTGCACCATCCGTGGCTCCCATAAAGGTAGGTGTATTTCCGTTGTTGCGCAGAGACGGCATGCCGGAGCGTGCCCGTGCCATCACAGATACGCTCAGACGCGAGTGGAACGTATTCTACGACGAAAAAGGATCCATAGGTAAGCGTTACCGCAGGATGGATGAGGCGGGCGCGCCGCTATGCATCACGATCGATCGCGATACCCTTGAAGGGGATGGAGTCACTATTCGCAACCGAGATACCCTGGAGCAGGTACGGATAGCCGATGCTCAGGTGTCGGCATTTGTTTCGGATGCAATGCGTGGTGTGTAGCCGACAGCGTGGTTTTCAACAGCCTGCCAGACTCTGAGTGCGTTGCCTCCGAGAATCTTTCCAATATCCTCGTCGGAGTATCCGCGACGCAATAATTCGGCAATCAGGTTAGGGTACGTTGATACATCTTCCAGGTCTTTGGGCAGTGCGGTCACCCCGTCGAAATCACTGCCAATTCCGACGTGATCAATCCCGACCAGTTTGACTACATGATCAATGTGGTCTACCAACTCCGCCAACGTGCCCAACGGATTTGATTTGCGCTGTGATTCACGATAGAGGATTCCCTCTCTACTGCCGGGAGCGATATTATTTTCTTCCAGATAGGCTTCGATCGCAGCGGCCAGCGCGCGTCCGGGCTCCTGGTATTCGCCACGAACGAACGAAGAGCCGTAACTGACCATGATCACCCCGCCCTTGGCAGCTGTTGCCTGAATGAGTTCGTCACTTAAATTACGCTCCCAGCCCGGTGTAAAATGGCGGGCTGAAGAGTGTGAAGCAAGTACGGGTGCACTGCTGCGACGCAGAATTTGGGAGATGGTACTGTCGGTCAGATGCGAGATATCTATGATCACGCCCAGCCGATTCATATGGTCTACGATCTCTTCCCCAAGCGGGCTGAGTCCATTCCATGTTCGTGTTGAATCGTAGGAGGAATCGCACAGCTGATTATCCCTTCCATGAGTGAGTGTGATGTAGCGGATACCCCGTGCGTAGTAATGCTCCAGATCTGTCACGCTGTGAACCGGCGCCCCATTCTCCAAGCCCATAGGCAGTGAAATCAGCCCCTCTGCCTTGTGCTCAGCCAAATCAGACGACCGGGTAGCAATGGCAAATTTATCCGGCGCGTGCGCAACAAAGCCCTCTACCATGTCAATCAGTGAATCTGCAAGGCTCTGAGCAGAGCTAGGAACTTCCTGTCGTGCGCTCGGGATGTAAATCGACATGAACGGGGCATTCAACCCACCTGCGACCGCTCTTGGATAGTCAAAATCACCCCCAATGGTTTCCTGACTGATATCTTCTGTGTATCGGGTCATGCGATAGGGAACATCAATGTGCCCGTCAATAATGAGATATTCTTCTGCAAGCGCTTGTGCACGTTCCATAGTATTGTTGGTATAGTCTTGCGCGCAGCTTGCTAAAAGGACTAGGGACAGAATAACCAGTCGTTGCATGTTAATATTGGCGGTTACGTATTCAACTGTAGCGTGCAAAAACAGGACGTTTGGAGCAATATCGCAGCAGCAGTGCAATAGCTCTTATGGCCGTATCTGCTATCGGCGTCCGGGACTGGCGCGGCTGCACAGCTATGAATCTTCTTATTAGTGATCCCAAGTATCCGCGAAATTGGTTCGTAAGGTTCCATTCAATCTGTACAGTTATGGACACAATTGTATTGGACTTATCGAGCGGTAGCTTGTCCACGGACCTCACGTATAACGGTCACATTTACCTGACCGGGGTACGTGAGCTCGTTCTGGATTCGCAAAGATATGTTCTCCGCAAGTTCGCGTGTCTTTTTGTCGGACACTTTTGTATGCTGAACGATAACACGGAGTTCTCGTCCTCCCTGGATCGCATAGGCCAGTCCAACACCTTCAAATGATTTGGCGATCTCTTCCATATCCCGTAGACGTTCGAGATACTCTTCGCGGCGTATATGGCGTGCACCTGGCCGAGCCCCACTGATGGCGTCGCATATCTGTACGATAGGTGCGTATAGTGTGGTCATTTCGATCTCGTCGTGGTGCGAGCCTACCGCGTTGCAAATTTCCTCGTGTTCTTTGTATTGTTTGCAGTACTCCATGCCGACGAGTGCATGGGGTTGATCATCAGATTCCTGAAGAACTTTGCCAATGTCGTGCAATAGGCCTGCCCGCCGGGCCATACGGGCGTCGAGGCCCATTTCTGCTGCCATAAGTGAGCAGAGTCGTGCTACCTGCATACTGTGACTGAGTAGACTTTGGCCATAGCTTGTCCGGTATTTCATTTTCCCGACGATTGAGGTAAGGCCTTTTTTCATTCCGCGCAGTCTCAGTTCAAGAACAGTGCGTTCGCCTACTTCCTGGATCTCTTCCTCGACAACTTTTTGGGCTTTACTTACGAATTGCTCGACACTCGCAGGATGAATGCGTCCATCTCGTATGAGGTTGCTTAAAGCTATTCGTGCTATTTCGCGCCGATAGGGATCAAATGAACTGATTACGACTGCGCCGGGGGTATCGTCGATCAGTAGATCCACTTGTGCAGCGGTTTCAAATGCACGAAGGTTTCGTCCCTCCCTTCCGATAATGCGTCCTTTAATGCTCTCGGAGGGCACGGGAACTACTGATACCGAGTTCGACTCAACCTCGTCTCTCACGAGTCGTTGCATCGTGGTAAGGACGATTTTCTGCGCCTCATGTTTGGCGGTGCGCTGTTTTTCGTCCCGTATTTCCAACAGCGCAAGGGCAGCATCTTCCCGTGCCTTCTCAACGATCTCCTCTCGTAGGTGCTGACGTGCCTGATCCTGGGTCAGGCTTGCGATAACCTCCAGTTTCTCAATGCGATCATTGATGAGCGAGGTGAGCCTATGCTCCTTGGCATCCAAGTCACCAATACGCTGAGAGGCCCGCTGCACAAGCTTTTCAGCGCTCGCACGCAGGGTCTCGGCCTGGTGGTTGATCTTTTCACTTTCTGCCTGGAGTATCGCAATCGCTTCCGCTGCGTTCCCCAAGAGTTTTTGTTTTTTTGTTAGGCGCCGGTTCCTGTTGTTGAGCTTCTTGCGTTGGCGATCATTCTTTGCTCTGGACCTTTGTTTATCCTGTTCCAGTTCTGCCCGATCTTTTTCCAAGGCGGTACGCTGAGCATTGAATTCAGCACGATCATGGTCAAGCTCTGTTCTAGCTTTCTTAAGGGCCTCCGCTTTCAAGGCGGTAGACTCTTCTTCTGCTAGGGTTATAATTGCTGATGCTTGTTCGCGTGCACTCCTAAGATTGCCTTTGGCAGTTCTAGCGGCGATCTGCCAAGCAATAATTAGGCCTGCACCAAACGCTACGATGGCAACGGCCAACAACAGGACGGCTTGCAAACTACCGTCCATGTCTTTATGATTTTTCCCTAGGGCTTGGGTTACCGTTTGGACAGGGAAGGGTTCCTTAGCAGGGATATGGAGGAAGCTCAGGTTCCAGAAATTCTAGAATTGGTGGCGTGTTTCAGGGTAGGTTTATGCTCAAACCTTACCGAGGAAATTGACGGCTTTGCGGAGTAGCCGTTTAAGTAGAGACAGCTCCAATTAGTTGCAAAGGTGTCCGCGGGCGTCCGCAACGGTGGGTGTGAACCCCAAGGTACAAGATTGGGGGTTGCTCAGACCCTTCCATCGTCCCCTGCGCGATCACGACCTAAAGCAAGGTTGGGGCCTGATGTCCAAGCCGGAAGTGTAACCCCCTTTAATTGATAGTGTCGGTTCACATGCCTAAACCACTACGGACGCTCGAGGATAGGCAGGGTACAGTGCTGCCGCAATGCTGTTCCCTATTCTTGGATAGAAATCGGATCAACCTCCGTTAACACTTCGGATAATCTGCGGTCAAGATGGTCTGTTTCGCGATCAAGCGCGGCCACCAAGACATCAGAAGTCTCTCTCGCACCATCCAGTTCTTCGGCCAAGAATAAGGCTGTTATCACAGCAGCTACAAGATCTGGCTGGTCCGGATGTTGCTCCTTAAATGCTCGCATGCGCTGATCTACACGCCTGGCAACATCCTCCATAGTCTCTACATCACTGGATTGCACCAGTAGGGGATAATCACGGCCAAGAATACGGACTTTGAGGGGTTGGTGCATGGATCAGTCCTCATCCTCCTTGTCAAAGACTAAGTAATTGTCTATAGTCCTGATGAACTTATTGATCCGGTCGAGAAGCTCCCGCTCGTTTTCATCAAAAGTGAGCACCGCTTTTGTAGGCTTGATATTCGAGGCAGCCTCGAGTTCTGCTATCTGCTCTGCGAGTTTTCGATTCTGTTGCCTCAGGCGCTTGATTTCCTTTACGGCAGCTTCAACACGGTCACGTAGCCGCCGCAGTGACTTGGCTCCCCGCAAAGCGATGGCCGGTTGCATATCAAACCCTTGGCCGCTTGGGGGGAGGTCTGGCTTCTGTGCCGGAGGTAGATTTTCGACGATCATGCTAGAAACAACCTTAACCAGGCCTTAAACAACTCAAATTAAGGTAATGGTTCATATTGACATTGTCAAATACCCTCAAGCACGTAACTCCGCGTCAAATTGTGCAGAAAGAGTTGTAACAATTTTTTGAACTACGTGGTCGATCTCTTTATCTCTTAGGGTCCGATTTGCGCCGAAACGCAATGAAAATGCTACACTTTTTTTACCCGGTGCAATTCCCTCACCCTCATAGATATCAAATATGTCTACATTCTTGAGGAGCGTCTGACCGGCCCGGCGTACTTTATTGAGCATGGGGCCAACAGGCTGCTGCGAATCCACTACCATAGCAATATCCCGCTCAACAACGGGGTAACGTGATACCGGTGTATAAACGGTAGGTGGCTGTTCTTCACATATCAGTGCTAGTCTAGTCCAATTAAATGTGGCAAAGAAAACAGGATTAGGCAAGTCGTGGGCCGCCTGAATCTCGTCCGAAAGACGAGCAATAGTTCCTACCCACTTCTTGTTTGCGTAGAGTGTTATGTGATGAGCTGTAATCGTTGTCGGCTCAATACTTGGCTCCAAACTAAGAGAATCAAGGTTCAATAGACTCAGCAGCTTCTCTACATCGCCCTTGATGTCAAAGAAGTCTGCTAAAGGTATGCTGCCATCCCAGCTCTGCGGTCGTACGGGGCCGCTAATCCCAAATAGAAGCACTTCATATTCGGAGAAATTCTCTACAAAGGCTGCTTCATGCTCACTGAGATGGAAGACATGCCCGAACTCATAAAACCGGAGCGTCCGTTGTCCGTGGTGAGCATTGTGCTGCATAACATTCAGCATACCCGGCAGGAGCGAAGGCCGCAAGGTTGCCATGGAGCGGGATACCGCATTCAAGGTGCGCACAGGCGGATAGTCCGCTGCGGTAACCGCTTGGCTGAACTGAAGAGCCTGTTCATCGGGCAACAGGCTGTTAGTATAGATTTCCCGGAATCCGTGACCATTCAGATAGGCATGAACACGTTCGCGTATCAAGTCAACGGGGCGCGCGACCGGAACAGATGCAGGTAACGGTGAAGACTTCGGTTTCAGTATTTGGTCAAACCCGTAGATGCGGGCAATCTCTTCTATCAGGTCGATCTCTAAATGAATGTCAGGCCGATGGGACGGTACCGTGCATGAGATCGTGTTACCTGCTTCGTGCGGGTCAAATCCGAGCGATGCGAGGATTTGAAGGATATCCTTACGCGGTATTTGTATACCCAGAATTTTGGGTACACGGGTAAGCCGTAAATCTAGCCTGGTTGCTGTCGGAGTACGGGGGTGCACATCCACGAGCCCTGGCGTAACCGATCCATTTCCCAGCTCTGCTATCAGTGCGGCTACACGTGTGGTGGCCCAAGGCTGAATAGCTGTATCAACACCCCGTTCGAATCTGTAAGATGCATCTGTTGCTATACCCAGAGCTCTGGCAGACCGTCTCGTTCGGGACGGGCAAAACCAGGCCCCTTCAATTAACACATTGGAGGTAGTCTCGTCGACCTCGGAGTTTTCGCCACCCATGACGCCTCCAATCGCAACCGGCCGCTCGCCATCACAAATCAGGACAACTCCCTCAGACAGCGTATGATTTTTGCCATCAAGCGTGGTAAACTCCTCTCCCTCAACAGATTCCCGGACCACAATTCGTTGTTTAGCTATACGGTCATAGTCGAATGCATGTAGAGGCTGCCCGCATTCATACATTACAAAATTGGTCGCATCAACAACATTGTTGATGGTACGAAGACCGATGGCTTCCAGTCGTCGCTTTAGCCAGGCCGGGGAAGGACCGACCTTTACATCTGTGACAATCATTGCCACATAACGGCGACACAAGTCGGGGCATTGGATTTCGACCTTGATATGTTGGGCCGTCTCACCACCGTCTGGCGGAATGGAAACTTCCGGATGCAGTAGCGGCACATTTTGCAGTGCGGATACGTCTCGGGCTACTCCTATATGGCTGGTTGCATCCGCCCGGTTTGGCGTGATGGCAATATCCAGTGCCGTATCACTCACCTCCAGTCCCTCTCTTTTTAGATAGTCCAGCAAGGGTTCGCCAATTACCGCGTTTTCGGATAGGACCATGATACCGCTGTGGTCATCAGACAGTCCAAGTTCATCCTCCGCGCAGATCATCCCCATGGACACCTGGCCACGTATTTTGGATTTTTTGATCTTGAGTACTTTTTCGCCGATGGCCAGATGAGCACCGATTGTTGCTACTGGTACCCGTTGGTCAGCGGCAACATTGGGAGCGCCACAAACGACGGGGATTAATTCGTCCGTTCCCAGATCAACATCGCAAAGTTTCAAGTGGTCAGCGTTTGGGTGCGGACGTACCGACGCTACGCGTCCGACGTAGACGCCATCCAATGTTGGACCGAGATGCAGAACGTCCTCGACCTCAAGTCCAGACATCGTTAAAGCATGTGCGAGGTCCTCCGGGGACAGTTCATGCTCTACGTACTTGGACAGCCAGTTGTAAGAGATCTTCATGGCGATTAGAACTGCGCTAAAAACCGCACGTCGTTTTCGTAAAAGATGCGGATATCATCAATACCGTACCGGAGCATGGCGGGGCGCTCTATGCCCATGCCGAAGGCGTACCCGGTATAGCGTTCGGAGTCAATCCCTACGGCATCTAGAACGTTAGGATGTACCATGCCGCTGCCTAAGATCTCCATCCAACGTCCACCGTCTGGATGATCAGGCAAGTCCCACCAGATGTCTACTTCACCACTCGGCTCCGTGAACGGAAAGAAACTGGGGCGGAATCGCATCTTGACCTCTTCACCGAAAAACGCACGCGCAAAGCCGGTGAGTGTGTGTTTAAGGTCAGCCATGGTTACGCCTTCGTCCACAACTAGTCCTTCTACTTGATGAAACAGACAGTAGGACTTATATGTGATGGCCTCATTGCGAAAAACTCGCCCTGGTGCGATCAGGCGAAATGGGGGATCCCCGGCCATCATTGTTCGAATCTGTACGGGAGAGGTATGTGTGCGCATCATGGCTCCGGCCCGGCCTTCTCCCGGCTCTTCAACAAAGAGTGTATCCTGCATGTCGCGGGCGGGGTGATCTGCAGGAAAATTCAGGGCGGTGAAGTTATGCCAGTCATCCTCAATTTCGGGTCCCTCGGCGATCGCGAAGCCCATGTGCTCAAATATATCCGTGATCTTGGCCAGGGCAAGCGTAATGGGATGTCGGGATCCGGCCCACTGGCTGCGTCGGCCAGGCAGCGTAAGGTCAATATTATAGGTGTCTGTAGACTTCACGCGATGTTGCTCAATGGCATGCTCCAGTACGGTTTGGGCTTCTTTATGCAGAGCATTCAGCAGCAGTCCGGCGCTGCGACGGTCCTGTTTGGGGAGATGCGGGATAGTCTTGAAGAGCTTGGGGATCACGCCGCGTCGCTGTCCTAGGAACCGGATGCGGAATTCCTCGGACTTGGCAGGCGTGTCAAGTTTTGCTACTGCAATCTCCTCAGTGAAGGTTGCCGCTACTGTTTTCAGATATTCTAGATTTGTCTCCATGCTACCAAAAACAAGAAACCCGCCAAGCCTGCGCAAGCAGGGGCGGGAATGTTCTCACCAATCTACATTCGGCCCCTAGCCAAGTGAGGTGCCGCTAAAAAAGAATGAACTGGATATGTGGGTCATCGTCAAGTACCGTGCGCTTCCTGAACAACACGGGTGAAGGTTGCAGGCTCATTCATGGCTAAATCGGCAAGTACCTTTCTGTTGAGCGTGATCCCCTCTTTGCGCAGGGCACCGGCTAGACGGGAATAGGTTGTACCATTCAGCCTGGCAGCCGCATTTATTCGCACAATCCAGAGTCGACGGAACTGCTGCTTACGTTTGCGGCGGTCCCGGTACGAGTACTGGAGTCCCTTATCGACCGCATGTTTTGCGACGGTGTAGACCTTACTCCGGCTGCCCCAGTATCCTTTGGCCATACCAAGGACTTTCCTGCGTCGTTGACGTGAAGCTACTCTGTTGCGTGCGCGTGGCATTTTTCCGCGAATTTAGGGATCACTGATCCGTCACTTGGAGGAACCCAGAAGACGATTAATGCGTGGCTCATCACTTTTGTTGACGAGCGTTTTCTTGCCAAGCGCCCGTTTGCGTTTTCGGCTCTTCTTGGTCAGGATATGGCTTTTGAAGGCATGCGCACGCTTTAGGCGCCCGGATGCAGTTCGGACGAATCGTTTTTTGGCCCCGCTGTTGGATTTAGTCTTCGGCATAGTTCCGAAATAATCAAGACGAAATCTAACCGCGATAAGATAAATTGTGTTCCATCAAGGGGTCGTGCCTCACTTCGTTTTCAGCGGAGCAAGGGTTACGGTCATGCGCCGGCCCTCCATTCGTGGTTCCTGGTCCAGTCGGGCAACATCTTTCAGTGCATCAATGAAGCGTGCCAGGATAACCATCCCCTGTTCCTTATAGATAATATCCCGCCCTCTGAATTGTACATAGGCACGCACCTTGTGACCGTCGGAGAGAAATTCGTAGGCGTGCTTTGTTTTGAACTGGAAGTCATGCGTATCGGTGCGGGGCCGAAAACGGATTTCTTTGAGTTGCGTGTGATGCTGCTTTTTGCGAGCGTCGCGCTCCTTCTTGTTCTTTTCGTAGAGATACTTGCCGTAGTCCATAATCTTGCAGACTGGAGGATCAGCATTTGGTGCAATTTCCACCAGATCCATGGACTGTTCATCAGCCATATCCAAGGCTTCCTGCAGGTCGTACACGCCATGCTTACCTCCTGGATCCACTACGCGGACTACATCTGCCTCAATGGCGTCGTTAATTCGTATCTGTATGCGTTTTGCGATGATGTTATGAGTTTTTGTTTCGAAGGGAGACAATACAAGGAATTTGCCTTGTTAGTGGGTCCTAATGGATTCGAACCATCGACCTCTACGATGTCAACGTAGCGCTCTAACCAACTGAGCTAAGGACCCCTGCGCGCATCAATGCAAATTACGGACTTTAACGCTACAGATGAATTATGTGCACAGGGTTGGATTCTGGTTTTGGTAAGGGAATGTCAAGTAGGGAATGTAATGGGGCAAGTTCCTGCTAAGTTCCGGGTATATAAAGTGCGGTATTTTTCAGAACTTTTTGTACAGTAAATTCCCTGATTAGCGGTGCAATCGCCACCAATGCAGTAAAACCAAAAGATTAAACCTTGAATGTCTATTAAATCAGTCACTTTCACGCTTCTGATTACCCTGTTGGCCACTGGATGTGGCACGGAAGCTCCTCGCTCCATCACAGCGGTGTCTTGGGGAGGCTCATATGGACAAGCTGTCAACGAGGCGGTGAATATCCCCTTCGCCGAGGAGATGGGCATCAATGTTGGGGTGGAGGACTATAACGGAGGCCTCGCCCAAATCCGCGCACAAGTGGAGATTGGCAATATTCACTGGGATGTAGTGGATCTGGAATTCGCCGACGCGGTGCGGGGATGCGACGAAGGACTTCTGGAACCGATAGACATCGACATATTACCGCCTGGCCCCGATGGCACACCCGCTATCGAAGATTTTGTGGCCGAAAGCCTGACCGAATGTGGTGTAGGCAATCTTTACTGGTCAAGTGTGTATGCTTACAGTGAGGCGACAATCCCTGGCCCCAAGCCCACTACAATGGCTGACTTCTTCGACTTGGAGACCTTCCCTGGTCGCCGGGGAATGAGGCGAGTACCACAGGTAAATCTTGAATGGGCATTGATCGCAGACGGGGTACCCCTAGATCAGGTGTACGCCACATTAGATACCCCCGAGGGGGTTGATCGTGCTTTTGCGAAACTCGAAACAATTAAAGACGAGGTGATCTGGTGGGAAGCAGGTGCCCAGCCGCCACAAATGCTGGCCGACGGGGAAGTGATCATGACCACAGCTTACAACGGTCGTATCTTCAACGCACAGGTGCTTGAAGACCAGCCATTCGTTATTGTATGGGACGGACAGATGCTTGATGTGGGACAGATCGGAATTGTCCGAGGCACCCCGCGCCTCAAGGCGGCCTTGGAATATGTAGTATTTGCAACCAGCGCTGAATCTTTGTCGCGGATCGGGAGGCGGATCTCGTATTCTCCCGTACGGAAGTCCGGGATGCCACTGGTGACTACTCATGTGGTGGCTGGCGTTGACATGGAACCACACATGCCGGCGAGTCCCGCCAACATGCAGCGTGTCCTGCGTTACAACTCAGTTTGGTGGGTTGACCACCAGGACGAAATGAACGAACGGTTTAGCGCATGGCTAGCCCAGTGAGGGTTTCTCCGCCTAGGGACACCCGTACACAGCGAGAACGTAATTGGGCTTGAGTACGCCGAGGCCATTGCCAGTGCGGGCGCTTGCAGAATTCGATTTGAGATTCTTGTCCTACCCAATTCCTGCAGTGCAGCTGCCAGGAGAGCACGGGCCGTACACATTAGTCACAGTGCAAGCGCGAGCTTGAGGGTTGGTCCGGGGGTAACTCCTATGTGCAGTGCGCTTTCACGCTCACGTCGTGCGGTAAGCAAGGCGGATAAGGAAGCAATCAAACGGTTGGCCACGAGTGCGGCAATAAAACTGCCCCGTCGCTGCCCCCAGGATTCAGCATCTCCCCGAAGATCTCTATACCGTTGGAAATCCCGCTCGCTGGTCCAGGCCCAGTGGAATGCTGGATCATCCACATATGAGGCTAGGTCAACACGTCGGCTACGCAGTTGTGCTTCGCGATAATCACTGGAGGAGAGGTGATTGCCGATTGTGACGTAGAAGCGTCGATCTTTCCCCGTGGTTGACACTCCCGCGTAGGACGCCGCCCAAGATTGGTAGCTTTGGACCAGTTGACCACGCTGCCATTCACTGGTAACAAGCCCGGCCAAAAGTACGGCATCGGCGATGACATAGAGGGCGGCACGACGGTTCCATTTGTTTCCATTTGCATATCTGTGCCCCAGACCGGGCAAAGCGATACTGTAAGCCGCTGCTTTTGCGGGACGCAGAGGAGCTTGAGCAGCGGAATCAACTGCGCTTGGCAAAAAGAATACAAGGAGAATTAATACGCGCATGCACCGTAATCGAGGTAATAATGCGTGTGTACTTAGTTTAGGTTCGCAGATTATTCAGGACCTTCCACACATGAGGCCAGCACCAGTGGTACACCGGGTAACATCTGGGGTTGCGTGTACGTGCTCAGGGTTCGAAAAAATAATCCGGAGGACGCAGGCAAGAAAATAACCTGATAGCCGCTCAAAATGATGTTCGCAGTCGTAGATTGATCGTGCGAGGCGTAAGACGCGTCGGGATGCGTTGCCAGATGCCGGTCGCGTCGGGTAGCCAAGAGTATGCAACTGTATTGATAATGTCAAATATGTTCAGCATTTCGGCGGTTACTTCCAACTGGAGAGCTCGTTCACGCTGGCTCAGGGTAATGATTTTTGTCACCCCAAAATCAACCCGGCGGAACTCGGGGTAGCGGGCCGAGTGACGTGCTCCCGGAATCTGAACGACAACGCTTCCTACCCGCTTTCCTGGAATCGGGGGCGTGTACGGGATTCCGCTTCCAAAAAGTGCACGCATATGCAGTTTCCATGTAGGATCCGTTGGAATATAGTCCTGCACAAAAAGGGCAACGGTATGGCGCTGGTCGGTTGGTCTTGGTAGCAGGCCTGTGTTGAGATCGGTGGTATATTGGGGAAGGAAGCGTTCGCGCGCGACCATGAAGCTGTAGTTGAGCCAACTTTCCATGCCCGGCACGAACTCACCTCTCGCCTGAAGGTCTAGTCCATATATATGACCGGAGGCATCGTTCTGGCCACTGTAGTTGATCCTCACATTCTCGAGTGAATAGCTGATTACATTCGTCAACTGCTTATAGTACGCTTCTCCCCGCAGGTACAACCTTTTGCGTGGAATAAACAATTCTGCACCGGCGGTGACTTGGATTGAGCGCTGCGACTGCAGATTCTTATTCAACGACGCACTAAGCGGTATATCTGGACTGGGAGTGCCGCGTAGTTCGCGGTATGTAGGCTGTTGATAATACACTCCCGCGGATGCAGTCAACGTCAATTGGTCAGAGGCTTCATAGCGCAGACTGGCCCGGGGTGAAAAAGTCCACTCATGATTGAATTCATACCAGTTTACCCGTAGGCCAGCACTGAGCAGGAAATCAGCATTGACGCTGTAGGTGTCTTCTGCATGGAAACTCAGTTGAGATGTATTCAGCTTCACTGTTCCCTCGAGGCTGTCTACAACCAACCGGACCGATTCCTGGTCAATTCCTCTGCCGGAAACAATGGATTCCTCTTTGAGCACATCCTCAAAACTCAAACTCCTCAGACTCCATCCGACTTCCCCTGCATGCAGTTCTCCGGTCCAGTTATACAGGCCGCGGCCGGTTAGCGTAGTCACCGTGATTTCGTTATCTGCAAGATCTTCCTGACGGGCCATACCTCTGGGTACTTCTGTCCGATCTGCATCGTCGTCGGTAACGATGTCGTACAGGATCGCGTCACCTTCCAGAAAGAAGGATTCGGTTTCCTGGGTGGCGTAGAGACTTACTTCGTGTTGCAGTGTCCATCGTGTTCCAATCCGGCTTCGGAGGCGCAGTCCGGCAAGTCCTGTCTGGTATCCATCCTGTTCGGTGCTTTCGTTGGAGTACGAAAGCCATACGGAACGAATATCTGCGGGACCCTCATCTGCGGACACTGTTCCATAAAAGGTCCGTCGTCCGCGCGGATCCAGGCGGAATACATGATCGGCATACAGTCCAATGAACTCAATCTCCTGCTGTGATGTCGGTGAGTAGGTAAGACGTACCTGCACATCCTCATAATCGGGCTGATAGTTGCCTTTCAATTCCTGTGTGGAGAAGAACCGTCGTGCGCGGGCCTTGCGCAAACCGATCTGCCATGAGAATACATCAGTAGTGGAGGAGGCCGTTGCTGAGCCATCCAGAAGGGACAGGGTTGCGCTTGTAGTGAAGTCGTCCGTTGCTGCATATTCAATGTCTAGTGCAGAAGAAATCTTTCCGCCGTATCTAGCAGGAAATCCCCCCGTGTACAATGTGATCCGCCGCGACAATTCCGGGTTGAAAAGCCCAACGCCTTCCTGTTCTCCTTGTCTGGGGCGGAATGGCATATGGATTTCGAAGCCGTTAAGAAAAATCAGGTTCTCATTAAATCCACCGCCGCGTACGGAATACTGGTTGGACAGTTCGTTGTTGGCTGAGACACCGGGCAGAACTAGGAGTGCCTGGAAGCCCTTGAACGGGGAAGGCATGTGGCGCACCTGTTCCGGTGTTATCTGTTGCACCCCGGCACCGAGTGTCGCGTCATCTTCAACGATGGCCTCTCCTGCCCCAAGTACGGCAGGGGTAAGCGTGATATCCAGGGTTGTTTCGGTGCGTGCAGAAATATTCACGGAGTCAATGCGAGTTGCAAAACCCACATAAGAGAATCGCATTGCATAACGGCCTACTGGAAGTCGCAGGGTATATCTGCCAGATTCGTCCGAGGCCGTTCCAAAATTGGTTTCGTTCACGAGGATGCTGACGCCTGGGAGTGGCAAACCTGTGCCAGCTTCCAAGACGGTGCCGCGTACGTCACCCCAGGACTGTGCAGAGACCTGCACGGCAAACAACAGGGGAATCAAGTAGGTGACACGATACATACCACGCACGGCATGACCGGTAATGACCAGTAGTTTAGCGAGGTAGCAACAGCGCAGATAGTAGTCTGTACGGAGACGGGATGGGTTATTGGGACCAGGAAGTTGGTTCGCGGTCCCACCGGTGCGTATACAAAGCTTCGAGCAGTGATGATTCCAGGGGGCCTCTATCACTGGCGGCTATGTTTGCTTCCACATGGTGTAACTTGCGCATCCCCGGTATCGTTGTGCTAACGATGGGGTCGCTCAGGATAAAACGGAGGGCCATTTCAGGCATGGTACTATCTGGGGGTACTAAAGGCCGTAACGGTTCCACATGTGCTACGCTACTGCGCAGATTCTCTTCAACAAAGTAAGTATTTCGCCAATCCCCCGTGGGCCATGTGGAATTGAGTGTGATATTGCCGGTCAGAGTGCCCTCATCAAAGGGTACTCGGGCGATGACGCCGACATTGTGTTCCTGGCAGGCAGGAAAAAGCTCATCTATGGGGTTTTGATCAAAGATGTTGTAAATCACCTGTACACAGTCCACGAGCCCGCTGCGTACGGCCTGTATTCCATTCCACGGTTCCCAGCGGTTAAGACTGATACCGATGGCGTTGATCTGTCCATCATTTTTGGATCGTTGCAGTTCCTGGACCCACCGATCATCTTGTAGCCATGAGTCTTCCCATGTGTGTAGCTGCATTACATCCAGTTGTTCTAGGCCAGTGTTCTGGAGGCTTCGTTCAATATATTCACGGACGTAGCTTGGGGGATAGCAGTCTTCAAGTGTATGTTTGCGGCGGCTAGGCCAGGCGCGATTCTTGGGCGGCACTTTGGAAGCCGTGTAGAGACGTTTGTCCGGATTGGCGCGCACAAGTTTACCCAGTAGTTCTTCGCTGTGCCCTTCACCATATGCCCAGGCTGTATCAAAAAAGGTACATCCGAGGTCAACCGCCCGCTGCAAGGACTGCATGGACTGCGCGTCTTCTGAGCCTGTCCAGCCCGCCATGCCCCACATCCCGTAACCGATTTCGCTTACGGAAAGCCCCGTTCGACCCAATGTTCGATAATTCATGTGCTTGATTTGTGCGATTGTAGTTACTCTAATGCAGCAACAGCAGGAAATTATAGACCCAGTCCTCACGTTTTTTGGACCGGGCAAACGCGCGAATGCAATGCGCAGAACCGCATGCTCGCCCGGCGCTTACTGTTTCATCATCCAACCTGATGCCTCGGCGGGTTTACCAAATGCAGGTCTGTTTGTTTGTGAACGGTGGGATACCTATTGAAATGTCACGAACGGATTTGTATCAGATTCCGCTTATTCGCAACAAAAATGGAGCGTGTAAGAAAGTGAAGAAGTGACACTCTTTTCTGTATGGTCTCTCTCGATGGGCAACGATTAACAGGGTACCCCACGGTTAGGTGCGGGCATTCAGTCTCTTTGACACACAAAAGTGGAGTTGTGAGTAGCGCATGGCATGGGCGTGTAGCAGGTGAATCCCAATCAATAATGTGTTCCTCATCTAAACAAGTTTTAGCCTACCTGTTACAATGGTCCGATATTTGCAGCTAGTATAGGCAGGACAAAATGCTACCTTTCAGGTACAAATGGCGTCTAAGTATCAAAGGGGGACCAAACACTAAAAAAACGCGTTATTTTCCGTATCAGGTATAAACCGCCGATCCCATGACAGAGTATTCGCACAAGTTCGTGAATGGTAAAGCTTTCTTACGGTTCAGCCCGGTTTTGGGTATCCTGTTATTGACTGCGGGGTGCTACACACAGTTGGGCGTCGGGTATTTCGAGAGAGAGCCTGATTATCAGGAGATCACGGAGTATGATACACCTTATGGGGACAGCGTGGTGGTTGACAATTACTACTACGATGGCTACTACGACCACTATTCTCCCCGGACCTTTCGTTATCGCAGGCATTTCTCTACATTTTATGGGTATCCGTACACGGTTATAGATCCGTATTATGATCCCTACTGGTATGATCCGTTCTACGATGATTTCTGGTATGGTCGGTCTAGTTTGTATCTGAGTTTTGGCTGGGGTAGATCGTTTTATGGGTCACCATTTGGATATGGTTGGCATCATCCTTATCGGTATGATCCCTATTTCTACGCCGGTGGATATCATGGTGGATGGTATGGCGGTGGATGGTACGGTGGTGGATGGTACAATTCGCCTTGGGTCTACGGGAATGGCCGGTCGGTTCATCACTATGGTCCGCGGGGGGCGCGTATCGGGCGCGGCGGCGTAGCGTCAAGGGGACGCTATGAGATCGCCGGTGATGACTTACGTGTTGGCCAGCGCAACGCCTTGAGCAGTCGAGGCAAGGGCGCAAGTGCACTGGCTAGGAGCCGAACCCGTAGCGGAGTAGTGGCAGGTGGCAGCACCTTGCGTGGTGTGCAGCGCGCAGGTACTGAAACAGAACCTTCACGGACGCGTGGCGGGGTTGTACGCAGCACGTCAAGTGGCAGCGCTACCCGCTCAGCGTCTACGACAAGGTCAACTCAGCGTACACGCGGAACCACACGCTCGGTACCTACGACAAGTTCGACACCGCGTACACGTGGTACCACACGCTCAACTCCGACGACACGTAATACTACACGTTCGGTGCCCAGGACAAGTTCAACACCGCGTACACGTGGTACCACACGATCTACGCCGACGACACGCTCAACGCCGCGTACACGCAGTTCGGGCAGCAGCCGCTCAACACCCACGACGCGTTCAACGCCGCGCACACGCAGTTCGGGCAGCAGCCGCTCAACACCCACGACGCGTTCGACGCCGCGTACACGCAGTTCGGGCAGCAGCCGCTCAACACCCACGACGCGTTCAACGCCGCGCACGCGCAGTTCGGGCGGCAGCAGTCGTTCAACGCCGACAACACGCTCAACGCCGCGTACACGCAGTTCGGGCAGCAGTAGTCGTTCTACGCCCACGACCCGTTCAACGCCGCGTACACGCAGTTCGGGCAGCAGTAGTCGTTCAACGCCCACGACCCGTTCAACGCCGCGCACACGCAGCTCGGGCAGCAGCCGTTCGACGCCTACGACCCGCTCGACACCGCGAAGCAGTAGTAATTCCAGGGCGCCCGCGAGAAGTTCAGGCAGTGGTTCTTCGTCCCGCCGAGGGGGAAACTAGGCCCATTGGATAGAGGAGTAGGGACACTCGAGGAACATTAGTGAGCGAATTTGCCAAACACAGAACCCAGAGAGGGATAGGGGACGTATGTGTCATAAACAATCACCAAGCATACATTTCTTACAATGAAACAGCTGAACAGTAACATCATCAGAGTTTTCATGGGTAGCATGATAGCTATCATGACGATTACAGTGTCTTCGGCCAGCGCACAAACTGCTGCTGATGCCCTGAGATTCAGTCAGCGAGAATTATCTGTAGGCGCACGTATGACTGGAACGTCCACGCGCGGTTTTGTGGGGATCGGAGACTTCAGTGCCTTGCACAGTAATCCAGCAGGAATTGGATACATCACGGACTCACGATTTAACATATCCATTAGGGGAAGTGATATTGCCAACGACCTCTATACCGAAGGGCTAAGACTCGACAACAATAGGTCAACTGTCGAGCGGTCGGGGCTAGGAAATATCGGTGTTCTGTATGATGTTCCTGTAACGCAAGGGTCGCTGGTTGCCGGGCTTGGCGTTAGTCGGGTGCGTGATTTTACGCGTGCATTGAACTTTTCTGGGGTGAACGCTAACAGTACGATCTCCTCGTCTTTCCTGCCATTCGATAATGAATACAAGATAGACGAAAATGGTAATCTTGAAGAACTGAACGATCTGCCATTTGCGGCCTTCAATGCCGGAATATTTGAGTACTATCAAGACCTCTATTTACAGGGTGAGTATCCGTTCTTTGAAGCCGTCGTACCTGGCACCGCAATAGAGCAGTCGGGGGATGTGACGGAAGAGGGGAGTTTATATGAAGCTACCGGGGCAGTGGCTTGGCAGGCAACCAAGGATATGATGGTCGGTGTTTCTGCAAATTTGATCCTTGGTCACTACAGTTTCGATTACAGGTTCATGGAGAGGGATATCTTTAACGAGAATACAGGAGAGCATTACGATGTACTTCTCGACGATGGCAGCCTATTGCAGGGCTTTGACGAGCTCAGCTATGAGCAGCGATTACGGAGCGACATGGCTGGATTCAATTTTCGGGCCGGTATCAGCACAAAACTAGGCAGGGCATTCCGTCTTGGAGTTACATTTGAATCTCCGACCTGGACCTACATAGAGGAGAGCTATGGAGAGCAGTTCGTTACACGATTTGATGTCGGAGGTGAACTCAGCTACGGAGAACTCAGTGATGATGTTGGCAGTGGTTACTTTGAGTACTCATTGCGTTCGCCGTGGCGTTTAGGTGCAGGGCTACAGTTTTCTAGCGGATCGTTTACGCTTACCGCGGAAGCAGAGCTCGTTGACTGGGGAAGGCTTAAGCTAAGTTCAGATGATCTAGGAGATCTTTTTCGTGAAGCAAATCGCGATATTGCGGACACGTACGAAATGGCGATTAATGTTGCCTTAGGTGCTGAGTGGGAGATTGGCAGGTTTAGTATTCGGGGAGGCGTTGCCGCTCGTCCGGCTCCATACGATTCCAGCGTACTGGAAAGCGTAGTCTCTGACACCCTAGAACCGGGAGAACTTACTGCTGCGTCGCTCGGATTTGGATTCCGATTCACGGACAGAGTTCGTATGGATCTCGGTGTACAGAGAGTGGTTACCGAAGACTACTGGCATGCTTACCCGTCGGATGCAGGAGGGCCAAGGCAGGATGCGCAGGTTCAGATAGATGAATCACTGACCAAAGATGTAGTTGTACTTGGACTTGCCTGGAAATTCTAGTGCATCCACTTCAACCCAAAGCCGGATGGCTCACAATCTGTTAGTATGAGTCGGGGAATTAGAACCAAACCGGCAAAACGGAACCTAAAAGACTCGTTAACGCCGGTCGGATTATGAGCAGGTGGACTCCAGGATACACGAAGCCTCTAATTTCACTCAGATCATGAACAATAGCGCTTCTGCAAAAAAGATGGGGTCCGTCTGAATTTGGGTAGTAAGGCGTCCAATAATTGTTTCCAAGGAACAAGTCAGTATATGTACAATAAAACACCGGCCTGTTAGGTTTCGCATTCTCAATAAATCATAGGTTAGTCAGTTGGCATTTCATATTGGCATCGGCGTTAAGGTCAAGGATAAGGAGAACATTGACCGGGCTCTTCGGCGCTTTAAGCGCACAGTCAACCGCAGTCGGGTGTTGCGGTTGCATCGACAGAACATGGCTTTCACCAAGCCCTCTGAGGAGCGACGGATCGCTGAAGAAAAAGCGGCTCGTAACGCAAGGATGCACAACCGCCGCTACTAGTTTGGCGGACCTCGCCGGAAGTATCTTCCGCGCAGGCAGCTGGTACAGTTCCCCCGTTTTCTATTTGGTAAGGGCACGCAGCCTCCCATTTCAGGCCGTGGATATATCGTTGTGTGCTGTTTTCACTCAAAGCCCGGCCGCCCCTCGGGTGACTTCGCCTCATATTAAGAGGTCTGGATCAGAGTATAGACAGAGATTTAATCTCCCGGATGTTTCTACTTCCTTGGTTCAGGAGCCCCTTCATCGATCAGTCTGATCCAATTTGATCACCTTGGGTAAGGCAGTAGGCCCTAGCCATTGGACTTACAGGATAGTCCCCTCAAAGCATTATTGTTGCCAGCACGAATTACGCTGGGCAAATCTGCTGTTCTTTTTGGTCCGGCCGACCTAAATTGTCTCAGATAGCGGATCAGACATCAAACGCTGGACCACGAATTCGCTTTGCTGTGGTTGTAATTCGATATTCATGCGTTAATCAGTTGCATATTTGATCAGAATTGATTAAAATGTGTATGACATCCTACATATAATGATGTGCGATCTGTTATGAAACAACGTGTTTCAAGTGTTGTGTGTGTAGTGGTGCTTGGCCTTGTACACCTCTTAACAGGTGCCTCTGCAAGTGCCCAATCCGGTAAAATTACGGGGATTGTTACGGACGCAGCAGGGGAAGCAATGGTCAGTGTGAACGTGGTTATTGCAGGCACGACCAGAGGGGCATCTACAGACCTGGAGGGGCGGTTCTTTATTCTTAATGTTGAGCCGGGCACCTATGATGTGCGAGCATCCTTTGTTGGATTTCGGGCGGTGACTCAATCCGAGGTCATCGTTAATATCAATAAGACAACGACCGTGGATTTCGTGCTTGAAGAGTCTACGACCGAAGGCGACGAACTGCTTGTGGTTGCCGTGCGTCCGGATGTAGAAGTTGATCAGACAGCCACACTAGAAATTATCCGCCCGGAAGAAGTCGAACAGATTGCCGGCATTACCGACCTGTCCGGCGTGCTTGGACTCCAGGCAGAAGTGAACGATGGACATTTCAGAGGTGGACGGTCAAACGAAGAACTCTATGTGCTGGCTGGCATGGGGATCGTGAATCCGTTGAACTCATCGCGCTCTTTCACGCCCATGCTGAGTGCAGTTGAAGAAGTAGAGGTCATTACCAGTGGGTTTGCGGCTGAATATGGCAACGCTATGAGTGGAGTCATCAATATCTCTACCAAGGAGGGAGGAGACTCATGGAGCAGCCGGGCTGAAATTCGTACACGCACGCCCAATTATAAGCACTTCGGAGGAAGCGTGTTTGATCCGGCGAGTAATCCGTACATCCGCCTGATGAACAACCTGGAGTGGTGGAAAGCGCCTGACCCGGAAAATGATGACAAACCAAGATGGCAAGGAGCAGTAGGTCGTGGCTTTGGATCTAGGGTTGATCCCGAGGAAGGTGCACAGCTCGCATACGACTTGTGGCACCGGACACATCGTGATGTCGGATATCAGTACGACGACCGGTGGGATGCACTCATCGACTTTACGCTCGGTGGTCCGATCTCACAGAACAACCGCCTCTTTGTAGCAACCCAGATCAATAGGGTGTGGCCTATGTTGCCAACCCCGGAAGCCGATAGGCAAATGCAGGTTATGGGCAATCTCGTCACGAAGCCCGGGCCCGGCAAGAAATTGAAGTTGAGTGGAATGTATGGAAGCGTATACCAGCAGGAGTTCAGTAATTCTTCCGGCGGCTTTTATAGATGGGTCTACGATCGGGTGATCGGTGCGAATAAGGTGCTGGACAAAAGTGCAGGTATAGGGCTGGTCTACTCCCATGTTCTCAATGATCGGACCTACTACGAATTGACTGTGAACGGTATGCGGACCAAGCTCACCGAAGGCGTAGATGTGATTGATCCAGACCGGTTCCGCGATGATATCACAGATGGATCTGTCTGGGAAAGACTCTACTGGGAGGATGGGTTCCGAACCGGAGTCATGGACGATGACTTTTTCGACGAACAATCTTGGACATATTCCGCAGTCGGTTTCATTAACAGCCAGATCTCCAATAATCACGAAATTAAAGCGGGGGTCCAAGGTAACCTGTATGATATAAATGTTGAGAATCGACTGAACCATTCTTCTCGATCCAGTGCTGTGCAGGAATTTTTTCAAGCCAGCCCGTATGAAGGAGCCATCTATGTGCAGGACAAGATGGAATTTCAGGGAATGATCACAAATGTGGGGCTGCGCTTTGATTTCTATGATCAGAATGTGCAGTATTACACAGACGAATTCTCTCCATTCAGAGACCCTGAAAACCCTGCACTCATCAATGAAACCAACGCTGCGACCGAAGAGACTCCCATCGTGGCACGCCTGCAGCCGCGGCTTGGATTCTCATTTCCGATCAGTGAGCGCGCAGTCTTTCATCTCAATTATGGCAGCTACCTCAAGCGCCCCGGTCTGGAGAGTCTGATTGGCAGCAGAACAACGCTCTTCAACGACAACCTGGGCACGGTGGAACCAAGACGACTCGGTAATCCCCGCCTGAAGCCGGAGGAAACCAAGAGCTATGATGTCGGCTTGGTGCTTGGAGTAGCGCGTGGGTTCACATTGGATGTTAGTGGATACTACAAGGATGTTAAGAACCTGATTCAACGTGTAGTCTACATTGACTCCAACGATAATCTTTATGAGTCACTGGGAAATCGGGATTACGCAAACATCCGCGGTTTCAGTCTGCGCCTGAATAAGCGCAGGGGGACTATTTCTGGATCCGTACGCTATCATTTTTCTGTAGCTACCGGAAAGAATTCAACCCCGACGGGGCGCAGTCCAATCATTGACGAAACCAATGAACAGACACAAGCTCCCAGTCCGCGTGATATCCTTCTCAATTTTGACCGTAGACATGCGCTTGTGTTGATTGCGGGGATTAACCTTCCACGGGAATGGGGGCCGAGGATCGCTGGCGGATACCCGTTAGGCAGTTTTCGGATAAACTTCCTTCATGACTCCCGAAGTGGCAGGCCGTATACGCCCAGTGAGTTATTGGGTGACAACTTTGCCAAGTTGAATACAGAACGTACCCCCTGGGAACACAACACCGATCTCAAGATCACTAAAACCATTCGTGCAGGAATTGCACAACTGGATGTCTTTGCTGAGATATTCAACCTCTTTAATGCGCGCATATTTCACTATAACAGGGTTTTTCTGGATTCCGAAACATTGCGTCGCTACGAGAACGGAGAAGACATAGAGTACGCGTTGCCAGACAGCAACAACCCTGAGCTCGCTGCTGTGCAAACGTTTCGTATATACAACAATGCCCCCCGCTCAATACGGGTTGGTGTTGTCATAAACATGTGACACTTACGGCATAGTAACAAAGATGGCCCGTATCCTCGCATTCATTTTAGTTGTCGCAGCAGTGCTTCCTGAAACTCAGGCACAGGTTCTGCGAGACAAGCGCGTACACCGACGTGGCATGCTGCACGAGACGGTCTATAACACGGGAGAGATTGGTCGCAAGTGGTTTTATAGGGATCATGACATTACCCTGGATCCACTTATGGAGTGGCCAGGGAATTCAGCCACGACCATAGATGGTCTACAGTACAGTGGACAGCATAACATTATTGGAGGCGGAATATCAATCGCAGCCTCGTACAGCGGCACGAACATATTCAATCTCGATGAGCGCATGTACTCGTTTGGCGGATCATCCGGGCAGCATGTCCCCATCACGGTTGCCGGGGTGTATTCCTTTCCGATTTCCATTGAACGCATAGAGAACTATCCGCTACTAGACGATGGTAGTGTGAACCCGGCTTATGATCCCAATGAAGCGGAGGAGATTATCACTGCGCAGTGGGGCACTAATACCGGGATATCAGTCACACGTACCAGTCGGGCGTGGAGTTATCCAGATTATGATGATTTGATCATCTTCGAGTACACGTTTGAAAATACCGGTGATAAGGACGGGGATGGCAACCCAGATAATAATGAGACCCTTCATGAAGTGCTCATAGGATTTCATTATGGAGTGGCTCCTTCCATGATGGGGTTTCAGCGGTGGTATGGTACGTGGGAGTATGATTTCATGTACAAGAATGATCTGCGCAGTTATTTCGACCGGCATCGCTGGCTAAGGTATGTGCTCAACACGGGGAATGGGGTGAACGCGGATTTTGCCCAATCCGGCAAACCGGATCCAAAATACTTTGCGAATTTTGCTGCTACCGGTGAGCAGGGCGGAGGATTGATGTCCCCCCAGGCTCCCGGTATCCAGATGTTGTATTACGATCGCAACTACTTGGCTACTAAGGGTAACACGTTCGCACTTGATCCGAGGGTTTCAAATGAGCGCATGATTAATAGCGACAGCACGCTCAAACAACCCTTCATGAACAAGGTCGAAAGCGGAAACTCCAGAGAGGACAAGATGAGACCCAAGCTTGTCCCGTACTCGCGCTGGAGTGGTACATATACGCCTTACCGCGAAACCGTATTTCCTCCGCCACCGGGCACCGAAGATCCCGATTCCCTGAAGTGGATCGGGCGTGGGGCATTCAATTTCAGGCAATCCTACAAGGCAGTGGGTCACCATATTGTATTTGGACCGTATATCCTTCCGCCGGGAGCCAAGCTGGAGTTCTCAATAGCTGAAGTGGTGGGCTATGGCGCTGTCCATGGACCTGGGGAATGGGACGAAGGTGGGGGTCTTGGCGAGGTGATTGACGAGCAAATGCCGTGGCATGAAGTCCCGCATTTTGCAGATCGGGTGATTGATCCGGCTTCCGGTCAAACGCTTTCAGAAAGCTATATCGGAGAGTTTGGTTATCCAGACTATGTAAACTCGGATGTCCGAACCGTCAAAGATGTGGCCGACATGGCCTACAATGCCTATACAGGCCGGGCCCCCGTGCTTCCATTCTGGCCGGAAGATAACCCGCCCGATGGGGTTTATCAGATACCTACCCCTCCTCCTGCGCCTATTGTCAAGATCACCAACAACGACAGGGCACATTCGGTTCTGCGTTGGGGACGTTCGCAGGAATCTTTTTCACATCCGCGATTGACCGGCCCGGTGACTACCTACCGCGTGCAGCGCTCACAGGCAGCGATCGGTCCATGGCAGACCCTAGCAGAGATTCCCGCTGGCAGTGCCAATAATCTGACCGAGTCAGACTTGTACGAGTTCATTGATACAGAAACGACGGTCGGAGAGTCACAGTGGTATGCAGTCACGTCCCTGGATGCCCAAGGCAATGAAAGCGGGAAGACCAATCTCATGGAGGTAACTTCCAGACTTGGAGCTGCTGAAACGCTGACCGAAGTGCACGCTGTGCCTAACCCCTTTTATCTCAGCAGTGGTTTCACTAGCGGAGGGGGGGGCAATTCAGCGCAGCAAATTGGTTTTTATGGGCTGCCGGAGCGTGCTACAATTGAGATTTACTCATACAGCGGACAACTCGTTGATACGATAGAGCACGACGCATCTCAGTATTCTGTCCCTTGGTTTCAAGTGACCCGAAATGATCAGGAGATTGCTTCGGGAGTCTACTTCTTCGTCGTACAGACTCCCGATGGGGAAACCTATCGCGGCAAATTTACGGTGATCAAATGAGAATAAGAACCTCGGGCAGCATTGCAGTATTGGTCTTTCTTTTCACCAATAGTTTGTTTTTGCCGACGACCCATGGGCAGAAGGTGGGAACATCCTCTATGCAATTCCTGAGTGTGGCCCCCGATGCCCGTTCAATGGGTATAGGAACTGCGTATAGCGCTATAGCCGAAGGGGCGCATGCGCTCTACTGGAACCCGGCCGGGCTGACGCGCACAGCGGGACACAGTCTCGTAATTGACCGGGTGGACTGGTTTCTGGATACAGCTCATTATGGGGTTGCCTATGGTGCATCCCTTGGATCCTGGGGGCACGCGGGCGTTCATTTTTACATGGCGGACATGGGGGATTTTCAGGAGACGCGAGTGGATCATCTCGGATTCGTTGATCAGGGAGGAACACAGGTATATAACCCGGGCCTGACCGGTACGACCTTCTCATTACGGAGCTGGGTTTTTGGCGTCTCCTATGCTAGAGCATTCACGGACAGGTTTTCTGCTGGTCTAACTGCCAAGATGGCGCAGGAGAACCTCTGGCTTTCGGAAGCCAATGCGTTTCTGTTTGACTTTGGGATGACATACATCACGGGGTTTCGATCGCTGCGAATAGGTGCTTCCGTGATGAACTTTGGTGCACCGGTGGTTTTTGAGGAAGATTCCTATCCGGTTCCGTTACGGTTCAGACTTGGTGGTGCAGTGGATATTATTGGCAGCGGTGGCCTCATTTCATTTCAAGGCCCAAACCGTTTGACCGCCACCTTCGACCTCATTCAGCCTAATGATTATGATCAACAGTGGGCTGCAGGACTGGAGTACGCATTTTTACAGCGCATACATGTACGGGGCGGTTATCAGCACAATTATGACATCGCGTCTTACAGTTTTGGACTTGGGATTCGTCAGCCAATCGCTTCGGTAGGGCTCGGGTTTGATTACAGCTATAGTAGCATGAGCGAGGCCTTTGGAGTTGTGCACCGGCTTGGATTTTCACTTTTGATAGACTGACATCAGGATATGCTTCGACGCCTCCCGCTACTGTTGCTGTTCATAGCTCCGTTGTCATATGGGCAGGGGGTTATGCAGCCATTATCGGTTCAGGGGGTCGAGCGTCAGGAGTCCGTAACTGCGCGTGCACGGGGGATGGGCAGTGCAGTAACTGCCCTGTCAGGGTCTATCGAAACAGTAATACTCAATCCGGCAGGGCTCGCCAGTCTTTCTCGCCCAGCGCTCTCTGTAAGTGGGGCCTGGTTTCAGCAGGACTGGGCAGAAACACAGCATTGGAATCCCAATCGCTATTACGCGGGGATGTCGCTCTTTTTCGCGGACCCAGATGAATATCGGAGCGAGCCACTCTCGGCGCCGGACTGGACCCATAGTCAGGGCACTTTTCGATTAGCGGCAATAGGGGGAGCAATCCCATTGAGATTGGGCGACCGCACATTGACTGTGGGGATTATGCTGCACCAAGCCGCACAGTTGAGCGACTATGATCGCAACGATAATGTACTGAATCCCTACATCGGCCAATTTCGTCCGGATCCTGTTGAACGCCCTAAGCCTGGAGAAGAAATTGTTGTTAGATGGTCAGCTTTTGAGAGGGAGCGAACGGGATATATGCAGGCGGTTTCCTCAGCATTCGGATGGGAGTTGAGTGAAAATTTTCATGTTGGACTGCGTATTTCTCGAACTTGGGGGAGCTCTACGGATCGTCAGGAGATCCGCGAAACAGGTGTGTTCATACTGCGCGAAGATGCTCATGATTATAGTCATGAACCCGCTGATGGCGCCATATCGTGGGACGGATCCTCAGAATACAACAGCTGGGGAGGAGTACTCGGCATGCAGTGGCAGTATGATGTGATCACTGTGGGGATCACGTACCAATTTTCGAGTAACCTGCGACGCAACTTCAGCAACACTGGACAAGCGCGTACACCGGATGGCGAGGTGCGAAGTCTTACGCAGGTAGGAGTGGATAAAGTCAGGTTGCCCGCCCGTGTCAGGGCAGGGGTTGCTTTGCGTCCGATACCGGCCGTTACGCTCGCTGCAGATTATTCCTGGCAGAACTTTTCGGACCTGAAGGTTACGGGCAGTGGCGTGACCACAGCTCCAGACTGGGGGATGGTTGAGGGAATAGGTTTGGGGGCAGAATGGAATTTCCAGGGAGATATCTTCCTGCGTGCAGGGTTCAGGCGCGACCCACAGCCGTTCAGGATTGAAGGCTTTGGACTTGTCGGGCAGACGGCCACCGGAGACGCATTCAGTGCCGGACTCGGGACGAGTATTTCCGTCCTTACGCTGGATATCGCATATGAATTCCAGCGCTTGCGTTATCAGGATAGATGGGAATCCAATGTTGACTACAACCGGATACGCAAGCATAATGTGCTCTTTAGTGTATCCTACTCTTTTTAGAACAAGCTTGCCGGCATATGAGCGGCATCTGTAGCATACACGGCCAATCTGGTATCGCTGTGTCTTTATGGCGGCAGCTGTTGTTCATTGGTCTGCTTGTTCCTGCGCATGCTCTAGCTCAGCATCCCAGATACGACACGTACACGGGTTTTGCTACTGATACCACACCGGTATTACCGGCAAGCGAGCAACACCCTTCTTTATACTTTTCTGCGGATTTTATACCGGAACTCCGTTTGCGCAAGGCTGATCAGGGCTCAAGCTATTATATCCTTTGGCAGCGCTTCAGGGCAGATGCTCTCAAGTACATCACTAAAGATGCGTCGACTCTGGATGAAAATGATCGTCCTCGGGCAGCAAAGACATTAGCTTTCTGGTGGATCATAGAGGAAGATGCGACTGCCCTTCAACGGGCAATTGAGGCATTACTTGTGGCTTATGACGGTGTGCCCCAGACCGGGGAAAAACCTTATGATGAGATTTACCGTGCGACCTGGTTGCAGAATTACGCTGCTGCCTATGACTGGGTTTATGATCAGCTGACCTCAGATCAGAATACCGAAATTCGTCGTCGCATAGCGGAAGAGACGCAGTATCTGAGGGACAATATTATGGTTGGGGCCCGCCTGGCACCGCGCCCGCATAATCACAGGTCCAAGCCGGCATGGGCAATCGGTACTGCAGCGCTGGTACTATCCGACCATGATCAGGCGGCAGATTGGCTCTCCCATGCGCTGGAAGCAGCAAATACAGTGACGAAGTACCAGTTTAGTGCGGATGGAATCTACCGTGAAGGTGGGCACTACTGGATGTATAATGCAGTAAACTTTATTCCTTTTCTGTGGCATTACCTGAATGTATCAGGGATAGATTTATTCGGTGATTATCAGCCAGCATTTGAGTGGCCAATCCGTGTACGCACAGGACGTGGCCAGATTCCGAATATAGAGGATTCCTACCTTAAGCCGGCGCCCACCCATATGGTGGCTGCAGCCTACAGAGGCGTTCCGACCTCATTGAATACGGACGCAGATTTTGCAGCCATTTGTCAGTGGAATTTTGAGAATACCCGCCTGATTGAACGAGATTACACTGGTGCAACCGTAGACGTAACGTGGGAAATCGACGAGTACATCCTATTCGACAGCTCCATTGAATCTGTTGCACCAACGGCTTCTCCCAATCAGTTTCTGGAAGGTGGTCAGGTGGTTTTTCGGGCGAACTGGGACGGGGGAGCGGATGATCGTTATTTGTTGTTTCATGGAGTTGCAGACGCTGACAATCATAATCATCCAGATCAGCTGTCCTTTTTCCTAGGGGGAAACGATGCCATTTTAGCTCCAGATGCAGGCTATGGACCTTCGGGATTCTCTGATGATCGGCGCAGCTCCTGGTACACTACGGCCCGCGCACACAATATTCCGACTGCAGATGGTTATCCACCGGTGGCGGATAACCTGTTTAGTAGGCCGTTTGTTTTTAATGTTACTCCGGTGGCCCGCCATGAGATTAATTCCATTTTTTTCGGGTTTGCAGAAAAGGAGAGCGGGTATGTTCGCCCGAACGACGTGAATCTGCGCCGGAGTATCGCCTTTATTGATCAGGATTATTTTGTTGTTTCAGATTTGCTTTACGGTTCAGAGGAGCATACATACCGATCTTATTTGCACGGACGTGGATCATTTGATCAGTCGGGTCACTATCTATCGTGGTCTCCTTTCGAAAACCGTTACGGTGCGGCAGCAAGACTGGACGCATTTATCTTACCCAAGTCTGCGAGCTTGGCGGTATCAACCGGCTACATCAGCCTGTTCAAGGACGAGCGATATGAGCGTTATATTGAGGCCGCGCAGGTCGGTCAAGAGGCGGCATTCATGCAGCTACTTTTGCCGGCAAGGTCCGGGTCTCCCGTTCCAGACCTAGTCGATTTGAGTAGTGAGTCCTATGTAGCCGCAAGGCTTGCCAGATCTGATTCACTGGATTACTTTTTCCTCCAAGTACGGTCAGAGTACCGTGAGCTGGGCGAATTTGCAACTGATGGGACTTTTGCGTGGTTACGGATCACTGATGCGGGATGGCAGAATCTGGCTGTTCGCGAAGCGAATGAATTCAAAAGTTCGGAGATTGAGGTTTTCTCAGATTCAAAGGTGACGCTTGCTCTGGATGCCAGCACGAGTGGAGTCCTTGATATTGCTACGCCCGCGGTGCATCCATCTGCACAGATCGAAGTAGTCATGACGGGTGCAGAGTTGGTGCAGGAGGTTCGTATTAACGGGCAGCCAAGCCCATTTACTATTCAAACGGATCGTCTATTGATCGGCTTGGAAAAGACGAGTATTGATCTGATCCCCGATGGTATTGCTCCAGAGAAGCTACAAGCCTACCCAAACCCGTTCACTCACTCCGTGACGCTGGAGGCATCGGTGAGCAGTACTGGCCCGCTTACTGCTGAGGTGTACAATCTCTTGGGCCAGCGGATACGTGAAATTGAAGCAGACCATATAGCCGGCACCAAGACTATTCGCATTTTGTGGGATGGAAATACGGCGTCTGGTTCGCCTGCCCCTTCTGCTGTATATCTCGTGCGCTTTACGGACGCGCGTGGTGCGACATTGTTGGGTAGAGTTGTACGCGTTCGGTGAGGGAAGTCAAGTATCGGCGGTTTAAAACGTGTTTGTGGGGGTTCTTCGTCATATCTGCACGGCAACGCTCCTTACCTGTAAGTGTCTCGAACAAGGTTGCTAAGGCTTGTCGATACGCGCTCTCACAAGGTTTGGAGCGCCGAGGTCGTCCGTGGTGACGCCATATAGCATTCCGTTTCTCACGATTGGTTCAGGATCAGATTGCAACAAGAATGGAAGGCGCAGCTCTCCCAGAAACCGTCCTTCGGGATCAAACAGATCGAAAAGGCGGCCTTCGTCTTCGGGCATCGCTGCTTCCCGCTTTACCCACAGATTGCCTTCATCGTCACTGAAGAATGAAACTACTGCGGGCTTTGTATCTGGAATCCGTGCCCAATCGACGGTCCCGCCTCTATCGATGAACCACTGGAATTCCTCCCGCACGTCATCCATTTCTTCCTCGCTCACAGGGATCGGGTCATGGTCTTTGGAGACTCGTCGAAGCGTCTCTCCAGCCGGAGTCAGTTCGACTAGCTCATATTCTTTGGTAGTCAGGGTCCAAAGATTCCCAGTTGGAGAGAAGCGCCACTCAAAGGATCCCTGAAAGGGTATCGACTCACCAATAGACGCGCGCCGCCCGCCGCCCAGATCCATCTCATGTGTAAAGGCCTCCCTTTCGACAGAAGCTTCGGGAATCGCAATAGTATCTAGCGGAGTAAGTGACTGATCAAATCGGGCCATGACTTGGGTCATGCTGAAGTCGTCATGGAAGGATACAACTACCGCGTTGTAGCGCCCCCCGAAGTCGAATCCGCCCGGATATGGACTAAGGCCCACGCCGGGATTACCGATCGACTCTGTTCTTAGGTATCTGCCGTTTGGATCGAAAATGGAAAGCTGCGCCTTGAGCATCTGCATGACCAAGACGTTTCCGTTCTGGCTGATGTCAACTGAAAGAGCTTGCTCGAATTCTCCCGGCCCTGTCCCCTCGCTTCCAATTGTGCGTACAAAGGTCCCGTCCGAATCAAAAACGCTGATCTCTTGAGCCTGAAAGTCGAGAACAAAAACCCGTCCTTGCCCATCCACATCAAAGGAAATGACTTCTCCAAAAATCGGCGCCTCGTCATCGGCGTCTGTTCCGAGCCTGATTTCCTCCGCGAACTGCCAAATGTCCGCCTCATTCCATAGCGGCTCATCGGTGTTCTGAACAACGAGTTCGCCGGAAGCAAGTGTATCAATTGTGCCGGACCAAGCCTCATTCGATTCGAAGTTTCCCAGCCGACAACCAGGTGATACAGAGAGCAACACAGTTGCCGCAAGCGTCCAGCCTGTCGCTGTTCGAGGTGGAGTCATAGTCTATTCTGGATTTGGTGATCCGATGCATGCATAAAGCGGGAGCATCCTGAAAATACGATATTTCCCAAACCGGGGAGTCGTTTGCACCACGGTCCCACATTCTAGATTCGAGTAGTCAGCATATGTCAGGCTCCCGGATGTTAGGGCTCTTATTTGGGACAATGAAACGCCAAGCTGTCTCCTGTATGCCGTCTCGCAATCAGCGGGGCATGATTGTCATGGAGGCACTCGCAAGCTTTCACGCTGGGCCATTTCTCCGTATGTATATAGAAATAGCACCAGCTATATACTTGCGCATTCCACGCGAAGCTTGCCGCCGTTCCCTGGTTAAGGTTTCCGCGATTCGACATAGTTACAAAATCTGTTGATATTTGACGCTGCGTTTATGGCTAAAAGGGAAGACTCTCTACGATTTATGCAACTGGGAACCTGCCTATGGAGTCGTGTTGTTGCACTGATGTCTAACGATAACTATAACCTGTGATCCCAGAATCTTCACTACGCAAGTTCTGATGTTGCCAAATTGGACGGATAATGCAAGGATAATGGATCCGGTTTGTAGTTATCGCCGGAATATCTTAACTTGTATTACATCATACAGGCGTATGATGTATATTAGCTCTTAACACCTAAACGAATTGCCACGATGCGCACAACTATTACTACCTATTTAGGACTCACGATTGCTCTGGTATTTCTGGGAATGAACCAGGCTATTGCCCAGCAAAGCATTGAAGTAGAAGCCGGCCAGAATACGTTATTAGATGCTTTGGCACAGGCTATGCCTGGAGACACCTTGGTTCTAACGACCGATGGCGGTCAGTATCAGAATGATGATGAACTTCGTACAGAAATGCCGCTCACGATCATGGCGGCTCCGGGGCTTATGAGCCGACCGGTACTGACCAATAATGGAACAGACGGCACAAAGGACATCATCCGTATGTACAGCGATCTAACTTTGATCGGCATTGAGCTTGACGGGTTGGCAGATCAAGGCGAGAGGACCAAGTATGGAATCCGTAACAGCAGTGGCAGTGATCAGGACAATCTGAAAGAAGGTTACGTGCTAAAGATTTTTGATTGTTACTTACACGGCTTTGTGCATGGGAGCGACGGAAATGCATTCCGTGCCTACTATGATACAATGGCAGATTCGATCATTATCCGGAATACTCTAGTAGCCAATACGGGCAAAGAGGCCGTTCGTGTACGCGACGAAGACAATGAACGTCCAGGTTTCGGGTTCTTCAACGTTAAGTATTTCGAGGTCTCCAATTCCACGTTTTGGAATACCAGGAATGACGCCATCAGTGTTTATGGTGGTGATGAAGACCCAAACACGCCGGGTCCAGAAGTAGTGATTGATCATGTGACCATGCATAATGTCGGGCATTACCTGATCAACCTGAAAGATGTGGAGAATGCAAGGGTGACGAACACGATTATGGTTGATAATTATGACTTTGTTAACGCGACTGGCAAAACGGCGGGTGCACCCTGGCTCGTTCCAGGAGCACTACTGGCATACAGTGACACACTCAATGTTAGTGATGACGGTGATTGGACCGGGGATCGAGGAGATCCGACGATCATGAACCTGTATGCAGAGGATCCAATGTTTGTTGATGCTGCGAACGGTGACTTCACACTCATGGCAAGCAGTCCGCTCATCGGGAAGGGCATGAATGGTGCAACCCTGGGTGATCCGCGGTGGTGGCCGGAGGGGGTGAGCGCTCCCACGGTGCACATGGTTGCGGCAGGCCAAAATACCATAATGGATGCCGTGAGTATGGCCGGACCGGGCGATATTATTGAGTTGACCGATTCCGGGGGCGAATATCTCAACGACGATCAGATCAATGTCCGCATGCCGCTTACTGTTCGCGCTGCCGACGGACTTGCAGAGCGGCCGATACTGAAGAATAATGAGCCGGATGAAAACACTCGCGTTGTGTTTCGCATTTACAATTCTCTGCACTTGGATGGTATTGAGATAGATGGCCAGGCCGGTACAGATTTCAATGCTAAGTATCTTCTTCGCATTGATGGCGATGTGGATTCCAGCATGGTGCTCAAGGTCACTGACAGCTACCTGCACGATGTTGTGGCCGGCAGTGATGGCAATTTCCTTCGCCAGTATGCAGGGAGTTTCGCGGATTCGCTGATATTCAGGAATTCCATTTTCAGCGGTGCGGGTAAGGAAGGCCTTAGAAGCAAAGATGAGTCCTCAAACAGCGGACTCTACAATTTTGGGTACTTTGAAGTAACCAACAGCACCTTTGCCAACACGCGTCAGGCAGCCATCTACATCTACGCAGGTGATGGTGACGACGCAACCCCTGAGCCGGAGGTCGTCATGGACCGAATCACATGCCACAACTGCGGACATGGCAATGGACGTGCTTTCTATCCGCGGGGATTCCAGAATGTGATGATCACCAACAGCATCATTGCTAACGGCAAAACAGACTCAGAATTCAGTGTGAAACTGGAGGGAAATTCGATGATTTCCCATTCGGATACCTTTATGGTTGCTCCCGTCGTCCTCAACGGGACTTCAACGGCGACAGACATGTACAATATTGATCCCGAATTCGCCGATCCAGACAATTTGGACTTCACCATTCCAATGGCAAATGCACTGCGCATGGCCGGGACCGATGGGATGGGGATTGGCGATATGCGTTGGCTGGCTAGCTCTACCGCTGCCGAAGATCTGATTGTTCCAGAGGAGATGAGCTTCGTGCTTGGCCAGAACTATCCGAACCCGTTCCGATCACAGACTACTATTCCGTATCGGCTGGAACGTGAGGGTCATGTTACGCTGGAATTATATGACCTGCTCGGCCGGCGCGTAGCGCAAGTCAAAGAAGGCTTTGAATCGGCGGGTGCCCATGCGGTAACTGTTTCTATGGATCAGCAGGCACCAGGTACCTACTTCTACAGGCTTAGTGTAGATGGTCAGGTTACGTGGCGTAAGTTCGTAGTAGCCAAGTAGTCTGTTGTCCAGGACCAAATGGTGCTGGCCGACCAGCACAAAGTTATTCTTATGCTTGCTTCTCGCTCCGCTTGCGGCTTATGCGCAGGTGGAGCGATTGGCTAGCACCCCGCAGGAGCTCGCCAGTGCCATTGCCTCTTCGGCTCCGGGGGATACCATAGTTATGGCAAATGGGACCTGGACCGATGTAGTAATTTCGTTCTACGCCCAAGGCGCTGAAGGGGACTCGATCACGCTCCGGGCAGAAACTCCCGGGCAGGTGATCCTGAATGGCAACTCCCGCTTGAAGATCGGTGGATCATATCTCAAAGTTGACGGCTTATGGTTTGACCAGGGTGCGTTGCGCAGTGGGCATCTTATTGAGTTCAGGCGTTCGTCCTCGCGTCTGACCACCCATAGCCGGCTTACAAACTGTACCATAACCGACTATAATCCTCCAAGCTATTTGACAGAGTACAAGTGGGTCTCGATCTACGGCTCCCACAATCGTGTTGACCATTGTCATTTTGCCGGTAAAAGCCACGACGGTGCGACACTCGTGGTTTGGCTGCGCGATCCGCCCAATGACAGTCCAGTGTGGCATCGAATTGATAATAACTACTTCGGGCATCGCCCAGAGCTGGGCAAGAATGGTGGAGAAACCATTCGTATTGGCACTAGCAGCCGCTCAATGCAGGATGCGAATGTGACCGTGGAATATAATCTCTTTGAGGAATGTGATGGAGAGATCGAAATCATCTCGAACAAGAGCGGCAACAATATTTTCCGGCATAACACTTTCCGACGCTCATCAGGCACATTGACGCTACGGCACGGCAATGAAGCCAGCGTCTATGGCAACTACTTTTTAGGGGAAGGAAAGTCGAGGTCGGGTGGAGTTCGAATCATTGGAGAGCGGCACAGGGTGTACAACAACTACTTTCAGGATTTGGAAGGCACGGGTTATCGTGCCGCCTTGGCGGTTGTTAATGGTATTCCGAACTCTCCGCTCAACAGATATTTTCAAGTTAAGGATGCTGTGGTAGCCTTCAATACCTTTGTAAATGTGGAAGAGACCTTCGTCATGGGAGCTGGAAAGAGCTCGGAGCAATCTCTCGCGCCTGATGGACTCCAGATTGCGAATAACCTGGTTGTAACCCGCAACGGGCCGATAGTAGAATACGAGGACACACCACTCAATATCACCTATGCGTCAAACGTATTCTTTGGGGCCCAATCTGGTATTGGTCAGGTTGACGGTATACTCATTGCTGATCCCACACTTGTTCTGGATCAAGATGTATGGCGACCGTCCAGTACAAGCATAGCAGTGGGGGCAGCCACTGCAATAGACTTTGTAACCCACGACATTGATGGACAGGAACGGGACGGTCTACCTGATATTGGGGCCGATGAAATCAGCTTATCGCCGGTCCTTTATCGGCCGCTGACATCACAGGATGTAGGTCCATCCTACCTCAGCCTTGTATTGCACTCTGACCAGCCGGCGGTGCCGGCATCGATTCCGGTTGTGCAGGTATACCCTAACCCGTTTAGGTCTGCGGTCACGATTGATTTTGAGCTTGAAACCCCGGGCTTTGTAGAGCTAATCATCTATGACCTTTTGGGTCGTGAGGTGGCGAAGCTTTTTGATGGTACCATGAATACAGGCAATCACCTCACCACGTATGACGGATCTGGACTTGTGCCGGGGATTTACTTTATTGTAGTTGAAGTGGACGGTTCACGCACAAAACGTACCCTGATTAGGCATTGACTAGGCTAAGCATCTTACTGGCACTGGGACTGGCAACCATAGCTCCAATCACTCTGGAGGATACACTGGTGCACACGGTGGATGAGTTTCGGGAGGCAGTCCGTCACGCCCAGCCGGGTGATACAATCACCATGGCCAACGGCATATGGCACGATGCAGATCTAGTATTTGATGCGGATGGTGCAAAGGGTGATTCGATCATTGTTCGTGCCGAAATTCCCGGAGAGGTGATTCTGACCGGTCAGTCCAGTCTTCGTATTGGTGGGCAGTACCTGAAAGTAGAGGGATTGTGGTTTCACCGGGGAGCGCTGGATCGAGGACATGTGATCGCATTCCGGACGAACAGGGCGGCCCGTCACAGCCGCATCACAAACTGCGCGGTAACAGAGTTCAATCCCGATAACTGGCTTCTGCAGTACAAATGGGTGTCTCTGTATGGCACACACAATCGAGTAGATCACTGTCACTTTGCAGGCAAGACGCACGATGGAGCTACGCTCGTAGTATGGCTGGAAGATCCGCCGGCAGACGAACCTAACTACCACCGGATTGACCATAACCACTTCGGGTATCGCCCGGAACTAGGTAAGAACGGTGGAGAAACCATTCGCATTGGCACCAGCAGCCGCTCTATGCAGGACTCCTATACGGTGGTAGAACATAACCTGTTTGAGCGCACCGATGGCGAGCACGAAATCATTTCCAATAAGTCAGGACACAATACTTATCGACATAATACTTTCCTTGAAGCGCAGGGCGCCTTAACCCTGCGCCATGGAAACCATGCTATCATCAGGGAGAACTGGTTTCTGGGTAGAGGAAAGCCGGGTACGGGTGGTATACGCGTCATAGGCGAGGACCATTTAGTTACGCACAACTACTTTTCCGAACTGGAGGGAGATTCCTCACGTGCGTCGCTCTCAGTGATGAACGGCATCCCCAATTCGCCTCTGAATCGATACTTTCAGGTTAAGCGCCCAATCATTACCCATAATACATTTGTTGGCACGCGGGTGAGCATACTTTTTGGGTTGGGAGCAGATGGAGAAAAGACACTTCTGCCAGAGGATGTTCTGTTTGGCCATAATGTCATTATTACAGAGAGCGATAGATCTGTGGTTACGGCGTACGTGTCTGCTGACGACGTTGCGTGGAGCGAGAACGTATTCTATGGAACGCAATTGGGCATTCAGCCCCCCGAAGGTATACGATGGGAGAATCCGACGTTGATAAGCGGTCCTCACGGGATGCAGTATCCGTCTCCCGAAGGCCCAGCATCCGGGAAGGGGGCTTCGCCCACATATCCGCCTCTTTCGCCGTCTGACGTTGGACCCTCGTGGTGGGGACAACCCTGGAGCCCGGATATTTTGGTGGATTCAGTGCGTGCACTGCCTGATTTTTCTCACGCGGGGTACAGAGGGGGTGAAGAGCCTCCGCCCGATCCCGAAATAACGCTGGATGTGACTGACTTTGGCGCGACTGGCGATGATATGAATGACGACACTGAGGCGTTTGAGCGGGCGATACAAGCGGCGCATAATCAGGAAGGATGGGTTGTTATTGGTATTCCAGAAGGACGGTTCCACCTGTCTGGTGTGATGCTCTTGGAGCGAGATAGTTTGATTGTGCGGGGGAGTGGAGTGAAAGAGACTGTAATCAGTATAGAGAAGCCCCTTGGTGCGGTGGATGTGCCAGACGAGTTCAGTGAGTCATCCGACATACCCAAGGTCCAGGGGAGGGTAGCGTCGCCGTATTCAAGTTGGGGCGGGATGTTTTGGTTTCGAGGGTCAAGCACGCAGACAGGAGCATCGTCCACATCCATGGAGGTTGGCGTGGAGCATCTAAGTATTGAGTTTAATTCTGTGCCGTATGGGGGACGTGGTCTTGAGGATGGATACAATGCGGTATACTTCGAAAGTGTGAGACGCGGATGGATTAGAGATGTGGAGATCGAGAATGCCGATGCGGGAATCATCCTCAATATGGCGTCGCAAGTGACGCTTGAGAATATTCTGATTGCCGGGCGGGGAGGTCGTTTTGGTATTCACACACAGGATTCAAAACATATCCTGATGAAGAATATTCGCATTCATTCAAACACACTACATCCTGTCGGTTGTGCGGGCGAAAGTGGTTACAACGTCGTCATGGCCAGTTCCATAGGACGCATTTATGATGCGGGCTGTGCACAGCCTAATTTATATGAAGGACTCACCGTTCAAGGTGATTCAATGGGTAAGCCAATCTTGGATGTGGAATCCCATTCACCGCTGGTACTGTGGAATATCAAGATCCATTACAACCATGTCGAGGCCATACGCCCGCCTGTTTACTTGGGCGCAATGGGAGACCGCGTTATTGTCGTGGGATTGTCAAGTGACGTACCAGTACGCATGCAATCGGGGGCAGGAGGCTATTACGAAGGCACAAACTGGCCGGGAGAGCTTACGGTCCCATCCTTGTATCGGTATCAACTTGAAAAGCGGCTTGGGGAAATCTGATAGAATCCAGAGGCGGATTGTGGGAGCTGGAGATTCGGGTCAATTCACTTGTTGGCCTCCGAGGAATCAGATGCTTTTTGAGCAGACAGCATCTGGGAGATATGATTCTCCGATTCCATCAAGTGATGTTCCATATTGGTGCGGGCAGCTTCTGCGTCTCGCGCGAGGATGGCTTCCAGAATACGCTCATGCCATTTGATTGCTGAATACTTCGCATCCTCAACTATTTCGTGAACGGAGGATTTGATTTGTGGCATGAGTGCATGGATCGGTGCGATCAGCAGCGGCATGATACTATTCCCGGATGCAATCGCAATGTGTTGATGAAATGCAAGGTCCAGGTTGGCTAATTCTTCACTTCTCCCGGTCCATGTTTTCATTGCGTCACAAGCCTTCTGAAGTTGCGCAGCATCATCCGGTGAGTGATGGAGGGCAGCTTCGGCTGCTATTGGGGGTTCAATGAGTTGGCGGGCCCTGATGATGTCAATGAATTTGAGGTCTCCGCCATGTTGCTGTAGATACATTTCCAGTGGAGTACTTACCGTTTCGGCGGAGAGTTCAGATACAAAAATGCCACGCCCTTTTTCAATTCGGATCAGTCCGCGCCCAGACAGCATGCGCAGAGCTTCCCTCAATACAGTTCTGCTCACGCCAAATTGAGTGCAAAGGTCTAACTCGGATGCAAGTCGCATGCCCGGCACCAAATGCTTTTCGCGAATGGAATTCTCAATGGCCTCTACCACAGAATGGCTGAGAAGCTGGGGTTTACCTACGGGTGCGAATTGCTGCGCCATGAATTAAGAAACAGGGTTTGGAGCCGTAGCTTGTAAGTGTGAAATGTAAGATAGAGTTTTAGAGACCGAATAGTCGAGGTAGCACCAACGTGATTTGTGGGATAAAGGTAATCAATATCAGCGCGACCAGCATAGCTACATACAGGGGAGCCAGAGGCCGAATCATTGCGGGTACAGTTACCCTGGAAATTCCTGCACCTGCAAACAGTACCGTACCCACGGGCGGTGTACAGAGACCGATGCAGAGATTGGCCACCATCAAAATACCGAAGTGGAGCGGATCAATGCCAAATCCCACGACCACCGGTAGAAAAATAGGTGTAAAGATCAAAATGGCCGGTGTCATGTCCATGAATGTGCCAACCATCAACAACAGCACATTTATCAGAAGGAGTACAATGATCTTATTGTCACTAACTGCCAATAGTGATTCTGCAATGCCCTGCGGAATATCCTCAAAAGAAAGCACCCAGGAGAGCGCCAGCGAGGCACCGATGAGGAGCATGACTACGGCGGTAGTCGTCACACTGTTAAGCAAGACATTATAGAGATCCCGTATTCGGACCTCGCGATAGAGTAGCACGAGTACAAGTGCATAGAGCACTGCAATGGCAGCCGCCTCGGTTGCTGTAAATATCCCTGCGATAATCCCCCCAATCACCACCACGACCAGCGTCAGGCTCGGAAGTGCCTGCGTAAAATGCTTGAACACCTCCCTAAGCGGTACACGATCCCCCTTGCCGTATCCCTTTCGGTGCGCTACGAACGCTGCGACCACCATCAACAGTCCCCCTATCAGAATGCCGGGCATATATCCGGCTACAAACAGTGCTGCGACTGAAACCGTACCGCTGGCCAACGAATATACGATCAGCACATTGCTGGGGGGGATGAGCAATCCTGTTGTAGCAGAGGATACATTGACTGCCGCACTGAAGCCGGGTGCGTAGCCGCCGTCAACCATCTTGGGATGCATGACCGATCCTATCGCTGCTGCCGCAGCAATCCCCGAGCCCGAAATGGAGCCGAACAGCATGCACGCAATGATATTTACAAGTGCAAGGCCTCCAGGCAGTGCTCCGATCAGGGAGCGGGCAAATGCAATAAGGCGGCGGGCAATTCCCCCGCGGCCCATTAAATTACCTGCCAGAATGAAGAACGGGATAGCTAATAAAGTGAAGCTGTCCAATCCCGTAGCAATACGTTGTGCGGTTGTGCTGACCGCGGGCACAAAATCTACTGCCACGACCATGGTGAGCAGTGTAGACATGCCCAGGCAATACGCTACAGGCACATCTAACAGCAGCAGAATCAAGAAGCTTACCACAAGTACAAGTACGGCAACCTCCATTTACAGTTTATCGGTTCGGGTTTATAGTTGATGTCTCAACCATCGGATAAGAGTGTAGGACTCTCGTGATCCGGGTTCTCTCGAATAGCAATTATGCTGTAGTAGGTCATCAGGAGTCCGCTTATCGGAAGCGCAAGATAGACGTAACCCATGGGGACCTGGAAAGCTGCAGAAAGCTGATTCAGATCCAACGTCACATAGACGAGCCAACTGCCTCCAAAGACCAGCGCCACCATGGAAAAAATGATAATAATGATGTAGGCGAACACGTGAACGGATCGCCGTTGGGTATTGGGCAGTCGTCGTACAAGCACATCAATGCCGAGGTGTGCACGTACACGCAAAGCGTATGCTGCACCCAACAGGCTGATCCAGATGAGCAGATAAGTTGACAATTCCTCTGTGTATGAACTGGGACTGTTAAGCAGAAAGCGAGTAATGACCTGCCAGGATACGGTAACTACCATGACCGACATTAAGGTGACCAGCAATCCCGCAAGCGTCTTGTCAATAATGTGCGTCATGGTGCTTGGATATCAAGATCCCGGATCCGGTTGGCCCACGGTTCCAGTTCGGTACCTTTAAGAGATTCATAAAGTGGCAGAACGGCTTCCTGGAACGGCCTTTTATCTGGGCGAACGACGGTCACTCCGTCTTCCTCGACGGCTCTAAGGGCTTCCTGGCTGGCCTCGTTCCACAATCTTCGCTGGAACACTACCGATTCCTCTACCGCTTGGGTAAGCCACGCTTTTTGCTGGGTAGACAGCTTATTCCATGTATGTGTGCCAATCAAAAGGACATCCGGAGGAGCGGCGTGTTCATCTAGGGTATAGTATCGCGCCTGCTCAAAATGTTTGGATCCGTAGAAGTTTGGCGGATTATTTTCTGCACCATCCACGACCCCCTGCTGCAGCGCGGTATAGAGCTCTCCATAAGCCATTGGCGTAGCATTTGCACCAAGTAGATTGATTGTCTGAATAGAGAGATTGCTCCGCATCACACGAATTTTCAGGCCCTGGAGATCATCTGGAGTTTCAATCCTTTTATCGTGTATATAAAAGCTTCGGAATCCGGCATCGTAATAACATAATCCCCGTATTCGGTAGGGTAATCCTTGAAGCAATATTTCCTTTCCTACATCGCCTTGAAGTGCCTTCCAGAGGTGGTCCTGATCTTCAAAGAGGTAGGGTAGGCTGTAAACTCCCATGGCGGGGACAAAATTCTCAATCACACTGGAAGCAGTTTTTGCCATGTCAAGCGTGCCAAGTTGGAGCAGCTCCACAGATTCCCGTTCGTTACCCAACTGTCCACTGGGATATACTTTTACCTGTATAGTGCCTCCCGATAGTTCCTCTAAACGCTCCCCCATGAAAGCCATCCCACGGTGTACAGGATGCGTAGAATCCAGCACATGCGCTAAACGAAGTTCAATGCTATCCTGTGCGGAGTTACAGCCCGCGCTGCTCAGGAGCAGCGGTAAAGCCAGTAATGCGAGCAACACAAGCTTATTGGCTGAATTCATGAAGATGGCACGATAAGTCCTTGTATCTGGATAATGCGTTTGTCCAGAATAGAAATAATTGGTCGGGTTTGAGCAGCGGAGGGCACCGGCCATACGCAAGCCCACCAGATCAATTGATCTGGTAGCCATTTTTGCACATCAAACACGTCAGGATTATCCATTTGCCGGTTGATCCTCGTGATCAGATCAGACGAAGTAAAGGCCGCCATTCACTTCCACAGATTCGCCATTCACATATGCAGAGGCGTCAGATGCAAGAAATACGACGATATTGGCAACATCTTCAGATTCACCTTCACGGCCTACGGTCGTCTTTCCAGCAATCATTTTCCGAACGTTATCGGGTGTAAACGTGTCGTGAAATGTTGTATTGATCAGGCCTGGTGAGACACAATTCACGCGGATGTCGCGTTCAGACAGTTCTTTTGCCATACCACGGGTCATGGTCAGGACTCCACCTTTTGCAGTTGCATAGGCAATTGATCCGCCTCCGCCCCCGTCACGGGCTGCGAGTGATGCCAGGTTCACAATTGTGCCACCAGGCTTCATGTACCGCAAAGCAGCCTGAGAAACCAGGAAGACAGATTTGAGATTGACTGCCATAACGGCATCCCAGAATGCTTCGTCCATTTCGTCAAGCTTCTTGCGGGCCAGTAGACCGCCGGCGTTATTGACCAGTATATCGAGGGACCCACCAAAGGCTTCGGTGCCCTCAGAGAGTAGACGATCTACGTCTGCTGCTTTGGTGATGTCGGCTTTTATTGCAATAGCCCGGCCGCCGAAACTGGCGACTTTTGATACGGTCTCCTCAGCGGCATTCTTGCTCGAGTGATAATTAACGATAACAGAGGCGCCAGCTTTTGCCAGGCCGTAGGCAATCCATCTTCCGATATCCCTTCCTCCTCCGGTTACCAGTGCCACCTTGCCGCTCAGATCTGTATTCATGCTGTCGTTTTGTGTTAGTACTTTAAGTGATTGGGGGTGATTAGGCATTTTATTGCCCGCGAGTCAATTTTCTATTTCCGGGTTACCCAGAAATTCAACCTGATAATTTCCAGTCCACTGGAAAGATTCACCACCGAAAGTAACCTCCTGTCCTCCGGTCACTCCCTCAGACTGGTTCGATACTATAACGCGCCAGTGAAGGCCCTCCTGCCCAGTGATCTCAATTACGCTTGCTACATCCGAATGGCCCAAAACTTTTACGCCTGTGATTCGGGGTCTGGCCTGTGTAGATCTTTCCCGGGCTTCATTGAAGTAGCCATGGGGTTCTATGACGGATGCAAAAAGCATGTCTTCGGCCTGACGACGCAGGACGAGAAGGGGATGGGATTGCAGATTGAAATCGGGATCGTTTGCGCCAGTGCGTCCGAGATGTACTTCACTTTCCGGCCAGGCAGAAGAAATCAGCGAATAGTACCGATGGCCGTCCAGCCAGGTAAACTGGATGGATGAATCTGTACGGGCCTGCGCTGTCTGCCAGATGTGCTGGTATCCATCATCACTCCCCAGGGGCTGCATCACGTTTGTATTTGTCTCGAATTGCAGGTTTGAGGTAATGTTCTGGCCAGAATAATGCAGTGGGTAGTCATATTGGCGGATTGTATTGCTGGTTAGGCGATACAAGTCTACTACGACCGGATACGGAAGTGATTCATCTTTAACGAGCAGCATAGTGCGCTGCATATCTACGTCATCGTAATATGTGTCAGCATGTGCGCTCATGGCAATAGCGTGTGCTTCCTCCGCTTCAAAAAAATGTCGTTTTGCAGACATTGACTCTGCAGTGTCTTCGTCCCCCGTGTTTTGTGTTATTCCGTCAACGACTACGGTATTGTGTGCAATGGTCTGCATTGCATAGGATTCGTTCTCTGGCAAATACCGTCCGCCGAATTTGGGTTCCACATTGACCCATCTACCAAACCCGTAATCGCGAATGACCTGTCGTCCCTGATCAAAGAAGATGAAGTGGAGCTTATCAAAATGTCCATGACCTCCTCCGTGTACGCCATACTTCATCAGGAGCATAGACTGTTCCGCCCCCTCTCCCATTCGGAGAATTCCCAGACCACCGAGGCTACCGTCGCTTCCATCGCTGAATTCCACCGAGGGCCAGGAAATTTGTGGATCTGATTCACTACTATCAAAATCACGGGCAAGCTTTAATCCAGCTCCACTTAAGGAGACACGCTCCTGAATTTTGGCGATGCCCAGAAAATCTTCATCCGCTCCATAGCGATCGTAGGTCAGCGCATTGGCCAAAATGACCTCAGGTGCTGCCACATCCATTGTTAGCGATGCGTCGTTGATCGGTGGAAAGACACCGTTGGGGAATGAAGTTTGAACAGCCGCATAATAGGCTTTCCGCAAGATCTGGTCGCGGTATTCATAGATCCCCACTTCGGGTTGCATCCGCTCCACAGCTTCAGCAAAGTAGAAGAAGGGCATCAAGGCATACCGGATATAGTACGGTCCCTCCATGTAATACCCGTCTGGAGAGAACAGCAGGTCAAGTTGTGCCAGAAAGCCACCTTTGCCATCCAGATCAGAGCCGTGCAGGGACTTTTCTACCAGTGCCAGGTCCCCCATCACATAGGCGATCATTCCAACTGCAGCCACGGCCCAGGTGCCGTGGTTATGAATTCGGTCGAATTCTGCTTTGTTACGGACAAGAAACCAGTCGGCCATGGGCCGAAAGATATTGGTTTCGAACCGGGTCCGTTCCTCTTCCGAGAGCCAATCATATACACAGTCATAGGCAATACTCGTATGCACGAGCCAAACTTCCTCATTCAGCGTTTGATGAAATATTTTGCCTGGCTTCTGATGATGGGCCAGTGGGTGTGGACCGAGGGTTGGATACAGGATCGCGTACATATCCAGCATATCGCGTACAAAAGCTGCGTACTTGTCTTCTCCGGTGATGCTGTAGAGCAGTCCAGCGTAGCGCATTTCACGATAGTTCTGTTTATGCCGTTCGTGCTCGTATCCGCCGGCTTCTCCAGGATTGGGTACTTCCATAGGATGTGCGAAGGCCACCTCCATGGTCTCTTTTGCCAGGGCGATCGCTTCATCAAGTAGGGCATAACGGCCTTGGGCTTCCCTTATCGCGAGGGCATCTTCCTGTGAGATAAAGATCCCCGCGTGTTGACCCCAAGCCGTAAATGGCACAGTGGATACGAGAAAAACAAGCAGCAGACGACATAACATAGATTATTGCCCCTTCGGTTCGTTCATCTTCAAGATTATACATGAAATATATCACATATCATACAACTTTGTGTGTTTCGCATTTACAGAGGATGACTTTTCAGTTGGACTTGACCGACAGCCCGTTTATTAGGCCGCTTTTTCACGGCGACATTTGTGGCGGAGGTGTCGGGCCCGGAACTAGGCAGAGAGTGCGTTCGGCGGGATCCTGGATTGTTTGTGCAGGGGAATTCCCTTACACAACTCAAGGCGCCTGTGTGGTACGAGTTGTGTTAGGTGAGAGACTTACATACGGTACGGCCAAGGCTTGAACCAAAAATATCTCCAAGCTACTTGGCGTGGCAACTGCCCGATATGTGGGTTGCTGATCGCTGTAACCTGCGGAATGAGTATCGTGTAGCCAGATACAGAATCCCCAAGTTAGACCAGCAGTGCACTCGCGATAACTTCTTCCTGTTCAAGCTTGTGCACCATAGAGCTGCCAGTTGCCGGACTGGCGCTCGGATGACGTCCGGCATACTGAATTCTGAATTCATGTCCAGGATGCACAGAACGGAGGGTGCTCGTCAAGAGTGGGCGAACGTAGGTCCAGGCTCCCATATTCGCCGGCTCTTCCTGTGCCCAGCAAATCTCCACGTCGGGGCGGTATTTCGACAGCTCGGTGTGCAGTGCTTCTCGTGGCCAGGGATAGTATTGCTCGAGTCGAATCAAAGCGATGGTTTCGCTTTGATCTTCGTGTTTATCAAGCTCAGCCAAAAGGTCGTAGTAAATTTTTCCACTGCACATCACGAGACGTTCAATCGTCTCAGCATTCTTCTTTGTGCCGATAACTGGCATAAATCCGCCATTAGTCAAGTCCGTTGGCGAGGAAATTGCCCTTGGATGCCGCAAGAGGCTCTTGGGGGTCATTAGGATTAAAGGCTTCTTGACATCCCGTAAGACCTGCTGCCTGAGTGCGTGAAAGTAGTTACCCGGTGTGCTCAGGTTGCACACGACCATATTTCCTTCGGCGCAAAGTTGGAGATAGCGCTCCAGACGCGCAGAAGAATGTTCGGGGCCCTGTCCCTCGTACCCATGTGGAAGCAAGGTAACCAAACCGCTTTCCTGTCCCCACTTTTCTTCGGCGGCCGATAGGAATTGGTCAAAAACGATCTGCGCACCATTAGAAAAATCTCCAAACTGGGCTTCCCAGATCACCAATGCATTCCTGTTTTCGACTGAGTAGCCATACTCAAATGCGGCTACTGCATATTCGGAAAGCAGACTGTCGTAGATATGCAGCTTTGCCTGACGCTCTGTGATGTTGTTGAGCGGGATATATTCTTCATTCGTATCCTGATCGTATATAACCGCGTGGCGTTGCGAGAAGGTCGCCCGTCGGGAGTCCTGCCCACTCAGGCGAACCGTAGTTCCCTCCTGGAGCAGTGTGCCAAATGCCAATGCTTCGGCGAATGCCCAGTCTATGGCTCCTGATTTCCGCAGTTTTTGGTCTCTACGCTCGAACTGCCGCATCAATTTAGGATGGGCATTAAAACCTTCGGGAGTTCTAAGCAGTGTGCTCAGCACGGCTTCCAATTGCTCTTCGGAAACACGTGTATCTACCCATGGTATCGTGTCGTAGCTGCGGTTGTGAAAATGCTCGAGTATTTGCGCGGCGTCCTTTTCCTTTAGATCTGAAGTGCGCTCGAAGGCCTCTTGCAGCAACTCCCTGAAGCCGTCCAGCATTTTCTCCGCTTCGTCGGGTGTCATGTCCCCCCGATTAAGGAGTGATTCTGTATACAACTTACGGGGAGATCGTTTTTTCTTGATTTGCTGATATAGAACAGGGTTTGTGTAGGTCGGCTCATCCCCTTCGTTGTGGCCGTGTTGCCGGTAACAAAGCATATCAATCACGACATCTTTGTTGAACACCTGGCGATAATCAAGAGCCAAGCGGGCAACACGTACGCACGCTTCAGGGTCATCTCCGTTGACGTGGAAGATGGGCGCTTCAATGAGCCGTGCCACATCGGTCGCATACGTTGAGCTTCGAGCCTCGCTTGGTCCAGTAGTAAAGCCGATCTGGTTGTTAATCACGAGATGGATCGTTCCACCGGTATGGTACCCCCGAAGTTGGCTGCAATTAAGGGTTTCAGCGACAACCCCCTGGCCGGCAAAGGCTGCATCGCCATGAATTAATACAGGAATCACTGCATCAATGACCCGGTCGCCGGGGGCCTGTGGGTTATCCATATCTCGCAGGCAGTCCTGTTTGGCTCTGACCATTCCCTCCACAATCGGGCTCACGGACTCCAGATGGCTTGGGTTAGATGCCAGCGTGAGCACGATCTTGGCACCATCTGGGGTCTCATAGATCCCCTTGCTGCCCAAATGATATTTAACATCCCCAGACCCATAAATCGTGTCGGGATTAATATTTCCTTCAAACTCCGAGAAGATCACCTCATAGGATTTTCCTATGATATTGGCCAGAATATTTAGCCGCCCTCGGTGCGCCATGCCAATCACGATCTCATGCACCCCTTGTTCGGCGGAATCGCTCAAAATCACATCCAGCATCGGTACGATACTCTCGCCTCCCTCCAAGGAAAAACGCTTATGGCCAATGAAGCGTGTATGCAGAAATCGCTCAAACGACTCCGCCTCATTCAACTTGTGAAGAATGCGTCGCTTGTCATCCAGTGTAAGCTCTTCAGCATTACGCAGTGGCTCAATTTTTTCCTGCAACCAATGTTTTTCCAGTGGACTGGAAATATGCATATACGAAACGCCTATCCGGCGCGTATAGGTTTCCCGGAGGATATTCAGGATATCCCGTAAGGGGAGTACATCTTTACCGCCCAGCCCCCCCGTAACGAACTCCCTATCCAAGTCCCAGACAGTGAGTCCGTATTTGGCGGGATCCAGTTCGGGGTGATACTTCCAATTGGGTTGTAATGGATTTATGTCTGCCTGCAGGTGACCCAAGACGCGAAACAACCGGATCAGGATCATAACCTGGGCTTGTTTTTGAATAGCATCAAGCTCTGTACCTGTCTTGTGCCAGTTACCCAGGCGCGGTGTAGAGTCAGGACTTAATACATAGGGCGGGTGGGGTACATGCAGATCTTCAAAGACGCGTGAGTAAAATTCATCCTCTCCCTGTAGAAGTTTCACGACATGGGCCAAGAACGCGCCACTTTCTGCGCCTTGAATGACACGGTGATCGTAAGTACTGGTAACAGTCATTACGGGAGATAATCCGACCTTGCTTGCAGCAGAGGCACTTATTGCCTGATATTCCGCTGGATAGCCGATTGCGCCGATCCCCACGATCACTCCCTGACGTGGCATAAGGCGTGGCACGCTCAGACTCGTTCCAATCATTCCCGGATTGGTGAGTGTCACATTCGTATTCTGAAAATCCTCCAGTGTAAGCTTGTTGGAGCGGGCACGCAGGATGATTTCATTGTAAGATGCCAGGAACTGCGCAAAATTCATTTGCTCCGCGCCCTTGATGTTGGGCACAAGCAGCGACCGGCGTCCTCTGCGCTCGGTATCTATGGCCAAACCGAAATTCACATGCGACGGACGTACATGCTGTGGTTTATTTCCATCCCGGATGAACGTGCTGAACATAGTCGGGAAGGCCTTCAGTGCCTGTACGATCGCGAAAGCAATAAGATGAGTGAAGGACACTTTCTGCCCACCGATTCCGCGCTGATATTGGTTGAGCAGAGTTCGATTCTCAGTGAGCAATTTTACAGACAGGGTTCGAACAGAGGTTGCAGTAGGAATCTCCAGACTGGCCTCCATGTTGTCCACGATAGCAGCACTCGGTCCACGAATAGGCGCGACAGCAGAATCAGCCGGCAGACCATCGCCTGATGGGCGCGGTGGCTCTTTGGCTATGACTCTTTGTTGATCCGGTTTGGGTTCAACCGTAGCAGGGATACTTTCCCCGGGGTCATAATCGGCAAAGAAATCTCGCCAGCTTTCGCTGACGCTAGAGGGATCGTCCAGGAAGCGCTTGTAGAGGGCCTCGACGTAACCAGTATTGAATCCAAGCAAACTCACGGTTCCTATCTAGATTAGTGGGTATAAGAGAAGGTACAATATTTCGCAAGGCAAAGGGGGGAGTGCGGATACATTGAACCGAAATACATTACACCGGCTAAGGCCAACACGAAACTATATGATCAAACGCTCAAATGGTTGAATGCGTTGCAGGATGGTAGTTATTGCTTCCGAATGTCGCAAATGTGTTCGACACTCTGTTCGTGGTTGTAGATAATAACTCGTATAACATCCCGGTTTACGGGGCGACGGCGTGGGTTCGCAACGTGCTTCGTCCAGCTGTTGTGTCAGAGCCGACACTTCGTCTGTTCGGTCGTGCCACGGGATAGTGGGGTGAACGGTTAGCGGCCCAAGAAGTGGTTGGCTCGTTGCCGGGCCCACCGGAGCGCCCCGCTTGAGACGACCGCCATCACTGCTGCCAGCGTATTGAACAACATGTCTACCGGGTCCATAACGCGGTTGGGGAGAAACCACTGGATGCCCTCATCGATGACGCCGATCACCGATGCGATTGCAATTGCAAGCAGACCCGGTACTGGCACACGCCGCCCCTGGCTGGTCCGTTCCAAGAGCGCTTCGTAGACGAAGACGGCCACCACTCCGTACTCGACAAGGTGGGAGCGCTCGGTTGGCACCGCCATCCGAACGACGATCAGAAGGTAGGCGGCGGCGACGCCGAGAGCGATTGCGATCTCCATGCCGCTCGGCCGTACTTTGAGCCCCTGCGTGATCACGGTTGCGAGCACCAGAATGCAGCCGAGGAGAAAAAGCCAGACTGATAAGAAGTCGCTCCCCAACGTGTCGACTAGGGTTTGCCCCAGTCCCAAGGTGGAGTAAATGGCCACTACGACGGTCAGTGTCCAAAACCAGAGGCGTTTCTCTCTCGCCGATGTGAAAGCAGGCATGACGGGATTTTAGTTGTGTGTCATCCCAATACGACATGGAGTCGTGTCAGTTGCCAACGCAGTGTAGGCGACCATTGTAGTGCAACATCGAGGACGTGCCCCCGAGGACAATGAACGAAGGAGTTCAATCGCTGAATCGAACCAGGGGGCGAGAGCTTTAGGTCAACGCATTCTCACGACTAATCCCGGTGAATCCCGTGATCCCAATTAATAAAAAAACGATTTGTTCTAATCGGAGTGCTCACTCTGGCACTTGCCGCGTCGCGCCTGTCGGCACAAGCCACACACAAGGACATAGCAGTTAGAGCGCGGGTTGGCACCCTAGGGCTTGATATCGAGGCATCGGCTTAGCTGCACTAACAAGTGACAATTCAACAGAAAGATTCATGAGATGAAAACCATGGGACGAGGGTACAGAAAACTCGAAATCTGCGGTACTCCAATCCTCTTCTTCTGCGGGGGACTCGACCTCTATCAGCAACAACGCCGGAAAAACCTCCTAATTGGTGTTTGCCCGAAAATACCTATTCTCGTCAAATTGAGGGCGTCCTGTCCACGGTT